>JAJEBQ010000033.1 GCA_022822495.1 Paracoccaceae bacterium | reverse complement strand
TAACCCCGAAATGGCCCCAAATCAGGAACCAACCCTTCAAACCCGCCATGAGCCTGATGACTATACCCCGGGGATGTAATACTAATGTCACTGTAACTATTCAGGTATGAAACGTATCAATATATTGAAATTCAGTTGATTGTTTGTCTGTATCTTGAAGGCTTTAGATTTTACAGACACAAATGTACATGATTGTGTAAATATATTGGAAGAATCCGATTTTACCCATTTTTAGGGTACTCAGGATACCTGAATAATTACAAAATTAGAGGAAATACTTTCAAGCGATGTGGTCTTTTTTCATGGCCAAATACATCCTGCGCTTTTTCGTGCATTTCGAGATTTTTTGAGCAAGTCAAAGAAAGAAGCTCACGAAAGGAAAAACAGATATCTGTCGTTTTGCGAACTGCTGGAGGGGCCGCAGAGACAACAGAAAGAATGGTGGGTGTTTTACGAAGACATTACGAGATTGTTAATTTTATAGTACCTGATCTGACGATGTCGGCTGGCACAATTTTTTGTATGTCTGGAGACAATATTTATATGGACTGTACGGGTAGCTTGGGGCCAATTGATCCACAGGTACAAATTCCTGATACAGGGGATTGGGTACCGACTCTTGGTTATATCAACAAAGTCCATGAAATTGCTGCGAAACCAAGACTCTCACTTGGTAATGTCGTGTTGTTGAGAAGCATAGATTTGGCAAAATTGGCCCTTTTCGAACAGGCACGTGACCTATCAATAGAACTTCTTACCGATTGGCTTGTAGAATACAAATTTAAGGACTGACCGTACACCAGACGACTAACGAAGTAAAGCTGGCTACCGAAAATGAGAAAAGAAAACGCGCCGAAGGAATCACCATAGAGTTAGTTGACCATAAAAAATGGCTTTCCCATGGACGTAGCCTTGATGTTAAGAAACTCAAATCTCTAGGAATTGAAATTGAGGATTACACAGACATTGATGATTTGAGGCTTGCAATCCGGGGATACAATGATCCCTTGACCGATTTCATTGATCGTAATGGTTTGCCGTTTTATTTCCATAACCGTAATGTTCAAGATTAATAAAGGAGCAAAATTATGTCAGTTACAGAAAGAACCAATCGCAAATTATCATCTCTACCAGAAAAGCTTTCAGACCTGATTGGCGGCAGAGAATTGAGCGTTGAAGAAAAGGCAGCTATTAACGAAGCAGAGCGCTTAGCTGATGAGTATTCAGATATAAAACCGGATCATCTAGTCATCTCAGATAACCATTTTTTCAATCAAAAAATCAAACCATACATTTTACTTGGTGGCAGATCAAGATAATTGGAGAGTATATACCCCCGATAATTTTGTAAGTTAACCCCTCCATGCTCCAAGAGTGTATCAGTTAGGAACCACACATAACAACCCCTCAAATGAACTGACCTAGGGCTATCGCTTTTGAAATATTCCCTTTTTAGCAAGGAGTTCAGCCAAACAAACCCGCTTTATCCATTCTCCCCCGAATCGATGTGAATATCTTGTCTTTGGATACCCAAGCCAGATTAAGAACGAAGAAATCCTCCTTGATACCGTCGAAAGGGTAATCATCAGTATCTCATGAAGATCAAGGTGCGTTGCATTACGGCGTCTGCAATCGGCAACCCCTTTGAAAACATAGGAATAATTCTGTACTTTTTTTGCCACAATATAATGTTTTAATTTTGAGGCGGTATGGGATTTAATCCCCTACACAAGGAATAAAAATGTTAAAAGCGATTGCCGTGGTATTTACCTGACGAAACGAACCAAGAGCTATCAATGTGGTTCCAGTTGGTTATACTGAAAACAATGTTTCCTAGATTATCTCTTGGAATAAATGTTTAAAATGACCGTTAACCTCGTGTTGATCTTATCTGAAAGTCTAATAAAGGAATAAATATGAGCCGAATTATCCATCACATAATGATAGTCGTCTTGTCGGTTACTCTATCTGTGCAGGCCATGGCTCATTCCAAGGTCGAAAAAACCATACCAAGTAACCATGCCAAGATAGAAGAGCTACCTGCCAGTGTTTCAATCTTTATGGCCAGTAAAATCCGATTGACTCAAGCCGAAATGCAATACGAGCAAAATGAGCCCGTAATACTTGATATTTCCAATTATAAAAGCTTTGCAAAAGAATTCACCTTACCTATCGAACCGATGGGAGGTGGTCTTTATCGTATTAAGTGGCGGGCACTTGGTCTTGATGGGCACTTGCTTAAAGGTGAGATCGAGTTTACGTTTGCGGAATAATTGCAGATGGACATCTGGAGTTTATGTTTTATTTCATCAAAGTTCATGCTCTACCTGAGTGCGTTATTCTCGTCAGGAACAATTTTCTATTTGATACTCTTTGAAACAAAAAAAGTACAATCGAACTTTAATACGCGACGGATGGTTGGTTGGTTTGCTGTAATTGGCTTAACTTCAACTCTTGTGATCTTCACCTTAACAGCAGCAAGATTGACCGGTCACATTACCAGCGCTCTTGACCCCGAGATGATGCGAATGCTGTGGCAAACTCCAGTTGGAACTGCATTATTTCTTCGCCTTGTAGGTTTCATCCTTATCCTTATTGGCGCCCTGCCAGGTAACATAGTCAAATACATTGCAACAATTGGAAGTTTGACCGTATTGGGTTCGTTCACCCAAATTGGTCATGTTGCAGAAGGACTCAACGTATTGTTTCAGTTTTTGTTGCTTGTCCACTTAACTGGGATTGCTATTTGGGTTGGCGTATTGCTTCCTTTATACCAACTTAGCGGCCATTCATCACAAATATTGAATGTTGGTGAGATCGCACACAAATTTGGTCAAGTTGCATCGTTTTTTGTCCCCATACTTCTATTTGCAGGTGGATGGCTTGCTTACCAGTTGGTAAATTCACTTACGAATTTATTCACGACAGGATACGGGGTAACCCTTGTTATCAAAATTGTTGCTGTGGTTGGCTTACTCGGATTAGCTACTGCCAACAAACTACGATTTGTGCCCACATTGAGAACAGGGAATTCTGATGCTCTGAAGCACTTTAGATCCTCCGTACTGTGCGAACTTATAATTGTATTTTTTGTATTTGCAATCACCGCCGTTTTGACAAGCATTTTTGCTTTGCCCACGGTTATTCACTAAATTCAAACCAGAGTTGATTCTGGGGAAAAATGATGTTTATTTCTTTTCCGCTTCAAAACCAACTTTTCAGCAAATTCTAAAGCCCTGACGGGCTAAAAACATTCGGGACAAGGTCGGTGTACTCCTGAATTCATTATCAGGACGACAACACAGTTTTATCTCTTACCATTGATGAGGTACAGTTTCGAACCGTATACCGCACTTGGAAGGGCACCAGAAATAGCGGCATTGGTATCAGTATCTCCACCAAGCATAACAGTACCAAAATACCCTCCTCCAAATTAGATACATGTATAAGTTGCCAAAAGGCATTATGAAAAGCTATCAACACTCATCCCACCTTCACATGGGCATCAGTTATATTTGCTTCGGTGGCCTTCTCGATTATTTGTAATAATCTCGGACTGTGTCGTATCTCTACGGCCCATTTTCTTATTTTTGGTAAAGTTTGATCCCTTCACACCCGTTCAAAATGGTATGAAAAATGCCCCCAGTGAAAAGAGCCTTAACTGTCAACTCAGTATCCTTGATGGCCTAAATCTCTTACTTTTTCCAATAGATGATTGACCCCATAAATACTCAAGGGACTTATTCTCATTAGGGCACCATTGGCCTGACTTTCAGAAAGATGACTACCAACCAAGCCGTTGTAAATTGTTTGTCCACAATCAAACGGGCCTGATTTTAGTCCGTCAATATAACCATTTTCAACAGTTTCTTGATCGTATCCGTCAAGTTCATCTAACTCTCGGGCAAGTAATAAAGCGATTTCGGAATCGTCGGTTGTTGCCCTGCAATGGGGTTCCATGATCCTCTATCAGAAAGTCCTCTAACCCCTTCGGGATAGTAATTTAAAATTTCTTCTGGAGTTTCAATTTCAACCAGGCGATCAAGTGAATCACACCTAGTTGTCCCATTAGACAACCCTTTGCCTTAAATAGATTCTGTTGCTTCCTTGTATCCGGATTGATCATTGGTGTAATATTCTCCAGTGATTGGGACTTAAATGATTTAAGGATACCTCTATTTATTAATTCAACCACATTTTTTTTATAAAACACCCCTCAAATTAGTTAGCATTGAAAGTTCTTCTTTGAAATTCTGTTGGAATCAAAGTTCAGTTTTAAGTGGTAAAGGATTTTCACTTGATGCTGAATGTTTGTTATCTCAAAATAGGCCTAACCACTCACAACCTGCTATAGCTATAAAAATTGATGAAAACCCGGCTAAGGGTATTGTCAATCTGTTTCGATCTGTAGATCAAAACCATTGCTTTCGCTTAACAGCAGAGGAGTTTCCGGAAAATGACAAAGTTAATGCTGATTTCAGTCACTTTGGTCATGCGCCCGGGACATCTCCTCCAAGCTTTATCATTCAGACTGGAGGAACCACAGGAAACAAAAAACAAATCCTGCGATTACAGAATACATGGATTCAAAGTTTCAAAATAAATCAGAAGGAATGGTCAATTTCTAACCATGACAGTTATGGTATTCTCGGTGATTTAACGCACTCGATATCATTCTATGGCTTAATGGAGGGCCTCTTTCTTGGCACCAATGTAACGTTGCTTTATGATTGGCTTCCCTCATCCCAACTCCATGAAATTGCCAAACGGAAACTTACCGTGCTTTATGCAACACCAATTCAGCTTAAACTCTTGTTACGTGCCTTTGACATTCACCAATTCGAACCAAATTCAACTTTGCGTCGGATTGTAGTTGGTGGTTCCAAACTATCCTCGCCCTTGATACCGAAATTGGAAAATATTTTCCCTAAAGCAATAATTACAGAATTCTATGGGACAACAGAAACCAGTTTTATAACAGTTAGCAACCCAGATACACCGCAAGGGTCAGTTGGCAAAGCATACAAAGATGTAATTGTCAGAGTGGTTAATGAATCTGGTGATGTGCTGCCCTCTGATGTCACGGGTAATATAGAGGTTGCGTCTCCTTATTTGTTTGAAGGCTATATTATTGATGGCAAATTTAGTTCAAACAAAACTGATTTTTATCAAACTGGCGAAAGGGGCTTTCTTGATAAAAATGGTAATTTATTTCTCATGGGGCGAAAGGATCGCATGATCAACATCCTTGATGTCAATGTTCAGCCAGAAGAAATTGAATCTTATCTGGAGACCTTTGAACATGTTAATATGGCCTATGTTTATCCTGAATTGGACAAATACAAAGGCACACAACTACAAGCATGCTTGTTTTATGAAATAAAACAACCTGATATCAGTGATATTACCAAAAGGTGCCGTAAAGAGTTGGGCAATTACAAAACCCCTAAATCATATCGCTTGATTGGTGCTAGACCTCCCCTGCTCGCTTCAGGTAAATTAAATCTGAGATCCATACAAACCAAATTGGAACAGGGGATATGGTGAAGGACGCCTACATCATCTCGTATGCTCGAACTCCTGTTGCACCAAGAAATGGAGCCCTGAAGGATATTGATATTTACACCCTGGGTGCCCTTGCTGCGTCAGCTTGTCTTGCCAAGGTGGGTATGGAACCCGCGAGGATTGATGACATAGTCGTCGGTAATGTGTTAGGCCCCGGAGGCAATCCTGGAAGAGTTATAAGTTTGCAGTTAGGACTTCCCAAAAACGCACCGGGTATGACCATTGATCGACAATGCACCAGCGGCTTGGATGCAATCTTACTGGCCAAAGCTCTGATCACGAGTAATGTTGCTGAAGCTCTTTTGGTAGGTGGGGTTGAAAGCTATTCACAGCGGCCAAAGGTATACCTCAAGCGAAATGGAGAGTATGACCGAGAACCTATTGATCAGGCTCCTTTTACTCCCTGGCCCAAACAGGACCCTGACATGGTCTTAGCAGCCAATGAACTTGCCAAAAAATATTCGCTTTCAAAAGAATGTCAGGATCTTTGGTCAATTGAAAGTCACAAGAAGGCTCGTAAAAATTCGGACACCGTCAGCGGAGAAATCGTTTCCATTGGGGATATCCCAAGAAAGGATCAATTTACCAGAAGATTGACCATGGAAACCTGCAAAAAAATTGTTCCCATTTGCGGAACCATCACACCGGCTAATACATCAGTGGCTGCTGATGGGGCAGCCTTCGTACTCGTTGTGTCAGAAAAGGTGGCCAACGAATTGCAATCCCCTAAAGTGCGTATTGCTAGCGGTTTGACTATTGGGGATGATCCAACCATGCCTGGTTTGGCAACTGTTCCAGCTATCAAAGAAGCTCTGAAAAGGGAGGGGTTGATGCAGGATAGTATAATTTACTTTGAAATTATGGAAGCGTTTTCAGCACAGGTTTTAGCATGTTTGAAAGAGCTTGATCTTGATTCAGAGCGGGTCAATGTTGGGGGAGGTTCCCTAGCAAGAGGTCATCCAATTGGAGCATCTGGTGCCATTCTGGCAGTTAGGTTGTTGCAAGAGCTTATCAACAATAATGGTGGTTTTGGCTTGGCGTCAATACCATCAGCAGGTGGAATTGGCACGGCCATAATTCTTGAAAAAGAATAATCCAAGAGGGATTATCAAGTCCAAACAATACATAATTCAAAAATGTTTGCAATTTAATCTTGGCTTATTATAGAAATGGTGAGGGAACAAACCCATTTATACATTACCCATAAAGGTATATTCATGACTGTATTGCTGTTCTGAGGAGGGAATAATGGCGACAGAAACAACACTTCCAAATGATCTTTCATCTTTTTGGATTCCTTTTACACCAAACAGACAATTCAAGAAATCACCCAGATTACTCGTTGAGGCGGAAGGTATGTACTACACTTCTTCAACAGGTACAAAAGTGATCGATTCAAGTGCTGGGCTTTGGTGTGTAAATGCTGGTCACAAAAATCCTAGAATTATTGAAGCGATACAGAGACAGGTTTCTGAGTTGGATTATTCCCCGACCTTCCAGGTCGCACATCCAAAGGCTTTTGAACTAGCCAACAAAGTCAGAGATTTGGCACCGGACGGTATGGAAAATGTCTTTTTTACAAATTCAGGATCTGAAGCCGTTGAAAGTGCATTGAAGATTGCTCTGGCTTATCACCGGGCCAAAGGTGAAGGCCAGCGAATAAGATTGGTTGGTAGGGAGCGTGGTTATCACGGTGTAAACTTTGGTGGTATATCTGTTGGCGGAATAGTAAACAACAGAAAGGTGTTTGGTTCGCTCTTGACCGGCGTCGATCATCTGAGGCATACCCATCAGCCTGAGTTGAATGCGTTTTCCAAAGGTCAACCCGAACATGGGAAGGAGTTAGCCGAAGATCTGGAACGAATTTGTGCCCTACATGGACCCGAGACAATCGCGGCAGTAATAATTGAGCCTGTTGCCGGTTCAACAGGTGTTCTTGTTCCTCCAGTGGGTTATCTGGAAAGAATTCGGGAAATCTGTACAAAGTACGATATTCTCCTTATTTTTGATGAAGTCATAACTGGATATGGACGGCTGGGTGAAGCCTTCGCCGCTATTCACTATGATGTTAAGCCTGACATGATCACCTGTGCCAAAGGACTGACCAATGGGGTTATTCCGATGGGGGGTGTTGTGGTAACCAAGGATATTTATGATGCTTTCATGACTGGCCCTGAGCACCTTATTGAACTGTTTCATGGTTACACCTATTCTGGCAACCCGGTGGCATGTGCTGCAGGTTTGGCGACCCTCGAAACTTACCGTGAAGATGGATTGTTTGAACGTGCCAAGAGCATGACACCATACTGGGAGGACTGTGTACATTCCTTGAAAGGCCTGCCAAATGTGATTGACATTCGCAATGAAGGAATGATTGGAGCAGTGGAACTTGAACCAATGCCCGGTGAACCGGGAAGAAGGGGCTTTGAAGTGTTCGTTGATGCTTTTGAAAAAGGCCTTCTGGTGAGAGTAACCGGTGATATTATTGCCATGTCTCCTCCACTTATTGCCGAAAAAACACATCTTGACGAAATCATTGGCATCTTTGAGAAAGTCCTCAATGAAGGAAAATAATGCTCATTTTTGAAGATTCATTGGAAATTTCTGTACGAAGATGCTAGATTGATAACGAATACCCGTTTCAGATAAATTAGGGTACGAGTTTACTTTGGATTGAAAAGAAAGGTTTTGGATTGAAATTAAGGATCAGGTCTTGATATTTGATCTATTTTATACCCATGAGGGAGGGCTTTTTTGTCGATAGTACCTTCCGTCACGGAAAAGCGGATAGAGTTCTCAGATAATCAGCGGCTGATAGATTTGTGTGGGGTTTGTGATGAAAACCTTAACAAAATTGAAAACAGTTTGGGAATCCACATTATCAGACAAGGAAACTCACTATCACTGTTGGGCGATCCTCCAGAGATTGAAATCGGCAACCAGACCTTACTCCACCTTTACGAGAGCGTCAGTCATGGACGGTCTATTAATGAGACTGAATTAAATCAGACCATACAGATGGCCCTGTCCAAGGATAGAACTGTTAAATCCAACCCGAAGGAAAGCAGAACCGAATTCAACACCGGATTGGAAATAAGAACAAGAAAAAAGGTTGTTGCACCTAAATCACATGCACAACACGAATATCTCGACAATTTGTTGTCAAAAAAGATTGTGTTCGGCATTGGTCCTGCCGGTACGGGTAAAACCTATCTTTCAGTTGCTGTAGCAGTGGCTAGTTTATCGTCCAAGGAAGTTGATCGTATTGTCATGGCTCGACCTGCGGTAGAAGCAGGCGAACGACTGGGATTTCTCCCTGGAGACATGAAAGAAAAGATTGACCCCTACATGCAACCCCTTTACGATGCTTTGCATGATTTCCTGCCGCCAGGAACAATCGAAAAACACATTGCTTCCAGAAAAATCGAAATTGCTCCCCTTGCTTTTATGAGAGGACGCACTTTATCAAATGCCTTTATTATCCTCGACGAGGCCCAAAATACAACCCGAATGCAAATGCGGATGTTCCTTACGCGTATGGGGATAGGCTCCCGAATGGCCATAACAGGGGATATTACTCAAATTGACCTCCCCAAGGGTCAGGAATCTGGCTTGGTTGAAGCTCGCAATATTCTCGGCCGGATAAAAGGGATTGCCTTTTCGGAACTTACAGCCAGAGACGTTATGCGTAACCGAATTGTATCTGAAATCATCAAAGCCTACAATGAGTAATATTGCAGATTATCCGCGCCATAAGGTTTGTTTGGTCGTTAAAGACGAAAGGTGGTTTGATACACCAATTGAAGATCTTGCTGATAGGTCAATCAATTCTGCTCTGTATGAATATGACCCCAAGCTTGACCCGTGCGAAATCAATTTACTGGCGACTAATGATGGTACTATTCAGAAATTGAATAAAAAGTTTCGAAACAAGAACCAACCAACCAATGTCTTATCGTGGCAAGCAGGAGATATGACGTTTCCTGATTCACTGGATGGTGATCAGGTCTTTAGGTTTTTGGGTGACATAGCTGTATCTTTTGATACATTGGTTTTGGAATCCTCTCATTTTGGCTTGACTCTAGCCAACCATTTGAGTCACCTTCTCGTTCATAGCACACTTCACTTGGTTGGATTTACTCACTACCAGAAACAGGATGAGAAAATAATGGAGGGTATGGAGACAAAGATTCTTGCAACCATGGGGATAACCGATCCTTATGGGGATAATCAGATGCGCAATTGAATTAATTTGTTGTGTGCCCAAAATGAATCATTCATCATCAGATCAGCATAAATCCCACAGTAGAAATGATCAAAAAATGTCCGGCAGTAACAAATCAAATGGATTAAGGAAAATTTTTCAGCTTTTTTCTGGATCTTCACAGGGCGATGACAAGGGTAATGGTAATGATGACGACGTTCCATTATCGGACAATAATGGAATTGAAATTATAGACGATCCCCTGACTAAAGAAGGTACAGTAGAAGATGTTGCTGTGACTAAGGCTGGTGTTGTTGCTGTACCTGATACAATAACGCTACCTGAACTAGTGGAGGTTTTCAAGGAAAGTGAACGAACACGAATTCCAGTTTTTCATGAAAATCTCGACAATCCGCTGGGATTTGTACATCTCAAGGATATTGCCCTGAAATATGGTTTTAATGGAAGAGCAAGAAAAAAATTCAAAATTGAGAATGAATTGAGGGAACTTCTTTTTGTACCTCCTTCCATGCCCATTAGTGAATTAAGGCTCAAAATGCAGGATGATCATTGTCACATGGCCCTGGTCATTGATGAATATGGCGGTGTAGACGGGCTGGCTACCATTGAGGATCTGCTGGAACACCATTTTGGTGAAATTATTGATGAACACGATACCGAAGAAGAAAATGCCCAGGGAATTGTAGAGATAGCGACAAGTCTCTACCACTGTCCTGCTAAAACGCCCTTGGAAGATCTTGAGCAACTTCTGGACATAGATTTGACGAACAACCTGGATGAAGAGGTGGATACGTTGGGTGGATGGGTTTCGACCAAAATCAACAGGATCCCCAATCAGGATGAGACCTTGGAGTTTGAGGGGTTGGGTCTGGTCATAAAGATTCTAAAGGGTGATAACAGGAAAATGGATCTTCTGGAAGTAAAAGTAAATTAGTTTCCTTGCCGGAAAAGCAATGGTATCATGCCTCTGGATACACCTCGTGTTATGAAATACTACTTGCGAGCTAGTTACCCTTGCGCAGCAGGATTACTCACATCCATGGGTAATGCTCCTGTCTCTTGGCCAGCACTGACATTGATTGGCATTGGCATTGCTGTCTATTTATTCTCCAAGGCGAAGGGGTTTGTCCCCTCCTTCATGGTGGGGGCACTCTTTGGCACAGGATACTATCTGGCAACCCTTTCCTGGCTTGTGTTTCCTTTTCTTGTTGAGCCTACAAAAAATGGATGGATGGCTCCGTTTGCACTCATTGTTACAGCTGTGGGACTATCCCTTTTATGGGGACTTGCTTTTGGCGTGCCGGCTCTATTGAAAGATGAATTAAGATACAAATATTTTTTTCTGGGGCTGAGTTGGATCGCTGTTGAACTTCTGAGAGAGCATTTGTTTACTGGCTTCCCTTGGGGTATGTTTGCCTATACTCTTGATAGCACTCCCATCATCCAGATAACATCAGTTATTGGGGCTAATGGACTAACAGGTCTAATAATTTTTCTGACCATATTACCTTTTGTGTGGAAGAATTTTGGCCAGGGTGCACTTATTTCAATTACTGTGTTGGCTGCCATTTGGTTTTGGGGATGGCAAAGGGTTCCACCTAAGATGCATTTTGAACCCTCTGGCGGGATAGTTAGAATAATACAACCCAATATCCCGCAAAAAGATAAATGGGAACCTCTAAAACAAAGCGAAAATTTCAATCTGCTTCTGGATCTTAGCAATTCTGCAGGGAAAAATAATGCAGGTCTCATCATTTGGCCAGAAACAGCCGTTACGGTTTTTGTAGATGAAAAGGATATGTCGAATATATCGGCAAGGATAGGACATAGGCCATTAGTAGCGGGTTACAGACGGTATAATGACAACAGAATGTATAACAGCCTGATGTCACTGGATGCCAAAGGCAGTTTGGAGCAAATCTATGATAAACAGCATCTGGTACCATTTGGTGAATTTATCCCGTTTGAAGGTTTTCTTAAATGGATTTTGGGTTCAGGATTGGCCAATGATGAGATCTGGGACTTTTCCGAAGGGACAGGAATATCTTTCCTGGATCTCCCTGTTTTGGGGACCGTCAGGGCCTTGATTTGTTATGAGGCCATATTCCCGCATGAGGTTCGAACCGACAGAAGGCCAGATATCCTGCTTCAAATTACGAATGATGCCTGGATTGGTAATTCATGGGGACCAAAGCAACATTTTGTCATGGCGAAAACGCGCTCCACCGAGCTTGGCTTGCCCTTGGTCCGGGTATCAAATAATGGCATTTCAGCCGTCATAGATGGTTATGGACGTATTGTTTCGAAATTGGATGTTGGAACCAGAGGTGTTCTGGACTCGCAAATTCCAGCATCACAATCTGCCACATTTTACTCGAAAGCAGGAGACTGGCCATTGAGATTCTTGTTGTTTTTGTCAGGAGCGTTCTTGTTTATCAGGTCAAAAATTATTACGAATATTAGTTGAAAGAAACTTTGTTTTTAAAGTCAATTTACCAACCGAGGTTATAATCAGGAAATTTGAACCTAGTGGATCGATTCATACAAATAGTTCCTTATTTATTCACAGAAAATGTCGATCAGAGCTTGGTTCAAAGCTGTTATAATGGAATATTTTTGTATGGGACTAAACACTAGGGAGTTTTTATGTCAATCAAAAAGGGGATATTTACGTCTGAATCAGTTTCGCGGGGTCATCCTGACAAGGTGTGTGACCAAATCTCTGATGCCATTCTTGATGCCTTCTTACATGAACAGCCTGACGCACGTTTAGGTTGTGAGACACTGGTTTCAAAAAATACCGTCATCGTAGCCGGTGAATACAGAGGACCAGAAGCTGTTTGGCAAACATTGGAAGGAATCGCCCGAAATTGTGTTCGAAGCATCGGTTATGAGCAAGATGACTTTCATTGGGAAACCTTTGTTTTTCAAAACTTTATGCATGGCCAGTCGGCAGATATTGCCAAAGGGGTAGATGCCAGTGAAGGCAAGGATGAGGGTGCTGGTGATCAGGGATTGATGTTTGGTTATGCTGTCAATGAGGCACCTGAATTTATGCCTGCACCACTGTATTATGCTCATCGTATTTTGCAAGGGATTGAAGATTACCGAAATAATGAGGATGATGGTAACAAACTTGGGCCTGATGCCAAATCACAAGTAACGCTTCGTTTTGACGGTGGGAAACCGGTTGGTTTGGAACGGGTCGTTATTTCCTCGCAGCATATTGAAGGTTTGAATTCAGAGGATGTCAAGGACATTGTCAAACCTATTGCCTCGGCATTACTTCCTGCAGAATGGGTCGCAAACCTAGCCGATGAAGAATGGTTGGTCAACCCAACTGGTATTTTTGTCAAGGGAGGCCCTGCGGCCGATTGTGGTTTGACGGGACGAAAAATCATTGTGGATACCTATGGAGGCACTGCGCCACACGGTGGTGGAGCATTTTCTGGCAAGGATCCGACTAAAGTCGACCGCTCTGCGGCCTACGCAGCCAGATATCTGGCCAAAAATATCGTTGCTGCAGGTCTGGCCGAGAAATGTCTCATTCAAATTTCATATGCGATTGGTAAGCCTGAACCAACCTCGTTATTTTTGGATACCTTCGGAACGTCAAAAATTGCACCAGAAAAAATCGAACAAAGGTTATTTGAAGTGATCGGGGATAAAATGAGTGGTTTGACCCCAAGGGGTATCCGGGAACATTTGAAACTTAATGCACCAATTTATCAGACTACAGCTGCTTTCGGCCATTTTGGTAGAGCACCAAGCGGGAATGGTGATTTCACATGGGAAAATACCGACTTGGTTGATGACTTTGATGGAATCACCTAAAACATCTTGATGACAATTATTTTCTGGTGCCTGACAAAGAATTTGCGAATACGTTAATCCGTAACTTTTACGGCAAGCGATTGGGCAGAAAACTACGAAGTAGACAAAAGGAACTTCTGGCAGTTGATCTGAAGAAACTCAATGTGCTTAACTTTTTGGATACCACTCCTGATGGTAAGCAAAAATTGGATTTAACTGTGGCCTTTCCGGGAAAATCATCTGTTTGGCTTGAAGTAGGTTTTGGTTCAGGTGAACACTTGCTGGATCATGCTAAATTGAACTCTGACACTGGTTTTATCGGCTGTGAAATTTATCTCAATGGGGTGGCTTCCCTATTAGGTAAATTGCGGGAAGAGAAGGTTGACAATATCTTGGTATATCCCGATGATATTAGAAATCTGTTTCCCTATTTCCCTGAACAGTCGGTCACAAGAGTTTTTGTACTTTATCCTGATCCCTGGCCGAAAAAAAAGCACCATCGTCGTCGCTTTGTAACACCAGAGCATCTGGAACCTTTGGCGAGGATAATGAAACCTGATGCACAACTGCGTATAGCCACTGATGTATCGGATTATGCCCGCCAAACGGTTGAGCAATTGCACTTTAATCCAAATTTTGAATGGGAGGCTGAAAGGGCAGCAGACTGGAAACGGCCTTGGAAAGGCTGGCAATCAACTCGATATGAGAAAAAGGCTTTACTTGGCGGAAGGACACCACTTTACCTGACCTTTCGTAGAAATTGAAAAATCCTCCATTCCAACCTCTACTTCGTGTTATCCTGATAGGATCCAATTCTGGCACCGAGGTTTTCCATTATTCCCACAAATTCCGGGAAACTTGTATTGATGGATGTGCCGTCATCCACAATTACTGGCTTTTCGGCAGCAAGACCCAGACAAAGAAAACTCATTGCAATTCTGTGATCAAAATGGGTTTTCACCATTGCGGCTCCCTTTACGGATCCCTTGCCCTTGCCATACACGGTCAAACCATCCTCATATTCTGTTACTCTCACACCACAAGAAGTTAAGCCTTCTACCATTGCCTTGATACGATCTGTTTCCTTAACCCTGAGCTCTTTGACTCCACGCATAACGGTTTTACCTTCGGCCAGTGCTGCGACAACTGCAAGAATGGGATATTCATCTATCATTGATGGTGCTCTTTCCTTGGGAACTTCTACTCCTTTGAGGTCAGAAGAACGAGCATGAACATGGGCTAAAGGTTCACCAGAATCGTTATCAACCCATTCATATTGGAGGTTGGCACCCATTTCCTCAAGTGTCTTGAACAGTCCGGTGCGAGTTGGATTCATGCCTATATTTCTAACCACAATACTCGAATTTTCAACAACCAGAGCTGCTGAAACGATGAACGCCGCCGAAGAGGGATCACTGGGAACTTTCATTTCCAATGGTTCCAACTCTGCATAACCATCAATGGTAATGGCCGTTCCTGCTTCTGTTTCCTCTATATTTATGCCTGCACCAAAGGCTTTCAACATTCTTTCAGTGTGATCTCTTGTTGCCTTTTCTTCAATTACAGTTGTTTGTCCCGGGGCATTTAATCCTGCCAAAATAATAGCTGATTTGACCTGTGCAGAAGCTACTGGAAGCTTGTATAACTGGGGAACTGGCTCATCTGTTCCAATAACAGTCATGGGGAGTAGATTAGACTTGCGCCCATGGAATTCAGTTCCAAAACCTCTAAGAGGTTCAATTATCCTGTCCATGGGTCGGGACCTTAAGGATGCATCGCCCGTGAAAATTGTCGCAATAGGTGTCGTTGCGACAGCTCCAACTAGCAAGCGTACAGCGGTCCCGGAATTGCCGCAATCAATGATGTTTTCAGGTTCAAAGAACCCCCCTGTTCCCACTCCGAATATGCTGTAACTACCATTGGAATTTCTATTTACTGTTGCACCGAGAAGCCGAACTGCATTTATTGTTGCCAGAACATCATCAGATTCCAACAACCCCTTGATTTTGGTTTCACCAACCGCCATGCTCCCAAGGATAACGGCACGATGGGAAATTGATTTGTCGCCGGAGATGGCGACGTTACCTTCTAATTTATTTGATGGAAAGGCTTGCAGGGGTTTTAGTTCAACTTCTGCCATGTTTTGTGCTCCTGAAAAACATTTGATATTCCTTTACCATTGATACGACAAATTTCTAAGGTAGAAGCCCTAGCCAGGAAGGTAGGGCCTAGATATAGGATGGTACGAACCGAGATTTCTACCAACAAGTTCATTTTTGCTATAATTCTTAGCCTACAAGTCCCCGTGAGGAGAAGAAAACTTGTGGCATTTAAACGGTTTTCCTTTCGATTTAGTTTGCTTAAATCGGTACCATAACTTCTGAAACATTATTCCTTGCATTGTTGACTAAATTGGAAACAGGCCAAGCTTCAAACTCAGGTGGGTTTGCAAGAATGACTTTGTTGAGGTCCTCTTTGGAACTGTCTGCATCCAGCCAAGTATCAAAGCAATCCTGTTCAACCAAAATTGGCTGTCGATGATGGATACTCTTGAGTTTCGTTATGGCATCGCGTGTCAAAATGGAAAAAGTTTCAAGAGTTCCATCTTCACCAACCCATGTTTCCCAAATACCGGCAAACGCCATCAGCAATCCCCCCGTCAATTGGATATAATATGGTTGTGTGTTGCCATCCTTGCGTTGCCACTCAAACCAGCCATTGGCTGGTACTAGGCATCGACGACATCGAAATGCATTTCGAAAGGAAGGTTTCTTGTCAACGGTTTCCGATCGGGCATTGATAAGACGAGTACCGATTGACCTTTCCTTGGCCCAGAATGGTACCAGCCCCCAGGTAAGGCTGGCAAGTGATCGATGCTCTGATTCATTGTGTCGACATAATATGAAATTCTGCGTTGGTGCACCATTATATTTAGGCTGGTATGGTGGAAAATTAACGATTTTGGACAATTCAAAGAAGTCCATAACCTCATCTTCAATCAAACCCTGGGCAAATCGTCCACACATATGACATTATTCTCCAAATTACTCCAATCTTAGGGATTCAGATCATTTGTACGAATTTTCTTATAAAAAACACCAGAAAAACTTGGTGGGTCAAGATAGTTGTAAATATATATTAGCATTCTGAGTAGTGGATTTATTTCAAAAGATTTGCAAACAATTTAAATCTGAGCAATATTAACTACCTTATCCAGAACAGTTCGGAAATTTGAGTGCTTTATACGTATTGAGAAGTAACATTATTTGGTTTTATCCGAACGGATTTATGAAAGAGAGAATCCGACAAATTGACTGGTACAGGATGGTATGGCTTTTGTTGTAGCAATTGATGGACCTGCGGCTTCCGGAAAAGGAACCATAGGGAGAAATGTTGCCAGGCATTTTGATTGGTCATTCTTAGATACGGGATTGGTTTATCGTGCTGTGGCCAGAAATCTTGTAAAGAATAATATCTCCCTAGATCCCATTAAAGCCATCGAGGAAGCGCAAAAATTACATGTTGACGATCTTGAGCAGGAAGGATTAAGGTTTCCTGAAACAAGTCGGATTGCCTCGGAAGTTGCTTCTATTCCGGGTGTAAGGAAAGCATTGATTGACTTTCAACGCAATTTTGCAAGTGTAGGGGAAGGAGCCGTTCTTGATGGAAGGGATATAGGAACTGTGATCTGTCCTGATGCTGATATAAAGTTTTACATAACCGCTAGCCAGCAGGTCAGAGCACAAAGAAGATTTAGGGAAGTCCTTCAACAAGGCATAGACATAACCTACACGGAAGTTTTTGATGCGCTTGTAGAAAGAGACATGAGGGATACGTCCAGATCGTATGCCCCCCTAAAACAATCCGAAAATGCAATTTTGATTGATACATCCATGTTAACAATCAAACAATCATTGGAACGGGTCATAACAAAGGTTGAACTTAAGTTGAGTGGCACCTAGTTAATAGACCCTACAAATTTCTGTAGCAGAAGTAGTTAATGTTCAAAGACCATCGGAACCAACCCTTGGCCAGTATAATAGAATTTAGGAGACCATTTTGGTACAAACAGAAAACACAATGGTAGAGTTCGAAACTCTCCTTGATGAATACTTTACTCTTGAAAGCCCAAAGGTGGGGAGTGTCGTGAAGGGCAAGGTTCTAGCAATAGAGTCCGGTCACGTTGTCGTTGATGTTGGTTCAAAAGTAGAGGGCCGCATAGATAGCAAGGAATTCACAGGTCCGGGATCCCGGGAAGAGGTCAATATTGGGGATGAAGTTGATGTCTTTTATGAAAGTGTGGAAAATGGTAGCGGACTAGCGGTTATTTCAAGAGAAAGGGCCCGACGTGAGGAGGCTTGGGAAAGGTTGCTCAAGGCCCAGGAAAACAACGAAAAGGTCGAAGGATCAATCATTACCCGGGTTAAGGGTGGATTTACTGTTGATCTCGGGGGTGTTATAGCTTTTCTGCCAGGCTCACAAGTACATATTCGTCCAGTCAAAGATATGGAAAATCTTATCGGTGTCCCCGAAAAATTTGCCATTTTGAAAATGGACCGGGATAAAAACAATATTGTCGTATCTCGAAGGGCCATATTGGAAGAGAGCCGTGCTGAATTGCGCGCCGAAATAGTCAACAAGCTCACTGAAGGTGAAATCATTGAAGGGATTGTAAAGAATGTTACTGATTATGGTGCTTTCGTGGATTTGGGAGGTGTCGACGGTTTGCTTCATATCACCGATATGTCATGGCGAAGGATAAAACATCCTTCCGAGGTGGTAAGTATTGGAAAACCAGTCAAGGTTCGCGTTGTATCCATTAACAAGGAATCACAGCGAATTTCATTGGGTATCAAACAACTTAGGGAAGATCCCTGGTTCACAGTCGACAAGAATTATCCTGTGAATACCAAGCATAAGGGTTTTATAACAAATATTACCGATTATGGTGCTTTTGTTGAGCTTGAAGAGGGTATTGAAGGTCTTATTCACATATCTGAAATGTCCTGGAACAGAAAGCATACTGTACCTGCAAGGTTGGTTTCTACCTCCGAGGAAGTAGAAGTGATGGTTTTGGACATTGACAAGGCCAAAAGAAGAATTTCTCTTGGTTTAAAACAAACAATACCCAATCCTTGGGAAGATTTTGCTGAAAATTACCCACGTGGAACCAAGTTGGAGGGAGAAATTAAGAATATCACTGAGTTCGGTCTGTTTGTTGGTCTTGAATATGATATCGACGGTATGGTTCATCTTTCTGACCTGAGTTGGGACAGGCCAGGTAATGAAGCCCTCAAAGAATACAGCGAGGGGGACCGTATTGAATTCGTGGTTAGTGAAATTGACATCGACAAGGAGCGTGTTGCGCTTTCAATCAAAGGCTTGGAAGCAGATCCATTTTTGGAATCAACGAGTGGTCTTTTCAAAGGGAAAACGGTAACAGTAAAGGTTACAGATATTCTGGAAAACGCTATTGAAGTCGAACTCAAAAGCATCACGACTCTCATCAAGCGAAGTGAACTTGGTAAGGACCGGGATAACCAGCTACCAAACAAGTTCAAGGTAGGGCAAAAGATTGAAACTCAAGTAACCCATGTTGACTCATCCACCAGAAAGTTAGGTCTTTCCATACGCCAACTTGAAATGAAAGAAGCTAAGGAAGCCATGGAGAAATATTCTTCTGAGGATTCAGGTGCTGTTCTTGGAGACATTTTAGGGGAAGCTTTGGAAAAAAAGAATGATGACTAGAGAAACAGTCTTAACTGTGGATAATTCTTTGATTATCTTTGCATGAAGTAACGACTTTACCTGTCATTGATACGTTATCCGGGTGGTGCGTTACCTTGGCCAACGGATGTTTTTTGTAATTTAAAGCAACAAGGTATGGTATAATATGGTAATTCCTCCTTTAATGGTTGTAGGGAAAATAGGATGACACGTTCTGAACTAATCCAGAATTTATCCACCAAATTCAATTCTGTGCCCAAAAAAGTGGTCAAGGAGATGGTAGAAACCGTTTTTGAGGAAATCGGAAATGCTCTCGCTGATGGAAAACCTGTTCAACTCAGGAATCACTTGCATCTCTCAGTTAACAAGAACAAGTCCGTCGAACGTAGGAATCCTCGTACGGGAGAAACCTTCATCCTTGAAAACCGCAACAGGGTGATCTTTAAGCCTGGACTTGCCATGAAAGAAGCTGTTAAAATGTATAAAGGTGAAACCGACTAGGATTGGTTGTGCGCTTTATCAAATACTGTTTTTTATTAATTCTCGGAATCATCCTTTGTTTTTTGGCCCTGGCCAACAGAGATCTTGTTACACTTCGGTTACTGCCTGAAACCCTGTCAAACATCTTTTCTGTACCGATGGTGGAGGTGCCAACTTTTATTGTTGTCTTGGGAGGAATCATCTTTGGTTTGTTTCTTGGTTTTGTCTGGGAGTGGTTGCGTGAACATCAGCATCGGTCGAAAGCAACGAAAAGTAACAGGAAAATAAGGGATTTGGAGAGAGAGGTCTCCGGTTTGAAAAAGATGAACACAACTGAAGATGAAATCCTTGCACTTCTGGAAAAATGATGTTTTGGGATAGTAGAGTCAATTGAAAGTAAAAATTTGTGGGTTATCAACTCCCGATGACATAATCACTTCCATCAATGCCGGGGCAGATTTTTTAGGATTCGTATTTTTTACAAAATCCCCTAGGAATCTGACTTTGGAACAAGCCTCAACACTTGCAACAATTGTTCCTCCCAGCGTCAAAAAAGTTGTTCTTGTGGTTGATCCGGAGGACTTTTACCTTGATAAAATAGTTTCAGCCGTGGATCCCGACCTTATTCAACTTCATGGCCGGGAAAAAGTCTCCAGAGTTTCAGAAATTAGCCATATGTATAACCTCCCCATAATGAAGGCCTTGGGAATCAAGGATAAAATGGATTTATCCAAGTTGAATGAATATTCCCATGTGTCAGATCAAATATTGGTTGATGCTAAACCAACAGACGATCTCACCCTTCCAGGTGGTAACGGAATTGCTTTTGATTGGAAATTGCTTTCGGGTTATGATTGGAAAACCCCCTGGATGCTTGCAGGGGGACTAAATGCAGAAAATGTTGCAACAGCTATCAAATTGACTAAAGCAGAACAGGTTGATGTATCATCTGGAGTTGAAAGAAGCCTTGGAGTGAAGGACCATAAGGCAATTAAAGATTTTATTAAAGCAGCAAAGGGACAATAATGAATCAGAACCTCTTTAATACCTTTTTCTCGGCACCCGATGAAAACGGTTGTTTTGGAAAATTTGGTGGCCGTTTTGTTTCCGAAACGCTCATGCCCTTGATCCTTGATTTGGAGCAGGAATACGATAAGGCCAAGGATGATGACAGTTTCTGGTCGCAAATGGATTATCTTTGGAAACATTATGTCGGTCGACCTTCACCTCTCTACTTTGCCGAAAGACTGACAGATCACCTGGGCGGAGCCAAAATTTATTTCAAGCGTGATGAGCTGAATCATACTGGTGCGCACAAAATCAACAATGTTCTGGGTCAAATTATTCTGGCTAAAAGGATGGGGAAAACAAGAATAATAGCGGAGACAGGGGCTGGCCAGCACGGGGTTGCAACAGCCACGGTTTGTGCAAGGTTTGGCCTCCCTTGCATTGTTTATATGGGCACCCATGATGTCGAACGTCAGGCTCCGAATGTCTTCCGCATGAAATTGCTCGGAGCCGAAGTTGTCCCTGTAACATCAGGACGTGGTACCCTCAAAGATGCCATGAATGATGCACTAAGAGACTGGGTTACAAATGTAAACAATACCTTTTATTGTATTGGCACTGTTGCCGGACCCCATCCCTATCCCGCAATGGTAAGAGACTTTCAGTCAATTATCGGGAAAGAAACAAAATCACAAATGCAAGAAATGGAGGGCCGGTTGCCAGACACTCTTATCGCTGCAATTGGGGGCGGGTCCAATGCTATGGGTTTGTTTCATCCCTTCCTAGATGACCGGAGCGTAGAAATCATTGGAGTTGAAGCAGGTGGTAAAGGTGTTGATGCAAAGATGCAGCACTGTGCATCGTTGACAGGTGGCCGCCCCGGTGTTCTTCACGGTAACCGGACATATTTGTTGCAGGATTTGGACGGCCAAATTCTGGAAGGTTTTTCAATATCTGCTGGCCTGGATTATCCGGGAATTGGTCCAGAACATTCATGGCTCCATGAAACAGGAAGAGCGACCTATGTTTCCATCACCGATAAAGAGGCTCTTCAAGCTTTTCAAATTTGTTGTGAGTTGGAAGGAATTCTACCTGCCCTTGAGCCATGCCATGCCCTGGCACATGTCCTGAAGATTGCTGGTGATTTGCCTAAAGACCATATCATTTGCATGAATATGTGCGGACGCGGTGACAAGGATATTTTTACAGTTGCCGAAGCGCTCGGTATAGAGTTGGATTCCTCTGACTAGTTCAGATCAATTGCATATTGTTTCAAAATCTCCAGCGGAACCGCCTCAATGGCCCTTATATGCGTAGCACCAAGTACAATCTTGGGAGCTTTACCCGCTTGAAAGGCTTCCAGAAACCTTCCAGCGCAAAGGCACCATTGGTCCCCGGCCTTCAATCCGCTGAAACCGTAGGCTGGAACAGGTGTAGATAAATCGTTTCCTGCTTCCTTTGAATAGGTAAGAAATTCATCCGTCATGATGGCACAGACGGTGTGATTACCAATATCAGCATTGGATGTTTCACAGCAACCTGTTCGGTAAAATCCTGTTTTGGGGTTATAAGAACATGGGATCAGTGGTTCTCCAAAAACATTAACTTGATTATAAGTATCCTTGTTCATTTTAGCCTTAACTTTCGGAAATAATTGAGTATGTTCTTATCCTGCATACCCAATTATAAGGGAATTTGAGACTTTTCAAAGGTTTAATCAACCTGTCAAAGATATGTCAACACTCTTTTTCAGTTTAATCTCCAATACCCCAAATGCTTTTTTCTTTATTTCCGTTGGTTCAGTCACCAAAACCAATCTCTTACCTCACGAATCCTTTGCTTTTCCCATATTCAAAACCATGGTTAGCAGATCCTCTAGAAGCGTCCTGAAACTGTGGACGGCATAGCCTATCAAAAGTTGTCTTCTTCTTGGCACTCGCAGAGCTCTCGACCTTGGCAACAGATGTAACCCCATTATTCCGATTGAATAATGGTTGCTTTCCTCACCTGGAAAGAGGAATGTTCCCACCATTAGACTGGACACGGTCGTGGAAAACGGGAAAGGTTAACCGGTTCGGGGATTGGGCAGTAGCAATGGAACCGTAATTATTGATTGGTTTGATCTCCCGGAGTATCCTCGCCGCGAATGTGGGCTTTGGGTTGCTACGCTGCTAGGTAACAGTACGCCGAGCCGGATAAGGGTTTGAAGTGACGATTGGTTGGTGCCCTGCGTACAAAGAGATACACAGCTTAATCAGAATCTAAACCAATGGTTTGAAATAGGGAGAGAATTATGTTCTGGTGGTAACAAAGTTACAACATCAAAAAAAATGCAATTGAGGCTCAAAAGAGAACAACCCAATTTTACACCATATCAGTTCACCCAAAGAATTTAGTAAGTTTCGTGAAGATTCCTGTTTCCTTGTTTTCTTTAGGAAATGACAATTTTTTCTGATTTTTTTGAAAATTTTCCCCCTTGGTTTTCTGAGGTAGGGCAAGGTTGACTTTGTTCAGAAACTCCGTTTGATTATCACCAATCAAATATGGGAAACCCTCCTTTACTCCAGATATCAGGTGCGCCAAGAAATCAGTTTGTTCTTTCTTTGAAAAGTTACTCAACACATGATTATGCACAAGTTCTTTGCTCCCCGGATGTCCTACCCCTATGCGAATTCTTACAAAATCCGGGCCAATGTGGTCGATTATTGACTTTAATCCATTATGGCCAGCATGTCCACCTCCTGTCTTTACTCTGACCTTGCCGGGGGCAAGGTCAATCTCATCATGAAAAACCATGACCTGCAATGGTGAAATTTTGTAAAATTTAACAACCTCTCCTACAGAAAGACCTGATTTGTTCATGAAAGTTTGGGGTTTGAGCAGGAGTATTTTTCTTCCTTCATGGGAACATTCAATTATTTGACCATGGAATTTTTTACGCCATTTGCCGTCGGTGTAGGTTTCCGCAAGCGAATCCAGTACCATGAAACCAATATTATGGCGGTTCAGACTGTATTTGGAGCCGGGGTTCCCAAGTCCTGCGATCAACAACACAATTACGGTCCTCTATTATCTTCACTTTAAGGTAATATTTACCAATATTAAGTGAAGGAATGGTGAAAAACCGCGTGAAAGACAAGTTTTCCGGTAATTACTCCGGAAAATTTGAACGGTAAAATCAGAACAAACTATGTTTGTTCTTCCTGCGTCTCTTCTTCTTCCTCGGTTTCCACCTCGCCCTCTTCTTCCTGATCAGCTGACCGCAGGCCTGAAGGTGCCGATATATTCGCAATCACAAAATCCCGATCACTAATGGTAGGTCTTGTTCCTTGGGGTAATTTTACTTTGGAGATGGTTATCACATCACCTACTTCCAACCCTTCCAGGTCAGCTTCCAGAGAGGAAGGAATTTCGCCCGCTGTAACTATTAACTCAACCTCACCTCTTACTACCGTCAGAACACCTCCACGCTTAATCCCGTCACATTTGTCTTCATTAATGAACTCAACCGGTATAAACAGGTTAATTTTGGAATTTCTCCTCAATCTCATCAAATCTATATGGGTTGGAAGGTCAAGAACAACATCTCTTTGAACTGAACGGCAAATGACCCTGACATCTTCCATGTCCTTAATTTGCAAATTGAAAAGGGTAGATAGAAACCTGCCTTCTCTTAATTTTTTAAGCAATTCATTAAAATTCACGTTTATGGTTACGGGATCCTCGCCCCCTCCATAAACAACTCCGGGTACAAAACCCTCTCGCCGAGCTTTCCGAGCGGCCCCCTTGCCTGTCCCCGGTCTGATTTCTGCTCGGAGATTCGGTATGTTATCAGTTACCATTTATATCTCCTAAACCAAATGATCGTGAATATCCTCCAAGGGTGCATATCCACAGTGCCTCGTAGATATATAATCCAAAACCTCTAAATCAACCTGGTTCGGTTATAACAACAACGAAAAATGCAATGGAGATCTAATTACGCCAGTTCGTTTCCAGATCAGAGGGGATCAACAAATTATTCCTGTTGAACTCAGAAATATCCCTAATACCACAAAGCGCCATTGAAACACTCAATTCTTTTTGCATAATTTCAATAGCTTTCCTGACACCCTCTTCACCCATCGCACCAAGGCCATAAATATAAGCTCTACCAATTAAGGTTGCTTTCGCACCTAAGCCTATTGCTCGTAATATATCCTGACCAGATCGGATGCCGGAATCAAAATAGACTTCAATTTTATCCCCTACAGCTTCCACAATATTTGGTAAAACCCTAATTGAGGAGAGCGCCCCATCTAACTGGCGACCACCATGGTTTGAAACAACGATGGCATCGGCTCCAATTGTGGTAGCCTTTTTCGCATCCTCAACATCCATAATTCCTTTTAGAATCAGCGGTCCATCCCAGTTGTCTCTTACCTCTTTTACCTTTTCCCAATCCAATTTGGAGTAGAACTGATCTGCCACCCATGACATCAAGGACCCCAGATCTTCAACCCCTTCTACATGACCGTGAATATTGCCGAAACTCTTTCTAGGGGATCGTAACATGCCCAACCCCCATTGTAACTTAGTACATAAATCCATGAGGTTGGAAAGGTTAGGCCTTGGTGGCACCGACAGCCCATTCTTTAAATCCATATGCCTTTGACCAAGAACTTGCAAGTCCATAGTCAGAACCAAGGCAGAACAATTGATATTACTGGCTCTCTGAATTAATCTGCGACTGAAGTCCTGGTCATTCATGTAATAGAGTTGAAACCAAAAACCTTCACCTGCCTCCTTGGCCACATCCTCCATCGAACAGACAGACATGGTTGACAGAATATAGGGAATTCCCATTTTCTTGGCTGCCTTGGCAACTTTGATCTCTCCATCCCCCGATTGCATTCCGGTTAAACCAACAGGAGCGAGGGCCATGGGCATGGACACCTTGTTGCCCAACATGGTATTTTCTATTGAGGTATCGGAAATATCGACTCCAACCCTTTGGTTGAACTTGATTAAACCCAAATCATCAGTATTGTTCTGAAATGTGCTTTCTGACCAACTCCCTGTCTCAACATAATCGTAAAACATCTTGGGTACCTTACGCCGGTACAGATGTTTCAAATCATCAATGCAAGTTATAATTGGCACAATATTGTATTTCCAATTGTCATCTGAATCGTTCTGGTTGCATGAGTAAACCTGACGATTGATCTATTTTGAAGGCTTCACACCATCAGCCAAGGTCCGAACGAAGTCCAATATTTCATCAACTGAACGTCCTTCAGCAATTAAATTAACGATTGAGGATCCAACTACCACACCATCCGAGATGTCACTTATTGCCCTTGCCATTTCAGGAGTTTTGACTCCAAACCCGACACAAACTGGCAAATCGGTAGCCGCCTTTATTCTTTCTACATCCGGAGCAACCTCTTCTGGTTTGGGGGCTTTGGCTCCTGTTATACCCGTTATCGAAACAAAATAAACAAAACCACTGGTATTTTCCAAAACCCTCGGCAATCTTTTGTCATCTGTTGTCGGAGTAGCTAACCGGATGAAACTCATTCCGGCATTATTAGATGGGATGCACAACTCCTGATCTTCCTCAGGTGGAAGGTCGACAATAATGAGTCCATCAACCCCAACATCAACCGCTTGTTTAATGAAAATCTGAACACCGTAACTGTAAATCGGATTGTAATACCCCATGAGTATGATCGGTGTCTTGTCATCAGTGCTTCGAAATCTTTCTACCATTGACAAGGTTTTTGGTAGTGTCTGTCCAGCAGCAAGCGCCCTTTGGCCTGCCAACTGTATGGTCGGACCATCTGCCATTGGATCCGTGAAGGGAATACCTAACTCAATGATATCTACGCCTGCTTTCGGCAACCCATCAAGTATCTTCTGTGAAAGGTCCTGGTTGGGATCACCTGCCATGATGTAGGCTATAAAAGCTTTTTGTTTGTTGGCTTTTAAGTGTTCAAATTTGGAAGTTAGTCTTGTCACAAGTACTAGCCCTAAGTTAGAATATTCAATTATCCGGCTCCGCGTGAACCATCCAGGGCATGCCAAATTTATCTTTGCAGGTTCCAAATCCTGGGGAAAAAAAGGTCGGCTCAAATTTCATTTGTACGGTGCCCCCATCTGATAGTTTCTCAAATATGACGCGCGCCTCATTAACTGAACCAAAATGTAGGGAAGTTGCCATGCCCCCAGGTTTCTGATAGTTGCCAGTAGGATCATCAGAACCCATAAGAACACCGCCAGCAAACTGTAAGGAAACATGCATAATTTTGGGATCCATTTCCTTTGAAAATGGGCTTTGCCCGGGCATGTCACTGTAACGTTCGAAAGATATATCCTTTATTTTGAAAATTTCAGCATACCAATTAAATGCTTCTTCGCAGTTGCCATCAAAAAACAGGTACTGGTTTATCTTCATAATCTTCTCTGAACCTTAACCTTAAATATCAATAATATCATCTCCATATAATTACCCCTTATAAATCTTAAAGACAACGGAATAGCACATGGGTTTCAAGACAGGAATAATAGGCTTGCCAAATGTGGGCAAATCAACACTATTTAATGCCTTGACCCATACCGCCTCAGCTCAGAATGAAAATTATCCGTTCTGTACCATTGAAGCCAATCTCGGTGAAGTTCCTGTCAATGATCCTAGGTTGGACAGAATTGCAGTATTTGAAAAATCAAGACAAATTATCCAGGCCAAGACAACCTTTGTTGATATTGCTGGTCTTGTCAGGGGTGCATCAAGAGGCGAGGGACTCGGGAACAAGTTTTTAGGTAATATACGGGAGGTTGATGCCTTGGCGCATGTGGTTCGGTGTTTTGATGACAACAATATTGTTCATGTTGATGGGAAAGTGGATCCCTTAAGGGACATTGAAACCATAGAAACTGAATTGATACTTGCTGATTTGGAATCCGTAGAAAGACAAAGATCTCGCTTGGCCAGGAAAGTAAAGAGTGGTGATAAAGAAGCTTTCAGGCTGGACATTCTGTTAGAGACCGCCCAATCCAACCTTGCCAAAGGTAATCATGCCAAACCTGAGGGTATTGATGAAGAAGAACACAAATTATGGCAAAGTTTGGGACTGCTTACATCCAAGCCATTTCTCTATGTGTGCAATGTTGATGAAAACTCCCTCAAGAAAGGGAACGATTATTCAGTTCAGGTGGAACGGTACGCTCAATTACATTCTGCTTCTGCGGTTCTTGTGTCAGCACAGATTGAAGAAGAAATAAGCCAGTTGAACGCTGCGGAAGAGCAGGAATATCTTGCTGAGATGGGGTTAGAAATATCAGGACTAGATCGAATGATACAAAATGGTTATTCCCTTCTGGGTTTGATCACCTATTTCACAACGGGCCCTAAAGAAACGCGAGCATGGACAGTACCTGAAGGTACGACCGCCCTTGATGCAGCCGCAGTCATTCATGAAGATTTCCGCAGGGGTTTTATCCGGGCAGAAACCATTTCCTATGAAGAATTTGTATCTTGTGGAGGATATCAGCAGGCCCGCAATAAGGGCAAAATCAGAACGGAGGGAAAGTCATACGAAGTCAGGGATGGTGATATTCTTCACTTCCTGTTCAATGTCTAAATCCTAACCAGAACTATTGCGGTTGAATCAAGATCAACCCTCTCGCAAATAGCGAATAATAAACTCCATTTTTAAAACGGATTTCCTGCACAAAATTTTGCGATCAAGGACATCAGAAACCACGCCGTCGCAACCATCTTCATTACACCAGCCTGATCAATCCACCAAGAGACCTGTGTTTCACATGTCCATCAATCCGAAGAAAAACAGAACATCAACAATCAACCTGGCATGAGAGCCCTTTTGACTTATTGAATCCACCCCCAGGTATTCAAGCCGCTTTGCGTCTCTCCCCTGCAGACAGGGGTAAAAGGATATATTTCGGGATGTTCAAACAACACCCAGAAAGTTCATTGCACTTAAATCGAATGGCACAGAAAGGTGATTTCGGATGTACGTGGTTTTTGGAGACAATCTATCTTGCTCCTAGCCACACCAAGATAGATACGCTAGCTACGAGCAGTCCGATAACGCTAATGATTAGTCTTGTTTCACGTTTGGAAGCCTCTGCATTAAACCGTTCTAACGATGCACGAAAGGCACTTTGCTCTTCGAGCATGGCGCTTTGTTCTTTGCGTATAGCACTTTGGTCTGCACGCATGGCACTTTGCCCTTCACGCATGGCACTTTGGTCTGCACGTAGACCCGCAAGCATGGAGCTTTGATCAGCCCTCAAGGCATTCAGGGTTGAATCAATTTTGGCTGCGTGAGTATTCATCTTCTCCTCTATAACGGCGATCTTCTTATCCAGTTCTTGAAAATTATGTTCTGCAACCATGACAGATAGTATAACGAGGTTTTACTGGCAAATCAATGCACAAATTTTTTCCAAGAGTGCCTCAATAATTTCAGAAATTTATACGTTCAGGATATTCTAGCAATAATCTATTTTTAAAGTAACTACTCAGGTAGTCATAAATAACCCTTGAAATTTTTTCTTCCCGTTTCCGGTTGACAGTCTGGTTGTCTATCTCTATTCCTGAAACTTAAATCAATGTCGGGCCGTAAACAAGTACAGGGTTCGTGACAGACATATCAAGCACACCATTGTCATCTGACGTTATGGCTTGACACGAGA
The DNA here is from genome assembly GCA_022822495.1 of Paracoccaceae bacterium. Taxonomy (GTDB): domain Bacteria; phylum Pseudomonadota; class Alphaproteobacteria; order Rhodobacterales; family Rhodobacteraceae; genus MPNP01. The sequence goes on along the minus strand of JAJEBQ010000033.1, from coordinate 35,613 downwards.
TTATCGTCAAACTGGATAGGCAGGTTCGACAACTTGAGGCCAAGTTGGCCCGGTTGCACTCTGAGAATACAGACTTAGGAGCTGAGAACGCTTGTTCAAAGGCCCGCATCATTGAGTTTGAACATCGTCTTGGCAAGAGGAGTCGGAACAGTAGTAAGCCGCCTTTGAGCGATGGTCTTGCCAAGGCTCAGTCGAAGGCCTAGCCCGGTCACAGGAAACGTTCCTCCGGCGGTCAGATCGGTCCCATATGTTGATATGAGACTGTAAAAGTATTCAAACGAGATCTTTAAAAGATCATTTCCACACCAAAAAATGCGCCTTTGGGCTGCTTTTTGCAAACGAAAGTTCCCAAAACGACGAATACATGTCTCGGAAGGACACCTTAGCTCGGCACATAACAGTTAAAAGTGACTTCGTGTCTCAGGCACCAGAATACTTTCATAGTCTCATATCAACATATAGCCCATCCTCATAAGCCCCATTGTCATCAGGCGGATGATAAACACCGTTGTTGCTCAGGCCACCATTGCCATGGCGGTAATGCGTCATACCATCCAGAACCCTTTGGGCCAACGGGTTGTCAGGATTCCCCTTTGCTGTCGCAGCAGACCAAGATAATCAATGAAATAATCCAGCCGACCCTGATCCGCGGCTTCAAGAGAATCAATATAATCGGCCTTTTGGTCCGTGGTGATCACCGGGGGAAACTCTCCGGCCCGGGCATAGAAATACGCCATCAGCAGTCGACTGATCCGGCCATTGCCACCCTGAAGGGGATGAATACGAACAAATTCATGATTGTTTTTCTTAACAAGTGGCAATTTGTTCAGGTGTTTCACCCATGCACGGAGCAAATGTGATGGTACTGATAAAATCGCCAATACCTGGAGGTGCAGTTTGGCATCCTGACAAGAACAGGATGATAATCAAAACCAATAAAGTTCTCATGTTATATCCTTTCCATGAACTCAAAAGGTCATGTATGGTACAAGCCAACCAGGATGCAAGATCCTTATGGTGTTTTATTCCATTCCAACTCATACACTCATTTTAAAGGCGTTTTCCTTGCCTTTATCTGTAATTGGGCTGCATTACAAAAATAGCCAAACCCAAGGAAAACATAAAATACGGGCCGTATGAGGGTTAAATGAGGTGGTGGGGTCTTGACCCCACACTCCGGCCGTCACGGAAACCAAAAAATGATGGTCACCTGGTAGGGGTTGGTCTGGAAACAGGTTAATCTAAATGTGGTCACCTGGGGAGGGTTTATAATTGACTGGGAATGTTACAAAACTGAACGTATTGGAGTGTACTATAATGTCTGGTTTTAAAGTCATTTAATCAGATTTAAATCTTTTTTAACTTATTAAATTTTAGCCTGTTGCCTCTAAACGGGATACAACCTCATCACATCGTCCACATAGCCCCGGGTGCAAAAATGATCCTACATCTGGAAGTACTTTCCAGCACCGTTCACACTTTTCCCCTTTGGCAAGGTTAAATTCAACCCTTACTGGTATATCACCTTCATGTCTGGAAGAATCTTTCACCAGTGGTTCCTTAACAACATCAATTTGAGAAGTGATACAAATATCATCCATTGGCAACTCTTTGAGGAGTTGATAAATTGTTTCGTTCTGGACATAAATTCGAGGGTGAACTTCCAGACTTGAGCCAATAACCTTCTCAATACGCTTGCCTTCAATCTCTGCATTGACTGCCCTTCGAACCTCCCTTATTGCATCCCACTGCTCGGCAAGTTCGTTATTTCGCCAAACTTCTTCCACTTGGGGAAAGTCATGCATATGCACAGAATCCTGCTCTGAGGGTTTTCGGCATTGCCAAATTTCTTCCATGGTAAAAGGCAAGATGGGTGCCAACCAGGTTGTCAGAAAATGAAAAAGGGTGTCCAGTACCATCAGGGTTGCCTTGTTTTGTTCACTACCTTGGTCGCCACAATAAAGTGCATCCTTCCTGATATCAAAATAAAACCTGGACAAATCTGCATTCAGGAAGTTGAAAATCTCGGCATACACACCCCTGAAATCATACTCGGTATAACCCTTTCTGACCTTATCATCCAATTCTGTCAGGCGATGCAAAACCCATCTTTCCAATTCAGGCATCTCCTTCCAATCCACTTGTTCGACTGTACGAGTGTCCTGGAGATTACCCAAAATAAATCGAAAGGCATTCCTTAATCGACGGTAACTCTCAATAACCGTTTGAAGAATGTTAGGACCGATTCTAAGGTCTGAAGTGTAATCCGATTGTGCGACCCAAAGCCGTAAAATATCTGCACCATATTTCTTAACCAGTTCTTCTGGGGATACTGTATTCCCCAACGATTTGGACATCTTCTTACCTTTTTCATCAAGTGTAAATCCATGGGTCAGCACCCCACGATATGGTGCCCTGCCGTTTGTGCCACAAGATTGTAACAACGATGATTGAAACCACCCTCGATGCTGATCAGTCCCTTCAAGATACAGATCTGCCATACCATCAGCACTGCCATCATCACGATCACGCAAGACAAAAGCATGGGTTGAACCAGAATCAAACCATACATCAAGAATATCATTTACCTGTTCGTAATCCGCTGGGTCGTATAGGCCGTGGAGGATCTTCTCTTTCGTTTTTTTCTGGTACCAGGTATCAGCACCACCCTGTTTGATCATGTCGGCAATTCTGTCGTTAACCCTTTGATCCCGTAGAATAAAATCTTTTGCACCAGGGCTTGTTCCCTTTTTGATAAAGCAGGTTAAAGGAACACCCCACGCACGCTGCCTGGAAAGCACCCAGTCAGGTCGCTTTTCGAGCATCGAATTTATTCTGTTTTGGCCAGATTGAGGCGTCCATTCTACTTTTTGATTGATTGACGCAAGAGCCCTTTGCCTAATCGTTTTTCCCAAGGATGACTGCTTATCATCAATGTCTTTATCAATCGCAACAAACCACTGTGGAGTATTCCGGTAAATCAGGGGAGCTTTAGAACGCCAGCTGTGTGGGTAGGAGTGGACAAGTTTTCGTCTTGCTGCAAGTTTTCCTCTACTGATGAGGTTGGCAATGACAATGTTGTTGGCCGCTCCTTCCTTGCCATTTGAGTTAAATATATCCAGGCCACCAAAAATGGGGAGTGATGAACGAAACCTTCCATCCTCATTGACGTTATGTGTCATAACAAGATTAAACTTCCTGGCAATCATAAAATCGTCATCACCATGGGAAGGGGCAGTGTGAACAAACCCCGTACCAGCTTCATCAGTAACATGATCACCTGGCAATAAAGGTACAGAATAATCCCACCTATTAACCTCCGGTTCCTGGTCGGGAACCATTCCCTTGAAGGGGTGCTCGCAAACCAGTTTACCAAGCGTGCGATCAGACAAGGGTTTGATTTTTTTGTAAGATATAATCCTGGAAACTTCAGTCGTTTCTTCTACAAGGTTATCGGCAAGGATAAAGTATTCTCCTTCAGTCATCCAATTATCTTCAGGTGCCTCGGTAACTTGATAGAGTGAATAATTTATCTTGGGGTTAAAACAAATCGCCTTGTTGGAAGGGAGTGTCCATGCAGTTGTAGTCCAGATAACAATTGAAGTTTCTTCTGGAATTCCCTCTTTCGTCAAGTCTTTTGACAGTTTTGCATCAACTGGAAACTTGACCCATATTGATTGGCTGGTATGATCTTCATATTCCACTTCAGCTTCAGCCAAAGCAGTTTTTTCTACGGTTGACCACAATACTGGTTTTGACCCCTGAAACAAAGTTCCATTCATGACAAATTTCATAAACTCTTCGGCAATCACTGCCTCGGCATGGTAATCCATGGTCAAGTAGGGATCATCCCATTTTCCAATCACACCAAGACGGCAAAACTCCAGACGCTGGATTTGTATCCAATTTTTGGCAAATTCCCGACATTCCTTTCTCAGTTCTAGAATGGAAATATCCTCTTTATAGATACCCCTTTCCCGGTAATTCTCTTCGACTTTCCATTCGATCGGCAAACCATGACAATCCCAGCCAGGAACATACCTTGAATCCTTACCCATTTGTTGTTGCGACCGCACAACAAAATCCTTGAGAATTTTGTTCAAAGCATGACCAATATGGAGATGCCCATTCGCATAAGGCGGGCCATCATGAAGAATGAATGTTTCGCGCCCCTTCTTTTCACGCAGTCGGTCATAAATACCGATATTATCCCAGCCCTTTAAAATCTCCGGTTCCTTTTGCGGCAGTCCTGCTCGCATTGGAAACTTGGTTTTAGGCAATCTGAGTGTTGCTTTATAATCTGTGGTTTGGGAGTTCATTTGTTTTACCTATGTCCTGGTGAGAAGCAACTTACAAGCCTTCATAAAAACTGATTGAATCACGGCACGAAATGAGAAATACAGCTAAAACAAAAAAACGCTTGTTTATGTTGGTATGAATATTGAAGACAAAAAAGTAAACCTATACTAAATGGGATTAAAAGGTAAATTTCAACCATAAAATGGCCAATGCAATTACTTTACTCATATTTGTCCTAGACCTATCAAGAATTACGAGGAACATCTGTGTCAAGATTTGCCTTAGTTTTGGAATATAACGGAAGTGACTATTGTGGCTGGCAGAGACAGAAGTTACAGCCTTCGGTCCAAGAGGCAATAGAAAATGCAATCTGCAAGTTGGAACCGGATTTTTCTCATGTAAATGCCGCTGGAAGAACTGATACCGGTGTACACGCCATGGGACAGGTCATTCATTTCGACATGAACAAAGATTGGTCTTCGCAAACTCTGCTGAAAGCCATAAACTCCCAACTACGACCTGCCAAAATAGCAGTTTTAAAGTCAACGAAAGTTGACAGCGACTTTCATGCACGCTTTTCAGCAATCAAGAGAACCTACCTCTACAAGGTAATTATTCGTTCATCACCTTTGGTTTTCAAAAGGGGCTTAGCCTGGCAAATTTACAAGGATCTAGATATGGACGCCATGACCCAAGGGGCAAGCTTTCTTGTCGGACATCACGATTTTACCTCTTTTCGTTCTACCCATTGCCAGGCATTATCTCCCGTTAAAACACTTGACAAGTTACAAATTCAGGATGAGCTTTTATCTTCTGGCAAGCAGTATAATTTTACGTTGGAAGCTCCGAGTTTCCTCCATAAGCAGGTGAGAAGTATGGTGGGAACATTAGTATCGGTTGGATTGGGTAATCTCGCCCCCCGGAATATAAAGCAGATTCTTGTAGCAAAGGACCGAAGTAAATGCGGTCCGCTGGCGCCTCCGCATGGCCTCTATTTGAAAGAGGTGTGTTACAACCCTGATCCCTTCGCCAAGTGAAAGGATGAAATTCTTCCAGGTGGTGTGTATAGCCATTATCAAATCAACTTGCGAGAAAAAATGTTGTTTCCAAATATTTATATGTATAGAGAACGATTATGAAGAGAACTGAATCAGCAAAACCCATTGCATCAACCTATTGGACTAAAGTTCATCCAGATTGGGTAGATTATAATGACCATATGCGGGATTCGTTTTACTCATTGGCTTTTAGCTTGGCTGTCGACAAGTTCCAGGAAGAAACTGGTTTGGGAGCCGCCTATCGAGAAAGTAGTAGAAACACTGTCTATGCACTGGAATTTCACAATTACTTCCTGATTGAAGTAAAAATGGATGCCAAGTTGAAAATCCAAACCTTTGTTTTGGATTCTGATACAAAAAGAATACACCTGTACCAGAAAATGTATTCGGCTGATGTACTGGTTGCCACATGTGAAAGTATGCAGTTACATGTTTCCCAAAAGGGGAAACCAAAGGCGGAACAATTTCCAGATTCTATTTATCAGGAACTACAATCCCGAATAGTCTCGGAGAAGTTTCTGGATGGGTTGTTGTATCGGTCCAGAAAACTCAATGTCAACAATAAAGGGTAGGGCTGTAAATGGACGGAATTAAAACACTCGGCCTGCTGGGGACAGGTGTCATTGGAGCCGGTTGGGCAGCCAGAGCTATCCATTGCGGTATAGATGTGATTGCTGCTGATTTCGATCCCGCCATGGAAAAATGGTTGCGGGATTCAATCGCCAATGCCCAACATTCTTTGTTTCAATTAACTGAGGGCATTCCCTTGCCCTGTCCTGGTACTCTTGCATTTACGACAAACCCGCAGGAAATGGCTGAGAAATCTGATTTTATTCAAGAGAGTGTGTCTGAAATTGAGGACCTTAAAATTAAAGCCCTCCAACCGGTTGCCGAAGCTGCCGACAAAAATATCGTTATTTCATCTAGCACCTCAGGTTTTCTCCCTTCTGATCTTCAAAAGGATCTGCTTTATCCCGAAAGGTTTCTTGTAGGCCATCCATTCAATCCTGTTTACCTTTGTCCATTGGTTGAAATTGTTGGTGGGAAATTGACCAAAAATGAAGCCAAGACAATCGCTCGGGAATTTTATGAAACCCTTGGTATGCAGGTATTGATGGTCAACAGGGAAGTACCCGCTCATATATCCAACCGCCTCCAGGAAGCCATGTGGCGAGAAATTCTCCATATGCTCAATGAAGGTGTTGCCACGACAAGAGAACTTGACGAAAGTATCGTCTATGGTCCAGGTTTAAGGTGGGCTGTTATGGGAATGAACCAGCTTTACATGATGGCAGGTGGAGATGGGGGTGCTCGTAAATTCATGGAAAAATTTGGACCAACATTGACCATGCCATGGTGCAATATGGATGGACCAGAACTAACCGAGGATTTGTTGGACAAGTTTGATTTGGGAACTCATGAACAAGCTGGGGGCAAATCCATCAGGGAGCTTGAAGCCATAAGGGATGAGTGCATGGTTGCAATCCAGAAGGTTTTGGCCAGACACGATTTTGCCTCGGGCCAAACACTCAATACCTTCAGAGCAAGAATGGCAGGCCAAGCTGAAACAAAATCATCTTAATCAGGATGCAGTCTCCAGGATATGAATGGTTGCATTGGGGCAAACTCTTTCGGCTATATCCAGAATATGTTTGTGGTGGGTAAAATATACCACTTGGCAACTCTTGCCCATTTCCTCAAGGATTTTAAGTGCTTCTGCTGTCCTGTCGTTGTCAAAGGTCTCCAGAATATCATCTGCGAGGAAAGGTGCTTGCTTGTTGCTTTTGATGATCTCATAGAAACCGGCAATACGCAGTGACAGGTAGAGTTGGAAACGTGTTCCCTTAGATAATTCATGGGCAAATTTAGTCCCGCCTTCCTTTGGTTCTACAGTTAAAATCTCCTTGCCCTTGTCCAAGGCTGTACTAAGTGATTGGTAATGCCCACAACTCATTTTGGCAAAGATCTCAGACGCCAGGGTCATCATGTCGCTTTTGTGGGTATCCCTGAATTTTTTGATCGCTTGCTCAAGAGCAATGATCCCGAATTTATTCTTGAGATGAGTGTACAACTTCTCTTGAAATTCAATCAGCAAATTCTCGTAACTTTCCTTTAAGCGTGCAATGGAATCATCACCCGAAACCATGTCGAGTTCCTTTCGAGCTTCACGTTGGGATGCAAATCTATCTTCAAGTTCCGATTCACATTCCTTTATTTTGCTTTCCAATCTACTTTTCTCACCATCAAGAGTTATCAACTCCAGGCCACGCAATTGTTCAATTGCCTCCTGCCTGGTCGGCAGCCCCATGGTTTCACGAATATTTTCCAATGCCTTTTCTTCGTATGATTTGAGTTGTTGATACTTTTCAGCCCGTTCACAAGAATTCTTTATCTCATCCAAATTCTTCTTACCGTACATTTTTCCGAATTCCTCTACAGCCTGATTGATTCGTGTCAAATCCTCTTCAAGACCAAGCTGTTCTTCTTTACGGTTCTCTAGATCAGCACGGATGTTATTGTTATCGTTGTTCAACTTAATGGCCTGTTTAACCTGGCTTTCAACTGCTTTCCACAAATTCTGAGTGTCTGTCCCTTTGATATCAAGTGTTTGAGCCAATTCTTCAACATTTCGTTTGAACCTGTCCTTATCCTCCTTCATCTTTTCAATTCTTTCCATTAGGCTGGTCTGTTCGGATACCTTGGGAATTAAATCATCCAGGGTAGCCATGATTTCTTTCATTTCGGATATTTGAGGGATATTTTTACCCCAGAATTCAGTTCGTTCACAAGCCTCTTTCCATTTCCTGTCCCACTCGGATGTCTTACTCCTGGCCTCCTCAAATGTCTTCAATCTTGCATGGTGAGTCAATTCCGCCTTTAAAAGCTGGTTTCTAAGGGCTTTAATCTCCTTGTGGTTTTCTATTAGATCTTCGGCAGTTGCAATCATTGTTTCCAAAGTCCAATGGACCTTACACTCAATCTTGGCTTCTGTTAAAGCTAGTGCAAGGTTCTTCTTGAAGTTCGTTTCCACCCCTTCATAGTGATTCTTTCGCGCCTGTATATTTTTAAGTTTCATTACCAACCCCAACGTATGGTCTCGTAGTTCAAGCCATCCAACTAATTCTTGTATGCTTTGCAAACCCTTCAAGCCGGGTATGGATTGCAGTATGTTTTTTCTTGTTTGATGCATTTCCTCCATATCTACAGTCAGGGTTTTGCCTTTCTTAACTTCTATTTCCAGTTGTCGCCTAAGTTCCTGAAGGTTGGCCATTCTCTCTGATCTCACAGCTTTATTTGCTTGTTGCTCTGCAACTCTTGAAGCAATGTGATCATCCTTTCGCATAGCCAATTCAAACTGCTCTGCAGTGGTCATATCCAAAGAAGATTTATGTACAACCCACTGATTTTCCCTTTGGTTTCTAGCCTCGGCAATATCTTCCAGGGTAACGTGGCTCGTTTCAGTTTGTGATAATGTACCTTCCAGCACACTTATTTCCTCTTCCAGACTTTCAATTCTTCTGCTTGTCTCCTGGTAAGTTCTGCGTAATTCCTCATATCGATTTTGAATATCTCCCAAGGACCGTTTCGATGGGCTTTCCAAATTCACCAAATCCTGTTTACTTCCCTCCCAAGGGTGCAGTTTACTCATGTACCTTTCAATTTCACCATCCGCTTCAATAATATCCGTGTCTATAGTGCCCAGAAGTGTCCTTGGATCATTTTTCCTTATTTCCTTCAGGATCGATTCAACCACTTTGACCTCTTGATTCAAATTTTTATCCTCTTTGAGTTGTGACGCTATGACTTCCACATCTTGGTTGGCATTTTTCATCTCTTCTTCTGCGGTCTGGAAATTAACCACCAAGCCTGAGTTTTCCTGCATCAAATCCCTTATCAAGCCTATTGTGGCAGAATCTGGAATGATTTTGTTAAGATCCTTTTTGGCAAGACCCAGCCTATTGGTCAGGTACTCAATTTCTGTCCTTAATTCAGTTTTTCTTGTAATTCTTCTGGGAAGATCTCGTATCACAGTTAAATAGGCGGCTTCCTGCGCACCGGCGTTGAACACCTTATCTTCCAAAACCAATGCCTTTTCATCAATTATATTCTCACTTAATTTGGCTTGCATGCGATCAATTTCTTTTGAAAGTTGATCTAGTCTGCCTCTGGTTACAATCATTTCCTGACCCCAATTATCCAGTGATTCTCGCCAGTTTTTTGGGGGTACCGGTAATCCTTCGTACCCCTCCAATTCATTTTGGGTATCAGTAAGTGAGGCAACCCACCTCAATGCATCTGTCTTTCTTTCTACTTGAGCAAGTTCTGATTTTAATGCTGCCAAATCATGTCTGGTTTTTTCCAGGTTATCTTTTGCCTCTTCAAATGTCCTAACAAGGATTTTGTATTCACCGGCTCCTTTATCTTTTTCCTGCCACTCACGCTTAAGATCAGTAAGTTCCTGATTAATTTGCTTCAACTCGTTTTTTGATGTCCCTTTTCTGTAAAATTGATCATTTTTGAGTTGAAAACTTTGTAGCCTTTCACTTAGGTCAGCCATACCAGCACTGGCAGAAAAGAGCAATTTGCCAAGATCACCCTTACTTGCAAGTATTTCGTTTCCTCCTTTCTCAAGCGTTTGGTCATTGGCGGTAAAAAGTATTTCATAGTCGGGTCGGGTATAACCTCCCAAATGTGCATGTAAAACTGCATCAGGTACAACTTCATCACTCGCATCCTTTAGCGAATCTTTCATCTTTCTGACTCTTTTGTATTCTATAAACGCACCATCCCTCTCTAAAACAGCTTGAATTTCCATCGCCGTTGAGTGTTTAAACCCATATGGAGATCCTCGTTTGATGCCAAAAAGAAAATCCAACCAGGCTTCCAGAGAGGTGGTTTTACCTGATTCATTTAACCCATAAATGATATGAAAATCCGGTTGGTCTGCTACTCTTTCACCAAAATCCAGTACCTTGCCGGTGAACATTCCATATTTGGATAATTTTAACTTGTGGAGTCTCATGTGTTTATCTCTACATCCCGGTCTCTGAGGTAGGCGAGAGTGTCAGAAATTCCTTCCTTTAATAGTTCGTGAATTATCTTCTCCCTCTCTTCTTCTGAATCTCCGAGGGTTTTCTTCATAGGATGTGGAAGGGCTTTAAGGATAGCTTCCGTATATGTGTCTACATCTCTCATAACTGAGTAGGGACTCTTTTGTTCTTCCAGGGTGGACAAATGAGCCAATGCACCTGTATATGCCTGATTTTCGTCTTCTGAAGTCTTTTCTCTTGTATTGAGCTTGATTTTTTCAATCCAGAACTCATGGTTGCCTTCGACAATTCTTCTGGCTTCTTCAAGCAATAGTTCGACATCTCGTCTGATTTTCCAATTTAGTTGAGATGATCCATACAGGATTATTCGAAGTACAAATATTTTATGTGACAAGTTCTGAATCAGGTTTTTGATGTTGGCTTGGATAGCTTCAACAACCTCTTTCCATTCGTCCAATTCAGAAATATCAATCTCTACTTTCTCAAATTGTAATACGGATAGGGAAACGTAAGTGAGTTCTTTTATACCAGATTCATCAGCTGAAACCATGGCGACTGATTTTTCACCATCTTCGCCTATGTGACGGCCTTGTGGATTTCCCGGCATTACAACTGTTGTCTTTCCCCTAGAACAGGATTGTTTGTGTATATGTCCAAGCGCCCAGTAATCATAACCAATATCCTGCAACTCTTTTAGACTGCTAGGTGCGTAGGTATCATGACCTCCAGAGCCACCAAGGCTGGTATGGAGCATCCCTATATTTAACATTCCATTAATTGGACTAGGATATTTTGGCAGTAATGATTCAGGAACCTGACGATTGGGGAAACTCAACCCATGGATGGCAATATTCAAAGTATCCTTGGATATATGAACTGTTTCAGCCTTAATGGTAAAAATTTTGACTGAATCTGGAAAAATCAATTGCCCGGTGATAACTGATCCTGCGTCATGGTTCCCTTTGATAATGAATACCTTGATGTCAGCCCTATGCAATTTTTGCATTTGATTGGCCAGAAATCTTGCCGTATGCATAGAGGTCTGGTTACTGTCATACAGATCCCCTGCTACCAGTAACGCGTCCACTTTCTCGCTTATGCAGAGATTAACAATATTGGCAAATGTTTCTCTCGTTGCGGTACCAACGAGGCGTTTTAATTCAGGGTCTCTTAACGCAAGCGATTTCAGGGGCGAATCCAGGTGCAAATCTGCAGTATGGACAAATTTGAACATTCTTTCCTCCTAACTTGGAACATTGCGTTTACTGCTTGCTAAATCAAAAAAGAATTTTTCATTTCATAAATTTAACAGTTAAATTTTCTGACTTCCAACTTGATGATGTTTCTCTATCTCCTCACAGTCGCAGCAACATTATTACCAAACATTAATTCGTTAAATTCTGTTTGATACTTATTGTTCTTGAGTTGAACTCTTATTTCCCTCCCAAGGTAAAATTTTGTAGAAATTATTTACGACTTTGAAGCATTCGGTGAAATCTGGCAGGTTACCCACTTCTAGTTGGATACTGTCCCAATCTCTACCAGCTCTTTCGCGCACTTCAGGATCTTCAATTGAGGTAGTTTTGGGTTCAATTTCATGTTGCTTGCATTTTCTTATTATCGTTTCAAGAATTTCTTCCATTTCTTTTTTTGTAAAATCAAACCTTTGAATTAAGTAACCTAGATCAAATATATCTTGGCGACGATTTCTTTTTCTCAAAGGTTGTTGTAGAAGATCACGGTATTTCTCCGCAATGATTTCAACCAGACCATATGTTTGAATTTCCGCATTATCACCAATATTGAACACATCTATTTTTCTTGGAGCCAATTCATTGAAAGAAATATCTATGGCTATCCTGTCGTGTGGACCATTTAATCTAGAAATGAACAAAAGGTCAAATTTTAAAGCTGGAAATTTGGCGTTCATAAGGGGGTTGTCTATTTTTTTCGGAAATGTTCTGACCTTTTCAATTTCAGGGCGTGAACCTATATAACCTAGGGTTGCTATTACCCCCGGAAGAATTAGATTGATTCGATCCTTAATTTTACATCCTATATCTACTTGAGGTTTGAAACCGGCTGTAAGGTCAACATCGGTAGTTCTTCTTGGACTATTATAAACCAAACCCATCAAAAGTCCTCCTTTGAGATACATCGTATATTGAGGATGCAGTCTTGCTATAGTCGCAAGAAAAATATGTATTGCCTGACTTTGACGATATTTCAAATCATTGTCTTTATTACTTTCAACCCAAGCGGATATATCTATAAATATAGGCGTGTTAGACATTTAGAGATATCTTCCATTTATCGGACCAAAATGGTGCGTAAGGTTTACGGGGGTCTAGTCGGTTACTTCCCCCTCTTTGAGCAGATTCACACCATGTATCTACCCGCCTGTCCTGGATTCCTATTTTTTCTTCAATGATATAACCAGCCCGGCATTTCGCCAATGAATTGGCCGAATTAATTTGAGTTATAATTTGATCCAGGTACTTGGGTGCGTGTTCTTCCCAAACTTCAAGTACATGTGCCATTCCCCCACACAGATCGGGTTGTTGTAACATATCAAGAAACGTTTGGCCTAAAGTGGCAACTCTAATTGAACTGTTACGTCCCTTGATTGCATTTCTTGGTGATTTACTCTTACGATTTTTTACTGGTTGGCGACGTACATATTTCGGATGAGTAATATTCCCTAGTTTGAATGGGCCAAAGGGAGTATATTTCGGTCGATAAATCCAGTGATTTTCTTCAATTTCCGTTTGAATTAGATTGGAAATTAATTGGCTTACAATTTTATCGCTAGGTCGTGTAAGAATTAACTCAAATGATTGTCGATTTGTTAGCCCCCATTTTTGCATAGCAGATAAGTGTGATATGTGACAAAATCGATCTATCAAACAAACAATTTCATCTGCATTGCGATCAGGAATTTGAGTTATACGATAATGCGTTTGGTAATCTCTGTCATTCGACACATAGTTGTATTTTACTAATACAGAGCTTATCGAATGTAGTTTTCTTGTTGGTGGAATGGGAATATTCTGCTCCATGTGACATTTTTTTATAATGTTATAAAAATCCCATGATGACATAATAGGTTTATTAAATTCCTCCAATTTAAGCATTACTCGGGATGGTATTCCCCACAAACGTATGCTTTTACCCCTGCTATTTGTGTTTAACATGTTCTAAGTTTGATTGCTTCATCTGAGTCTACACAGCAAATAATCCTGAGGATTATTTGCTGTGTATGGATATACAAATTATGTCAATAATTAATTTTCAACATCTGAATTTTTTCGTTATAGCCTTGTTTGATTGAACCTCGTTTTGTAATTTAACTACCAAATTTTAAGTGTTAATTAACAATAAATATGCCCGACAAGAACCTGAGTGAAAGAGTATCAGAATTATTACTTGATCTTGGCCTGATAACTACCAAAAAGCAGGTTAAATCTGTCGAAGCACTCACCGGAGGTGTGGCTTCTGACGTTGCTTTGGTTCGAACAGATCAAAAAAAGTATTGTGTTAAATTCGCTCTTTCCAAAATGCGGGTTAAGGCAGATTGGTTTGCCCCGATTTCACGCAACCTGTCCGAATATGAATGGCTTAAAATTGCTGAAATCATTATTCCTGGAAACACTCCAGAAATGTATGGTTTTTCTGAAAAGACCGGTGGATTTGCGATGGCCTACGTCGGGGGTGATGATTGTTTTGTCTGGAAAGAAAGACTCTTTCAAGCACCACCCGATATCTCCATAGCTGAAAAAGTAGGTAAAACCTTCGGCAAAGTCCAATCCTATACAGGAGAGCGTTCATTCAACACCTCTCCTTTTGAAAATAAGGATGTGTTTTTTCACATGCGGACTGAACCTTACATCCTCTTTACCGGATCCAACCATCCCGAACTGAAACCAATTTTTGATGAGGTTGCCCAAAGTCTCACAGATGCTAACAAAACCCTCGTTCATGGTGATGTTTCTCCTAAAAATATACTCGTCAAAGCCGGTGAACCAATATTGATTGATGCCGAGTGTGCCACAATGGGTGACCCTGCGTTTGATGTTGCCTTCTGTCTAAACCATTTTTTCCTGAAAGCTGTGTTTTCTCCTCATTTCAAGGTTGCATTGGAGAAGGCAGCCAACAGCTTCTTTGCAAATTACTACGAATTTGTACATTGGGAAGATCATCGAGAATTTAACAACAGAGTTGCCAAACTACTTCCCATGCTTGGTTTGGCCAGGGTGGATGGCAAATCCCCAGTGGAGTACCTCGACAAAGAACAGCAACAAAGGGTTCGCACAATAGTAATTCCCCTGATTAAAAAACCAATAAATAACATTCAACAAGTGTTAAATGTCCAATTTTCAGGTATAAACTGAATATTGTCTGGCAAGATTCAAAACATCAATTCCCGCCGAATTTGGGATTCCCGAGGCCACCCTACGGTTGAAGTTGACATCGTCACTTCCGAAGGAGTAATTGGCAGAGGTCGAGCACCTGCTGGAACTTCCAGAGGTACCAGGGAAGCCATTGAAATGAGAGATGGCGGAAAGCCCCTAAAGGGTAAGGATGTATCCCAAGCCATACGTATCATTCAAACCAAGATCAAACCCCGATTAATCGGCAAATGGCTTGATGCAACTGAAGCAATTGATCATTTTCTTGTCAAGGAAGATGGAACAAGTCAAAAAGTGAACTTTGGCGGTAACACCCTCGTTGCGGTCTCCTTGGCTCTGCATGATGCCAAAGCGAAAACAGACGGGATCCCACTTTGGGAACTTTTTGCAGGTATTACAAATTCAACACCGATTATACCTCTCCCTGAGATACAAATTTTTGGCGGTGGTGCTCATGCTTCTAACCGGGTTGATATTCAGGACTTCATGGTCATGGTTCCCAAGGCTACCAGTTTCTCGGAAGCCTTGGAGGTAACGTCGGAAATCTATCACAGCGCAGGTTCAATCCTTAAACAAAGGGGAATATTGACGGGTGTAGCTGATGAGGGCGGTTGGTGGCCTTGTTTTTCTACCAATGAGGAAGCTTTGGAAACTCTGGTTAAAGCCATTGAACTAACAGGGGAAAAGCCCGGAGATCGAGTGGTCATTTCCCTGGATATTGCTGCTTCTGAATTTTATCAGAACAATCAGTACAGTTTGGATCTGGAAGATAAAAAATATGATACTGAGCAATGGATTGAAATACTAAAGCGCTGGTTGACAGACTATCCGATTGTTTCGATCGAAGATCCGCTGGCAGAAAATGATCCTGAAGGTATGATTGCGTTCACGAAAAGATATGGGGATCATTATCAAATTGTTGGTGATGATTATCTGGTCAGTTCTAAAGAATTGGTGAAGAAATCTTACCGGGAAGGAGCATGCAATTCACTTTTACTCAAGGTCAACCAGATTGGAACTGTCACAGAGGCGCTTGCATCATTTGAGGTTGCAAGATCTTATGGTTGGGGAACCATTGTCTCTGCTCGCTCTGGGGAGACAGAGGATACTGCCATTGCCCATTTAGCCATCGGTCTTGGCTGCGGACAGTTGAAAGTAGGATCATTTTCAAGATCAGAAAGGATGGCCAAATGGAATGAATGCCTCAGGATTGAGGAAGTGTTTGGAGAAAACAATTTTGCAGGGTCAGAACCCTTGAGAAAAACTTGGTGGTTTAACCAATATGTTGGAAACTAACAGCAAGTTACCTTGAAATTCGGCTGCCCTCAAAGACTCATATAAAGATGTTATAGTGTCGTTTGATTTCTTCCTCAATTGAAGGTGGGATATACATTGGATAATAACTGTCCAGAATTTCTTTGGCTTTGACCTTGGCAATCTGCCATATGTCTGGCGCACCTTTTTCTGCCCAGGTAATTGGCGGATCCCTGTCTGCTATATTCGGATAAAAGTAATCTCTTTGCATGGCTGCAATAGTAACGTCATCGCCAAGAAAGTGCCCCGTTCCCAGAACAGCATCAGTGATTGCTTCGTAACTGATCGTGTCGTCATTGACCTCAATCCCCCGAATGGATCGATGAATATGTGAATGCATCTCATTGTCAAGGATAAAGGCCTCAAACGAACATCCAAGGATTGAAGCCATCATGCCACTGCTTTCAAACACCATGTTGGCCCCAGCCAAACCGGCCGAAAGAGCAGTTATTCCTTTTTCTACACCCATTTGGGCATCGACAGCCTTGGCATCACTCATACTTGAAGCAACACCAGATGGTAACCCCAACCAATTGGTTATTTGGGCACTCGCTGCGTTCATTATAGCAGTTTCGCTTCCTCCGCCACAAAATGCACCTGTTCGTAGATCGACTACGAATGGCCAATTGGAAAAGACCATTGGAAACCCCTGTTTGAAACAATTTACCATAGCCAGGGAGGATAGTGTTTCCGCCACCGAAGTTACCAAAAAACCGGCGGGAGGGGCTGGTGCCGTAGCCCCGGATTGGGCTGCTGTAATACAATTTACAGGCAAGTTGTATCGGATGCATTCACGACAGACCTCAACTGCATCCTGACCATATTTGAAGGGAGAAATTATCGGGCTGATATGAACGAAACACCAAGGACGCTTGCTGAATTCACCTTCTCCTCCAGAAATCATGTCGTACATTTTCACGACTGGTTCGACATGATCGTGTATGAAAAAGGAGGTTGCGACTGGTTTGGTTGTCCCCTTGGCCAAGGCAAAGGCGGTATTAACATCCAAATCGTAATTATTGGGCAAATCGGTTGCAACGCAACATCTTGCAAACCAGCTGATATTATGCAATTTGTCTTGCAACCGTGTAAAATTGTAGAGATCCTGGAGAGTTGAAGGGCGATATAAACCTGTATCTATATCCAGGGTTTGGACTGCGGCACCGCCTGTCCCAAAGTGAACCTTGTTCCCGCCAATTTCAATCGATCGATGCTCATCTCTGCCATGCATGGTTATTTTCTTGGCAGCATTGGCAATAATATCCTCAATCATTGCTCTGGGGAAACACAATCTTCCACGGGAACTGACAAATGCTCCCTTGGCCACACAGGTATCTACCAGGAAATCAGGTGCGTCACCCATCCCTAGATCCTCCAGAAACTTTAGGGCATGGTTGTAGATTTTTATGATCCCTTCCTCTGTAAGGGGCTTATACTGCCCTCCTGTTTGTCCTGGAGGAGCGGGATTAACCTCGGGTTCCTCGGCGACTCTTTTCGCTACTCTAGCAGCCCTACCCCCAGCACGGGTTGACCTTACAGCCATCGAATTCTCCTGAAAATTTATTGTTATAAGGATTTTATCCTTTGTTGAAAAATACAAAACGAGGTTATAGATTCCAATGAATAAACTTCCAAATAACTTTTTAATGTCGCTTTTTTGTACTCATTAGGAAAATGTGTTGGCCTTATCCTGCCATGATCACCTTCAAAACGCGCACAGGATTTTTCAAACTGATTCAATCAGCCGATGATGGGCCTGTTAGGCAAAGGGTCTGCCTAGTTGATCATCTCTTCCAAAACAGAAGTACCTTGGCCCATGATGGGCCAAGGTAAAAATTCAAATTTTTACTG
The DNA here is from genome assembly GCA_022822495.1 of Paracoccaceae bacterium. Taxonomy (GTDB): domain Bacteria; phylum Pseudomonadota; class Alphaproteobacteria; order Rhodobacterales; family Rhodobacteraceae; genus MPNP01. Next base: position 17,631 of record JAJEBQ010000033.1, on the reverse strand, counting down.
ATAGTCAGCTGCATTTTCGGCGGTGACCAAAACGGTACCAGTGTCAATAACGGAATCAAGTGTTCCACCATTGATCAAATTAACAACACTTTCAACTCCAATGGCACCCATATTGTAGGGATTTTGGGCAACTGTTGCCGCCATTTCACCAGCCAAAACACTCTCCGCGGCATCAGGGTTGGCGTCAAAGCCAACAACAAAGATATCTCCGAGCATTCCAGCGTTCTTGATGGCTTCCATTGCTCCCAAAGCCATATTGTCATTACTTGCAAAAACCGCTTTAAGATTTGGATTTCCGGTTAGGATATTTTCCATCACAGCAAGACCCTTCGCTCGGTCCCATTCAGCTGTTTGTTCAGCAACAATATTGAGGCCACAAGCCGATAATCCAGCATTTGAGCCGTCAGCACGGGCTTTTCCTGTTGATTGGGTAATAATTCCCTGGAGAATGGCAACATCAGACCCAGCTGCAACATTTTCACAGATATGGGTAGCAGCAAGCGAAGCGCCGGTTTCATTATCTGTTCCAATATATGTTACACCTTCATTTGCACCTTTGGTGTCAACAAAGACGACCGGAACACCATCGGCAAGGGCTTCATCAACAACAGGGGCCAGAGCATTAGGGTCGGTTGGAGCAAGAACAATACCTGCAGCACCCTTGACCAACTGGTCCTCGATTTGAGCGATTTGAGCCGGGACATCAGATTCTGTTGGGGGCGCTAAAACAACAACTTCCACACCAAGTTCTGCAGCCTTTTCTTCCGCACCTTTTTGTACAGCAGCCCAGAAAGGATTACCTGCTCCCGGTCCCTTCATACTAACCACAATTTTTTGGGCTGATACAGTTGTAACAGTCATCAACAACCCTGTAGTAACAACTGCTATTAAACCTATAATTCTTTTCACTACTTCAATCTCCCTAATTGATTAAAAAACGAATTTCGTATTCTAATGAATTTATTCCAAACTAAAATTAGTTTTTTAACTTCTGGTGCCCCAATCCCTTCTTAAAACATCAATAAAGACAGCCAGGACGATAATTCCACCAATCAGAATCTGCTGCCAAAAGGTGCTTACATCATTCAGGTTCAACCCATTTCTAATAAGACCCATTATGAGTACGCCCCCAAAAATTCCCAAAACCTGACCACGTCCACCAAAGAAACTTGCACCCCCTATAATGACTGCTGCAATTGCTTCAAGTTCCATTCCCTGGCCAGCGTTAGGAAATCCTGAGTTGGTTCGCCCTGCCATTATCAGTCCGGCAACACCTGCCATAAATCCGCAAATTGTATAGACAATTATAAGGGTTCTATCGACATCTATACCACTGACCCTGGCCGCTTCAGGATTACCGCCTATGGCATAGACACGACGTCCAAAGACGGTATGTTCAAGCAGTATCCAGAATATAAAATACACGAAAATGGTAAACAGGAAAACAACGGGGATGTTGTATCGGGTGCCATCAAACTCACCCAGATAAATTTGGGCAGATCCAAGGAATCTGACTGGATCTGGAAGGCCTGAGTACGGCACACCACCAGATATCAGATTGGCCAAACCTCTGGCCATGAACAGCATTCCCAATGTCATGATAAAGGGATGCGGCATCCTTAACTTGGTAATCCCAATCCCATTGACAAAACCTGCAAGCATTCCCATAAAAGGGGAGAGGCATAGGACAACTGGCCAAGGAACTCCGGCTGCATTCGAAACCGCCAATGTCATCATTCCAAGGGCCAATACCGAACCAACCGAGAGATCAATTCCCGCAGTCAAGATGACCAGAAACATCCCAATTGAAAGCATTCCATTGGCAGCTGTTTGTTTAAAAATATTGGATATATTACGCCAAGACAGAAATACCTCTGGTTGCATGGCCCACAGCACCAGGCACATAACAACTATAACAATCAATATCCCATAACGGTCAAAGAACGGTATCATCCGGACATGCCAGGGTGCTTCGTTGTCTATTTCAGTTTTACTGAACCCGGTCATGAGCAAGTTCCCTTACATTTTCCTTGGTACCCATTATCCAACCAATAACTTCACTTCGGCTGGTGTCTTTGAGCCTGGATTCACTAAAGTTAGCGCCATGATATAGAGCCATAACACGATCACAAACATAGAAAATATCATCCATACGGTGACTTATGATGACCACCGAAATCCCCCGGTCCTTCAGACCCACAATCATATCCAGCACCTTGCCAACCTCCTTGATTGCCAAAGCTGCTGTGGGTTCATCCATTATGACTACCCGTGCTTTGAAGGCTATTGAGCGAGCGATCGCAACGGCTTGACGTTGACCACCTGACAGTTCCTCTACTTTCTGTTCAACACTTTTGACATGAATTTTCAGATTATCAAGATGGTCCTTTGCCATTTTCAGGCCGAGCTTGTGATCAAAAAGAGAGACAAAACCTCCCAAATACTTCCGTTTTGGTTCTCGTCCCAGATAGATATTTTCAGCAATATTAAGGTTGCCGGCCAGGGCCAAATCCTGATAAACCATTTCTATACCAAGATTTCGGGCATCTCTCGGACTGTTGAATTGCACTTTCATACCATCAAAGAACAGGTTTCCCTTGCTTGGAGGATACAAGCCAGAAAGTACCTTCATTAAGGTCGATTTACCTGCACCATTATCGCCGACAACACCGAGAACCTCACCAGGCCACAGTTGCAGGTTAACCTCTCGTAAAGCGGTTACAGCACCGAAATACTTTGAAACGTTTTGTGCTTCCAAAAGAGGGGACATTTCTAATTCTTTTTGCAAATCGGCTGCCTGTTCACAAAATTCAAACTATACACGAATTTAATACAAATATCCTACCTAATGTCAATGTATTGCCAATATCACAATTAGTCTGAATCCAAATGGTATAAATGTCCGAATTCATTGCTGTTTGCAATGTTAAACTTAACCCGCTTGTTGCAAATACCAGAAAGCATTCCTTTTCTATTCAAAAACCTATATTGAAACCGGGTAGAATTAATCTGAGTTCAAAGTTCATCGTGGGTAGATGCATTGAAAAGCCAAACAGAGATTGTGGTCATTGGTGGAGGTATAGCCGGATGTTCAACCCTTTATCATTTGGGCCTTGAAGGATGTAACGATATAGTCCTATTGGAACGGGATACCTTGACTTCGGGTACAACCTGGCATTCAGCTGCTCAAGTCACAAGTTTTGGAACTAATCAAACCATGCTTGGTTTGAAATCCCATTCTATAAAACTCTACCGGGAACTGAACCAAGACCCTTCTTACCCTGTCAGTTATAATTATGCCGATGGCGGTATTCGCCTCGCCGGTAATCAGGATCATTTGGACGGCTACCATCATTTTGTTTCAATGGCCAAAGGCATGGGTATCAATTTTGAGGTTCTTGATGCCCATGAGTGCAAAAGGAGAAACCCTCTGATTTCTACCAAAGGGCTGATGGGGGGCTTGTGGGATCCGCATGATGGGCATATAGATCCGGCTCAATTATGTCAAGCCCTTGCCTTCAGAGCACGAAAGATGGGGGCAGAAATTTATCAAAAAACTGAAGTTACGGGACTGACTCAACTTAAGGATGATTCATGGCTGGTTACAACAAACAAGGGGGATATTCACTGCCAAACCATTGTCAACGCTTGTGGATACAGGGTCAACGAAGTTGCATCGCTTATGGGTGTTTTTCATCCGATTATTTCCATGGAACACCAATACCTGGTTACAGAATCCATCCCGGAAATTGAAACCGCTGGTAAGAGAATACCTTTGCTTCGTTGTCCTACCGATGATTTTTATTGCCGGCAGGAAAAACAGGGTTTGTTGGTTGGCTTTTATGAGCAGGATTGCAGGCCTTGGGGTTTGGAGGGCATTGACCCCAACTTTACCAATGATTTATGCCCGGACGATCTCGACCGCATAGCAGATGTATTCGAAAACACAATCAAACGCTTGCCTATTTTGGATAAGGCAGGAATACACACAATAGTCAACGGTCCCATTACCTACTCGGCTGATGGTCTTCCCCTTGTCGGGCCCGTTCCAGGAAAAAGGAATGCCTTTTGCATTGTGGGTCTTCGGGCTGGTTTGGGTGAAGGAGGAGGACACGGTTGGCTACTGGCACAACAAATTGTCCATGGGGAAGCTTGTTATGATACCTGGTCTTTGGACCCAAGACGATTTGATCCGCATGTAAATGTTGATTACACAACCAAAAAAGCTGTTGAAGACTATCAAAACGAGTTTCGATTTCACCTGCCCCATGAATACAGACCAGAGGGCAGAAATCGACGATTGACCCAACTAACCAAAAAATTACAGGATCGTGGTGCTATTTTAGCCCCACTGAATGGGTGGGAAAGGAGTATGGTTTTCCCCAGCACTCCAGGCTTGACGATTACACCTTCCTTCAGGAAAACAGAATTGAATAACCTGGTTCGAGACGAGGTGATCCATATTCATAAACATGTAGGTATAGCTGAAGTCAATGGGTTTAATCGTGTGGAGATATCAGGTAAGGGGGTTAGAAAATGGCTTGATTATCTCTCATGCTCAAAAATACCGGATAAGCCTGGCCTCGTACGTTTATGTTATTTCCTCAATCATCAGGGTATGGTTAAGTCAGAAGCAACCTTGGCAAATCTGGGTGACCGGTATTGGTATGGCTCAGCTGCGGCATCTGAGGTACATGATTGGGATTGGTTATCAACCCATCTTCCCAAGGATGGTTCCATAAAACTAAAGTCTCTTACCGAGGAGTTTTGTACCATCCTGTTGGCAGGACCAAAATCACCTGAACTTGTAAGCAAAGTCGTAGACCCTGGATCCTTTGAAAATTCTATCAAATGGGGACAGGTAAAAAAGGTTGGCATTGGCGATGTAGGAATCTATCTGTTCAATCTAAGTTATTCGGGGGAGTGTGCTTATGAACTGCATGTCCCTGTTAATAGACTACATGATACATGGCAACACCTGATAGATGTTGGCAAATCTCTAGAGCTAAAACTCTTTGGCAGTTTGGCCATTGAGAGCATGCGATTAGAGAAGGGATTCCGGCACTGGAAAGCCGACCTTCTGACCGAATATAACCCTTTCGAATCAGGATTGGGAATTTTCGTAAAGAAAAAAGCCCATTTTCTAGGCAGCAAAGAACTTGATAATCAATGTCTCAATGGAACACAAAACAGTTTTGTACTATTGAACCTAAAGAATTTGGAGGTCCCGGTTCATCCGGGCTCAACAATCTATGCCAATAACCAAATTGTGGGGACCATTACTTCCGGTGATTTTGGATATAGAACAAAGACTAACCTAGGGATGGGTTTCGTTCGTTTGGCAAACAATCAATTATTGGACGTTGATTTCGAAGTTGATCTTCATGATCAAAGAGTGAGTGCAAAGTTATTATCCGAGCCGCCTTTTGATCCTAAAAACCTGATACGGAAAACCTGTGTGATTCACCCAGTTAGGTTGTAAATAAATGGGTGGATGGGATCAGGTTCTACCAAACAGCCTCTCAATCTCAGAGAGTTTCATTTCAATGTAAGTGGGCCTGCCATGATTGCACTGGCCTGAATGGGGCGTATTTTCCATTTCCCGTAAAATTTCGTTCATCTCTGGAATGGTAAGCGTTCTCCCAGCCCTGATAGATCCATGACAAGACATCCTGCTGATTACTGAATTAATTTTTTGCTCAACAATATCAGTCGTGTTCTCCTGAATAATGCCCTCAAGGATGTCTTGTAGTAATGCCTTAATATCAGGGTTTCCAAGTATGGCTGGAACTTCTCTAATACAGAGTGCACCCTGACCAAACTCCTCTACCACCAAGCCAAGATCAGCCAATTGATCCCTGATTTCCATAATCATTTCTACCTCAGTGGAAGAAAATTCAATGATTTCAGGCACAAGCAGTCTCTTGGTTTGTGATTTTTTATCAGCTAATTGCCGTTTAAGTTTCTCATAGACCAATCTTTCATGGGCTGCGTGTTGATCAACAATTATAATCCCTTGTCGGGTTTGAGAAATTATAAACTTCTCATGGAATTGAACGATAGCTGCTCCGAGGGGATAATGTGTATTTGTCTTCGTATCTTCAGTTGAGCTTGTTAGAGATGGTAGAGCATTTTCTAACCATGGTGGGAATTCATCCAGATTAAATCCCTCCTGTTGACTATCCTCTCCTTGTATGATTACTTCACGATTTTGGTGAGCTGGCCCCTGACGGCCTCCAAATTGTCCAGGACGAAAAGTTTCCATCATGTGCGAAGAGATAGCTGGTGCTGCCCGATGCCCTTCCTTGTAAAGCCCATCATGGATAGATTTAACAATCAAAGAACGGATTAAAGCCGGATTTCTGAACCTTACTTCTGCTTTTGTGGGATGAACATTCACATCAACCTGGTCAGCGGGGCAAGTTAAATAGAGAACAACAATAGGATGTCTGTTTTTGGCAATATGATCGGCAAACGCACCTCGTAAAGCACCCTGCAGTAACCTGTCTTTAACCGTACGGCCATTGACAAAAAAGAATTGATAATTCGGTATCCCTCTTGTGAAAGTAGGCAATGAGCAGTATCCTTTTATCCTGGCTTCTTCAAATTGACCTTGAACCTGAAATGAATTTTCCGAAAAATCTTTGTCAAGCAATCTGTTTAGCCTTTCTTTTGAAGGTAACTTCACACCATCAGAATGTGGGTCCAGAGAAAATACTTTTCTTTGTGTACCTTCCGGGGATTGTTCAATTAACGTGAAACCAACATGTGGAGTAGCAAGGGCCAATGATTTCACCATATCGGATATGACTCTGGCCTCTGCCCTATCGGTACGAAGGAATTTTAGTCTGGCAGGTGTTGCATGAAAAAGTCTGGTTAATTCAACGATAGTCCCTCTACTCAATGCAGCCGGTTTGACGGGAGATATCACCCCGGCATCAACCCGTATATTGTAGGCAGAATCACTTTCTGCAAATCTTGAGGTAATCGAAAGGAGGCCCGCTGCCCCCATGGAAGGCAACGCTTCACCTCTAAAACCAAGTGTTTTAATGTCATCAAGATTCAGATCAGTAATTTTCGATGTCGCATGCCTTTGAATAGCCAAGGGAAGATCTTCCTGCTCTATGCCAATGCCGTCGTCTGTAACCTTGAGCACGGTTTTGCCTCCCTCGGAATAAACAACCTCAATTCTGGATGCACCAGCATCAATGGAATTTTCTATAAGTTCTTTAACAGCTGAAGCTGGACGCTCAATAACTTCACCTGCAGCAATCCGGTTAATGGAATGCTCACTCAGTTTTTTGATTTTTTGAACCAAAATTTGCCTTTCAAGATAATTTGCTTTGGCTACAATTATTCTAAACCAATATGTTTAATTTAATTCCATATTAGTGAATGGTTGTTTAAATCTTCAATTAAGGGTATCTCTTTTTCAACATTATCTGAGATGCCCTGATTTTCAAAAGTCGATTTTCCAAGTTTTCCATCCCCTTGAACTACAGTTTTTTTGTAAAATTTTCATCAATCAAGTCATTTCTTGACCCAATTTACCCTCTTATGGCTCTATCACACACACCCCTCCCTTCCTTTGGACCAACTTGACAGAAGTTGCCCCAGAGGGCGACGGCTTCACGCTCCAGATAACGCAACCTCCCGAAGTTGTAGCAAAATTAGCCAATCCAACCCCGGGGTACGACTGAGCCCCAAACAGGTCATAGAACGAGCATTCCGGTCATTTCTTATCGCTCCAAAGACATGCTCACACGATACCGAACCTTTGATAGGACTGATTCAGGGCAATCTGACAAGGGCTCAAGGGCCTCCCACGCCTGGCCTTGTCAATGATCCTGGGCTTGACCCCCTTCTTCCACAAACCAGAAAGTCCTTCCTTCAAACGATACGCACGCACCTCAAACACCTGCCTATCATGGACATGCGCAAGGTGATTCTTGTCGCCAAAATAAGGTGTCAATACCGATTTAAAATTACCCCATTATACCGATTGAATAATGGTCCACATCCAGGCCAAAAAGAGGCTGTTTCAATCACTTGGTGTGGTTAGTATTCCTCACCCCATTTCTCTTTTCTATTGCATCCCTGGCAGCAAGTGCCTCCAACAGGGCATGCAGATCAACTGATTGTGAATAAGGGAGACGTAACGTCATGGGGTCGTATCAAAAGGTACTGCCAACGAATTATTGGACTCAATGGCATTTGTTGGACTCGCGGCTCGTGCCGTCTCATCATGGGTAGCAAATAGGCTTGATTTTGCATGATATCAACAACAACTATCAAATTGTTCAGAATAGTGAATATATTGGGTAGCTGAATAGTTACGATTGAGTTAAAATTTTCTGTTAAATTTATGGATTACACACTAGGAATTGATATCGGAACGTACGAAACCAAAGGTGTCATTGCCGACTCCAGCGGTAGGGTTGTTGCATCTGCATCAAAACCCCACAAACTCATTGCTCCAAAACCGGGCTGGGCTGAGCATAGGCCACGAGGAGATTGGTGGGGGGACTTTGTCTTTGTTTCAAACATCCTAATCAGGGAATCCAGGATATCTCCAAAAGATATAAAAGCCGTGGCAACATCAGCCATTGGTCCTTGTATGCTTCCCGTAGATAAAGAAAGTCAACCCCTGATGAATGGAATTCTGTATGGAGTTGACACTCGGGCGGCTTTACAGATTGAAGAGCTGAACCAAAAAATTGGCAAAGACAATATTTTCGAACTTTGTGGCAATGCACTTACTTCGCAGTCTGTGGGACCAAAAATCCTATGGTTCAAACAAACATGTCCAGACCTTTGGAGTCTGACTTCCCAAATACTTACATCTACCAGTTACATTGTCTACCAGCTAACTGGAGAATATGTCATTGATCACTTTACAGCCGTAAACTTTGCTCCATGGTACGATATAAATCTATTGAATTGGACAGATAAGCTCTCCTCGGAACTTCCGCTGGAATTGCTGCCGAAATTGGCTTGGTCGACTGATTTCGTTGGCACGATTACTCCAAATGCGGCCAAGGAAACAGGACTATGTGTCGGCACACCTGTTACCTGCGGAACAATAGATGCTGCGGCTGAAGCAGTAAGTATCGGAGTCAAGGATAATGGAGACATGATGATGATGTATGGCTCAACCATTTTTATAATTGAGCTTGATCAGCATCAAAAATCTGATCCTAGGCTATGGTATGCACCTTGGTTATTCGCTAATCAGTTTGCGATAATGGCTGCCGTCTCAACGGCTGGGACACTCACGCATTGGTTCAAGGATAATTTTGCTAGGGATTTATCTTCGGAAAACATTTTTCAGCAATTGACCGCGGAAGCGTCCGGTTCTCCAATTGGAGCAAATGGCTTGGTTTTCATTCCCTATTTCTCTGGAGGCCTAACTCCAATTCACAACCCAGATGCTCGGGGGATTTATTTTGGCCTGAACCTAACGCACACTCGGGGAGACCTGTTCAGGGCCTTACTGGAAGGAATTTCCGCTGGCACGCGGCGCATTTTGGATACGTACAGAGAAATCGATGCTTTCCCAAAAAAGGTTCTTGCCGTTGGAGGAGGAACCAAAAACAATATTTGGCTTCAGTCGAATTCTGATATGAGTAACATTGAACAACACATTTGCAAGCATTCCCTTGGAGCTTCATACGGGGATGCCTTCCTTGCCGCTCTCGCCCTTGGTAACGTCAAAAAGGAGGATATCTTTAATTGGAATCCCTTTGACAAAACAATTTACCCTAATCCGAATAAAATTTATGATGAAACGTATCCACATTTTATCAAGCTCTATGAGGAGACCAAGGATATTGCATCAGAAATTAGTGCAATTCAGAGGAAGCCCACCTAGTTCTGCTTGAGGTCCTTGACTTCGAAATTAGAGAGAACGACTACGTTTTTTGTTTAAATCACAGGAAGACTTTCTGAATTTATCCCAGCAGATTCAATTATTCATTATAGGGTATAGTCATGTTCATGATGAGGCTAGAATCCCAGAACCGCTATACACTTGAATAACCTCCTTCAATCATCATTATTGCACCGTTAACCAAGTCCGATGCGGATGATGCAAGATAGAGTGCCATATCAGCGACCTCAACTGGTTCACCAAAACGGCCCAAAGGGGTGGCAGCGATCATGGGAGCTGATTTTTCCTCAGGACTCCAAACCTTTTTACCCATCTCGGTCATCACTACCGTGGGACAAATCGCGTTTACCTGAATATTATGTGGCGCTAGTTCAACCATCAGAGATTTGGTGAGTGCGTTTAAACCCCCTTTTGAGGTGGCATAGGCAACATGATCTGGCAGTGCGATTACACCCGTTTGGGAGGAGATATTGATGATTTTACCTGCCTTGGCCGCAATCATTCCTGGGGCTAGACCTTTGGCTAAGAGAAAAGGGGCGCGTAGGTTGATAGCCATCGTACGGTCCCAATCCTCAGTGGAATAATCAAGTAACGGACCGACCAAGGCCACACCAGCAGAATTTACCAGAATGTCAATCTGTCGAGTTGTTGTGTGTACCTTTGATATTAGTTGTTTACATCCCTCTGCGTTGGCAATATCTGCAGTGATAATCTCACAACCAATCTCTACCTTCAGCTTATCCAAGCGTTCTATCGATTGGCCAGTTGCGATGACTTTTGCATCAGCCTCGGTAAATACCCTTGAGATCTCTGCTCCGATACCAGATGAAGCACCAGTTACCAGAGCGGTTTTGCCTGCTAAGGAGAACCTGTCTACCCACCCCATTACTCATTCCAAATTTGTATGCCTAGTAGACATGTCATCGTATGAAATGCCAAGAACATCCCGTATTTCGAGTACCAATAATTCAAAAAACAGGAACATCATCACCTCGTAAAGCGATCCCATTGGTAGGATTGATGTGACCACGTTTCCTTTCTTTGAGGTGGCCATTGTTTGTGCGGGAAGGTTAACCACCATATCTGCTGAAAGCGGTACAGGACCATCAGGTTCAGAAGTAATGCATACTATTTTTGAACCTACTTTGCGTGCGCAACAAACCAAAGCAGCCACGGTGGAGAAATTACCCGGGCCTGCACTGACGATCAGCATGTCGTTCATGCCTAAACGGGGCGTAGTCATATCTCCCACCACATGGGCATCAAGACCGAGGTGGTAAAGCCGCATTACAAGAGCCTTGATCATCAATCCCTCGCGTCCTACACCATAACAACACATTTGTCCAGATTGAAGAATCGCACGTGTAAATCCGGGTATTTGTGCAAGCACGTCAGGGGAAAGGGCAGAACGCAACTCGTCAAGAATTTGCTCGGTTCGATTCATGTCTCTCCAACTTTTATCTGAATTTTAACATCTGTTGGCCGAGCTTCGACTGCCCGGTTGAAGGCTGCAATACTATCTTCGAAGGAATATGTTGCACAGATCAAAGGCTTAAGATTTACTTTTCCAGAGCCTATGAGGGCAATTGCCCGATCATACATGTTTGCATAACGAAAAACAGTTTCCATTCTTATTTCCTTAGATAAGGCCAATGCGAGATCCACCGGTACTGGAGCCACATGCATACCGACCAATACTACGCAACCCGAAGGTGCAACTGCTTCCAAAACACTCTGTACGGAAGCGGCAGCCCCAGCACATTCAAAGGCAACATCCGCTCCCCAGCCTTCAGTAGCCTCACGCAGGACTTGGGTGGGGTTTGTACTAGGGATCAGGATTGGTTCAACATTCTCGTACTGTGATGCAATGTCGAGTTTTTCCTGTACGAGATCAGTAATGAAGACCTTGGCACACCCCCCGGCAAGAGCAGCGAGGGCGCACATAATGCCGATGGGGCCCGCACCTGTGACCAATGCCATGTCTCCCGGCTTGATCTTGGCACGTGCTACGGCTTGCATACCTACCGCAAATGGTTCAACCATTGCACCTTCGGCAAGACTCACATTCTTTGGAAGACGGTAAGTGTAAGCTGCAGGATGGATGACAGTGGGAGTCAAACAACCGTGATCCGGTGGAGTCGCCCAAAAGCGCACCTCGGGATCTACATTGTAAACTCCTAGCTTGGAAGCTTTTGATGATAAATTTGGAATACCGGGTTCCATGCAGACACGATCACCAACTTCAAGGTTGGTCACATCACTTCCAATCTCGGTCACAACGCCAGAGGCCTCATGTCCCAATACCATGGGTTTCTTAAGAACAAAAGGACCAATCCTACCGTGGACTAAATAATGTACGTCACTTCCGCAAATACCTACTGTGGCTATGGCAATGCGTACATCCATGGGGCCAAGCTTGTCGGGTAAATCAATTTCCCTCAGTGCAAGTTTTTGCTTTTCCTCCAAAACCAGTGCTCTGGCCATCATGTCTCCTTCCTTTCTACCATTTCTTGGTGTCCTCTCTCAGAATATCTGTTCATTTCCTTATAACAGTTATCTTCTCAAAGTTGATTTTCAAATAGGCATGATAATTACGATGTTCACTTGACTGCTCCCATGGTAAGGCCTCTTACCAATTGCTTGGACGCGATAAGGGCAAAAATCAGCACCGGGATTACGATCAAAGTTGAAGTTGCCATGATTTTGCCGTAGGGAAGATTATATCCTTCCATGAAACTGACAGCCATTGCGGGAGCTGTTTTGGCATCGGTTCTGGTCAAGATCAAGCCATACATCAATTCGTTCCACGAAAAGATGAAAGAAAATATGGCCGAGACAGCAACGCCCGGCATTGCAAGTGGGAGGCATATCTTAAGCATAATCGTAATCTGGGAGGCTCCTTCCAGACGTGCAGCCTCATCCAGGTCATAGGGAATACCACGAAACTGGTCGGTTACGATCCAGATCACGATTGGCAGATTAAATGTCAAATATATCAGTATAAGTGTGACATGCTTGTCAAGCAACCCGAGGTTACGGGCTATTAGAAAAAAGGGTAATGCAAGTACGATGGGAGAGACCATGCGGTTGGTGATAAACCAGAACCAAAGGTCCTTCTTGCCTCGGAATTCAAACCGTGCCAAGGCAAAGGCAGCAGGTACACCAAGAATAAGTGACAATATTGTTGTGCAAATGGCGATGATCAAAGAATTAATCAGGGTTTGCAGGACACCATCCTCAAATAATGCTTCGAAGTAGTTGGCTAGTGTAGGTTCAAAGAGCCAGACAGGTGGGGCTTCAAGTGCTACGATTTGGGTTTTCAGGGATGTTGTCACCATCCAATAAAAGGGAAATACGCAAACTGTGATTATCACTATAAGAAGAATGATTTGAGGCCAAAGAGGACGCGCGGAATTCATGGCTCATACCTCTTTGTAGAAGACACGAATGTACAACTGCGCCAGAACGATGGTAATAATAAGCAGAATAACGGCCTGGGCCGAAGCCAACCCTTGATCAAAACCACGGAAACCCACACGTTGAATCATCAGCGATATAAACTCGGTGGAAGATCCAGGTCCACCTCTTGTTAGGGTGAAGACCATATCAAATAGCTTGAGCGTATCTGCCGTACGCAGAATCAATACAGCTACCAGTCCCGGAACCAAAAATGGCAACTGGACAAATCGAAGTAGGACCCAATTGGACTTGGTTTCCAATCGTGCAGCTTCTTCAATTTCGACAGGAACCATAGTCAAACCGGCCAGCAGGACAAGAGCCACAAATGGTGTCCACTGCCAGACATCCCAGAATATGATCATGAAGAAAGCGTTGTTGGGATCGCCAATCCAATTTATATTGGCACCTCCCAAAAGCTGGTTCACCACGCCGAATTTCTGGTTGAACATGACTTGCCCCAATAGACCTACAACAGCATAGGTGGTTGCCATGGGTAACACGAGACTAAGGCGACCGAGTGTTTTCAGCAACGTTAATCCAGGCTGATGCAAGACCAGGGCGATGATGAGTCCCAAGGCAATTTGCAAGGGCAAGGCAGTACCCAAAAGGAAAAAGGTTCGACCCATCGCTTGCCAGAAAACTTCATCAGTCAAGACCTTCCAGTAATTTTCCAGTCCGATAAACTCAACGCGTTTCAGCTTGGTTAAATTGTAGAAATGCAAGGAAGTCCAAACAGCATATAGCAAAGGGGCTATTCCAACCAGTGACAATCCGATCACTGCCGGGCCGATAAAGGCAAAAATAGTTCTACGGGATACTTGCCTGTGCATGTTATATTTTCAATAATCCACACCACATGGGAAGATCAAGGGCGTCCTTACGACGCCCTCAACCGGTGTATGACTCTTTTCAGTTTATTGAGCCAATGGTTTGTCACCTGAATAATAACCAGCGGCTTCAAGTACATCTTCCATGCGAGTACCGATCTCTTGCGCTCCTTCTTCAGTGGTGACTTCTCCGAGCATTATTTTTGTTCCCCACTCCTGAACAATCTCGGTGATCTCTGGCCATTCTGCAAAACGTGGGCGGAACTCGGGAACACCATCCTGCCAAGACTCGACCAATGCCGGTACGAACTTGAAGTTCTCAAGACCGTCCTGCATATAGACTGATTGACGGGCAGGTACACCACCTCGCTCCAGATATTCCCGTGCATTGGCTTTGGATGTGGCCCATTGGATGAACAGGTAAGCTGCTGCCTGCTCGGCTTCATCTGCCTGGCTAGCAACCGCGAGTGAAAAGCCTCCCAGAGCTGGCTTTCGACCAGCTGGACCCTTGGGTTCAGGTGCAATCTCGACGCAATCAGCCACTTTAGATGTATCCGGTGAAACAACCGTAGAGTAGAATGCCGACCATTCGGTAATCATCGCCACATCACCCTGGCTGAAAGCATTGACTGTTTCAGCGTGATCATAGGCTACAATACCATCAGGCATATACTGCATCAAATCTTGACGAAACTTCAGGCCAGTCTGACTCTCGGCACTATTGAGGTTTGACTTGAAATCGGCATCCAAGAACGAACCGCCAAATGGCCAGAGCATTCTTGCAAAACTGTCAGCTGACTGGGTTTCATTCCGCTTTGACTGGAGCGCAAAAGCATATTTGCCATCTCCGGTAAGGGCAGGGCCGTAGATATCCTTGAGATCTCCCCACGTCTCGGGAGGTGCACCAAAACCAGCTTCTTCCAGCCAACAGCGGTTGTAGAAAAGAAGACCGGAATAGTTGTCAAAAGGCAATCCATAAACTATGTCGTTCCAGCCGCCGAATGCGTTGAGTACCAGTGGGAAGAAGTCGTCAATGTCAAGATCAGGATCAACAATATCGGGAAACTTTGCCTGAACGTCTGCAAGTGGTACAATCCATTCGTTTTCTGCAAAATTACCTATCCATACGAGATCAATAAGAGCTATGTCCAGATCTCCTCCAGCGACAAAATCTCGAACCTGTTCACCCAACGCGTTTTCATAGGGGTGTTTGATAATATTGATCGAGATACCTGTTTCTTCCTCAAAGGCAGGCAACATGGCCTCTATAGCCTCGTATCCGGGCCGAAGTAGAAAGACGACATCTACGGTCGTACCTTCATACGGTTTGGCTGCTTCCTTGAGACTCCAATGACCAGATGCAAACGCAATGGTTCCAAAAAAACTGAGTAGAATAGTTAAGTAACTTATGTTACGTAATATTTTCATGAGAAGAATCCTCCTAATTCTTGTTAATGCACACTGATTTGAACAGTATTACAGATTTCTGGTTCGTGATAACAATATCGTTTTTTGTATTTGTGTCAATGAACGAGTTTTATCATTTGGTCTTGACTGGCAAAGGCTTATTGACTACCATGATTTCCACCCGTTAGGTTAGTGGAAAGGATGTTGTGTAAATAGCATGAAAATGCCGTTTTCACATGAATCTAACGGTTTTTTTGATCGTGATCAGGGAAACCATAAGTCACGCTCGGGAGAGGATTAAATATGGAGGAGTTACGTGGCCAGTATTAAAATCGAAGAGCTCAACAAGTTCTATGGCGATATACAAGTATTGTTTGGTATTAACCTGGACATTGAAGATGGCGAGTTTGTAATTTTTGTTGGTCCTTCAGGTTGTGGCAAGTCGACACTTCTTAGATGTCTTGCAGGGTTAGAGGGGGTTAGTTCTGGTAGAATTGAGATTGATGGTCGAGATGTAACTGACTCCGAACCTGCTGATCGAGATTTGGCAATGGTATTTCAGTCCTATGCTCTCTATCCCCACATGTCTGTCCGCTCGAACATGGAATTCGGTATGAAGGTTAACGGTTTCGACCCAAAGCTGCGCAATGAAAGGATAGATGACGCTGCCCGCATATTGCAGCTTGAGGATTATCTTGATCGCAAACCCAGCCAATTGTCTGGAGGGCAACGTCAACGGGTTGCCATTGGTAGAGCCATTGTGAAGAACCCAAAGGTCTTCCTTTTTGATGAACCCCTCTCAAATCTTGACGCCAAGCTTCGGGTTCAGATGCGGGTGGAACTGGAAAGTTTGCACAAGCAACTTGCTGCAACAATGGTCTATGTAACGCATGATCAAGTTGAAGCTATGACAATGGCTGATAAAATTGTTGTTCTTAATGATGGCTGGATTGAACAGGTTGGCACACCAATGGAAATATACCACAAGCCGAAATCGCGCTTTGTGGCTGAATTCATTGGTTCACCAGCGATGAATGTGTTTTTACGTGGGCACAGCATTCGAGAACTACAATTAAATGAATCAACTAAATTCATCGGATGTCGTCCTGAAGATTTTGTGCTGCTTCCTCAAGGAGAAGGTAATATTGATGCAATAGTTCGCGTGAAGGAACAGTTGGGGGGTGAAAGTCTGCTATATCTTACGACAGTTGAAGATACCGAAATCATATCTGATATTGTCGTTAGTGTAAGTGGTGACGATATGACAAATATTGGAGATCAAGTGGGGTTGCATATCCCCAGTCATCGCCTTTACCAATTCGATGCCGAGGGATTTGCCCTTTAAACCAGGTTGTAGAACGAAAGCCGAACCACCATTTTCGAGGAATATATCTGTACATTACCAGTAATTCCCGGAAACAGGAATTACTGAATCAAAACAGAAAAATCCTCTCAGAGCACAAAGTTTATGTCAAAAAAAAGGGGGTATATACATAAAGTCACATTTAGTTCTTGCATGTTTGTTTTGTATTTAATGGGGTGGATCTGTATCCGATCCATTATCGCTTCAAGGATTGGGGAGCCTGTACGGCAAAGGGGCGTTTGGATTACCGATCCTTGTTACCCGTGAAAATGATGCCAGGCAACGATGATGTGACTTTGGTATGTAATTCCCTAAAATTAATACCAGCATGTATAGATTTAGTAACCCTTCTTCCTTAATGTAATAGTGCTTCCGATCCCCCTCTCTTGCCGACATATAACTGCAATTTATCATTTTGCATATGTTGGATTAAACGAAAAACACTTAAAAAATTAGTGGCTCTTCGTCCGAAATGGTGGAAATTTCATCAGTTACCTTGCTTCACAATTACATGTCAAAATCCAGCGATGGGTTGAAATCATTGTCATCTCCCCCAGAACCGGATAGTGACTTGCCGGGTACAGGGTCCTTGGCAAGGTCGTTGGTTGTCGGGGTGTTCCCTTTCGTGTTATCCTTGGGGGATGGATCAAGCATTGCACCTTCCTTGATCATGTACAAAGCAAGCT
>JAJEBQ010000022.1 GCA_022822495.1 Paracoccaceae bacterium | reverse complement strand
AGAAGCGTCCTTGAGACGGCAAGGAAACAGGGGTGGAATGCTCTTGAGACCTTGGGGACGGAAACCAGTGATGTGTTGGCTCGGCTTGAGTCCTCGCTCCCGTTACCTGAGACCTAGCCCAAAATAACCTAGCCCATCAGAGACGCCTTCATTATTCTACACTGAGACTACCTGAGTAGTTACAAAACTATTTAATAGACATGCCCTTAAATATTTTATTTTTTCACATCATTCGTAAGAAAAGGACAAAATTTTGTCCACTATTGGAATATAGCCGAATTAAATCAATTCCAATTCTGGATACTCTTGATAAAAAATACAAAATATATATACAAATAAAACTGACCTTAAACTATAGATAATGGAGAGAGTAAATATGAATGTAAATCAATACAGGGTGCGCCCAAACGTAAGGAGCATTTTACATGTCGAAAGACGGGAATATAGTAGAATGGAACGAGAACAAGCGAAGAGCAGTGTTAAAAGATCGAGGTCTTGATTTTGCTGAAGTTGCTAAAATTTTTGATGGAAGGCCAGAGATCAGCGTACCGTCAAATCGCCAAGACGAAGAGCGCTGGAAAACCACAAGTGTACTAAACAATGAGATGATTACAGCTGTATGGACTTACAGAGGTAAAAATATTCGTCGGATCATCACCGTTCGCAGGGCAAGGAATTATGAAGAAAGAAAATATTACGAGAGTATCTTTGGACGATATAATCCAAGGAAAAATCAGGGGTCAAACGGACTGGGAAAGGGTCCGCCGTGAGAGAATTGCTGGAATTGAACCAGAAAAGGATCCTGACGAAGGAACATTTGACTGGTCAAAGATACAGGTAACCATGCCCCAACCCAAAAAACCAATATCAGTGCGTCTTGATGCTGAAATCATTGAGTTCTTTAAGGGTCAGGGTAAGGGTTACCAGACACGCATAAATGCGGTTCTAAGAAGCTATATGGAAGCTCACCAGAAATAAATTATCCGTCGGTGAGGAGATTTCTTCCGCCTCCCCTCCCTGTTGGTTATTGGAGCCAGCGGGATAGAAAATAAAAGCATCATGGAGATGATGCTAGTGAACCACAGGCGAGAGGACCAACCCCAAATCCCAACCAATTACATCCTTCAGCTTGAGAATAATAAACACTATGGTTAGTACGAAGGAATAGATCGTTACTCTTTCATCAAGAAAGGGCACCTCTATTAATTAAGCCCTATTTTTTATAAAACACCCGTAAACTCCTGGTCTCTTTGTTTGTGTTGTGATTCAATGGAAGCCAACACTCAATTATTCCCTTTTTAATGCAAACCCGGGGGATCTCACATGGAAAGACGCCAAGTGCTGGAATATGTAAAAGCGAAAAGTTAGTGGAAATCACTGTTAGATCGTTAAATGTTTTGCTCAAAAGGGAAAATACCAGTAAGATTTAGAGCAGGTATTTTGCCTGAATTTCATTTTACCCTAAAATTTTTAAAGATCTATTTGGTATGTCCCTTTCCGAGATTGTTGCACAAGTTCAAACGGCCGAAAAGGAAGCAAACAGAGATGTAGACTCTACCAATATTATTGCGGTATCCAAACTGCAACCCAATGAAAGGATTGTCGCTGTATTGGCTGAAGGGCACCTTGAATTCGGTGAAAACAGGGTTCAGGAAGCCGTTGGTAAATGGCCAGGGTTCCGGGAATCCTACCCCCAAACCAAATTGCATCTATTGGGACCCCTTCAATCCAATAAGGTCAAACAAGCACTCAATCTCTTTGATTACATACACTCTGTTGACCGTATGAACTTGGTCCACAGAATTGCTCGTGTTGCTGATGAATTGGGTTCGTGCCCCGATTTATTTGTCCAGGTAAATACAGGTGAAGAGTCACAAAAATCAGGGGTTGTCCCCAGCGAAACGGACCAACTCGTAAACGAAATCAGAAACTACAATTTGCCACTTATTGGCTTGATGTGTATCCCTCCGTTGGACGAGGAACCAGCCTTGCATTTTGGACTCCTGGCCAATATTGCAAGGCGTAACGGACTGTCAGGTCTTAGCATGGGCATGAGTAATGATTTTGTTTCGGCAATTCGAATGGGAGCAACACATATTAGGGTTGGCACTGCCATTTTTGGAACAAGAGACTACTCAAAAAAGTAGTTTTTACTCGTCCGAATTCATGCTTGTATGGCGATTTTCGTCCTACTGGTAAGGTTTTTGGTTATCCATAGCAAGGTCTCCAATTTTACAGCAACACAACCTTCCGTTGGTATTCTTGGACCACGCCACACATGTAAAAAAATTGCTGAACCTTTACCTGGCTCTGGATCAGTTCGGTTGTAATCAAATGGTATTACAAGATCGTAAAGGGAATCCGCCCGATACATCCTCTCGTGGCTGAAATTAGGACTGGTCGTTATGTTTTGCAGTGTGTTGTACTGGGGATCTTGGGGATCATCAGACCAAATATGGAATGGTCTGATAGCCATTGTTTGCCTTGGGACATGAATACCAGAAATTTTATCAGGTCGATACATGATCCTTTCCAAACTGAAAGTACCAGCTGGAGTAATCCCATCACCCTCGGTTTTATGATGCTTGATGCCACCCCTTCCAACTGAACACGGGAATTTTCTTCCCTGGAAAATCCCGGACCACCTGTTGATGTGTATCCTGTCAGAGCGATTCAAAGTTGGTGTCCGCTTTTCCTTGCTTTGACTGCCAAATAATCGGCATTGTATTTGTTGACAGTCGTTAAAATGGGAATGCGTTCATGCACGGTGATACCCTGCGATTCCAGTATGGTTATCTTTGCCGGATTGTTTGTCATAAGCCGGGTATTACTATAGCCCAGCATTTTCAGGATCTCCGATCCCAATCGGAAATCTCTTTCGTCATCCTCAAAACCCAATCGATGGTTTGCTTCAACCGTGTCGAAACCCTGATCCTGCAAAGAATAAGCCTTGATTTTGTTACCCAAACCAATGCCTCTTCCTTCCTGATTGATATAAAGTAGAATTCCCTCCCCCTGGTCGTTCATTCTCTTCATGGCCTGGTGAAGTTGTTGTTGACAATCACATTTCAGTGACCCAAGGACGTCACCTGTAAAACAGGCGGAATGCAGTCTGGTTAAGACAGGTTTGTCTCTGGGTGGCGAACCAAATACAATTGCACAATGTTCATCACCACCCAGAGCTTCCCTAAAGAGGAATATTCTTGAGGGGACATTTTCGGTGAGTGGCAACGTTGCTTGCGATACCCGTTCCAGTGAAACCTCGGTTGTCATATTCATATCTGTAATATCCAGACAGGATATCTGGTTAACCGTAATCTCCATAGTTTCTAAAGGTTGAACCAGTACGGCAGGAAGCAAACGGGCTTTTCTGGTAAGTTCTATCGCCACTTTGTGTAAATGAACTGTACCCCCTCGTTGTGATTCCAATGGTCCTTTCATTGGGGTTTGGAGGTCACGGGAAGGATCAGCTATGGCCTTAATCCAAGCAGTATTGGCTTCCACAGGAATTATTATTCGAGCCATATTGCCATCATAAACCCTGGCTTTCAAAGTATCTGCCCGCTTTCGTGTCAAGGCAATTACCGCATTGCCATCAGTTATAAACTCCTGTATTCTTTCGGGTGAAGAATTTTCAACGGAAAGCGCCAGGATTGCATGTTCCTTGTCTCTTATTCCAACCGGCAATCCCAGCCTCAAATCGCTCAAAATACGAGCCAGAATTTCTTCCTTTAGTAGTTTGAAGGGCATGGGTGGTCTACTTTCCTAATTCGTTTTTGTAAAAATCAAGCTGGTTACTGTTTTTTTAATATTGATGCCAAGTTTCACGCACAATAATTTAGATCAATTCCTTGATATTTAACAACCACCATACCTGGCCAGGCAATCTGAAAAGTTGTAACCATTCTAAGGTTCAAAATAATATTCCAGTGTATAAAAACCAAATATTAGTTGTAATTTTTGAATTTTCATTTAGGATAGGTATCGTACCACACCCGAGCAGGTTAAATTGGAATTGTCATTATATTTGTGTGAACACAGCGTTTTGTTTCCGGAGTTATTTATAACAAAGATATTATTGTGAAGAAATTTCTACTGATATTACTACTGGCAGGGTGTAGCCTTGTTGATTTCGGTCCTCCCGATTCCATTGAAAATGCCTGCAACATTGTCAAGACCAATCCCAATTGGTATCGCCATATGAATAGAGTCGAGAAGAAATGGGATATCCCAATGTCAGTTCAAATGGCGGTAATTTATCAGGAAAGTAAATTTGAAAGAAATGCTCGGCCGCCCAGAAAATACAGGATGGGTGTCATTCCAGCAGGTTATGAATCTTCCGCCTATGGTTATGGACAAGTTTTGGATGGAACCTGGAAATGGTATCAGGATTCAATTGGCAATCGCAAGGTCAGCCGAACCAATTATGGCGATGTGGTTGAGTTCATTGGCTGGTATACAGACATTTCTGCTCGTGATTTGAATATTTCCAAGCGAGATGCCAAGAATGTTTATCTTGCTTATCATGAAGGGCATGCCGGCTATAGGAAAGGAAACCACGGTAATAAGGCTTGGTTGATAGATGTTGCCAATAAGGTTGATGATATAGAAGAAAGATATCGAAACCAGTTAAGGGGTTGTCGTGTAGGTTTGCTATGATCCTTTAGGGTTGGCCCAACACCTTTTTTTGATGTTCGATGTTGAAAAATTTGGGATCAATTTTGAGATTGGTTCTGGTGTTGTGTAATTTAACCATAGTTCTATTACCAAGGTCATCAACAAAGACCCACCCCACCAATATGAGAGGATCATTTTGGAAAACAAGTTCCAGATGCCCTCCGACCTGTTCTGATTTTACTTTTAAATGCAGTTCATTGTAATCACGGCCTATCAAATGGTTCAGAACGGTATCTGAATCTGTAAGATCAAGATCTTTCACAAGCAAATGATAAAACGGTGTATGCTTTAACGGGTAGTGTGATGGGCCAGTGTTGGATCCCGTGTCAAATACGGCCACAGTACCCGAACGGGCTATGATAATGCCCTTGTTGGGAGGAAAATAATCCACCCGCGCACGCAAGGGGCGATCCAGCAACAGGCGGCCTTCGGACTTGGAACCATCTGAGTTGACCTGAAGAATTTCAGAATAGAGGGTATCGATTTCAGCCAGGTAGGTTGTAAGATCAGAAAGAGTTGGTTTACTCTCAGTGTCGGCAAAGGCAACCAAAGGAAGGGAACAAAACCCGATCACTAAATATAGCAAGAGGTTGGAAACCACATGCCGAGTTAACGTGACTATTGATGTAACCTCCCTTCTTCTCATAGATTGGTCCTCCAATTCAGGGATTTTAATGGGTATCAACGGCAATCTTTTTTTCGATGTTGCAACTTTTTTCATATATAGAACATAATGCATGCTCTGTCTCAAACAATCGTTTTAGATTTCGTGTGGAGTGTCGTTACGTTACAAAGATCTCTTTCGAAACATGAGATGCCACCTTGTCGTGGCGTCAAACGCTTATCCGGTTTGATATGCTGATACCTCCGAGAACCCCCAGCCCAAATCCCACATTCGAGGTGGTGACATTCCAAGAGATCAAACCAATCTACAATCAGGGTTCCCGTACTGACGACCGATCCCCAAACCGATTGACCTTTCCTGGTTTCCTCCTGAAACATACGATTGGACTCTCGCCCTAAGTTGCTTTTGACATAAAGTTATTCAGGAATATAAATCTCCCGCTTGCCGACATGATTGGCTTGACCAATCAAATCTTCATCTTCCATCCTTTCAACAATTTTTGCAGCCTTGTTATAGCCGATGCCAAGTTTCCTTTGAATGTAGGAAATGGAAACCCGTCGATCTCTTTTAACGATGGCTACAGCTTGTGGGTAAAGACTGTCTTCAGAATTTTTACCTCCAACAAAGCCCAAAGCTTGATCCACTTCTGCTTCAATATTGCCCTCTGGGTCATCAAAGATCTGATTCTGATACTCTGTTGTACCATAGTTTTTTTTCAGATAACCGACAATTTTTTCAACCTCTTCATCAGTCACCAATGGTCCATGAACACGCTGGATTTTACCTCCTCCCGACATGAAGAGCATATCTCCCTTGCCAAGTAATTGCTCAGCTCCCTGGGTGTTCAATATGGTTCGGCTGTCGATCTTGGAAGAAACCTGGAAAGATACACGGTTCGGGAAGTTGGACTTGATGATCCCACCCATTACATCAACTGACGGGCGTTGCGTGGCTGCGATCAGATGGATGCCACTTGCTCTGGCCTTTTGACTCAATTGCTGAAGGCATTCATCAATCTCCTTCCCGGCAGTTTGTACCAGATCAGCCAATTCATCAATAATGACAACAATGTAGGGAAGATATTCAACATCAAATTCCTTGGTCGTGAATTCAGCTCTACCCGTTTCCTTGTTGTAGCCTGTCTGGATCTTGATCGAATAGATTTTTTCCCCTTTCTCCATCAACTCCAGCATGTGTGAGTTATACGATTGAATATTCTTGATGTTCAATCGCATGCTTTGCATTTTTTCATACCGCTTGTTCATTTCATATGTAACCCACTTCAGAGCAACAACTGCCTTCTTGGGATCAGTAACGACCGGAGAAATCAAGTGTGGTATGCCATCATACCCACTCAATTCAATCATTTTGGGGTCAATCATCAACAACTTGCATTGATCAGGCGAAAGTTTGTACAGCATGCTCAGGATCATTGAGTTTAACCCGACCGATTTACCCGATCCCGTCGTACCAGCAATAAGCAGGTGCGGCATCGCGACAAGGTCGACTACAACAGGCATTCCTCCAATATCCTTGCCAAATATGAGAGGCAGTTTATATCTGGAATTCCAGAATGTCGTCGATGAAGCCAATTCCTTGAGGTAAACGGTTTCCCGGATTTCATTGGGCAGTTCAATGCCAACATAGGGTTCGCCCGGTATGGTTGATATACGGGCCGACAGGGCCGACATGGAACAAGCTACGTCATCAGCCAGTTGAATAACCCGGCTTGTTTTTACCCCTGGCGCAGGTCTGAATTTGTAAAGTGTTACCACTGGTCCCTGAAGGATCTTCTCAATATCCCCCTGGACACTGAAATCCGCTAGAATCCGCTTAAGTTTTTGACCTCGTGCCTCCAGATCAACTTGGCTCCGGTCATTCTTTATAATATCACATGGTTCACTCAGGAAGGCCAGGGAAGGAGGGTGGTAGGTGCTTTCATCAGTAAAATTATCCAATGACTGCAAGGTTTCATGTCGAGCCCGAGAACTGACTTTAATCTGGCTATGGTCCCGTGGAATAACAACCATATCATCATAATCATCAGGCTCCTCATAAGTTTGTTCATTGGGCACCTCCCCCAACAAGGGCAGGGTCGCCGAACTTAATTCGGAATCATGTGTATTGGACTGCCTTTTGGCAAAACTGATCTGGGTCAATTTCCTGGGCCGAATGTTTTCTTCCTCCTTGGCAAACCAGTCCAGTGATTTCCGTACACCAACTTTGAATTTTGTTGCGATAAAACCTGGGGATCTAACCTTTGCTTCTTGTTCCGTTTCTTCTTCATAATATTCGTAGAAATCCGGTGTCTTGGTTTCTTCCTGATCGTTTCGCCGTAAGAAGGCATCAAGTTTGTTTAACATGTTTCTGGAGTTCGTGGTGCCATTCTCACCAGAAGGGGATAAAGGTATTTGATAAGCATCATTCGATGTTTGCTCTTCATGGTTTCGCTGTCTTTGGGTCAACCGCCCAACCAAATCCTTGAGGGTAAAGCCAAAGGTATAAAATGAAACGATCGTCAGGGTAAAACCGATTATATATTTGGCAAAATTGAAAAAGGAATCCTGTTCAAATGGTAAGACATTCATGGTTGCACCAATAAAGGTATCACCAAAGATGCCCCCAAGGCCAAAGTGATGATTCCATGAAGCCAGCGGTTGCAAGGTAGAAGAAAATATGGAGGCTGTGGCAACCAATATGGGGAGATAGACCAAGGACTTTATGAACCGTCCCAAACCCGCATGGGACATAAATCTTATGCCCCACATAAACAGATACAAGGCGATAATCCATGAACCCAGACCAAGGATCACAATAAGACTGCTTGCAATGGAAGCACCAAAGTGTCCTAACAAGTTACTCACACCAGAATTCGTCAATGTAAAGATGCCAGGATCAAAAGGTGAATAGGAACCCAAAATCAAACCCAATAGTCCACTAAGGGACAGCAGTACAATCCCCCATAATTCCTGACTGCGCTTTATGACAATTCTTAACCAATTTTGGCTAAGCAAGGGTTGCCTTTGTCTAATTTGGTAGGTCACCTGATTTTCTCCTTTACCTCATCATGTCTCCGATGGCGTTTAAACCTTGTTCCAACTCCTGCTCATCCGCGACCATTGCCACACGGATATATCTTTCACCGGGTGTTTCTCCTTCGGCCCCAAAACTGAAATAAGCCCCGGGAACGACTTTCACGCCTTTCTCCAACCACAATCGCTTGGCCATCTGTTCACCATCTCCTACATCAAGCCACAAGAAAAAGCCTGCCTCGGGCGGGTTATAACCCTCATGCTGATCGAATATCTGATCAGCTAAAGCATACTTTCGCTGGTATCGTTCACGACTTGCAATGACATGTTTTTCATCCCGCAACAAACGGGCGGCAACTTTTTGCAAGGGGATTGGTACGGCAGGATCAGAATAGGAACGATACTTCTTGAAATGTTCGATCAATTGTGCACCACCAACCATAAAGCCGGTACGTAATCCCGGTAGGTTCGATCGCTTTGACAATGAGTTGAACATTATCTTGTGGCTCAAGTCGTCCTCAAATCCAGACTTAATCTCAATCATGCCTGGAGGAGCATTATGCCTGTATATCTCGGAATAACATTCGTCTGAAAAAATCAAGAAGTCATGCTTATGTGCCAACCGAAGGAGATCTTTCAAATAATCCCTTGAAGCCACGGATCCCTGCGGGTTTGATGGTGAGCACAAATAGACAATGGCAACGCCATCAAGTGTTTCGGGAGGTATTTTTGTAAAATCAGGTAAAAAATTGTTTTCCTTGGGAGCATCTACAAAAAGGGGTTCAGCATGGGCTGCAAGGGCAGCGCCAACATAGACCTGATAAAAGGGGTTAGGAAGCAGGACCCGGGGTTTCTTTCCATGTAATTCTTCTGGACAAAAAGCTATGCAGGCGTTGAAGAGCGCTTCTCTGGTGCCATTGACAACAGAGATGTTTTTATCAGGATCAATCTCAATGTCATATCTTGCCTTGTACCAGTTAGCGATTGATGCCAATAATTCGCTTGTGCCATTCTTGGGAGGATATTGGCTGAATTGATGGCTGGACAGAGTTATCTCGTCCATTATCCATGGTGGAAATTCATGGCGAGGACCGCCAACAGACATATCAATGACTTCTCCACCTGGAGAGTTACTACCCAAGAGAGTCCTAAGTCGATCAAATGTGTATTCTGGCAGTTGTGAAAACCGCCCGGGTAAATGCATTATCCTATAGCCTGCCTCGTACTAATTTTTAATGGGTCTTATTTTGCCCAATTCGAAACTGATTCTATTTGTTCTTGCAAGAGATTCAATAGTTTTATCCAAATGTTGTTTTTGTGGCACAAAAATGCTACAATTTGCCTAATTCCAACCTAATTATCTAAGGTTGCATTTTACTTTGTTTCCGAGTTGGAAGGTTTGCATGGCATCACAGCCCAAAATACTTGTCGTTGGCAAGAACGTTTTGATACGATCTGCTTTCCAGGACCTTTTGGTCAGCAGAGGAGAATTCGAAGTTGATGTTATTGCTGATGCAAACCAATTGCCCGCATCCTCTTTAACCGCCTACTCGGCAGTTCTTGTTTTTGTTGATAGCCTCGACGATTTGGACTTTACAGTCGAGAAACCCCAGGCGCTTCCCCCGATGATGCTGTTGATTGGGGAAGAACAGAAAACGCAATTACCTTCAAGGCACAAAGAACAAGCACATTGGATTTTGTTTCTTCAACCGTTTTCGTTCCAGGAGGTGTTCATTCAATTACAGGGCATAGTAACCCGATATGAAATCAAACGGCAGGTTTCATTCCGATTGGGTGATGTTGTCGTTGATCCGTCCTCACTTACGATAACCAATGCTTTTGAGGAAACAAAAAAGTTGACCCAAAAGGAGTTTGAACTCCTTTATATCCTTTATAAGGCCAAGGGCAAAACCCTATCCAGAGAATACCTATTGAAGGAGGTTTGGGGTTACAAAAGGGATATAATAACCAATACACTTGATACCCATATCCACTGGCTGCGACAAAAAATAGAATCAGATTCATCCAGCCCGCAAATCATCGTAACAGATGATAGGGGTTATCAGATCACACCAGAACATTCCTCCCAGAATAACTAGAGGGTAAATCCAATGCGTCTCACCGTTGCAACCTGGAATATCAATTCCATTAGATTACGCGAAAATCTTGTCTGTAAATTCTTGAAGCAATATGGACCGGAAGTCCTTTGCCTACAGGAAATTAAATCTCCTGCCGAATTGGTTGGTATCCAAAACTACCAGGCCTTGGGATATAATCATATCCTTATTCGAGGTCAAAAATCATATAATGGCGTTGCCATCATATCCAAAATTCCGATGCAGGAAGAAGCAAAACGAAACTTCATCAACAAGGAAGAAGCTCGTCATATTGCCGCCAAGCTGGCCAACGGGATCACGATTGAAAATTGCTATGTCCCGGCAGGAGGTGATCTTCCTGACCCTGATGAAAACCCCAAATTCAGGGACAAGCTGGATTTTATTGAGGGCATGAGGAAATGGTCTTTAAAGACAGTCCCAAAAAGGACTATTCTGGTGGGTGATTTGAATATTGCCCCGCTGGAACATGATGTATGGTCACATAAGCAGTTGTTGAAAGTTGTCAGCCATACACCGATAGAGGTTGATGGGTTGAATTCTCTCATGCAGGCCGGAGGGTGGATTGATACGGTTCGCAACAAAATACCGGAAGGAAAACTTTATTCCTGGTGGTCTTATCGGGCTCGGGACTGGAATGCTTCAGACAGGGGCCGGCGGCTGGATCATATCTGGGCATCATTAGACATGGCAAACGGGATTAAAGATGCCGTCATACTACGTGAGATCAGGGGATGGGAAAGACCATCAGATCATGTGCCAGTGCTAACACAATTTGAGGTTTAAGATCATCAAACTCGCTGTACTAACACCCAGGAAACGGTTTTGGCAGGTTAGATGTCGTCATATAACATCATTCTGGCATGACATTCCACAGAAAGGGCTTGTGAGCTGCATGGCCTGACTTGGTTAAAAAATACCTTTTGAAAATTCCTTCATTCATACCCATATCACTGGAAAGCGCATTGCCGGAGTAAAATGACCTATGCTTAATCTCAACAACCCATCCACACAATCCTTTATCAAGGAAGGGTCTGAAAAAACATTCATGACCGATGTCATTGAAGAAAGCAAAACAACACCTGTTCTGGCGTATTTCACAGCCAGCTGGTGTGGCCCCTGCAAAACCATGGGTCCAATCATTGAAGACGCTGTCAACAAGGCCAATGGCAAGGTTAAGTTGGTTCGTTTGGATGTTGATGCCAATCAGAACATAGCCGGGCAGCTACGCATTCAGTCCATTCCCACCATCTATGCCTTCACGAATGGGCAACCTGTTGATGGTTTCACGGGGGCCAAAACAGAATCAGAAATCCAACAATTCATATCTGAAATTGTGAAAGCAAGTGGTGGTACAACCGTTGAAGACATTTTGGATGAAGCCACCCAATTATTGGACAGTGGTGGTGTCGCTGAAGCCTCACAGATATTCGCATCAGTATTACAAGACTACCCAGAAAATCCTGTTGCTTATGCCGGTTTGATTTCCTGCCATTTGCTGTCAGATGATGATTTAAGCCGCGCCGAGGCCATGCTTGAGGCAGTACCTGCGGCCATATCCAATGCCACAGAGATTGAAGGTATTCGTGCCAATCTGGAACTCAAACGACAAGCACAATCATCAGGTCCCATCCAGACTCTGGTCGAAACGGTCAGGACCAACCCTGATAATCTGCAGGGGAGATTTGATTTGGCCATCGCGTACTATTCAAGCGACCAAATAGAAGAAGCTATTGACGAATTGCTGGAGATTTTCAAACGTGATCGGGAATGGAATGAAGAGGCGGCGAAAACCCAATTGTTGAAAATTTTCAATTCCCTCAAACCAGAGGATCCCATTGCCCTGAAGGGGCGCAGAAAACTCTCATCACTGGTATTCTCATAAAGTAGGTGGTTTATGGAGGAAGAGCACAAATTTGATCGGCATATGCTGGAAATTCTGGTCTGTCCACTGACCCATAGTCGGTTGATTTATGATAAGGAAAGGCAGGAACTAATTTCCAAGGCCGCCAATTTGGCTTACCCCATCAGGGACGGCGTTCCAATAATGCTACCTGATGAGGCCAGA
The DNA here is from genome assembly GCA_022822495.1 of Paracoccaceae bacterium. Classification (GTDB taxonomy): domain Bacteria; phylum Pseudomonadota; class Alphaproteobacteria; order Rhodobacterales; family Rhodobacteraceae; genus MPNP01. Next base: position 7,270 of record JAJEBQ010000022.1, on the reverse strand, counting down.
GTGATAGAATAACCTCATCCCTGATTTGACTTCATCAAGACAGGGATATCTCCAGCCAAGCCGGCTGCTTCCTTGATCAAATAAGATTTGAAAGGTATGATTTTAGCAATAACCCCGGTTCCCAATTGGCGTACCAGATCGTATCCTGGGAACGATCTGGAGTAAATCCAGTTGAAAAAATCAGTTGTTGCAACAAAGGCAAAAGAATCAAATTTTCGCCATTGCTGGTAGCGTTCCAGTACATCTGCAAACCCTATATCTTCTCCTCTTTGCCTAGCTGTTTGAATAATTTCAACAAAGGCAGCAACATCTCGTAGGCCCAAATTCAGACCTTGCCCTGCCAAGGGATGTATTTTTCTTGCAGCATCTCCCAATAATGCAAACCTGCCTCCAACCAACTCCTCGGCAAGAGATAGTTCCAGAGGCCATGAACCTCTTGTGCTATCAAGGGTAATATCTCCCAGAAACGTTCCGAATACAGGTCGCAATTCACGCAAAAAGGTGCCATCGTCAATCGTGCTTAAGCGGTCGATAACTGAACACGTATTGGTCCAGACGATAGAGACAGAATGATTGGAGATGGGGAGGAAGGCAATAGGTCCCGACGGCATGAAGAACTGATATGCGACTCCTTCATTTGGTTTTGTGTGCTTTATGGTACAGGAAAGGGCACCCTGTGAATATGACTTGCCAACATAATTGCATCCCAGATCTTCTCCAAGTTTGTCTTGTTTGCCATCACAAATCGCCATTAATTGTGCATGATAGGATTCGCCATCCGAAGTCATTACTTGCATGGTACGCTGATCTGGTGCAGCATCAATGACTTTTGTAAAGGATATGATCTGGGCCAACTTCTCGTTTTTTATTCTTTCATCCAGTGCAGCAAGGAGATCACGTTCCCTGATCATGCAACCGAAGGAGTCTTTGCCAATTTCATGTGGTTTGAACTCTAAAATTTCTCCTCTTGCACCTTCCCCAGCAAAACCTTCAGTTACAACAACTCCTTTAATGGGATTACCATATTGTTGCAGCAAGCCTTTAAATCCTAGAGCCTCCAGAAGGTTGCAAGACGATACAGAAAGGGCAAAGCATCTGTCTGAAGGCAAGTTTCTGTTGGTAAAATCACCTTTTTCGATTAACAATACCTTAAACCCTGCTCTGGTAAGGGAGATGGTTAGAAGGGTACCTACAACACCTCCTCCAACCACTAACAAATCATAATCAGGTGTCATAATTTTTTACCGATTAATTTAGAACCTTTGGTTCAAAGAAAATTATTTCTTTAATATATATGTTGTCATGACTGAAAGTATAATACACCAATCTGCAGAGGAAATAGGTTGTGCAATAGCCAGGCTGGAAGCAGACCCCAGAGATATACTGACAGAGTACTTTAATACTATCGATAACAATCCAATTTCCAAAAAGATATTTTCTATTTTGACCAAAGAAAGAGCTTTTGCAGAGGCAGATTATGCTTCCCAAAGAGCAAAGACAGGTAAAAGGCTTTCTCATTTAGACGGTGTGCCTGTTTCCTGGAAAGATCTTTATGATACGAGGGGAATAGCAACTGAGGCTGGATCTCTCCTCCTTGAGGGAAGGTGTCCAAATTCTGATGCCAAAGTATTGGAGATCGGTACTAATGCGGGACTTGTTTGCCTGGGCAAGACCCATATGAGCGAATTGGCTTTTTCAGGTTTGGGATTTAATCCAAAAACAGCCACCCCACCGTGTGTCAATGATATGGCATCAGTTGCAGGAGGGTCATCTTCTGGAGCTGCGGCTTCGGTGGCCTTTGGTATGGCAGCAGCAGGAATTGGTTCTGATACGGGCGGGTCAGTACGCATCCCTGCATGTTGGAACGATTTGGTTGGTTTTAAACCGACTCATGGAACAATCTCACTTGAAGGTGTCGTTCCTTTATGTCTGAGTTTTGATACAGTTGGACCGCTTTGCCGGTCAGTTAAAGATACTTCCTTGTTTTATGCAACATTTATTAAACAGGAACCCTTCAATTTAGACCACGCCAGTCTTGAGGGGAAGTTGTTTTTAGTACTCCAGGCAGATTCTCTGGATTATGTACGAAAAGAACCTCAACAAGGTTTTGAACAATGTATTGCGAGGATAAAGGAGCAGGGAGCTGTTATCAATTTTGCCCATTGTCCTGAAATTGATCGGGCATTGGCCTTGGCTGGATGTTTGTATTGCGTTGAAGCCTATTCCATCTGGAAAGAAGTCATAGAAGCCAATCCTGATAAAATGTTTGACTTCGTTCGGGATAGATTTCTATCTGGCAAAGACTACTCTGGTGATGATTTTTCCTCGGCATGGCGTGAGCTTAATGATCTTCGGCAAAGCTTTCAGGTCAAAACCGGGGGGTATGATGGATTTCTTCTACCCACTTCCCCCATATTACCCCCCAAGGTAGCAAGATTAGAGAAGAACGAGGATTTTTATACCACTGAGAACTTGTATGCATTGCGAAATACCCGTGTGAGCAATCTCTTCAATTTGCCCTGTCTAACCCTTCCCACCGGTATTCCCTCCACTGGGATATCCATTATTGGTCACACCAACCAGGATTTGCGATTACTCCGCTTGGGCAAAGCAATTGAAGATGCTATTCAAGATTAGCTTTTTGGCAGGATTGGTTGGTCTATACCAACTATTTTAGACGTTACTTTCAGAAATAACCACGTATGTTCTTTTCCTGTATCCCCTATTATAAGGGGGCATGAGGTTTTCCAAAGGCTCAATAAGCCTGCCAAAGATATGTCAATATTCTTTTTCGGCTTAATCTCTCATAACTCAAATGCTTTTTCCGTACCTCTGCCGGTTTGATCACCAAAGTCTTGCCTCTCGCCTTCGTTTCCTGTCTTTCTTTTGCCGTGGATTGAAACAGACCAATGATCTCTCCCCAGGATCATCTGCTCTGGTTTTCTCCACAACCTTGTCTGGTATCATCTCATCAGGAACAAGTGGCGAACTCCCTTGGGAGGTGTTTTGGCCAACTTAATTGATTGTTTGTGATTGAGGGCATTGATACAGTTAAGACCGGCAGGTGTCAAAGGTAACTTTTTACGGTGTTGTTGGTCATGGTCATTTATCAAGAATTCTCATTTTACTCGGCGTAATTAAATTGGAAAAAATTAACAATCAAGCACTTTATTCTTCATTCCTGGTGATTGGAACGCCTTTTCGTATAAGACATGCCCATTCATGATCCGTGTAATAAATCTTTTTGATTAAACCTGATTCAGTTCTGAATTGTAATTTTGGAAATTCATTGTCGATAGAATTATCATAGACATATCCTCTATGAACCAAGTTCAGAGAACGCTTTAGATTTGTCAGAGATTTATTGTATCGGGAAATAATCTTGTCAACGGGTACCGCATGACCTCCTTGGGTTATACGAAGCCCTACACGGTTTATGTTGATCGTGGGTGAATCAGTCCCTAGGAAAAACAGACGAACAAAAAAACCGGCACTGATTGCACGTTGTACGTAATTGACCTTGGGTGGTGAAGAAAAAACCGTTTCAAATGCAAGAGACTTCCTTGATTGCAAATGTTTTTCTCGAACCTCATCAGCAAGTTGAGCTGCTTTCAATATTGCATCAGGTGAGTTCCAATCACCAAATTCATTTAATGCGATTTCATCAGGGTTGATCAGGATGCAATCTCGAAACCACTCGTGGTTGAGTATTTGGTGCGTAAAGGTAGTCTTGCCTGAACCATTTGGACCAGCAATCACGATTAGTACGGGTTTTGCATCAAGCAATCTCTTCATTTGCTGCTGACAGTTCCAATAATATTATTATTTCCAACCTTTGCCAAATCTTCAGCCAGTTCTTTCCTAAGTTTTTCTTCCGCTAATTTTCTTTTCCTGATAACTGTTTCCTGAAAAGATAGCATCAATAATTCCAACTCTTCATCTGTTGGTTCCACATTCGGATCGTCAAGTATGACTCTGGGAACTTTTACAGGCATTTCAAATGTCCTCTCCTGCTATATTATATTTGCCACAAGCAACTTTGATTTATTTCAGGTACTTTTCAAATAACGTTTATCTGATGAATAGCATATTTCTTGTGCTCCGTGCTAATCAAAAAAACCTCACAACTTCCCATAAAACGCTTTGGGTAAGGATTTTATTTCAATCGCTTTAGCGATTATACATTAAAGGACCAGCAGAATAATGATAGCATGGATGACTGACCCCGATAATATCAGAGTTCTGGTCGCATTAAGTGCCAACTCTTGCTAGGGCTCTATACCTCGGATCGGGCAGGTCTTATGTACTTTATCATATTTAAATAACTCAAGTTCAATATATGATACTAAGGTATAATTCTTCACTCTGAGTCTGGTGCAGCAGCAACGACCTCAACCATCTGGATTCCTTCTTTTTTTTTATTGTGTTTATATTCTTCGAAAACAGGTTGCTTGAATTCTAGAGAGCAAGACAATAACCGCCATCCTGAAAGACCAATGTTTTGGGTGATCTGGGTTTCTCTCTGAGCTTCCTTCGCAAATCAGTTATATGTTGTACGATCGTCTGGGTCTCAACGTTGTCCTTGTTCTTCCAAATTTCCTGGTTCAGTTCCTCAACGGTTTTGACCTTACCATGCGCAAAATAGAGATTTTGTAACAATAGGGATTCCCTTCTTGTCAGCTTTTCCTTTTGGTGATCGGTATGAACCAACTCCTGAGCATCCGGGTGAAAAATTATCCCTGAAATGTTCAACGGAGCTTTGCCGGAAAGCTCATAATCCATCAATTGTTTTTCAATACGGACACGTAGGACAGAATAACCCTTTGTTTTGGGTACATACTCATTTACCTCCTGATAATTCATTAGAAATTTTTCCTCATCAGAAGCGGAAGTGGCAGTCCCAGTATTGATTATGATGGGGCAGGTAATTCCCATTTTACGGGCCTCAAGGGCTATTTCAAGACCCAATTCCTTGGGCCGTAATCCAGGTGATGCAGGAACTTGGTTGTCAAGAGTGATCAAGCCCAGTTCAGAGCCATTTTCTTGCAGAGTAAGAAGAGCCCTCTTGGCGTTTTTTGCCTGGAGAACTTCGGTGAAGATGAATTTCGTGAAATTGTCTGGATTCAATAACAAGTCAACCAGTGCATTCAATTGAATGGGGTTATCTTCAATTACCAATGCCCGTATTGGTGTTTTAAATTTTAAGTCACCTTTCACAAAATCAAATGCCCATAATTAATTTGTAAATTCAGGACCAAGATAATAGCTGTTAACAGCTCACATGAGAAACAGGATTTCACTAATTTAGTTGGCGGGATAAGGATTCAGACGATATCCTTTTTTGCCAACCGTTTGAAGTATTTTGGGAGATTTTCTATCATTTTCTCTCTCCAGAAGTTCACGCAGGCGGTAAACATGGGTTTGTGGGGTATGCGTTTCAGCAGTGCCACTGTAATGCCAAACATTTTCCTGTAACTCTCCCAAGGAGGCGGGTTTACCCCTTTTTTTGTAGAGATAAAAGAGAAGATCAGATAATTTCCCTGCAAGTGACACGCTGCGACCACCCTCTATTGGTTCCAAGATTCCTTTACCAGGGGAGAAATACCACCTACCGATTTTCAGTTTGGCATCAAGGGAACTTTCATAGGACTTTAGCAGAGAATGCAATCTGGCTCCCAACAACTCAAATCCTGCATCTTTTGAAACATAATCAGTCAAGGGATCGCCCACAATATCAGATTCCAGATTACCTTTGGGTGCAACCGTTTGACCCGTAAGCATAAGAATCGGGTAATTGAAGCAGTTTTGACGAAGTTCCTTTATGAATTCAGCACCCCGAAAACTTGGATTCAGCCCTGGTGAAGCAGGTATTTTGTTATCAAGAAGCACAAATTCAATTTGTTCTTTGGCCATGATCCTCTTGGCTCCAGATTCCGTACCCGTTTCAAAAACGGGGTGAAAAATAAAATCTGGAAATTTCAGTTGCTTGAGCCAATTGACCAAGCCTGTTCGCTGTTCAATTTCATCTTCCAATACCAACAGCGGTATTTTAGTTTTCATCACATCCTCCTTAGTCTACCTATGCCCTCCAATACCTGATCGGGTTGCTTGTAGGTAAAATGGTACTACGGGGTATGTTTTGAATCAATTAAAATTATCTTGAATCGCCTTGTAAAAAAAACCTTATGATTTTGACACAAATAAGATCCTCAATTGGCAAACAAAAATAAAAAAACACCTGTTAGGTACTGGGAACACCGGTATAAAAATGCTCTAGTTGCCGAAACATTAACTTAACCCAACAGGTGCACACTATGGTTTTAAAAGGAAGAAAAGCCCCCTTCAAAATCAAAGTCAAATTTGTTGATCAAGAGATCCCTGCTTTTGCCGGTCTCATTCCCTATCTTAAAATCCTTGTTGAGTGACAGTATCTTTGTCATCTTCCTGATAAGGATAGTTCAAGGCAGGGGGGCGAATGGGCACATGATCCACGCCTTGATGTGCTTGAATATATGTGGGTTTGATCGTATGAGTTCTAACGGCAAACTTGAGTATGATACGTCTCAGACCCAACTGTTCCGTTATCTTTAGCCGGTCCTTTTTGAGGTTCGTAAGATGCCCTTCACCGTCATGAAGAGGGTGTTTTTCCAGTACCCCAGACGATCCATAATGGGCCGGAACGCTGCTTTTTCTTCATCACCTGGAGGTCCCACCACCAATAATTTGGCGGAGAAAAATCTCAAATGCTTGAAACTCAAGCAAAAAATCTCGGGACGTTTTCGTACCATTGACGGAGCTCATTATGTTGTGCCGCTCAGGAGTATCTTAGAAACGGCACGGAAATTGAGGTGGAATGCCCTGGAAACTCTGGAAGCCGATGCAAATGAGTTGCGGGAAAAACTTAATCAACAAGGTCCCTTCAAGACTCTCAACTAGGATACTGTCGGTGAAGTAACAGAATCCTTAGCAACCAAAAGACTTGCTCAGTCACCTATACTTCAATAATCTCCATTAGGGACTACCTGAGTAGTTACGTTAATTATTCTAATTCAGCCCCATAAGTTCCATAAACATAAGGTGTTCTAATCGCTCCGCGAACCATTCCATAATTTGTGTCGGTATGATAAAATTGGGGGATTATATACTTAAGTGACCATCCCTTGTCAAACCGCTATTCCTCTGATTTATACGATTTGATTGACTGGATGATTTCAGGTGATGATAGCGTTCCGGTTGATCTTCCCTCATTGCAACCAACCATTCCGCCTTG
>JAJEBQ010000039.1 GCA_022822495.1 Paracoccaceae bacterium | reverse complement strand
CTTTAGCCGTGTAACAAGTCACGTCTAATTTTTCCAATGGAATACTCCAAATCCTTGTCACGCTTCATTAATTCTTCAATCTTGTTTATCGAGTGAATAATTGTGGTGCGGTCCCGGTCAAAACAGGAACCTATATGGGGTAGTGACTTTGAGGTTAGTTCGTTCGCGAGATATATGCCAATTTGCCTTGCTCTGACAACATTTCGAATCCTTTTTGGACCAGTGAGTTCTGATAATTCCAAGTCGTGATATTCGGCAACAGCACCCATAATTTCTTCAACGGTTGGGGGTTCAGAAATCTTTACCAGGTCTGAGATAGCTTCCTTACAAAGTTCCAGTGATATTGTTGTGCAATTCATGAATCCGGCAGTTACGATTAAACGTTGTAGAGCGCCTTCCATTTTGCGTATATCTCCAGCAATGTTTTCGGCAATAAACTCAAGAACATCTTTCCCAAAATGAAGGTCAATACCGCTGCCTCTTTGGTCAGTCAGTTTTTGCCGTAAAATCCGCATGCGTAAGTCAACATTCGGTGGTTCCAACTTTTCTACGAAGCCATGCTGGAGACGAGACTTAATTCTTGGTCCGAATTCTTGCATTTCATCAACGGGCAGTAACCCTGTCGCAACCACAAGTTTCCCCTCACTTAGCAAGGTGCTGAGAGTTAAATCCAATTCCTGAGTCGTTCCCTTCTTACCAAGGATCAATTGAATATCATCTATAAAAAGGGCATCGACTGATCTAAGCCGCTCTCTGAATTCCAGCAATTTACCATGTTTGCTCGCTGCAACATAATAATCTGAAAAATGTTGGCCAGTCAGAAGGCAATATTTAAGATTTGGATCGCGTGATAACTTCATCCAGTAGATGGCATGCAACAGATGTGTTTTGCCCAAACCGACATTTCCGTGGAGGTAAAGCGAGTTGAAATTGCCTTCTTGATCATTGGCAATTTGCCACGATGCAATATGAGCCTTGCCATTGGCATCACCCACAACAAAACGTTCAAAAGTATAACGTTTGTCAGGTTTGAGCCCGCTTTTGTTATTGGAAATGTTGGTAACTCTACCGGGTGTCCCCCGGAATTTCTGGTTGGAAGGTTTTAACGGTTGAACCTGATATTTAACTGATGTAACCGCTTCTCCAACAATCCGGAAACAATCCAAAATTTCATGGCTGAAGTTTTCGGTTATATATTCGCCAGTGAATCGGCTTGGAACAGAAAGAATAACGCGGTCACCATCTATGGAAATCAGTTTAATATCTTCAATCCAGTTGTTGAAAACACTCAAACCTAACGAAAACTTGAGTTTATTCCGTACCTTGTCCCAAACCTCCTGTACCAACTATACTCCCTCCGGATTCAATGCTTTCAGGACTGCTTCCATGATAATCCCTTATGTTTCCATCCATTGACGGTTCCTCGGTGACCTTCCTGGTTTAAATCTCCCTCGAAACCTTCGGCAACGTTTATGCATTGTACAGTTTTCCCTTTTTGGGATAACTCCCTAGCCACCAGTACCGCTGCACTTCTTGATCTGGAACCTGATCGGCAAATAAAATAAAGTGTTTGGGGAAGTTCACCCTGAAAGCGCTCTTCCACCTGGTGAACAAAGTCCTGATTTATTTGCATGGAAGGAAATGTCAACCATTCGACCATTATTTGTTTTCGCCTCAATTCGGTTAAATCTGGAACTCCTACAAAAGCCCATTCTGACTGGGTTCTGACATCAACCAAGGCAGAATCTGGATCATTCTTCAGCCCGTCCCACACAGTGTTAGGGTCTTGATCAATCACGTCATTTTTTTGTAATTCATCCATGAAAATTCCTATCCTTGAAGAGTATCAAATTCTAATGGTTTAAAACCAACAAAGTAAAATGCTTTCTATTTTCAGAAACAAGAATTTGTTGTAGCTGGATGTATCTAAACAGCTCTTTTTTCTTTTTGAAATGGGAACATACAGCGGTTCAATTCCGCTCAATTTTGTGGTGCAAAATTTTTTTTCACAACATTCATAAGTATGAATTACTTTTTTACTAAGCGTAGACGGAAGTATCTGAAACCCTTGAATTAAGGGGAGATTCAGACGATGTAACCTGGAGATAACAAATTCGGGTAACGAAAAAGGTTTAAACCGAATCACTATCCGAAGAAATATATCAAAATAGGGTTATTAATATTTCCGCTTGAAAGTTCCTCTGTGGAGAAAAAAAGATTACTTTGACACTTCAAAGAAATTTTTATGAAATTATCAAATTTTGACAGTTCAATCTGACGGTTGAGGAAATAAAACAGGGCTTTTGGAAATCTACCAGCTGCTTCATGCTACCAGGAAGTAGCGCCGTTCGTTTTTTCTTTTCAGTGGCTTCAGGGTGATATTCCTCCAGAATTTTGAAAATCAATACTCAACTAATTTGAATTTTTGGATCAGCATTGCTGTATTAATCCGGTATGACTGTGGAGCGTAAGTTTCTTGAGGTGAGAAAGAATTTTGCCATTTTGGAAGAAAGAATGAACACCCAATACCCAATAGGCAAGTATTGATTCAACATTGAATAAAATGCGTGCCGACATCGTATGAGGATAAAAAGATCAAATTAAATGGACATTTGGGGTGGCAGTGTCTTCCTTTGCTATTATTATCGGTGCTGTGGGTGTTCCTATAGCTTTATTTTTGACATATTCAATAACTGCATCCGCTCGCAGTAGCACCCCGGTACCAGACTGGCGAATCCAGGGATGCCGACGCCCAGATCAAGGGTGGCTTAATGACGTTGTCACAAATTCAAGGCTCGCTCCATCCTTTCCTCATTGAATTTTTGCGATGCTTTCACCCACCATTCTTCTGGATAAAAAATTCCAGGTTACTCCAAAATCGGCTTCAGAAAAAAGTAGGGAAGAACAAAAAAAGAGTGTCGTTATATCTTTGGCAGGTTGATTTGGCCTTTGAAAGTCTGGATTTCACTTATAATTGGGGTACAGGATAAGAACATACTCAATTATTTTGGAAAGTTAAGCCCAAAGGACAGAATTATTGTGGTGGTATCTTCCGTCTATGGGTGTAATATCATCGCTCACTTGAGTGAGGACCAAGCACACAATGTGCTTCAAGTTGCGATTGACTCCAATCAATAGATTTTTCTACCCGTCACCACCAAACAGAAATGGATCAGTGAGATAATTGGGTTCAGAACGTACAGGAGTCTCTCCTTGTTCAAACAGCAAGCAGTTTTACCTTGCGTGAAAGCCTGGACACTTTTCGACTTGCGGTATTTTTGTGCAATATACCCTTGGAGACACTGCGCATAATTTCGCTTTGAGCACGCCGCAAGGCTTCCCGAGCCTCTTCATAATTCCCGCTGGCAACGGCCTCTTCAACATTCCTGATAAAGGTTCTAACCCGCATGATACGGGAATGGTTCACCTTGAACCGGGCAACCGATTGTCGGGCTCGTTTCTTTGCTTGGCGAGAATTGGCCATAAATCTTTACCTGCTACTAAACTCTTGATGGAGTACTGATTTGTAGAAGTATAATCAAATTTCAAGTGCTATTGCTCACTTTCGGTACAAATTTTCCATTATAATAAGATTGTCACATTGCCTGATTGGAAACCAGATCAATGCGACACAGGGTTTCTCAGGGCTTTTTACGATCAAGAGCCATCAAGAGAGGAGGCAGGAGAAGAAAATCAGCCAAAAAGGCAAACCAGATGGTCAGCATGACCAGAACACCAAGGACCCAGCTAACTTCGAAACCAGAGGTGGCAAAAACCAGAAATCCAGATGCCAGCACGAGGGAAGTTGTCCACAAAGCGTGTCCCACATGCTGAAAGGTTGCTCGTATGGCATCAGCAGGTGATTTGTCATCACGCCGTGCTTTCAGGTAACTCGTCAGAAAATGTATGGTGTCATCTACAATGATGCCAAACGCAAAGGCGGTCATGACAGAGCCGGCAAGTCCGACACGGCCAACCAGATACCCCCATAAACCCAAGCTTAAGGCAGCTGGTATGAAGTTCGGAATCAAACTGATCAATCCAATACGTAAACTCCTGAAAACGACTATCAAAATCAGCGATATTATAGCCATGGCGATGATGGTTCCACTCAGCATACTCTTGATGTTGCGTTGTGATAAATGGGCAAAGACAATTGTGACACCTGAGGCCTCAGTTACCATGTCAGGAGCATTCGCATTCAGCCAAGATTGGGCACGGGCATCCAAGTCTTGTTGTTGACTGGCAGTCAGCGTATCAAGTGAAACGGTCAAGCGAGTCGAGGATTTGCCGACATCGATCCTATTATTGAGGTCTCTTCCGAAGGGAAGCGACAACTCATACAACAACAGATACTGGGCAGCCAGTTCGGAGGAATCCGGCAATCGAAAATACTCGGGATCATCAGCATTCATGTTTTTGTTCAAACGCTTCATAATGTCCGTAAAGGACTGAACATGTAAAACTTCAGGCTGCTGGCGAAACCATTCGGCAAAATGTTCAACCTTCTGGAGATAATCAGGGTTTGAAATCCCATTTTCACTACCCGAATTCAGAGAATACTCAAAGGTCAGGATGCCAGTCAGATTATCAGTTACAAAATCGGTGTCCTCACGGAATTGATAGCGTTTATCAAAGTACTTCAACCAGTTATCAGTAAGTTCAAGTTGTAAAATCCCGCTAGCCAGGAAAATTGTTATGAGCGATGTAATGATCAAGAGGATTTTGCGTTTAGCAATCACAAAAAGGCTGAAACGATCAAACCACTCTGCAGAGATACTACGTCTTTTCTTGGAACGTAGAGGCAACAGGGAAACAACTGCTGGAAGAAGCGTGAGGGAGAAAACAAAAGTCCAAAAGACACCAAACGCAACAAGATTGCCAAGCACACGGAATGGGGGCGAATCCGAAGCATTCAGACTGAGAAACCCAATCATCGTGGTAACAGATGTTAGAAATATTGGCCACATGTTGGAACGTAAGGCATCTTTAACAGCTTCTTTTCGATCCACACCTTGTGCTAATCTCGCCAGAACAGTTTCCACGATATGCACTGAATGTGCGACAGCAACGGTCATAACAATGATCGGTACACCTGCATTGGCAGGATTAAAGACAACCCCAAGCCATCCGGCAACACCCATGACCATGTTAACCGAAAAGATCACTACTGCCATCAGAGCTGCCATAGCCATGAAAGAACGAAGCAATATCGTTGAGAGAACTGCGATGACCAGCAACACGATAGGTATCAGTGTTTGCAGATCATCATTTGTGGCATCTGAAAAGGCTCGATTGAGGGGGACTTCTCCGGTGAGATAATAATTTATATCTGGATTTTCGGCGCGGGCCTCATCAAGCATTCCCGTTAGATAATCGGTTATTTCAAAAACGGCCGCATCAGAATCGCCTTCAGGGAGTGAGAAATTTATGACCAGACCGGCAACGCGACCATCCCGCGATACAAGTCGACCAAAGACATCATTGTCTGTAAGGGCAATATCCTCAACCCTTTGCACCTCATCATCGGATAAAGAAAGAGCATCAATAACGAGTTCTTCAACGATCAAATCATCGCCAATTGCCCAACTGTAGAGGTAATTGGTAAGGGAATCAACTCTCGTGGAATATGGCACTTGCCACGCTGTATCTGTGAGGGTTTCTATGGCCGACAACACATCAGGATCAAATACTGTTTGACTTTGAGGCTCAATGGCAATGATACTGCTTTCGGATTTGCCGTAGATATTCTCCAATTCATCAAGAAGCGCTACTTGAGGGTTGTCTTTATCAAAAAGGCTTCGATAATCATTGGTAACCCCTATGAAGCCTATACCTGCTGAGGTTGCCAGCATGGTAAGTACGATAATAACTATCGCCGGCCAGCGGTATCGTATTATCAAGTCAGGGTAGTGGTCCAGTTTCATAACAACAAGCGATTCACCATTTGGATGATTTTTCGGAATAAAGGTTATCCGGAAGTCCATAGGTAATACCCTTTTCTTCATACATGGATACCTCAAGGGCGGTCATCATATTTGTGGTCTTGTTATTCCCTCTGGAGAATATTGAAAAAAACCGTTCAATTTTGTTCAAAAGTTTAAATCGCCAAATCACCCCAAATGTACTAACCTTGTCATAATTCAATGCATCAGCGAGTTTATCCCCAATCAGGGCACGAGAAATCTTGGAGATATAACCGGAGAGTTCCCTACGATTTTTGGGTTCACTGATGCCGGCCAAAAGAGGTGCTGAGTTAATTAGGGATGAAGCCATTGCAATAGACTCCATGGATGGGGGTGGTTCACAAATGCGTGCTATCCTGTTTAATTCCAGAGCCTCTTTCTCGTTTGTGTAAAGGATTGATTCCGGCACCCCCATAAGGTAGCCCGAGTACCTCCACCCTTGCATGAAGCTGGCGCGCTCTTCTTGGGTGATGTTCCCTCCAAGTTTATCCAAAAAGTATAACAATCGAGCCGAAAAGGATGCGACGGCAAAACCTAGATTGGCGCTGCTGATGGGCAGTCCCAATTCTGATTGATCCCACTCATCGGATTGCTCGATCAAGAAACGAATTTTCGCATGAATCAGCCTTATGCGTATGGATAGAACCCAACCATCATTATATTTTAAAAGACCATGGGGCATGAAAACCTCTAGCATTTGGCGGTTATTCTGTTGTAACCTCCGTATGCCCTTGTCCATTATTCGGCCGGTTAGAAAAAAGGATTTGGCAATATTTGTAGAAAACCCCTCTACAAGAACGCCTCCCACCATTCCAGCAAGTATGAGGCGAGTATTTTTATGGAACATTTTGACACCAGGTTTTAAAGCCTGAAGATCCAGCCATTCTGGGGAGTGTTCATTAAATTCAAAAAATTTTTTTATAGATTGTGGTGCCGTCTTGAATTCGGCAGTATCAGTAGCCCCTCTCATTCCCAACCGAATATATTTCTGATATTGACGGGGATCAAGCGATTCGACATCTCTAATCAGGGTATCGGCCAAGGGGTCACCGATGGATGTGTGGGCAATATATTTCCTTGCGACCTCCGGATTGTCTTCCAGAGCTTTCGCATATCCCTCTTTGTACGATGTCGGAACGATAAGTGATTTCATTCTAAACTACTAAACTCATGAGAGGTCTTGGCTTGCTTTTGACGATACAATATACGCATAATTTCAGGTTCTACAGAACCATCTCACTACCATTTTTCCAACCGTAAAGCAATAACCCTTCCTTGCTGGTATTAGAACTATTTAGGTCTTTTATCAATTGTCCGTTATACTAGCGGTGTGATCAATACAAAACAATCCTAATATAATGACTTCAAACCAAGTTCTGACCGACTTTTTCTGAAGATAAAAAGGGTGCTATTTGTATAAATTGGACCACTAGTCAGCTATATTCGTACGTTTAACCCCCTTCAAACCATACGTAAGGATAACAAACAATATCTTTAGACCCAAATTTGATCGTACCAGCAGGTTCGTTATAAATAGGATAAACTTTACACTGCTACGAGAAATCTTAACCTGATTGCCGTTGATGAATGACGGGTTTTTATGTATTTTTCTTAGTGTAAGAACGGCCATACCAAGTGCCGACAGACAATGTCGTCTGATCCCTGTTTCATTTGGTGGAATAAGTAAAGTGTACCGCAAGGCACCCTCAAGATTGTGATAGGCAATGACGACAAGGTCCTGAATTCCATCACTTAAACCAGGGTCGGCAGAATGAACGGATGCAAGGTCAATTCCATACTTTTGAAAAACTTCCCTGGGCAGCCAACACACACCTCTTTGACGATCATCCCAGGTATCCTTCAGGATATTGGTCATTTGCAAGCCTTGACCAAACATTATCGCGAGATTTTGTAATTCTTCCCTGTGTTTGTTTATTTCAGGCGAGTAATCACAGAAGAGATCGGTCAACATTGTCCCAACCACACCAGCAACATAGTAGCAATACTGATCAAGTTCAGACAGATCTTTCAAGCCAGCAGGGCAAGCCCTTCTCTGAAACTTGGCCATCCCTTTGGTCATAATAGCTACACACCGTTCAAGGGCCGTTCTTTGAACTTTAGAGAAACTGTGTGTTATCGCTAGGACTTTAGATGTACTTGCTATCAGTTCCGTCTCACTTGTACTTGTCGCTGTTGAGATCACTCCAGAAAGCTTGGTAGCAAAATCACTGGATTCTTTTTCCCCTTGCACCACAGAGCTGAACCAATCAGCAAACATATCTTTTTGCTGGATGGTTAAATTTGGTTCATCTTCAATGGTATCGGCTATGCGACATAGAAGGTAGGCATTTCCAACAACTAAATGCAAAGGTGGTGGGAGCTGGGGAATGGTAAGGGCGAAAGTTCTTGAAACATGATCCAGAAAATACCCCTGAAAAGCTATACAATCATCAAAAGAATGCAGGGAGTGATCTGGTAGTTGATCAAATGAACCGTACAATACTAGAACTCCAAATTACCAGTTGCGGCTAATGACATAAACCAGTGATCAAATGTTGCTTAGAACTTCTAAAAGTTATAACTGACCTCAAACGCCACATATTCATCGTTGAAAATGTCTCGGCTTTGTATATCATTGGGATCTTCCTCAAGTATTTTAAACGCTTCTAATGTTAGCGAAAATGTATCTGACAGACGACGATTAAACTCCAAATTCAGAGTTTTCGTGTCATAATCCAAATCATCTATAAAGGCTATCGTTATGTCTGTATCCATTATATCGTTAAAAGCATAACGGGTAGCATAAAATAAATCATTTTGTAAAGGTGTTGTCGCCTTTGCCCCACGTGTATCATGATGTAACTCTGTAAAAAGGGTAAGGTCAGCATCCGATTCGAAGACCCCATAAATGGCAAACTCCCCACCAATAACTGAGGCATGATATACGGACTTCACGTCATCGGTGGTGAGTTCTTCTTGAGCTGTCCATTCCATTTTGCCCAAAAAGGCTCCCAGAGTCAGTTGTATATCAACTCCGAACTGCTTGATTAAATTATAGTGCTGAATCAATTTATTGAACTTTTCATTAGGCTGAAAACTTGGATCACGACTGTTGCCGTCAAAATAACTTATACCAAAATCCAAGGAACCAAGATTGTTGCTGTATCGAACGGCAAGATCGGTATTGGTTCTGCCAGAAGACGAAGCATACCTGACTTGGTCACTAGATGTCTCAACTGGTATTGGGGTTCGAAACCGCCCTTTGGTACCAGAAAATGTTCGATGACGATGATATGGCATCAATATGACATCTAGCATGCCCCAATCACCGGCAAGAGTACCATGTATCATTGGTTGGCCGAGTTTGCTTTCTCCGTTGGGGTGGACAACAAAATCCGTTTGGTTAATGATATTCACGGGATTGTTTGATTCAGCAGTACCCCAAAAAATCTGGTCTATACCAATGCGCAATTCCCATTCCGACTCGCCCCATGCACCAAATGTAAGGAAATAAGCCTCCCTGAGATCGACATGTGTACGATTGTTGTCATTACTGTCGAGCAAAATATAGGGAGTTAGGGTAAAACTGTTTCCCTCAGCTGATTCCATGTAGATGGTTGGTTCAAATGCCACATGGTTGTTATTGCCATGCTGACCATGATAGAGAGGATCATCCAAAAATATCCTGCTGCCAAACGAAACGGTTCCCCAAGTTTCTATTGTCCAATCACCTGATTCATCGGCATGACCGGAGCCCGATGCAAACAGAAGGCATGACAAAATTGTGTACCAATATTTTGACATGAAAATCTAGCAACTCAATCTTAACGAACTCGTCTTAAACCAGTCTTGGTGAATTCGCGTTCGTTTATATCAGTCTGGAATTGAATTTGATCCCAAAGCAATTCGGTTGATTTGCCCGTGATATGATTAACCATGCTTGAGCGTTTTGAACGCCAGTATTTACCAAGGTATTGTTCATATCCTTCATGGATTAGAGTTTTGAGGAGGGCATTCTTACGATCGAAATATTCAATTTTCCAGATACGAAATTCGTCTTTATCGTGCCAAATCAGTAACCTTGTATACCCCGAACCTCTTTCGGTTGGCGTATATTCTGTGATCGTGCAGTCAAGATTGCCGCATTTTTCATCACCCATCCATTTGTAGGTATATTTTTCCACTTCCAAACTTCCCAAATCTTCATAGGCAAACTCACTTCCAACGAAGGAACCTGAGCGATTTGCTGAACTGATTCGCTTAACTCTCTTCAGGGCCGGAAGATAGAGCCATTGGTCATCTAACTGGGTGATATGTCCATGGATAAGCAAGGCCGTACCCTTGACATCTTTTGGGTTATCAAAAACAAACAATGACTTATTGCCATCACCTTTTACTTCCAAGACCTTGACTCGGAGGGATCGCTTGTTTTCCTGACCTTGTTTATTGCGAAGGATCATGGTCATTTCGGCGACGAAATTTTCAAAACCACGATCGGCATCACGTGCCATTTGGGCAATGGTCATTCCCTTTTCAACCTCGGATTGTGCACTTGCGCCTTGCAGGGATCCCAAAGCCATCATGCTTGGCATAATTATCAATGTTAGGAATAACTGTTTAGCGGTATCCTTGACCTTGGTTTTGATACCTGCCCCCTCCCTTTTTGTCCACTCGTTGCAAGGAGCAGAGTCAATTGCGTGATTCTTTTCTTCTCTTTTCCAGAACACATTACACCTGCCAAAATAAAATTTTTCTCTAACCGTCCTTTTGTTCGGTCAAAATATTTATACTCAAAGAATCAAACCTATTCAACTTCAATAACAGAACGAATATCGTCTAAGATTGCAATTCAATAGGCATATTACAAAGCTTGATACCTTTTTTAGGGGAGAATATACTTTGTTAACCAAAATCAATTTCAGTAGCGGAAATGGCGGTGCCACTTGAATGACTCTTTATAATAAGCGCCCTGCATATACCGAAGCGGTCTCAAACGAATGGAGCTAATACCACGAACCCAAACGGGCCGTTCATCCAACCGTTTGGGATTGTCAAGAAAATGATGGAATACATTTTTCTTATTCAATGACTGGTTGGGAGGTATGTAATTGACCATAACAGTGGAATGTGCCTGGATATTACCTCTGACCTATCTTTGGCAGAAGGGCCACGACCCATGGGCACAAAAACACCTGTCAGGATAGAGATTGTCCGCAACCTGAAATGCATGAGGAAGCCAGGAAGGATGGTTTCATTAGTGTGGAGGAATCAAAAAAAACTTTTGCATCGCATAAAATGTGCGTGAGCTTGAGATATTCCCTAAAGCTGAAAAGAAAATTGATAAACTTACCAAATAAAATCTGGAAATTGCAAAAAAAGCTGGTGTGGTTATTGAGATCTTACGTGAAAAACCTTGCCCCACTCAAAATGGTGTAAAGGAATTAAAAAAAAATCCCCGATTACTCAACTGGAGAATGACATAGGCACAACAAAGACTTTTTACTGACTTCTGCCAACAAGTAAAGAAATTGACTTTGGTTAATAAAGTATATACTCCCCTTTTTTACCCAGAAATTGAATGAACACCCGCAAGTATATCCAGTTCCCGCAAATTGGGAGTATGCACTTATAAAATCTGACTAATTGCTTGTCATTTATACTAAAGAAAATATGGCCTGAGTGTGCTGCATTCTGGTTAATTTCAGGGTCAGAAAGACAACCTAAGGAAACCGATGGACATTCCGAGAGGAAGGCCTGGACCAAATTTTGAGGAAACCGCTAAAAACCGCTATTATCTAAGTGTGGTTTCTTGCGAGGATGACAAAGAGTACTTTGATAATTTTGGAATGAGCAATGCCAAAAAAAATGTTAAGGATATTTATACACATCGCATTATATGCACAAAAAAAGTCAAGTTAATAAGCAGTGAGGGAAGGGGGTAGAATTTCAAATAGGTGGCAATCATCCAATTCCTTACGGATTTGGGTAAATGAAATCACTACCATCCAACCCTTTATGGGGTTTATGGTTCACCAAAGGTTGATGGAACAGTGAGTGATTTGGGGTATGAACTGGTTGGAAAAGGTGTGGTGTTGCTGAAGAAAGTGACATCACCACAAACCAAATGTCAACTCTATCGACAACTGTCCAATCAGGAGTGTCAGGAAGTTCAATTACCCTTATTCACATTCATTTTCCTCAATTGATGCATCAACCATGCAAACTGATTTTCACCCTTGTTCGAAAGACCTTATTTTGGTTGGCGGTGGTCACGCACATGCACTTCTGCTGCTCAAATGGGCTATGAAACCTTTGCCCGGAGCGAGAGTTACGTTAATCAACCCTGATACTTCCAGCCCTTATACGGGGATGCTCCCGGGTTTTGTAGCTGGGCATTATAAGTCGAAGGACCTGAATATGGATTTGGTAAGGTTGTCTCATTATGCGGGTGTTAGATTTGTCAAAGATGAAGTGACAAATTTTAACCTGGATAAACAGTGTGTTTATAGAAAGAATGGTCCCGATATTTACTACGATGTTTTATCCTTCAACATTGGCATTACCCTCGCCATGGAAAAACTTGCTGGCTTTGTAGAATTTGGTACACCTGCGAAACCATTGGGATTGTTTGCCCAAAGATGGCGTAATTATTTAACAACGGTTAAAGAACAGCAGATAACACCCAGAATAGTCGTTTTAGGCGGTGGAGTTGGGGGTGTGGAATTGGCCATGGCCATGAAGTACCGTCTGCAAAGGGTTGTTCAGGGCAATTCAAGTGTCACCATCGTTGAACAGGAAAACAGTATTTTGAACGAATTGGCGGTCGCTGCCAGAAGTAAACTCAAGAGGCACTTGGACAGATTAGGAATTGAGGTTTTAACAAATACAAAAGCTCTACAAATTCATGCGGAAGCGATTGAGTTATCAACGGGAGGGAAACCCGCTTGCAATTTTGTTGTTGGTACCGCGGGTGCCAGTTCCATAAGCTGGTTAAAGGGCACTGGGCTATCTTGTAATAAAGGTTTTATCATTGTCGACAAATATTTGAAATCACCTGGAAATGCATCTGTTTTTGCTGTCGGAGACTGTGCAACCATTGAAGAAAAAACATTGCCCAAGGCAGGTGTCTATGCGGTTCGTGAGGCTCCCATCCTCTATCATAATCTGAAAGCTACACTTGCTGGCAAAAAACTTGTTCCTTTCAGGCCACAAAACGATTTTCTGAAACTCATCTCGACGGGTCATAAAAATGCCGTTGGAATAAAGCATGGGATAAGTTTTGAGGGAAGATCAATTTGGACCTTGAAGGATTACATTGATCAAAAATTCATGCGCAAATTTGATTTGAAAATTTCAACACCAGAGGTCAGAATTCCACATGAAGCAGCTTTGGGAAGTAATGAAATTTTACAAGAATCAAAAGCTCTTTGTGGTGGATGTGGTGCGAAGGTTTCCCAATCCAGTTTGCATGCAGCCCTACAAGGTTTCAAACCTTCAACCCCTGAATTAAGCCAAGATGCTGTCGAGTTAAACTTAGGTTCTGATTCCCTGATGGTTTCGACTGACCATTTGAGGACATTCATTGATGATCATGCTCTATTTGCACGGATTGTTGCACTTCATACCATGAGTGATTTGTGGGCCAAGGGTGTGAAACCCCAATATGCTTTAGCTTCGATAACCCTGCCACGAATGTCGGAAAGACTCCAGGCAGAAACTCTCAGAGAGATAATGGAAGTTTCAACGAGAACTTTCGAAGAAAATGGGGCAAGTATCGTTGGCGGGCATACGACACAAGGGGCAGAATTAACGATCGGGTTTACTGTAATTGGAAACTTAAACGCCCCTTGTACATCTCATGTGGGTGCTCAAGCAGGGCATTTGGTTTTTTTAACCAAACCTATTGGCACGGGTGTCATATTAGCAGGATTGATGCAAGGCAAAGTCAGTGGTGAGATACTCTACGGGTGTCTTGATATTATGACGCAAAGTTCGGGCACTGCGTCAGAAATACTAACCCCATTGGTTTCTACAATGACGGATGTCACAGGTTTTGGGTTGGCTGGGCATTTACACAATATTCTCGCAAGTTCCAATTTCGGAGCAACTCTAACTGCATCTTCTATTCCAATCATAAAGGGAGCAAAAAAACTGTCCGCGGCAGGTGTCAGGTCCACCTTATGGAAAGCAAACGCAAGCATCCCACTCACGGCTGATCACACAACCGAGGAAATCAATATTCTTTTTGATCCGCAGACATCTGGAGGTTTGATGGGGACAATTTCAAAAAGTAATTTTGAAACTGTCCAATCAATCGCCAAAGAAAGGGGTGTTGAAATTCATCCAATCGGTGAAATAACTGAGGGTTCTCCACAAATAAGAATTGTGCCCTAGGCTAGATTCAGTTACCAGGTACACACAATCCTCATAACTCAGTATCTCACATGCTATTTCGACTATTTGAATGAAGAGCTGCTTCTTTTGGTTTGCAATGACAGAAAAAACGGATGCAAATTTTGCAGAATACATTTTTGATAGGAGATGGTTCGTTATTTATGTATTGAAACTCTCCTTGAATGAAGGACCGATGAGAAACACACACAAAACTTGATTATTGTGTTGGGAGAACTTCCTTTAGGGTGGCGACAAATTGCTCAGTTCTCTGATCCAAGGTATCAGTTGAAAGGTCGTCCATAAAAATCCTACGAAGAGAACCTCCCGTAGAGTATCTAGGGTCATAATGCAAAAAGAGGAGCTCAAATGCCAAACGTGATAGCTCGCCCTGTGTGGCGTATTTATTCCATCTGGCAACGATGTCTTTCGAATGGAAAGGCGCCAACTTATTGATTAATGTGGTTAGTTCCCTTCCTTGAGGAATAGAGGATTGATACTTCGCCATAATTAAATCAACCCGCACGCCCAAGGGGGCTTCAAGAGTAATTTTACTTGCGACTTTCATTTCTTCCCATAATGCCGGTGGGATCGAAACTCTCCCAATGATATTAGACTCGGCTTCCACTACAACTATTTTTGAAGGGTCCAGATTAGCGATTGCGCTTAGAATTTTGCTCTCGAATTTTTTTTGTGACGGTTGATCTTTGGCTGTTCTTCCAAAAACAGAACCTCTATGTTCAGCCATTTTTTCCAAATTCAAAGATTGAATTCCAAATTTGGAAAGATTTTCCAGTATTTCTGTTTTGCCGGTCCCCGTATGACCGCCCAGTAAAATAATCTCAAAGGGTACATGATTCTGGTAGAGGGTTCTTGCAACAAGTTTCCTGTAACTCTTGTATCCTCCATTAATTACGGTCGTTTGCCAACCAATCTGCCGGCAAATCTCAGCTATGGAACCAGATCTCTTACCACCTCGCCAACAATAAATAAGAGGTTTGAATTCCTTGTTTTTGGACGCAAAATGCTTTTTTAACAAGGTTGAGACATTTCTGGTGATGATTTGCGCACCCAACAGATGTGAAGAAAAAGGACCCTTTTGCTTGTGCATCAGACCTACACGCGCCCTTTGTATATTATCCAGTACAGGTAGATTAACTGCTCCGGGAATATGATCCTCTTCGTATTCACGGGGTGATCGGACATCAATCACCTCGTCATAGGCATCGAAATTCAGATCCTCCAGAGTCTTTAGTTCAATTTTGTTTATATGTGGTTGCATAACAACAATGTTTTGATACCGATAAAATCCATCTATTAGGGTATTATAAGAAAAAACTGGGAGAGAACTTTGAGTTTACTGAAAATAATTGATCGGGAACATCCCATACTCGTTTTTGCATGCATTTCTTAACATGTTCCAAGACAAACAAGCCCTGTAATGGTCTTTCAAACCAAACGGTCTGATCATGGGTATCAACAGCAAACTTGGCGCCAGAGGTTTTGATTTCACTCCAACCGACCAAATGGTGTATACTGAAATTTAATAAGGAAGGTAACCCATGACCAATTCGTTTGATACCGAAAAACTCCAGGACTTTCTTTCTACGGAAGACCGACAGATTAACCCCTTTTTTTCAGGACGAAAAAACATTCAATTTTCGATAGAAGTAAAAAGTAAGAACATCGGTCTTGAATACAGCAAAGATTCTAGCAGCAAACCAGCAGCTGGCGAAACCCAGTTGATCATGGGGGCACCAGGTATAGGTAAAACATCCCTTCTCAGTAAAATCAGGCAGAACTGCATCGCGGAGTTGAATGATGAATCCTGCAATCACAAGATTATACCAGTGATTATCGATACTCCATCCATACTCACCTTCGATCATCTCTATGCGAGTATTCATAAAGCCGTGAGTGAATTGGACAATAAAATTTCCATTTCATCCGTCATGGATTCTGCAAACGCTGCAGTGAAAGCCATCACTTCCGTTTCGGCCTTTGGATTTGGCGTGGGGTTTCAGGGGAGTGAAAAAGGAAAGCCTGCTCTTCCTAAGAACCACACAATCCTTATGATGATTGATGAAATTCAGTCCATTCCGATTGATAAGAACTCCGAAGTAACAAAAGTTTTGCAGCAACTTCATACGGGGAGTAATGGCTATCCAATAATGCCTGTGTTTGCGGGTTTGTCGAACAGTATTTCGGTCCTAGAGCAAAATAACATTTCCAGATTTGGAACGAATGCGGAACGCACCCTAGCGCCCCTCGGTAAATCGGAAGTTATTGACGCTGTCGAAAAATTCATGGACTATTTTCATGTCACGACAAATCCGATCTTGACTTTATCTTGGGCGAAACGGACACATGAATGGTCTGAAGGATGGCCCAAGCATGTGGAAAATACAATGCGGTCTCTTGGCGAGGGGCTTTTGGAGCATGATGGGGATCTTTCAAAGGTTACTTATCATGCCGTCAAGCTTAGGGCAGCAAAACGCCGTATAGACTATTACAATACCCGTTTTGGACCATTTCTTTCTACACCTGAAGTTATCGGAGAAATCATGGCTGAAATGGGCCCCTTTCCACGTGGAGGTACTGAGATAAGAAGAATTATTTTGGCGACGCGAAAAAAACCGCACTGGAGTGAATTGCTATCTGAAGCTAATCTTCCAAGATTGGATTTTGAATTTCTCCTTCGTTATGGATATATTGATAGACTACCCGATCATCACGATCTCGAATATCAGTGTCCAATCCCCTCCTTGCAATCCTTTTCGGTTTCTCGGACAGGTACTTCACTTCACAAATCGTCATTCAGTGGGAATCTGAATTTACTTGAGAAGGATTTAGATAAAGGGTTGGATATTAATAGCGTTGATGATTGGGGCCGAACAGCGCTGCATCTCTCTGTTGAAAACGAATGGCATGATATGACCAAACTTTTATTGGAAAGGGGTGCTGACCCACAAATCTCAGACAAAAGGGGGAAACGGCCACTTGATTTGGCTTTTGAGGGGAGCCCAACCCATAATCTTCTTCATCAAGTAACAGATCTCGAAGTTTCTCATTCTATTCCTGAAGACTATGATAATAGTGATGATTTCAGCCCTTCGCCAGGTTTTTGAAAATACTTCGGCTTGAAAATTCATCCAGAAATTTAAAGGTTTAATGTGACTCAGAGAATTGACGCTTCTATTAGGATTCTTTATACTGAAATTCTTGCCAAAAAATTAAGGAATTACATACTTAAGTGCCATAAAGGTCTATAAACCAATTTAGGGGCGGTTTTTTGGATGAAGCAGAGAACGAAGACTTCAAGAACTGAAGAAAACTTGGTAATTGGCTTGTTATGGTGCCTGCTTATTGGAGTTCTGGCTGGGTGAATCAGGACCTGAGGGTCATGGAAGCAGACCCAGCCCGGGTGTGTTGGCGTTCGCCAGCTCTTTTTTTCGAGAAACTGTCCAGAGGTTCAAGAAACTGGGTGATCACCCGCCAGAAATATCTTTGAACCAAGCCTTCGGCTTTCCTTTCAGTTGATCTGTCGTCTGTATTCAAGGGCAGGAAAACATTAATGCGCACGATAATTATATGGACCGTATCCTTGTGGATAAAATGGATGCCATTGTAGCAAGAACAGGAACTATCCAACAAGGGGGGACTCCATTCTACTATCATTTCGTCTCCTTTTTAGAACGAATAATTACAGACCCTCCTCCAAAAAACTAGGGGTAAATGATCAAGGTCCCAAATAGAGTAATTATTAGAATGTGATGATACTTCATCAAAAGTGTGTTTTGACTAACAAAGTTTTAGAATTATGTAACGCAGTCTATGATCCACCAAAATTTTATATGTTTGAAACGGTACAATTAGTATTATGTGTAATAATTACGGCCTCGTAGCTCAGCAGGATAGAGCGACCGCCTCCTAAGCGGTAGGCCACAGGTTCGAATCCTGTCGAGGCCGCCATTCAACTCCTACTTATTCGCATCGATTCTTCCAGGTTGCAGAAATCAAAATGTTTGCAAGCATGTATGTATGCTTTCTTCATAAGGGTTGGAAGGGTATTCACGTCAAACATTTCCTTTGGGATCCATTGAATATCCAACCCGGCAAACTCGGAAGCCTCAACGACCCCCACCCTAACCCTGATGGAAGCCTTGAAATGAGAAAACACATGAACAATTTCCCCCGGGAGTTCCAACCCGCCTTCAAGATCAGAAAAGATGCCTTTGGATTTATTATCCCATCCTGATCCCAGCCATCCCAATGTACCCCCAAGCAAGCCATTTTGGGGACGTCTCTCCAGCAGGAAGCAATTATTCTCATTTAAACAGACAAACAAGATGCCCTTACGTGCTGGTTTTGGGTCCCTGGTTATTTTGTAAGGAATTTTATCTTGCAAACCAAGTCGGTAGCTTGTGCATTCCCTTTGCCAGGGGCAAATTATACACTTCGGAGCCCGAGGTTTGCACACAGTTGCGCCTAGATCCATTACCGCCTGAGCAAAATCACCAGATCTTTCTGAAGGTGTCATTTGTTCGGCAATTTTTTTGATTTCGGGTTTTGATAAAGGCAAGGGGTTGGTTAAACCACACACCCTTGAATAGACCCTTTCGACATTACCATCAACAACAGGTACAGCAATGTCAAATGCAATGGATTGAATGGCACTTGCCGTATAGGGGCCGATGCCAGGTAATTTCAGGAGTTCCTTTGAAGAATTTGGGAACTTGCCATTATGCTCTTGTACGATTATCTTGGCACAGGGTATCAGGTTTCGCGCTCTGGTATAATATCCCAAACCAGCCCAGCAAGCCATAACTTCATCAGAATCTGCTTCTGCTAGCGACTCGATAGTAGGCCATTGGTCCAGGAATTTGGTAAAGTACTTCTTGACCACAGGTACTGTTGTTTGTTGAAGCATTATTTCCGAAATCCAAATTCTGTAGGCATTCTTCTTGGAACTGGTATCGTCCACTTTGGTCCGCCATGGGAGTTCCCTGCCATATTGATCATACCAGGCAAGTAATGTTTCTACCGAGGGAGTATTCAAGATAATTTTAATGTTCAAATTCTTGGGTAAAAATAATATATGGAGATATATTACGTATTTTCCATTTGGGAGGAGTGGAATCATTCCCAAAATCAGAAAAATCTACAACCGTAGGCCACAGCGCGGATCTTATACCGGTAATTTTAAATCCGCAGAGCATTTTTATGGTGAAATAGCTCGCATAAATGCTGAGCAGAAGGGGGTATCGAAACCTGAAATCTTGTCCTCCTGGAATGAGGTCGTTGGAGAAAATCTTGCCGCTCTTTGCCGTCCCATTGAAGTGAACCACCGCTTTCAATTTAGCAAGGGATCGAAGCTGATTGTAGAAACACCAAGGGGTTATGCGCAACAAGTCGAAATGCAAAGGGAGCATATTATCGAAAGGGTAAATATCACCTATGGTTTCGCAGCGATCAGAAGGTTGGAGATCAGGCATACAAGTTATGACGCGTTCAACAATTTAAATCGAGAACAGAAAAATACGAAACCACCCACAAGAGAATCCAGGCAAGAATCATGGCAAATTGTCAAAGACATTGAAGACGAGGATCTTAGGACAGCTCTTTATGAGCTTGGTAAAAATGTTCTTGCCCAAGAAAATTAAAAGGAAAGTAAAATGATAAACAAGTACCTTATGGTTCCGTCCAGAGCAATCTTTCTACTGGCCCTGATAATTGGAACATCAGTATTCACGCCTACGCAAGGGCAGGAAGAACAAGCCAATCGAGAAATAGAGGAATTAAGTACTGGTAACCTGCAGAGTAGCGTAACCTTTATTGAATACGCTTCGTTCACATGTCCACATTGTGCCAGTTTCCACAGGGAAGTGTATCCTCAAATCAAAGAAAACTACATTGATACCGGGCTCATAAAATTCGAGGTAAGAGAGGTGATTTGGGATAATGCCGGTTGGGTTGCAGCAATTATTGGCAGGTGTTCTGGTCCCGAAAAATTCTTCCATTATGTTGATCCACTCTTTGCAAAGCAATCCGAGTGGTCACGAGCTCAAACGCTTGGTGAAGCTGCAGACAGATTAAGGTCCATTGCATTATCCGTAGGATATAACACCAATGACATTGATGACTGTTTAGAGGATACGGATTTTCATACACTGATTTTGGAAAATTCCAGGGATGGTACGACACGGGATGGCATAGAACGAACGCCGACCTTCAGGATTAACGGAAAAAACTATTCCAACATGGGTTATGAAGACTTGGTTGAAATTATTGAGAAGGCATTGAATAGGACATAGTTAAATTTTAGTTCGGCCGAATGTGACACCACACCATGAAATATTCCTATCCCCAGAATTATAGAGTAACAACTTATGCGAATGAAATACAATCATTTCTTGTGTGTTGGTTTCACTTGATAATCTTTTAATTCATTAGATGAAACCCCTTGTCAGGGGAGGGGGCAACCCTCAAAGTCAGTGCTTCTTCAGGGGTCAATCAGTTCAACTTCATCCTGTATGAATTTTTCACGAAACTGATTCAGATTGCCAAAACTCATGGATAACAAAGATGAAGGAGGTCTTTTGACAAAATAGGCTTTGCGTTCGATATAGAAAACGGTCATGGGTCTTGGTTATTTGTTCATGTCAATTAAGCGTTCTAACAAATCCCAGTCATTCAGTTTCAGGCGGACTGGGACGGTCAAAATCTTCTTTTTCCATGCCTTGTTCAATCGGACAGCATCTTTCTCTGTCGTAACGAGTAAAGAGCTCTTCTTTTTGGCTTCTTTCTCAAGTCTGTAAAGAAAACTTTCAGATGGTATTTCATGATCACCAAGGGGCACAAATTTATTAACTTTGGCCCCAAGTTCTTGTAAGGTTATTTTAAACTTCAAGGGATTGCCTAGACCAGCAAAAGCAACGACATTCTGGTTATTCAGACTTAAACCATGTTCAAGTACGGTTAATTGTGCTTGGATTATAGGCACATCATAAACAGCTCCAAACTGCTTCGTAAATATCTTGGCTTGTGTATCGGTACCAACCACTACGATTAAATTCGTTCGCCGTAGAGCCCCTGCAAGGGGCTCCCTTAGGGGGCCAGAGGGTATAACACGCTGGTTACCAAAACCGTTCCCTGCATCAACTACAACAATGGCATGGGATGGTACGAGTGTCAGATTTTGATGGCCATCATCCAGGATAATAATTGAGGCACCTTCCTGAATTGCCTTGCGAGCACCTTCGTAACGATCGCGGGCAACCCATGTCTTGCAGAAACTCGAAAGCAATAGGGCTTCGTCTCCAACCTGATTGATTGTATGTTGTTTTTCATTAACAAGTTCGGGTCCCTTAATGTTACCACCATACCCTCTGGTAATGACATGAGGATTGTGTCCTTTCTCCTGTAATTTTTGCAACAATGCTATTGTTAGTGGTGTTTTCCCAGTTCCACCAACATTTACATTTCCAACACTTATGACAGGAATTGCAACCTCTTTTCTGGTATAAATCCAGCCCCTGATAGCAGTGCCCAACAACCAAAGGCAGGTTAAGGGCAGTAAAAGATACGATAAAAAACTACTTCGCTGAGACCAAAAGTTTGGTTGTCTCATTTTGGTCCCTGGATTTTCAAATTTTTCTCAGGAAGAGAATTCTTGAAGGGGCCCTTCAGACTTTTCTTCATCCATAAGTTGGTAAAGTTTAGCGATAAAATATCTGCAATTGGCATTGTCTACATTACTTTGGGAGGCCTCTTTCCAAGCGTCGTATGCAGCTTGATAATTGGAATAGAGGCCGACAACTTCAACGTTGTCAGGATCCTTGAATCGCTTGGTGTGCAGGTTATGCAACTCACCCCCAAACACTAAGTGCAATTTTGTGTTCATTCTTTGATTAACCTATTTTTATATTTTATAATGGGTTTAGCTGCCAGCAATGGTCATGTTATCAATTAAAAGACTCGGAACCCTGAGGGAGCTGAATTCCCTCGGATTGTTGGAGGGGGTAATCGTTTGCAACATATCCTTGAGATTACCCGCAATGGTAAATTCTGAAATGGGTTGGGTCTTCGCACCGTTTTCAATCAGGAAGCCGGACGCGCCGCGTGAATAATCTCCTGTATTACGATTGATGGTTGTACCCATCAACGAAGTTATCAAAACCCCGAACTGAATGTCCTTCATCAACTCCTCAGGGGATTTGCTGCCACAAGTCAAGGCAATATTGCTGACACCGGGAGAAGGTGGCGAAGTGACACCTCTCGTGGCATTACCCGTTGTTTCCAAGCCCAATTCACGGGAGGTTCGCAAATCCATAATCCAGGATTTCAATTTACCTTGGTCTATGAATTTTCTTTCTTGTTTGGGTATGCCTTCATCATCAAAAAGTGCCGATGAAAGGGATTTGGTCCGGAACGGTTCTTCCAATAAATTCAGATTTGATGGAAGTACCTGCCTATCCATATCTTCCTTCAGCCAGCTGGATCCCCGGGTAATAGCACTGCCGTTAATTGCTGACAAGATGTGGCCTACAAGCGAGGAGGACACTCTGCGGTCAAACAGGACAGGGCAAGTCGTGGTTTTGGGTTTGATCGAGCCCAATTTGGCAGCAGCCCTTTCACCAGCTTCCCGTCCAATATACTCAGGGGCAGACATGTCTTCGGGAAAGATTCTTGCCTCGCCATAGCCGTCTATTTCCATTTCAAGACCATCCCCTGCTATGGCTGCACATGATGCGGTCATGAAGTTTCTATTGATCGCACGAGCAAAGTCGTTCGTCGCCATGAAATAAAAACAACTTTCTCCGTAGCCGGCTGCTGTAGACCGGGTTTTTGATACACCGGCAACATCCTTGGCACTCTCCTCAATCGTCAAGGCCATTTTTGTAAACTGCTCAGAAGTTGGGAATCCTTTTTCATTGTACAGGTTTAATTTATGTGCATCGTTATGTTTGTACACTTGTTTGGGATCAGCAAGCCCAATATGTGGATCATCCGGTGATTCCTTCGCCATTGAGATGGCTCTCTCCGTGATTTCGGCAATGGCCGATTTACGAAAATCAGATCCTCCAACACAAGCCTGTTTTTTGCCGACGATAACCCTCAAGCCGAGCGTAATCTGGTCATGATTTTGTACATTTTCCAACTCTCCTTCCATAACGTTTATGGATAAACTCTTGGAACGATGTACAATAACATCTGCTTCATCAGCTCCAAGTTTTTGTGCTTGGGCAATGGTCTGCTCGGCAATGTGTTGCAGGTTAATCTTCATTGTTAATACAGCTCTAACCAATCTTGTGAAGAAAGTATATTAAGGTTGAATGGTGATTTGCGAATACACGAATGGTGTGTGATGTGTGGTTACCAACAATCTTGCCGTGCATGAAAGTGGACCTAAGGAATGATCGTTCCAAGGTCAATTCCATTGACCACGACTTCAGAATTTTCTTTCAATTCGATTTTGTATCGCAGGGAATTCCCTGTCGTGCTTTCCGGATCATAAAAGGTCAGATATGCCATGATAACTGCGACATAGGGTTGCGGTATAATTTTGGCATTTGCCAACCTTCTGGTAAAATCAGATGCCCCTTCGAGCATGACTTCGGAAAACCCGGTGGAAATGCCCTGAGTGTACGTGTATTCACCTGTACCTTCGGAGGATAAATCCAAAACACCTATATCCCATTCACCCTGAAGCGTGAATTCGATTTCTTCAGGTTTTACCTCTTCGGAATCATCAAGACTAAAAAGAGCTTCATTGCCCGTAAGTATGAATTTTGTGTATAAAGATGCTGCGACCTCGGTAAATTCCTTCTCAGGATCCAACAACTCCATATGGGAGCTGTCCCAGCGTATATTGTTTAGCGAAAGTTCCTTCTCCAAGTGATAGGGTTCATTTTCTCTTGGCCATTCGAGGGAGAGATCAACTTCCGAATTGGCGACTGAAACAGCTTCCTTGACTACCCCTTCGTAAGCGATGATGAAATCCAATGTGTCAGAGTTCATCACAAAGCCATCTTCATTGGTCACGACTTTATTGACTAGCTGGTTGATCAGGAATCCAATTGTTGCACTGTTTTCCAATTCGAGGATGAATTGAGCTGTCTCCATGGAAAAACCAAATTCACCCAAAGGCAGATATAAGCCGATATGGTTATCGGAAACGACACCTCTATCTGTTGAACTGCTTTGGTAATTGGTGCCTCTGAAACCAAATCCCTTGCCACCCCTGAATTGGACCCTGCCTGTCAATTCACCAATTGTTGAGGAGGAAGAGTAGCCATCCTCCATGATCTGGACAAAATCTTCAAAGTTTATCCTGCCCATAATATCTTTAATTGAGGTCAACAGGGCTGTCGATTCAGATTGTGATTGGATTTCCAACTCAGAAATAGCGTAATCAAACTGGTAACCTTCGACATCTTTTTCCAAAGTTAGACGTCTGGATTCCCCCAAAGTACCTTGGCCAACTTCCAAACCGATTCCAATACCAGTTTCATTGCGTATCGTAAAGGTATCTGGTAGGATAATTGCAACCTGATTTGAATTCATTTGTTCCAGGCGCAAGGAAGGAATCAAAAGACTGAGACTGGTCCTGGCATCGTTAGGTGCTAAAGAAAGGTCAGAGATTTGTACATCACCATCATCAATAACCAAATCCTGGTAAGACACCTGGATGTCAGACGACTCCAGAAGATTTTTCAACTCCAGAAATGTTTCGTGGGAATCGAGTTCCGAGTATCCCCTGGTACCCATAGCCACAAGCAGTATGGTTAGAGTGATTAGTAGTGCTTTATGTGGCATGTGTTCACCTATAAGTACTTACAAAAGATGGTAAAAACCCTCAAATATTTACAACTTTTTGATAGGAAGGTCGTTGGATCATCCTGGCGTGGTATGTCGAGATCGTATCAGGGAATGTATCAAATTTTGCGGCTATGGCCCAATCAAGACAGTGGGTCAGTAGAAAATCTGGAATGGTCATGGTTGTGCCCATGAGATAGTTTCCGAGATCCAGATTATGGGAAATATACTCCAGTGCTTTGCTGAATTCCCATTTCAGAGTGGGTTTTAATGTTTTAATGCGTTTTTCCAGAGGCAGGACAAAGCTGTGCTTGGCGGCATTCCAGACACAAGTTTCGAGTTCATCGAGAATCATGAAGGTCAAACCATCCTGTTTTGCCTTTTCTTTGGTCCCAGTCTGAAAGGTGAATGAATCGTTGGTCTCAGCGAGGTAGGTCAAAATGGCAGTACTGTCTGCGATTACTACTGAATCAATAATTGCAACTGGAATTTTCCCCTTCGGATGAATCCTGACAAGTTCCTCAGAGTGGGGTTTGCTTGGATGATATTCATAAGCCAAACCAAGTTCCTCCAGCATCCACAAAACCCTGAAGGCACGGCTTTCCTTACGACCATAAACTGTTACTTCCATCAATGGTATCCTGCTATTCGATGAAGGGTTCTTTCCATTATAGCTTCAACGGGTTTGCTTCCGGCGCCCCGGATTATCTTGTCGACCTCTATCAATTCAAGCAATGCCCACTCAGCTCCTGCCGTTCCCCACAAGGCCGCCTGTCGAAGCATGCTCTGTTGACGAGGTCCAAATAGGGGTGGTTTTATTTTGGTTATACCCACATCAGGACCTTTCTCATGACTAGCTACGGTAAGGATGTTTCTAAATTTGCTTTTAGCAAATAGACACACCCTCACTGGTTCCCGATCCTGCTTGGTTAATTTTCTGAACAGTGGTCCAATATCCTGACGTTTCCTGTTTGCGACAGAATCCATCAATCTGTCCAATCCTGCTTCACCATATTCTGGTATACACGATTTGATATCATCAATGCTCAAGGGTGTTGTATCTTCGAATTTATAAAGGACAAGTTTGTGAATAAGCGATTTAAAGATTGATGGCTCTTGTTCTTTTGCAACAGAAACCAGGAAATTCAAGGCATCGGTCTCAATGTTGGTCAAATGAGCTTCCTTAAGCAGCAGGGAAATGTCTCGGCTGTCCAAATGGTCGGTATAAATTCCCAATGAAACCAGATTTTTATCGTTCTCAAATCTTTTTCTAAGCGCAGAAGCTGGTTTCAGGCGATTGGCGGTTATAACAATATGGGCAAATCCTTCCTTCCATTCATCCAACTCGGCAAATAGGATCTTGTTGTGCTGGTCGGACCCCTTGTCAATACACACGACACGTGTACCACCAAAAAAGCTTTGGGCCTTGATCAGGGACCCCAACAATCTGGGTTGCTGGCTAAACTCTGTGGCTTCAATCTTGTCAAGACGCATATCCTGCATGGCATTAGACCCTGCAATAGCCTCAACTATACGATCCCGGTTTTGATCGACCAGGGCTTGATCATCACCAAAAATCAAATAACCACTTTTCCAGTTCTTACTTGCCTGCAAGTGTCCTGGCAACTGGTTGGGGTAGAGTTTCATGCAGCCCCCCGGGGCTGTCGCTGGATAGCAATTATGCTGGAATATATTCGGTCAGATATTATTCTTCGCAGTCTGTTCAGAGCATCATCTCTGGCATCCAGATTGGCCAGAACCTGTTCGGACGAAAACCAATGTGCTCTTTCCTCAACGGTATCAGTATAAAGGAGTTCACCGCTCGTTAGGTCAAACAGGGCAATTTCTGCCTTGCCGACCGCGTAATGCTGGTTAACACCTCCAGAACCTTGAATCGGCCCGCCTTCATCCGAAATCTTAAAATCGACTGTTAGGTGATAGTTTATATTTTCGGTAGTCTTGCCAAACTGATCCTGAAGAACAGATTGCAACTTCTCCGGGTCTAAATTCCCCGAAACGGTAATATCTGTTTCATTAATATAGCCTGCACGGGATGAATCCGGGCCATAAAGTGGGTAATACTCACACCCAACAACCAGGAAATAAAGCGTTACAAGGCCAATGATCTTCCATTTAAACAACAATATTCACGATCCTATCAGGTACCACAATTGTTTTTTTGGGTTTGCTTCCATCTAAATACCTTGTTACAACTTCATCTGCAAGAACGAGTTTGAGCATGTCTTCCTGGGGAAGTCCCTTGGCAACCTCTATTCTGGAACGTAATTTGCCATTTATCTGGATTGGAAGGGTTATTTGATCAACCTTCAACAACTCAGGATCAGTGGTCGGCCATGGTGTACTTACCACAAACCTCTTGCCGCCGAGCAAGCGCCAGATTTCTTCAGCTATGTGGGGTGTAATTGGTGCCATGAGTTGGGCATAGACCAGCATAGCTTCCTTCTTGATCTTCCCACTTGCCTTGGACCGAGCCATGGTATTGTACAATTCATAAAGTCTTGCGATGGCCTTGTTAAAGACAAACCCTTCGATGTCCCTGGAAAATTCAAATATGGTTTGATGAAGGCTCTTTCGGAGTTTCAAATCCTCCTTTGGTGCCTTCGAATCTTCCATGGCTCTTATGTCACAGGCAAGCCGCCATACACGTTCCAAATGTTTGGAAGCGGCTTCAACTCCTGTCGTTGTCCACTCAATATCTCTATCAGGAGGTGAATCTGAAACCATATACCACCTTGCGGTATCAGCACCATATTGTCTTATCAGTCCTTGTGGGTCAATAATGTTGTTTTTGGACTTGGCCATTTTTGCCGAGGGAATGATCTCTACTGGTTCGTCAGTACTTTTCAGTTTGGCTGTGGCTCCCGTCACCTCAACTTCGGTTGGGTAATGGTAGATCGGGCGACCGTTGTTGTCTCTGGTTTGGTAAATGGCATGATTGACCATCCCCTGTGTAAACAGCGAATCAAAAGGTTCCTTGCAGTGTTCTGACAAATGTCCTGTTACATGCATTGCCCGGGCAAAAAACCGGGAATAAAGCAAATGGAGAATGGCATGTTCAATTCCGCCTATATACTGGTCGACGTTCATCCAGTAATCTGCCATGGCGCGGTTTGTGGGTGTTCGCTCCTGAGGTGAAGTGTAGCGGACAAAATACCATGAACTGTCAACAAAGGTATCCATGGTATCGGTTTCTCGTAAGGCGTCCCGGCCACACTTGGGGCAAGAACAGCGCTTCCATGCTGGATGTAACTCAAGAGGATTTCCAGGTTTTTCAAAAGAAACATCCAAGGGTAATTCTATGGGTAGGTTTTGTTTGCTTTCTGGTACAATCCCACAGTGATCGCAATGAACCACTGGAATGGGACATCCCCAATATCTTTGGCGGCTTATACCCCAGTCTCGCAAGCGGTATCTGACCACTCTTTTTCCTATACCTTTGTCGACACAAAACGCGATGGCTGAATGAATACCTTCATCACCTGTTTGAAGCCTATTACCGGCAAACCCATTGACATATTCAACCCTCTGATTTTTGGGTGGTACGTAGGCCTCATTCCCGACCGGTTGATTGGTCCCCTCAGCACAAAATACATCAATGACAGGGAGACCATACTTTCTGGAAAAATCCAAGTCTCTTTGATCG
The DNA here is from genome assembly GCA_022822495.1 of Paracoccaceae bacterium. Taxonomy (GTDB): domain Bacteria; phylum Pseudomonadota; class Alphaproteobacteria; order Rhodobacterales; family Rhodobacteraceae; genus MPNP01. Next base: position 10,993 of record JAJEBQ010000039.1, on the reverse strand, counting down.
TGGGCTGGACATCCGAATATGGCCCCAGTACCAACCGTATTGAGAATAAAATTGGCTACCCAGATGGGTAATGTAACCTCTGGATTAAGCGGATGTTTCACCTTATACCCGGTATCAACACCTTTTTTTTCAAGCAATTCGAGTTCCATTTCCGAGGTTCCGGCCTGCCGGCATTCCTTGATAAACTGTTTGACCTCAGGATTGAGCTTTGCGATGGCCTTGGCCAAGGGATGTTCAGCCGAAACAGCCGCAAAAGTAGCACCCATTAACGTATCGGGTCTTGTGGTATAAACTCTAAGAGTATCAATGTTATCGGGGCACTGAATTGCTTCAAAATCAAATTCCAAGCCGGTAGATTTGCCGATCCAATTGCGTTGCATGAGGCGTACTTTCTCGGGCCAACCTTCAAGACCATCTATCGCTTGCAACAATTCTTCGGAATAATCGGAGATCTTGAAGACCCACTGGGAAAGTTCTTTTTGTTCAACCTTGGCTCCAGATCGCCATCCCATTCCGTCGATGACCTGTTCATTAGCCAGGACAGTTCCGTCCACCGGGTCCCAATTAACCAGAGCAGTTTTTCTGCCAACCAACCCCTTATCCATCATGTCTATGAATAGTGATTGTTGTTGCCCATAATACTCCTTGTCGCAGGTTGCGATTTCCCTTTTCCAGTCAATGGACAGCCCCAAGGTCTTCAATTGGTTTCTCATTTCGGCAATATTTTGCCGGGTCCACTTGTCGGGGTGTTCATTGTTCTTGAGGGCAGCGTTTTCGGCTGGTAATCCGAAGGCATCCCATCCCATGGGATGAAGGACATTAAACCCCTTGGCAATCTTATACCGGGCAATCACATCACCCATGGTATAGTTGCGGACATGCCCCATGTGAATTTTCCCCGAAGGATAGGGAAACATTTCCAGGACATAATATTTGGGAATGCTCCTGTTAGGAGATGCTTCAAATACCTGGGCCTTTTCCCATTCCTGCTGCCAGTAGCTTTCCTGGTTAAGGAAATTATATTCCGTCATCAATTTGAACCAGTGTTTGAGGTTTAAAAGCCCAGCTCTTCAATCTTGAGTTGGCGCGCTCTGGTCAAGATGGCATTTTCAATCTCAATATTTAGATCGGGATCAACAACACCAGGTCTGGTTCTAAACGTAACCTGAAGTGATCTGGCGTCAAGAGCTGGATCGCTGATTACAGCTGTTGCCTGGTACTCACGCGTTCCACCAGGTGGTATGGCCCAATCAAATTCAATGATGCCCGTAAAGGGATCAACTTCTTTGATAGGCATGAAATCTAGAACTTCGAGGGTGGCTTTCCAAATAAATCTGTTTACCTTTAATTCGGTCGAACTGTTTTGGGTGATAAACAGATCCCTTAATCTCTGTGGTCTCCCTTGGGTTTCAACCTCACGATCGGCCTCTATTTTATCTAGATCCCTATCGCCACCTCTGAACATATTGGAACAAGCACTCAAAGAAAACAAAACGAGTAATGCCAATACCCATCCAAAAGTCTTTGTCTTTATCATATCTAGTCACCTTTCGCTCTTAGACTTCCTGACCCGATCACGGTACATATGACAAATCCATATCTGGTTTGTCAAAATAAACCTACTCTAAATTTAAGGTTAGTTTGAACGATTTTAAATTAAACAATAATCACTACCAGTTCAATATATGCCAATTTTTTATTAGGGCTATAAACTTTGGTCATTATTTCCGAGAAATAATTCATCGCAAATTCAAGGCTGGGCATTTTTCTCCAGTTTTAGTGATGTTCTTAACTTACGCCAAAGACTTGTAGGGTGCCTTTCCAGCAGAAAGTTTCCAGAATTATGCCTAGTGGTCCAATCTACAAAATAGTACTCTTTTTCTTTTCAGAAAAAGTCGGCCAGAACTTGGTTTGAAGACATTATATTGGGATTGTTTTGTATTGATCACACCACTAGCTGTTAAATCATCAACCGATTGCAGATCTACTCAGGTCATAAATAATTCCCGCTAATTTTTATTATCCATTAAATAGGGTATTTACGTCGTTGAGGGTATTTATTTTTCGCAAATCCATTCAAAACAGTTTTTGTCATTTGGTAACGATGTGTTTACACTCCAACCCAACAACATAGTCAGAGATAAAAGCCATAAGGAGAGAAAAGGCGGTTGAAGACCGTTCGGCCGGACTTACCTATCGGTTTGAGGGCAGGGCAAGTTAATGATAATATGCAGTAATTCCCGCTAGCAACCATTTTTCTAAAATGGTGCTTGTCTGTATTATTTTAAGGGCAGGTTTTGTGTTTTCCAGGTATTTTCGGGACAAGCAAGGGGTTACAGTTGTCTGATTTCCAACCCCCAGCCGGACCGACCGGTCGTCATCACCCCCTCGAGATTATCCCTGGTGATCTCGTGATCAGTACTCCATCCAAACCGCCTGATGGTTTCCGGTTCAAGCCGTGTCCGGTCGCCACCCTTGTGGATCTTCTGCGCTGGAAGGCGCTCCTTCAGTTCTAGGGCATTGAACCTGATGTCGGGGGTGCTGTCCTTCAACCGGAAACCGTTCCGCCACCCAGGAAAAGGGGACGACCCAAAGCAAACAGTTGAGGCTGAAATCGATGAAACCACAGGCACCTCTTTTGGCCCAAAGTGGTACACTTTTAAACGGTAACTATGGTATGTTTTTATTGACACTGCCGAAATAATGTGATAAACTGGAATTGGATTATTATGAAAAATAACTACAACTAAATGGAGGAGAGCTAATGATTCCAGCGGCCTTTGAATATTATCGCCCCAAGGACATGGCGGGAGTGTTGTCGATCCTTGAAGAACAAGGGGACGACGCACGGGTCATGGCGGGCGGGCACAGCCTGATTCCTATGATGAAACTTCGCATGGCGGATGTGCCGCACCTGATCGACTTGCAGGATGTCGAAGGCATGTCCGGTATCGACCTCGGCGCCGAAACCATTCGTATCGGCGCGATGGTCACACAGCATGACATTATTGAACACGAGCCGCTTGCCAGCGTCGCGCCGATCCTCCGCGAAGCTGCCCTTCAGATCGCCGACCCGCAAGTACGCTATATGGGGACCGTTGGTGGGAATGTCGCCAATGGCGACCCGGGCAACGACATGCCGGGCCTTATGCAGTGCTTGGACGCAGCCTTCACCGTCGTCGGGCCAGATGGTCAGCGCGACATCCCGGCTCGCAACTTCTATGAAGCCGCTTACATGACGGCTCGCGAAGATGAAGAAGTCCTGACCACGGTGACGATCCCGATGCCCATTGGCGGCTATGCCTACGAGAAACAGAAACGGAAGATAGGCGATTATGCCACCGCCGCGGCGGCTGTTCAGATTGTGAATGACGGCGGGACCTGTGCGTCGGCCTCCATCGCCATGACCAACCTCAGTGATACGCCGATCTATTCCGAAGCCGCCGGCGCAGCCCTTGTCGGAACATCAGTCGATGACGCGGCGATGAGCGCCGCCGTGGCCGCCATGCTTGGCGACATCGATCCGACCGAAGACAATCGCGGGCCCATCGCCTTCAAGAAACACGTCGCTGGCGTGATCCTGCGCCGTGCCATCGAGCGTGCCTGGTCGCGTGCCTGAGGAGACCATTACATGTCAAAGAAACAGCATTATAAGATCACGGTGAACGGTAAGGAGGAGGAGTTCCTCGCCGAACCGCGCGAACTGCTGATCTACACGTTGCGCGAACGGCTTAACATCACTGGGCCGCATATCGGTTGCGAAACTTCCCATTGCGGCGCATGTACGGTCACGATTGACGGAAAGTCGGTCAAGGCTTGCACCATGTTCGTCGCTCAGGCGGACGGTAAAGACATCACCACCATCGAAGGGATCGGTGGGCCTGATGATCTGCATCCCCTGCAGAAAGCGTTCAAGGAACACCACGGGCTTCAGTGCGGCTATTGCACACCGGGCATGATCACCCGTGCCACGAAACTGCTTGAAGAAAACCCGAAACCGACCGAGGAAGAAATCCGCTTCGGCATGGCCGGTAATCTCTGCCGCTGTACCGGGTACCAGAACATTGTGAAGTCCATCATGGCCGCCGCGGCCGAGATGAATGCAGCCAAGGAGGCAACAGAATGAAAGACGAAGTAACAAGCCGCGATGATCGTATTGCCAACCTCAAAGGCATGGGCTGCTCGCGCAAGCGGGTCGAGGATGCGCGCTTTACGCAGGGCAAGGGCAACTATGTCGATGACATCAAGCTCGACGGGATGATCTTTGGCGATTTCGTACGCTCGCCCTACGCGCATGCGCGCATTAAAAGCATTGACACCGCAGCGGCCTTGGAAGTTCCCGGGGTTCTGGCAGTGCTGACCGCGAAGGACCTTGAGCCATTGGGCCTGCATTGGATGCCGACGCTTGCCGGCGACAAGCAGATGGTGCTCGCCGACGGAAAGGTCCTGTTTCAAGGCCAGGAGGTTGCCTTTGTTGTGGCCGAAGACCGTTTCGCGGCAGCCGATGGGATCGAAGCGGTTGAGGTCGAATACGAAGAACTTGAGGTTCTGGTTGACCCCTTCAAGTCCATGGAGTCTGACGTGGTCCTCCGCGAGGACACCGTTGATGAGGCGGGCAAGCTGGTGGACGGTGCCCACGGACCTCGCAAGCATCACAACCACATCTTCACCTGGGAAGCGGGCGACAAGGATCCGACCTTCGAAGTGATTGAGGCGGCTGAGGTCGTCGCCGAAGAGACGATGTACTACCACCGCACACACCCGTGCCCGCTGGAAACCTGCGGCTGTGTAGCGTTGATGGACAAAGTCAATGGCAAGCTGACGCTTTGGGGCACCTTCCAGGCCCCGCATGCAATCCGCACCGTCGTCAGCCTGATTTCCGGGATTGAAGAGCACAACATTCGCGTGATCAGCCCCGACATCGGCGGCGGGTTTGGCAACAAGGTCGGTGCCTATCCGGGCTATGTCTGTTCTGTGGTGGCCTCCATCGTCACCGGCAAGCCGGTAAAGTGGATCGAAGACCGGATGGACAACCTGATGACCACCGCCTTCGCCCGGGACTACTGGATGAAAGGACGGATCAGCGCCACGAAGGACGGCAAGATCACCGGTCTTCATTGCCACGTCACGGCAGACCACGGCGGGTTTGACGCCTGCGCCGACCCCACAAAGTTCCCCGCCGGATTCATGAACATCTGCACCGGGTCATATGACATCCCGACAGCGTTCCTTGAGGTCAATGGTGTCTACACCAACAAGGCCCCGGGTGGCGTCAGCTATCGTTGTTCCTTCCGTGTGACAGAGGCGGTCTATTTCATTGAGAGGATGATTGAAGTCCTGGCGATTGAGTTGCACATGGATGCGGCCGAACTCCGACGGATCAACTTCATCAAGAAAGAGCAATTTCCTTACACCGCCGCGCTTGGCTGGGAATACGACTCTGGTGACTATCACACCGCTTGGGACAAGGCGCTGAAGACTGTTGACTATGACGCGCTACGTGCGGAACAGGCGCAACGAGTCGAGGACTTCAAGGCAGGCAAGACAAGATCTCTGATGGGGATCGGCTTGAGTTTCTTCACCGAGATTGTCGGGGCCGGTCCTGTCAAGAATTGCGATATTCTTGGTCTGGGTATGTTCGACAGCTGCGAAATACGTATCCACCCGACGGGGTCAGCGATTGCGCGCCTGGGCACGATCTCCCAAGGACAGGGTCATGCGACGACCTTCGCACAGATACTCGCCTCCGAGATTGGCCTACCAGCGGACTCCATCACCATTGAGGAAGGAGATACCGACACCGCGCCATACGGTCTTGGTACTTACGGCTCCCGTTCAACTCCGGTGGCTGGGGCTGCAACAGCGATGGCAGGGCGCAAGATCCGCGCCAAGGCGCAGATGATCGCAGCCTATCTACTGGAGGTACACGACGACGACGTGGAGTTCGACGTGGATCGCTTCGTTGTCAAAGGCGTGCCTGAGCGGTTCAAGACGATGAAAGAAATCGCCTTCGCCGCCTACAATCAGGCGATCCCGGGAATCGAGCCGGGGCTGGAGGCGGTCAGCTACTACGACCCGCCCAACATGACCTATCCGTTCGGTGCCTATGTCTGTGTGATGGACATCGACGTTGATACGGGCGTGCCTGACATCCGCCGCTTCTATGCGCTGGACGATTGCGGCACGCGGATCAATCCCATGGTCATCGAAGGGCAGATACATGGCGGATTGACCGAAGCGCTCGCCGTCGCTCTGGGCCAAGAGATTGCCTATGACGACATGGGCAACGTGCAAACCGGGACGTTGATGGACTTCTTCCTGCCAACCGCTTGGGAAGTCCCGAACTACGAGACCGACTACACCGTGACGCCATCGCCGCATCACCCGATTGGAGCGAAGGGCGTTGGCGAAAGCCCCCATGTTGGCGGTGTTCCGTGCTTCTCGAACGCGGTGCAGGATGCCTTCCGCGCCTTTGGTCTGCGGCATACCAACATGCCTCACGATCATTGGCGGATTTGGAAGACTGCCAATGAACTGGGCCTTCACGGCTGAGCCAAGGGTGGGGCGGGGTCAAACCCGCCCTACAGAGACACCGGATGACTTGGACCGACTTACAATCCGCGCTTGGCGAACACGGGTACGTCGCTTCAGGCGATCTTTCCGTGGCGCTGCATCTCGCGCTTACCCTTGAGCGGCCCTTGTTGCTTGAGGGGGCCGCAGGCGTTGGCAAGACGGAGGTCGCGCGCACGCTCAGCCTGGCGCAAAACACAAAGTTGATCCGATTGCAGTGTTATGAAGGGTTGGACGCCTCACAGTCCATCTACGAATGGAACTATCAGCGCCAGCTTTTGACGATTCGCTCGGCGGCAGAGGATGGTCAGACCGGCAAGTCGGTCGAAGACCGCATCTTTACGCGAGAGTTCCTGCTGGAACGTCCCTTGCTCGCCGCCATTACCCAAGACCAGTCGCCGGTCCTTCTGATTGATGAAATCGACCGCGCAGATGAAGAGTTCGAAGCCTATCTTCTGGAGGTTTTGTCTGACTATCAGATTTCGGTACCCGAGTTGGGCACAATCACGGCCTCAAGCAAACCCATCGTTATCCTGACTTCCAACGTGACGCGTGATCTGTCCGATGCGCTGCGCCGTCGGTGCCTGTATACATACGTCGAATACCCGGACCGAGTGACCGAACTCGCCATACTGAAGGCCCGTTGCCCCGAGGTCGAAGCGCGCCTTGCCCAACAGATCATAGGCTTTGTGCAAAAGCTTCGCCAAGAAGAGTTGGAGAAAACGCCTGGCGTCGCCGAGATGCTTGATTTCGCGGCGGCGTTGATGGGGCTTGGCATCGCTGATCTAACCGACGATCCGGCCATTCTGCAGTCCACGCTGACGACACTTCTGAAGACGCAAAGCGATCAGGCGCAGATCACGGCAGAGGTCGCTGCCCGGATTGCAGGGAAAGCAGCATGAGCCGTGTGACACGCTTTGCAGCCGGCGACCCCGGACCCGCTGCGCGCGTCGCTGGTTTCATCGCGCACCTGCGTGAGAATGGGTTGCGCTTGGGTGTGGCGGAGGCAAAGCTCAGTCTCAATGCTTTGGCCAATGTCAACGCAGTCCTGCCAGACGATTGCCGCCGCGTCCTCCGCGCCGTTTGTACGGGATGCAAAGAGGAAGCCGAACGATTCGATGCCTTGTTCGACAGTTTCTGGATGGACGCCGGACGGGTCAAACAACGCGTGATCCCCAAGCCGCACGTCGCGCTGAATGACGATGTCCATAGTACGCGTGACGGCACAGGTCAGGATACTAGCGCAAGCGGCACATCCACAGCGCCCGACACGGGCGACGGTGAGGCCGAAAGTGAGGGCACGGGCAAGCTCATCGCCACCGAGCAACGCAATCTGAGCCGCCGCGACCTGCGCGACCTCGTCCGCGCCGACGAAATTGCCGAGGCCGAAGCTGTCGCCCGCCGCATTGGTGCTACTCTGCGTGACAGGCGATCCCGTCGCCGCATCGCTGCCCGCAAAGGCGACCGTCTGCACTTTCGCAAAACGATCCGACGTAGCCTTTCAACCGGTGGCGAGCCGTTGCACCTGTTGCACAAACGCCGTCCCGACCGGGAACGCAAGATCGTTGCACTCTGCGATGTCTCCGGCTCAATGAGTGTTTACGCGCAGGTCTTCCTCGCCTTTCTTGCAGGTCTCATGCGGGCCGAAAAAAACGCCGACGCTTATCTCTTTCACACCCGCCTTGTGCGGATCACTGAAGCCTTGCGCGACAAGGACACGATGCGGGCCATCGGGCGGATGTCGCTTATGGCCGATGGGTTTGGCGGCGGCTCCAAGATCGGGCCCTCGTTAAAGCGTTTTGCGGAGTCCTACGCCAAACGGTTCGTGGACGGGCGGAGTGTCGTCCTGATCTTGTCGGATGGTTGCGACACAGAACCGCCTGAGCATCTCGGCTCGGCGCTTGAAAAGCTCAAGAAACGCGGCTGCAAGATCATCTGGCTCAACCCGCTCAAGGGATGGCGGGACTATGCGCCCATTGCCGGAGGCATGGCTGCCGCTTTGCCCCATCTTGATCTTTTCGCGGCCGCGAACACACTCGATGATCTCGCGGCGCTCGAGACAGAGTTGGTACGACTATGAGTCCGGCGGACGTTCTTGACACCGAGCTGGTGCAAGCGGCGCAAGGTCTGCGAGACAGGCAGAAGCCTTTTGCCTTCGCGACAATCGTGCGCACGGCGGGTGCGACCGCCGCGAAGCCAGGTTCAAAGGCATTGCTGGCCGCCGATGGAACGATTCTGCATGGCTGGCTTGGCGGGGGTTGTACCCTTGGGGCTGTCAAACGTGCTACGCTTGAAGCGCTTAACAGCGGGGCGCCGCAACTCATCTCAGTCGCGCCCGAAGACCTTCTTGAGGAATTGGGCGTAGCCCCGGGTGACTCGGTTGAAGGAACACGGTTTGCCCGCAACGGGTGCCCGTCACGGGGAACAGTGGATATCTTCATCGAACCTTGTCTGCCAATGCCGGAGCTCGTGGTGCTAGGTGCCTCGCCGGTCGCGCAGGCCATCACCGCACTTGCACCGCAATTCCACTGGGCTGTGACGTCGACGCTTGCTGAAGGTCCGAGTGCACCACGCCAGAAATACGTGGTTATCTCCACGCAAGGGCAAGGCGATCTGGATGCATTGAAAACAGTACTCTCAGGCACATCAGACTATGTGGCCTTCGTCGGCAGCGCCCGAAAGTTCGCGGCCCTCGCAGAGAAACTCCATGCTAGCGGCATCCCGCCCGCATTGACCCAGGCGGTGGAGGCTCCGGCCGGCTTGGACCTCGGGGCCGTGACACCGGAAGAAATCGCGCTTTCGATTCTAGCCCAGCTTGTGCGCGTGCGTCGACGGGACCGGGTGGATCAAGATGTCTGAGGCCACGGCAATCCTCTTGGCAGCGGGTCTGTCGCGCCGCATGGGAGCGAAGAACAAGCTGCTTTTGCCAATCGGTGGTACACCAATGGTGAGGCACGTCGCCCTGACCTACCTCGCTGCGATCGACGGGCCATTGACCGTTGTGACCGGGTTCAAAGCCGATAGGATCGCTGCCGCCCTCCAAGGGCTAGACGTCAAGCTGGCACACAACGGTGCCTTTGACAGCGGCCAACCAAGCTCCATCGCGGCGGGGCTGGCAGTTGTGCCGGATGCAGATCTTTTGCTGATCGGGCTGGCGGCGGACCAGCCATTGCTGTCGGCCGCCGATATAACTGCATTGATTGAATTTCACCGAAACGCCGACCTGGCTCGGATTACAATCCCCATGGAAGGTGAACGCCGCGGAAATCCAATTGTCTTCCCCCAAACGCTGAGAGCGCGGCTCACAGAAAACCCGGATCGCCCGGGCTGCATGAGCTTTACCCGTCAATATCCGGAATATGTGCAACGCGCACCGATGAACGCTGCAGGGTTCTACGACGACATCGACACGCCCGAAGAGTTTCGCGCGCTCGTCGCATCTGAAACAGAAGCCACATATTGAAACGCTGCATCCGCCTCCTGAAGTGTGCGATCACTAGGCTGAGGATGACGCTCAAACAAGCTGAGAACATCCGATTCCCCTGCTGTTAGAAAAGGACTTAACGCCATGTGTCAATAGCGCTCGAAAAATACTCCACAATTGCGGCGATGACCGTGGCGCATCCCTCCCAAGGGACGATTAACGCTTATAGTCAATCGTTTGCCGAGCGCTTCAAGGGGGTTCACAGGCGTTTGGGGGCTTTGGCGAAAGATGCGGCGTTGTTGTGTTATTTGTGGCTGGGCACGAGCCGTGGTGATGTTATGACGGTGTTCAAGAAGATCGCTCTTCATGATTACTGGCCGTCTTACCGCAAGCGCATGCCTGCGGTCCGCCATGCCTATTGCTTCGCTCATCTGGCCAGAGAGTGTGTTGGATTGGCGGAAAAAGGCGCGGCCTGGGCGGCCGAGATGGCCGCCTTGTTGTATGAAATGATCCGGGGCAACCAACGGGCCCGGCAATACGCAACGCCCCCTCACTCAAAAGCGTGTTGACGCCTTGATTGTCCGGTTTAACCGGTATCTTCAGGAGGGTCTGGATGACCATCAGAAACTTGATCCTCTGCCTCCAAGAGAGAAGAGAGGACGCCAACGACGCCCGGGTCATAACTTGGCGTGTCGGTTGGTTACGGACCGGGAGGGCGTGCTGCGGTGTCTTCATGATCCCCTTCTTGTCCCCGCGACCAATACTATTTCGGAAAGGGGATTGTGCCCCTTGAAACGCAAGCAGAAAATCTCCGGGAGTTTCCGAACCAAGGGAGGCGCACAAGACTTCACCATCCTGAGAAGCGTCCTTGAGACGGCAAGGAAACAGGGGTGGAATGCTCTTGAGACCTTGGGGACGGAAACCAGTGATGTGTTGGCTCGGCTTGAGTCCTCGCTCCCGTTACCTGAGACCTAGCCCAAAATAACCTAGCCCATCAGA
>JAJEBQ010000030.1 GCA_022822495.1 Paracoccaceae bacterium | reverse complement strand
GTCTCAAAAAAGACACCATTATTTTGAGGCTCAAAAGATGCCGAATGATTCCCATGTTTTCGAGGGGATGACCGATCCCCGACGCAGTAACGCAACCCGCCATGATCTTCATGACATGCTGATGATGAACCTATTGACCGTCCTCTCGGGTGGTGAAACCTGTACCGACATGGCTCCGTTTGGCCGTAGACGAGAGGACACCATCCATTCGGGGAAGGCTTAAAAAAGCCGGATGGAATCACAATTATGCGTTGAAACTCATCAGTTTGGCTGGACTTTTACCTGAAAATGGGGCGGTTCAAAAGCGATAGCCCTGAACTTGTTGGGTAAAGTATTTACATCTTATCTTAAAACAGTTAAATTTTTTCCAACTTGATAAAGTTGAAATTTTTTCTGCTTTTTCAGTTGTTCTGAGATATGATTTGGAAAAACCCAAATACAAAAGTCTCTAGAACAATTATACAGGTATATTGACCTTGTTGATTACCTCGAAATGCATGAGGGATGATAATTTACAATTTGGTAATTCTACACATGAGCAATAAATTTCTTGACTCAAGAAACAGTCAAATCTTAGGTGGGCAGGTATGAGTGCAGCACAAGAATTGAGAAAAACTCTTAATGGTCATAAATTTGGTACAGTACTTGCTGACCCACCATGGCGATTCACTAATCGTACAGGGAAGGTTGCACCTGAACATCAAAGATTGAATCGTTATGACACTCTTTCACTTGATGAGATAGCGGAACTGCCTGTCAAGAAATTCATGAATAACACCTCTCATTGTTATCTGTGGTGCCCAAACGCCATGTTACCTGATGGACTTCGTATCCTTGAAGCTTGGGGGTTTGAGTACAAAACTAATCTGATTTGGCACAAGATCAGAAAGGATGGGGGGCCTGACGGGCGAGGAGTGGGATTTTACTTCCGCAATGTGACTGAGTTAGTATTGTTCGGTGTACGAGGAAAGAAAGCAAGGACACTTGCTCCAGGCCGTAGACAAGTAAACTTTATGGCGACCCGAAAACGTGAACATTCGCGTAAACCTGACGAACAATACGAAATTATTGAGTCTTGCAGTTGGGGACCATATCTTGAACTTTTTGGACGAGGACAGCGTGAAAGTTGGACTGTATGGGGTAACCAAGCAGATTCAGACTATCAGCCTGATTGGCCAACCTATTCTTATAATTCGGCAAATTCAGTCGCAACTTGATGAGTACCAGTAAAACTGCCGATGAAAAATCCTTAGTTGATGGTATTTTTCCATCAACTATCCGAGATAAATTTGAGATCCATAGTTATAGGGGTGCTGCAACAATATTGGCAAAAAATTATCCCGATCAATTCAAAGATATTATTGAGGTATTGGAAAAATTTGAAATTACTACTTCCATGATTAGAAAGCCTGGAGGAAGTAAGGGACTAATTGCCAAGTATGTAGATGAACTGTTTGAGGACACCGATTGGCGGGAAACTCAAATTACTGCCGATCTTCATGTAAAACTTCTGTCACCTCGTGGAAACGAGATTCTCCGGGATTACATTCGCAAAGGATACCTTTCTGGACATCGAATCGACTTCGTGAATGGTAAAGTTGCGCTGGATTTTGAGTGGAATAGTAAGGATCAGACATATGACAGAGATCTCTTTGCTTTATCTGAATTCCATTCTGCAGGTGCAATTGATGTTGGAATTTTGTTAACTAGAGGTAACCAGCTTGATATAAATTTCATGCGCAGTTTAGGCAAAGTACTAACTAATACTGGTGAAGAAGGTATCAAAGATGTCTATATGAAATTCGGTGCATCAACAACATTCATGGGGAAACTCCTTTACCGTCTTGAAGCAGGTAGAAATGGAGGATGTCCAATTTTAGCATTGGGTATTACTCCAAAGTGTGTTACTTTTGATTAGGAATGTTTATCAAGTTGTAACTTCTCAGCTACCTGATAGTTACGATTAAATGACGTAACACTCAATTTGGTAATTCAAAAAACTCCAGGGTAATCGCTTTTAAAATTTTTATTTCCTCTTTTGGTTATTTCCTCCCATACTGTCTCAAAAAAGACAACATTATTTTGAGGCTAAAATGATGCCGAATGATTCCCATGTTTTCGAGGGGATGACCGATCCCCGACGCAGTAACGCAACCCGCCATGATCTTCATGACATGCTGATGATGAACCTATTGACCGTCCTCTCGGGCGGTGAAACCTGTGCCGACATGGCTCCGTTTGGCTGTAGACAAGAGGACACCATCCATTCGGGGAAGGCTTAAAAAAGCCGGATGGAATCACAATTATGCGTTGAAACTCATCAGTTTGGCTGGACTTTTACCTGAAAATGGGGCGGTTCAAAAGCGATAGCCCTGAAAAAACTCCCCTTCGGTTTGCGTCTTGAAATTAAATTATATAAAAGGAACACCTATTGGAAATTGTTCATTATTCGGATTGGTTTTATGGGAATATAAAATGAACGGAAACAGTGTACATGTACTTCGACTTTCCCAGTGGGTTGACAACTGGGATAATTTTGACTTTGATGAAGAAGCCAAAAGGAGAAAACCTGAGCCGTATTTCTATTTGTTTTCAATGGAGGCGACAAGACTCAGGCAATATAGTGATGTTTATCGTAGGGACCGAAGTCCAAAAATGTTGAAGGTCTCCAGCGGGCACGTGAAGAAAGTCGAACAGCACGAATAAAAAGATTCATTGAAACGGGGTACCCCCATGGTGATCTCAAGGGAAACCAGCGCTCAGAAAATAAGTACCTTAGCAAACCGGGTTGGTTACCTACGGCTATAGTTATCAATATTCTTACTGAGGACGATGAGCGTAGAGGAAAGCAAATCAAGCCCGAGCATTTGGCAAAACTTCATGGAGGTGAGAATGGGCAATATACTATTCAATTACCGAAGGAGAATTCCTTTGGGAAAGATGATTTGCGTCCCTTTGAGGTGATTGATGGTCAACACAGGCTTTGGGCCTTTGACGAAGATGACAAATTTCCCAACTTTGAAGTTCCAGTGGTGGCTTTTCTTGGCCTAGATGTTGGTTGGCAGGCCTACCTGTTTTGGTCTATAAACATTTCTCCCGTTCGTATCAATCCAAGCCATGCCTTTGATTTGTATCCTCTACTTAGATCACAGGATTGGCTGGAGCATAAAAGTGAAATCAAGGTATATAGGGAAGCCAGAGCCCAGGAAATCACCGAATGGTTATACAAGCACCCGAAAAGCCCATGGTTTAACAGGATTAGCATGCTACAAGGAAAAGGTGAACCCCGAGTCAGTCAAGCCGCATGGGTTCGTTCACTTGTAAGAACCTTTTTCGGAATGGGAAGAGGTCTTGGTAGATCGGGCCTTTTTCAAAGTTCAAGGGGGAGTGCAATACTAGAATGGGAGAGGGTACAACAAATTGCCTTTATCATGGAATTCTGGAATTTGTTAAAAAGACATGTCAATAACGGTATAACCCCCTGGATAAAAAGTTATAAAAAGTGTGACAAAGATCCCTTTACCGACAAATCTTCCATGTTGAATCAGGATATGGGAATTCGGGCCATCCATGCCGTTTTCAACGACCTGTTTTTTACACTTAAATTATTCTCAAAACTCAATGATTGGCAATTTGAAGTTGAAGACAAAACAGTAACCACCGAATCAGACATATATGAAGCCATTCAATCACTCAGAGAACAGGAATTTTATTGTTTTGTAGATAAACTGGCCTTGGCCATTTCCAGATTCGACTGGCGATCAGTGGATGGACCGGATGTAAGGAATTCGCCTATGGAGATAACAAAAAGGGCATATAGGGGCAGTGGAGGTTACACGCTTTTGACTAAAAACGTAATAGAGCATGTTTCAAATGATGACTCAGATCTTGGAAAAGAGTTCAATAATCCTCTTGATATAATACTCTAGTTAAGTGCCGGACGCCCAAAACTTGTTAAATTCTAGTAGATTCAGGCAGGCCAGCCAGTCCAGAATTATTGAAACCCTTGCATGTTTTCGCAACATGTCTGTGCGTGAATGGTTACCTGATGAAGAATATACCCGAACTGGAAGGTTTCTTGATTCACATGGAAACTCTTTAAGAAAGTTTTCTGATTTACTGAATTTCTTACGTAAAGAGGAAATTTTGAAAGTCTTGGCATCTTCTGGACCATGTCATTGTCTTGACGGATGGACCTATTTTTCACGATCATTATCCTCCCTATTGATCGGAGATTCACATTTGGCAAGGCATTTGGCATACTATGCCCAGTTAAGGGCAGCCCTGAGCCTCCTATCCTGCAACGGTATTGGAATTTTTAACGGTATTAACTTTGCAGCTAATGAAAATGGAGAGATTATCCATATCGGAGAAAGAAGGGAAGATAGACAAGGACCTGGAACTCACCAAGCTGTTTGGGAAGCTCTCCGTTTGTGGTCTGAACTCCCAAATTTCACTGATCAATTTCTTGAAGACATAAATTTTCATGGAAAAACTCTCAAATCGATCCTTGATGAAGTATTTCCGGGTTCATCTGGTGCTCCCCTAGTTAGTAAGGTAATTGGTGAGTGGGGTATTGATTTGGAGAAGTTTTCACAAGATCATGATGCAAGAAACATTTCAAGTTATGCACCTCATGCCTTCAATACAGTCCGCTCAAATCTATTAGATCGCTGGAAACTTGTCCATTCAATCTGGACAGGTCTTGATCCATATAGCGTAGGATCTGATAATCTCGACCAATGTTTGTTGAGATGCTTTTTGGGCTATATTTCTGAAAATCTGAATGATATATATGAGTACGAGGAAAACAACATGGAAGCCACCCGTACAAGGATAAGAGATTACTATTCCACAAAATTTCCTCGAATGGATGATGAGGAAGATTTCCCTATAATTGAGTTGGCAAGAAATGAAGCGGGTGATGTTCACGCCATGATTTGCCGGGCACTTGTCCTGCTCCGGTTGGCAACCGGAGTGGTGCACTCATCCTTTCTTGAAGCGGGTTTTGACCCTGTGAAAGGAGATCTGCAAGGATTGTTTGATACCTTTGCCATAGACAGAGGATTGTGGACAGGCAATCAAGAACATGAAGATTTGGTTGATTTGTGGGATGATGTTTCTGCTGCACTTGATTGGTTGCAGGATTGCATTGAAAAGGGACTGGATAGTCAGTATAATTTTATCAAATTCATGAGTGACCAAAATTATTCTGGTGATCTGTACCTGTATCTGAGTCAAGCCGAGAGAGCTTGTATCTGGGGTTTGGGACTAAAAGAGTGACTATCGATGATTTTAAAGTGGTTTTGGTATAAGTTATCTTATAAATTTTTTGTATTTGATTCGTTTCGGGATTATTGAATCTGGTCCCAAGCGGCGGGTCTTGTCCTCTACATAGGATTCAAAGTTCCCTTCAAACCACTCCACATGACCTTCACCCTCAAAAGCCAATATGTGTGTACACAGCCGATCCAGGAAAAACCGATCATGCGAAATGATCATTGCACTACCAGCAAACTCTTCCAAGGCTTCCTCCAAGGTCCTCAAAGTCTCCACATCAAGATCATTGGTTGGTTCGTCCAGAAGGAGAAGGTTTCCTCCTTCCTTCAACAACTTTGCAAGGTGAACCCGGTTTCTTTCACCCCCAGACAAAAGCCCTGTTTTCTTTTGTTGGTCTGTACCCTTGAAATTGAATGTCGAACAATAAGCTCGAGAATTAACTTCCGCATTACCTAATTCAATGATATCCACGCCCCCTGATATTTCTTCCCAAACGGTATGGTTTGGATTAAGATTATCGCGATTCTGATCCACATATGAGAGAATTGTATTTTCACCAATACTGATTGTTCCTTCTTCACAGGTTTCATTTTCTGTTATAATTCTGAACAGGGTTGTTTTCCCCGCTCCGTTAGGTCCGATAACGCCTACTATACCCCCTGGGGGGATTGCAAAAGAGACATCTTCGAAGAGTACGTTTTCACCGTGAGATTTTTTTAAGCCCTCGACCTTGATGACAGTGGAACTTAATCTTGGCCCATTAGGTATAACAATTTGGGCGTTTTTGATTTTTTCTCTTTCAGTTTGGGAAACCATTTCATTATAGGCGTTAATTCTGGCCTTTTGCTTGGTTCGTCTGGCCTGGACACCCGACCTTATCCAATCCAGTTCTCGATTGAGCGTTTTTTGTCTTGATTGTTCTTGCCGTGCTTCGTGTTCCAGGCGTTTTGCCTTTTGTTCAAGCCAACTGGAATAATTACCCTTATAGGGTAGACCTCTTCCTCGGTCCAACTCAAGGATCCAACCCGTAATTTCGTCCAGAAAATACCGATCATGTGTCACAATCAGACAAGTGCCCTTGTAGTCAATCAAGTATTGCTGAAGCCAGGCAACTGTTTCAGCATCAAGATGGTTGGTCGGTTCATCAAGAAGGAGAATGTCTGGTGCCTCAAGCAAAAGACGACACAGGGCTACCCGTCTTCTTTCTCCGCCGGAGAGAGAAGACACCTCAGCCTCATCTTCAGGACATCTGATGGCATCCATTGCCTGACCAATTTGTGTATCCAGATCCCACAGGTTTTCAGAATCAATTTTATCCTGAAGTTCGGCCATTTCATCGGCTGTTTGATCTGAGTAGTTCATGGCAAGTTCGTTGAAACGGTCAAGAAGGTTTTTTTTCTGCTTGACTCCAAGCATGACATTTTCCCGGACATTGAGGTCCTCTTGTAAATGTGGTTCTTGTGGAAGGTAACCAACGCTTACTCCCTTGGCAGCCCAAGCCTCACCGCCAAACTCAGTTTCGAGGCCTGCCATGATTTTCATCAAGGTCGATTTGCCAGCCCCATTTACCCCTACAACACCAATCTTCACACCTGGTAGAAAGGATAAATTTATATTCTCAAAGCACTTCTTACCACCCGGATAGGTCTTTGAAACCCCCTCCATATGATAGACATATTCGTATTTCGACATAGGGAACCGTATAATTATGGATAGAAAGGATGAAACTTCATATTAAAATTTTACCCAAAAACTATCGGGAAAAACACTATATTTAAAGACATTCCATTACCTTCGACTTAGGATATACCAAGGACAAAATAGGCTACAATCCCACCCGTTTCCAGTGTAATTGATCTTATGAATCATAAATTTGATATTCGTACAGAGCTTGAAATGCCTAATGCAGTAAATAGGATAGTTGGATTGCTTGGAGGTTCCTTTGACCCTCCCCATTCAGGGCATGTCCATATATCCAATTTAGCTCTGAGATTATTGGATTTAGACGAAATCTGGTGGCTAATCAGCCCTGGCAACCCACTCAAGGTTGCTAAACCGGCTTCATATAACCAAAGGTATGAAAAAGCTCAAACTTTGATTAGAAATCCCAAAATCAAGGTTTCAGAATTCGAATATCTTTATGGCATCACGCACAGTTGCGAAACTATTCTTAAACTCAAGCAAAAATATTCAAATCACTGTTTCATCTGGTTGATGGGTTCTGATAATCTTGTGCAGATATCCCAATGGAAAGAATGGCGATGGATTTTCGAAAATATTACGATTGTTGTACTATCCAGGGCAGGTTTTGATATTCCAGGCTTAGCCTCAAGGGCAGCGAAGACTTATTCAAAATATTACTTACCTTCTTGTAATTCCAACCATATTGTTTTTCAGGAACCGCCTGCATGGACTTTGATTAAAACACCAATAAAGGATATTTCTTCCACAAAATTTAGGAAAATGGGATTATGGAATTCAAAGGGGTGTTCAACCAGTAAGCAACCGCAGAAGCTATGAGAATCGGAGCATACGAAGGTAATTCTGGACGGGAACTTGCGGCGCAGTATGAGTCAATTTCTCAGCAAGAATTATTTGCTCCAATCGAGCATCTCTTGCCTAAAAACCCAGCTTCAATTCTTGACATAGGCGCAGGTTCTGGCAGGGATGCTGCCTGGTTTGCCCGTAAAGGTCATACTGTACTTGCCGTTGAACCTTCCGAAGCAATGCGTACCTACGCTCAGAATCTCCATTGCTCTTCAATGATTCTATGGCTTGACGATTGTCTCCCAGCATTAAATAAAGTTTATCACTTGGGAACATCTTTCGATGGAATATTTGCCTCTGGTGTTTGGATGCATATTCACCCAAGCAAAAGAGATCGAGCTTTTCGGAAAATTACGGGGTTACTGAAACCAGGCGGGAACTTGTTTATCAGCCTTCGTTTGGGACCTGCCGACAAGGCAAGAATGATGTTTCCGGTTTCGTCTGAAGAAATTCACTCACTTGCCCAATCAAATGGTATGTCCGTCGTTTCCCACATCAATAGACCAGATCTTCTGGGTCGTACCGATATTAGTTGGGAGCAATTGGTTTTGCGTTTGCATGATGATGGAACCCTAGCTTTACCACTGCTCCGGCATGTGGTTTTAAACGATGCGAAGTCTTCCACTTACAAACTTGGCCTTCTGCGTTCTGTCGCCCGTGTAGCTGATGGTTCCCAAGGAATGGCGAAATACAATTCTGATACTGGTGTCTCTATACCATTGGGTCTTGTAGCTTTGTACTGGTTAAGACTTTACCACCCGCTGATTCAATCGAATTTACCCCAAGCACCAGGAAATAAGACAGGTTCAAAGGGATTAGGGTTTATTGATGATCATACTTGGCAAATCGTTTCACAGTTGGCATGTGGTGATTTTCGTGTGGGTGCACGGTTTGTTGGAGAGCATGCCGATGCAGTAAACAAGTCGATCAGAAAAGCGGTTGCAACAATAAATAACAAACCAGCGTTTTACATGACTTATCCTGGCTCAAAGGATCCTATTTTTCCAGTAACTAGAGTCTCAAGGCATAGATTTAATATAACAAATCAACTGATAATTAATGAGGAATATCTTCGCTCCTTTGGTTCCCTGTTTGTGCCCTTAAGTATTTGGCGTACTATGGTTCGCTTTGATGCTTGGATTGAACCATCTTTGGTTGCTGAATGGATACGTTTGATGGAAAATTATGCAAAAACGCAGGGTAGGGAGTTGGATCAAGGAGCTTTAAACAGGTCCATGCAATGGCATAATCCCAGCCGGGACGTCAGTTACGTTCGTAACCGAACAAAGCAATTGATGGATGCAAAACCGGTTCATTGTATTTGGACAGGTACAAGATTGAGTAAATCAAATTTTGATATTGATCATTGTCTTGCATGGGCCGCATGGCCATGCGCCGATTTATGGAATCTCTTGCCTGCCAAGCCGGCAATCAATCGTCAAAAAAGAGATAAACTTCCGTCAGCAGAAATGTTGGACCGAAGTGCCGAACGTATAATGGGCTGGTGGGAGAAGGCATGGTCAGGGGATGAAATCGGGAAAAGTAGGTTCCTTCTGGAAGCCAAAGCATCTCTTCCTATTTTCTCCAAAAATCTTGATTTGGAGAATGTCTTTGACGGTCTCCAGAAGAGGCGTTTTGCTATTCGAGCAGATCAACAAATTGACGAATGGACGATTTAAGTTCGGATGTTATATGAAGGATTAAGGAAAGTTGATAGGGACTGATTACGTAAACACTTAATTATTCTTTGGGGAATATTATTTAGCGTATAAGTGAGGCGGAGTTTTACGAATGAGAATTTTCTCGAACTTACGATAACGGATAAACATATTCTAATTGGATGGAATTGATGGGTTTTACACCTGAAGAATTGGATCAGTTAAAAGCATGGCCTTTTGTTGAGGCCAAAAAGTTGTTAAAGAAATTAAATCATAGGACACCTTCCAAAGGCTATGTTTTGTTCCAAACGGGTTACGGTCCCTCAGGATTGCCACACATTGGTACTTTTGGAGAGGTGGCTCGAACCAGCATGGTCAGAAAGGCTTTTCAAGAAATTTCTGATATTCCAACTAAACTCGTTTGTTTCTCTGATGATCTTGATGGTTTCCGTAAGGTCCCACTGAATGTACCTAATCAAGACATGTTACGAGAGGATTTGGACCTACCTTTGACAGGCGTAAGGGACCCTTTTGGAGAATGTAAGAGTTTTGCCCATTCTAATAATAATAAACTACGTGGTTTTTTGGACAGTTTCGGCTTTGACTATGAGTTCGTTTCCTCAACCCGGTATTATCAGGAAGGAAAGTTTGATGAAATGCTCCTTCTTGCGTTGGAAAAATATGACCAAATAATGGGCATCATGCTTCCCTCATTAGGGGGCGTTAAAGCAGAAAGGAAAAACAGCTACTCTCCTTTTCTTCCCATAAGCCCAAAAACCGGCAAGGTACTACAGGTTCCCGTTTTAGATAGAAATCTATCCAAGGGCACAATTTTGTATCAGGAACCAGATGATGGTGAGATGATTGAGCTTCCAGTGACCGGTGGCAGGGTAAAAATGCAGTGGAAACCAGATTGGGCCATGCGATGGGCCAAATTGGAAGTGGATTATGAAATGTACGGCAAGGATTTAATTCCTTCGGCTGAACTGGCTCGTAAACTTTGTCGAGTATTTGGCAAGACACCGCCACTCGAAATGTTCTACGAATTGTTTTTGGATGAGTATGGTAGGAAGATTTCAAAGTCCAGTGGTAGTGAAGGTATTTCCATGGAAAATTGGATAGATTACTCGTCACCTGATTCGCTTGGGCTGTTCATGTTCCAAAAACCAAAAACGGCGAAAAGACTGACGTTTGATGCTGTTCCAAGAGCTGTCGATGAATTGCAAAAGTTCGTCGGCACCTATCAGTCTCAAAACAGAATAGACCAGTTGAATAATCCTGCATGGCACGTTTATTCCGGCAATCCGCCAAAAGTACGAAGTGATATTCCCTATACAATGATGCTTAATCTCGTTGGTGCCGCAGGAACCTTTGATGAAGAGGTTATTTGGGGGTTTATAAAAAAATATGCCCAAGTTTCTAACCCTTCCCAAAATCCTGAACTGCAAAGAAATCTAACTGGCGCCATCCAATATTTTAAGGAACGAGTTGCCCCCTCGAGGAAATTCAGAAAGCCTGATGATAAAGAACGAGCTGCTATGATTGATTTGCGAGACAAACTACTTGCGTATGAAGGGGGAAATAGTGGTGAAGAGTACCAAACACTTGTTTACGCTATTGGTAAACTGCATCGATTTGAACCTTTGAGATCTTGGTTTGCTACGCTTTATGAAACACTTTTTGGTACCAGTCAGGGTCCTCGTTTTGGCAGTTTTATTGCTTTGTTCGGTCCAGACAGAACAGCCGAGTTAATCAATCAACGACTTTCGGTATCTCATAACCAACCTTCGGTAAAGATTTAAGCAATAAGGTGCAGCTCAATACTAATCATATTCCGTTATCCTTCGGATTTTCATAAGGTGACAATTTAATTGGTTTAACCTTAGGAACAAAAGTCTGAGTCCTTTCACAATTTGGTAACAACTTTATAATGGGTTAGGGCTATTCCACACAGAAACAGTATGAATTTGTGGTATGCTATCGCTGGTATTCTGCCTTTAGAAATGGAATATGGGTAAAGGATAAAGATACGGGGCCGACAATAAAAGATGAAATCAACACATTTGGTTATCCTGAAGCCTTATACTTAACATGGTATTGGAACACTGATCACGGATAAGACACTATACCCTCAGAGGGCTCTCAAAAAAGTGATTGTTCCTAACTTCAGAACTTCTTGATCTGCAACCCTATAACAAGGGCCCTAGGCATTTGTAGATGTTACGGCAAACCCAGGAAATTTTACCATGTGGCCCAAACTGGCTTAAGTGCATCAACTGCATTTTCCCACCTGTCCATTTTTTCAGCATAAAGTTTTGTTCTGTTCGAGTCGGGTGCTTTTCGTTTAACCGGAACTTCATTGGCAGCCGATTCAATTGAATCATTTACTCCAAAAGCAACTGAAGCAATAATGGCAGCACCAAATGCACCTTGTTCACTCACTTGGACAGTTTCCACGGGAAGGCCCAAACAATCTGAGAAAATTTGTATCCAGCCATCACTTTTTGAAGCTCCTCCGGTAATACGTGCCACTTTAAGTGAACCAGTGGTGTAGGAGTATAACTTCCTTATCTCACTGATATGCTGAAACAAGACACCCTCCATTAGTGAACACACCAACATTTCAGGTTTTGTGTTAAAGCCCAAGCCTAGAAACCCACCCTTGGGCAATCCATTTCCCCCTTGAAGATAAGGAAGAAACAATACATCATTATTTTTAATTATATCGTCGCGACAAGCATCATTGATAATACGGTATTCACCCGATTGATTGATAAAGTGTGCCAACAACCAGTCCAGGGTAGCAGTAGAATTTGGACTGCCCTCAACCGCAAGGCAGGAACTGCCTTCCCCTCGAGCCATTTGCATAAATGGAAAGGGAGCTATGGTCTTGGGTTTATCCAAAACCACTGCATTGATACCCCATGTCCCCAAGCAGATACCCAGGGTGGTTTTATCAAAAACACCAGCAGTCAAAAAAACAGCATGAACATCCATGCATCCAGCAGCAACAGGCGTACCAAATTTCAAACCAGTTTCTTGTGCTGTCGATTTTGTTATGTATCCCGTGATATCTGTACTCAAAGTGGCTTGTGGAAGTTTTTCCAACCAATTATCCAGTTGCATGTATCTTATTAATCGTTCGTTTACTTGACCATCAGCAGGTGATGCTATCATTGCCCCGGTTAAATCTGTGATATCACTGGTCAATGAACCACACAACCGGAAGTTAATGTAATCCTTACAGAGCATTACATGACTGGTTTGTTCTGAAATATGAGGTTCATGTTTTTGAAACCAGTCCAAAAGATTTATGGTTGCCCCTTCTCGGTGAGATTGTAAAGCAAGGCTTTCAAGAACTGGATAGTCATCCCTCTGCTTAAGTTCCCTGACTTGCGTGGAACAGCGCATGTCTGATGGTACAACTGCATTCCTGATCGGTTGACCTTGTTGGTCCAGTAAGAAAATTCCACAACCAAAACCAGTGGCAGCAACACATTTTATTTCATCCGCAGCAATTGCCGCCTTGGCGATAACTGACCCTATAACAAGTACGGTCTTTTCCCACATATCCTTTGGGTCACGCTCAATAATACCTGGCCCAAGAATAATATTGACATATGTTCTTTTGGCAGTGGCAATTACTGTACCATGTTGATCAATAACCACAGATTTTATTGAGCTGCTGCCTACATCTATACCAAGAAAATAAGTCATCTAATCACTTGCTGAATCAGTAATAGTATCAGGAAATGATACCCCGTTGCGTTCAATTATCTTATTAGTGAATTCCAAGACTTCCTTCTCAATTTCAACCTCGCTTTTGTCCAGGCACTCCTTCAAAATTGCCGCAATTTCCTCAATCATTTCGATAGTAATTCTTCTTGTGAAAGCAATATTTGTTCTCCGGAGCATTATATCTTCCAGTTTCACTGCGGCTTCCTTTAGAATGAGCCATGATATTTCATTCTTGGAATATCCTTGAAGATGTTTCAGATTAAAATCCTGCGTTTGCGAACAGAAATTCGTGATTCTAGCTCCACGATCACGCCCATATCGAGAGGTGAATTTCTGTAATTCAGTGCCATTAGTTTTTGAATTATCTTGTGAATTTAACTTTTGGGTATTCGGATGTCCCTTATTTCCGCTCATGGATTCTTCAGTTTTTCCCAACTCATCCAATACACGGATCGCAACCTCCTTTCCGAAAATTTCATGGGTTGTCCACTTTCCTCCAATCATGTTTACAAGTAATTTGGGATAATCCTTTTCCTGCCGGAAAACTTCAATTTTATAATCTCGTCCAACAGCACCTGGATTCTCTTCCTTGGAAGCATTTAAGGGGCGGGTACCGCTGTACCGAAAAATTATTTCCTGTTCTTGAATAACAACCGCAGGAAATAACCGAGACAAGGCGGCAAGCAAATATTTTGTTTCCTCGTCAGTGCATAATGCCTGGTCAGGATTTGTAATTCGGATTTCTGTGGAGCCCAATATCACTTTATCACCGATTGGGTATAGGATACACAACCGCCCGTCTGAATTTTCCCAGACGAATCCGGTGTCACCAACCTCATTGTTGAGTTCGGTGGAAAACAGAATGAGATGTGAACCCTTTACACAATCTATCAAATTGGATTCCATGATCGGTAGAATTCTTGTGTTTATTCGGTCTATCCAGGCGCCACCTGCATTCACGATCAAACGCGGTTTAACATATAACACCTCACCTGAAATATCATCTTTCAATTTTACCCCTTGTGATCCGTGTCCGATAAATTCGCAGTGATTTAAGGCACAAACAGTTTCATTGAATTCACATGCTTTGTCTACCAGTTCAAAGGCGATCCTCTCCGGGTGACTAATGACTCCCTCAAAGTACAGAAAGGCGGTTTTATATTTGTGATTTAACCCAGGGTAGAATGAACGCATGGCCCTTGAATTCAAATGCTTATACTTCGGTAGAGCCTTATTATGTGAGGAAAGCCAATCATATATTTTTAATCCAAATTCGAGTATAAACCTTCCACGATTTGGAGCCACGTAAGAGATTTTGAACAACCGGAATATAGCAGATATCGTTCCACCGAAAATCGAAGATACGGGTAGGCATAATTTCAACGGTTGTATGTATTGAGGAAACTTAAGGATAAGTTTGTTTCTGGCAGATATTGACTGCCTGACTAACTTGAGGTCTCCTGTTTCAAGGTATTTTATGCCTCCGTGTGCCATTCTGCTTGATGCGTTGCTTGCACCAGAACCAAAATCGGTCTTGTCGATAAGAACAGTACAAAGGCCGGTTTTAGCGAGCTCCAAAAAGACAGACACACCATTAATTCCTGCTCCTATAACAAGAACATCCGGGTGCATGTTGTTTTTAAGCTTGTCAAATTGGGAATTTCGGTCCATCAGGGAGAGTGGGGGTTTGCTTCAGAATAAATAATGGGTTTATCTTGCAAGGCTGGTATATCTTCGTTAGTTTGGCGGCCATGAATCAGAGAACTTATATCGGCCATTAGTTGTGCAGCGTTTTGCGATCCAGTCACTGATCTTCCAAAGACCACTCCTTGCGCCCCAGACCTGATGATTTCAGAAACTGTATGTAACACATCTTCATCATTACCTGTTCGTGGGCCACCAGCCAATAAAACGGGTGTACCATGAGCGCTTTTCACTACACGAGTAAAGTCTTCTGCATTGCCAACCCAATCGGTTTTAACAATGTCGGCACCTATTTCCACAGCTATTCTGGTGTTACTGGCTACCACATCTGGATCAAAAGGATTTGCTGTACCTGGACCACGGGCAACCATGGGTTCAACCATGACTGGCATACCCCATTGACGACCTCTTTCACAAATTTCAGCGGCTATTTGAACCGATTCCGCTTCAAGTGCTGGATCATTATGGCATGTAAACATATAACAGATAACTGCATCCGCTCCCAGACGAAGTGCGTCTTCGACAGTAGATATGGCAAATGTTTTGCCATAGTTGCTGGGCATATGCCCCTCCAATCGCCACATAGTGGTTTGATCAAGACGGACAATAATCCCCAAAGAACAAGAATTTGACAAATTTGAAGCACATTTCCTTGCCATGCCTGGCGAAAGAACAACTCCGTCCATTCCAGAGGCACTAGCTTCATCAATCCGGGCTCGAATATCCTCAATTCCTGTCATGGCACCAGAAAGGCCGTGGTCTACAGCAAGAACTGAACATCTACCCGAGCCTTTGGAAAAAAGACGCCCCATTCTCACCGATACTCCACAGTTACTCATTGAATTGGCTCCATTAATTTTGGTTATTCTAAATCTACAAGAGTGAAATCAATCCCATTGTTTGATAATTCAGTTGAGAGTTTTGTATCAAAGTCCTTGGCAACAAAAATGTAATCATAGTTTGCAAGGGGAGCCATCAGATGCATCCCATTCATACTGAATTTCGAAGCTTCCAATGCCAAAACAGTCCCGTTTGCAGATGCCATTGCACATCTCTTTGTTTCCACGATTTCAGCTCCGTTCTGATAAACATTAATGCCCTTTACAGCGCTTGATGAAAAGAAGGCTAAGTCAAACTGCAAACGTTCAATGGCTTGATTACAGATGAGACCAAAAAAAGCTTCGGCGACTTTGTCATACTTTCCACCTAGAGCTAGCAAGTCTATGTTAGGTACATCCTTTAATGAGAGGTGCAAGGGAAGGCTGTTGGTTACAACTGCCAGCTGTCCTATTTCCTGTAATAAGGGCCCAAGTTGTGCAATAGTTGAAGAGTCGTCCAAATAAACGACCATTCCCGGTTTAACGAGTGAAACCATCGCTTCTGCCAGTTTTGATTTTAAGCCGACATTTTGATTTTTTCTGTACGCGTACTCAGCTTCAAATATAGTGCTGGGTACCAATACCGCCCCCCCTCGGACTTTCCGAACCAAACGCTTCTCTTCCAATATGTCTAGATCACGATGAACTGTCATCTTACTCACACCGACCAAATCGGCTAAATCGGCAACGAGAGAAACATCCGTCTCCGACATGCTTTGCATAAGCACGGATCGTCTACTTTGTCCTCGACTCATCTTTTTAACATCCTAACTTAATTTATATTCCATGACTCAAGCTACGGACAAACCGCCATCAACAGCTATTGATTGTCCGGTGATCATTGCGGCTAAATCGCTTAATAAAAATGCTGTAACATAAGCTATTTCCACAGGCTTAACGAAACGACCAATTGGTATACGATTCAGAATTTTCTCCTGCTTTACAGGATCAGACCAAACTTGCTGTCCCATGGAAGTCATTGTCACAGTCGGGCAAATACAATTGGCTCTGATCTTTGAAGGCCCCAATTCCACAGCCATAACTCGATTCATTGCTTCTAAAGCCGCCTTGGAAGCACAATAGGCAGTGTGCTCAGGTATCCCAAGCGAAGAAGCAACACTTGAAATATTAACTATTGAACCTCCTTTAGATTGTATTATCATACTTTGGGCCGCCAATCTCGAAACTTCCATTACAGCCTTCACATTGATGGCCAATACCTTTTCAAGATCTTCAACCTGATGTTTTAGGAAGGGGGTCAGGTGCGTTATACCGGCATTATTCACGCAGCCATCTAGGGGGAAAAAACTTCTAAGAGATTTGCCCAGATTTGTAGTGTCAGTTAAATCCCAGCACAGCGTATAACAATCGATTTCATCTCTGAGTGAATCCAAGTGACTTGGAGTTTTTGACAATCCTATAACGAAAGCTCCACATTCAGAAAGATAGGTACAAATAGCACGCCCGATACCTTGACCAGCGCCAGTTACCAGTATTCGTTTTCCCTTCAGGTTTATTTCACTAAGCACTTGGAATTACCTGCTCTGCAAATACTTTTTGGGCACTAAATACTTTCCTATGCTTCATGAAAAAAATGTGCGAATTTTCCATCAATTGATATATCCAAAATTTCATCGATCTGTACCTTGGTTTCAGCAGAAACAATGATTCTATATTGCCTTTCATCCCGAACCAGGATAACAACACTTTCTTTACCTAGATTTTCTACATTATATACCTTCATCGCCAACGTATTAGGCCCTTCTTCTGACGAAATTCTCATGTTTTCAGGTCGTATGCCCATGGATCTGATTCCCGTGAAATCGCCCCCTGTTCTTTCCCACTTAAGCGATTCAAGGGAGATACTGTAGCCACTACCGTTGAAAACGAATTCATCACCTTTTCTTTCCAGCTCCCCTGGAAAAAAGTTCATTTTGGGAGAACCGACAAAACCTGCAACAAATTTACTCTTCGGATTCTCATAGATTTCCAAGGGTGTTCCATACTGTTCAAGCTTTCCCTTGTTCATTACCATGATCTTGTCTCCCATGGTCATTGCTTCAACTTGGTCATGGGTTACAAAAACTGTAGTAACGCCCAAATCCTTCTGGAGGCGGGTCAATTCAGTTCGAAGAGATTGCCGTAGTGAAGCATCAAGTGCAGCTAGAGGTTCATCCATCAAAAAGCATACAGGATTCCGTACGATAACCTTGGCCATAGCGATACGTTGGCGTTCACCACCCGACATCTCGCTTGGTTTTTTATCCAGCAGATGATTTATTTCCAGTATTCTTACAGCATTTTCAAACCTTTGCTGAACAACATCCGCTTTATCCTTGGAATGAATAACGCTTGTCATGATATTCTTCTTTGCCGACAAATGGGGGTAGAGCAGGGAAGATTGGAATACCATTGCGATGTCTCGCTCATGGGGTGGCAAATCAGTTACGTCACGGTCACCTATAAATATTTTGCCAGAGGTTACTTCCTCTAGTCCTGCGATGCAGTTTAGTGTGGTAGTCTTACCACAACCTGAAGGACCAAGAAATACACAAAAGTCTCCCTTGGCGACCTGAAGGTTAAGACCATCAATTGCTGTAAAATGACCAAATTCTTTTCTTAGATTCTGAATGACTATACTCGACATATGGTTTCTCCAACGTCCTTGGTTTAGCGGATTGAATCAACGATGTTCATTTCGGAAATGAAACGCTGTAATAAAAACGAAATTGCCAGCGGTGGTAATAATGAGATGAGCAGTGTAGCTGCCAACTGATTTGGAAAGGGTAACATGAACAAAAACCCACTCAATGCAGATGACAGGGTTGTCGCAGGTGTCCCGTTAACCAAAAGCTGTGCGTAGGTGAATTCATTCCATGCAAACAGGAATGCTAATACTCCAGCGACTATAATACCGTTTTTGGCCATTGGAATGAATATCCGAAAGAAAAATTCTAACCGGGTATAACCATCCAAAACTGCCAGTTTTTCAACTGGTGGCAAGTTTTTGAAATAACCAATTGTCATCCAAGTGATAAATGGTACCGTTATCGTAAGTGTGACCAGTAGCAGACCGGTCTTTGTACCTACCAACCCTGTTTGAATAAACATCGTGTAATAGGGAATCGATGTTGATACCGGAGGGAGCGCTACGGAAAACAGGATTGCAAATAGTAACTTGCCTCTATGGGGAAACTCCATCCTTGCAAATAGGTAACTGAGAGGCACAACAAACATGAGTGTTATAAACGTTGTAAGGGTACTTATAATTATACTGTTTTTGATTCCGGTTATCACACGTGAGGCATGAGCACTCTTCTTTACAATCTCTCCGTTATTGGCAGTATATTCAATTCCAAATATTGATAAAAAGTTTCCCAAGGTAATATCAGAAGGAAAAAATACTGGTGGGTAGGCAACCGCGTCGGAATAAGATTGAAAGGCCATTTTCAAAGTCCAGTAGATGGGGGTAAGTGACCAAAGAATCATGAGGATTACAGCTGCAATTAGCCATTTGTTTCGCCTGTATGTGCTGGTGGATCTGGTCATTTTTCTGCTCTCCTACCCCATAAAACATAAAGCAGGACAGTTGACCCTATTATCATTGCCAGTAAATAAATAGACATTGCTGCACCATAACCGAGGTTGCGTTTAATGAAGCTCACTTCGATGAGCTCTAGGGGTAGGGTTTGTGTCGCTCGAGCTGGACCGCCATTGGTCATGATGGCTATAAGATCATAGGCCTTGAAGGAAAAGATTACGACAACACAAGTCAATACAAATACGGTAAAACGAATTTGAGGATATGTTACATACCAGAATGATTGCCAACGTGTCAGTTTATCAATCTTGGCCAAGTGGTAAAGTTGGGGTGGTATGGTTTCAATGTTGGTTAGCACAAAAAAGGCAACTAGGGGAGCAATATTCCAAGCTTGGGCCAGGGCCGTCATATGCACTGCCAAATGTGCCTGGAACAATTCTGGAATTAGGCCTATACCCATCTTTTCGAAAAGAAAAGTCAAAACACCAGTTCGGTCCCGAAGCAAGCGACCGAACAGGATTCCAGTTGCATAAAGTGAAACTCCCCACGGCAGAATTACGATTGTTCTTAGAAGAAGTTTATACCTTGTTATCCCGGACAGAACCAAAGCGAAACCAACGCCTGTCAATATCGCTATCAGCGTTGATTCAAATACAAATTGTAGGGTAACCCAGGTTGAATCCCAAAATCTCGAATCTCCATAGACATCAACATAGTTTTCCAAACCAACATTTCTGAACTTCAACCCCCCAAATTGCTTGATGTTATGAAAGGAAAGCCAAATTGAATACCCTAAAGGATACACGACCATGGTCAACAAAAACGCAATCGTAGGTATAATTATAAAAAGGGCAAATTTCAGATTTTGAGATGGTTGAGAGACCATGGTTATAAAAGTTGAAATCTAAAGAAACTCCCGCGGCCGAGCCGCGGGATATGATAACAAATTTTACTAATTTATACCGTATTCCTCATTAAGAGCAGTAATGTGATCATTGATTGCTTGGATCGTAGGTTCGATTTCACGGTCGTTTACCAGGAAATCTGTTACTAAATCTTTAAGCACGGGATCAAATTCACTCGACCAGATTACCTTCCAGATACCGTTGGGGTATGGTGCTTGGGAATAAACATCAAGCATGGTTTGGTAATCTTCGGGACGTGCGAGCTGAGCAGTTATGTACTCTGCTGTTCGAGGGTTTTCCATTACGGCTTTATATCCAGAGAAAAGAATCGATTCGTCAACCCACTTGTCTGCAACAAAGAAATCTCCGTTGTGGTCTTTGTATCCATACCATTCAAAAAATCTCCCTGTATCTCTCTGGGCTTCAGGTGAACGGTCTCGGTTGGAAAGCACATAAAGACCTGCATCAACGAAGCCCCATGATTGACCTTTGTAAGGCAGCAGGGTAACTTCTCCAGCGATGGTTGAACGTTCGGGGTCATTGAAGGGTGCAAGGTCATATATCTGTTGTGGACTTAGAGCGTATTTACCTGATGTCCACGCTTCTACGTAATCTGATTCTCGCATAGTAAGGACACTCTCAGGTACCAAACCACCATTCCAAGCTTCCTTCCAGTCTTTTAAAGTTTCATAAGCTGGCCCATCAGTTGTGCTTAGGGTTGGAACATGGGTTTCTGCATCGGCAAAGGCACCTCCTCTGTTAAGTACTTCGAAAGTGAAATGCCACCCTATACCGTAGTATTCGTTGAACCAGTGAGGTAAAAATGGTGATTCAATTCCATGCTCATTTTTTATCACGTGCATGAGATCATACAACTCATCCCAATTTTTTGGCCAATCCTCTTCCGGAATACCCAATTCACGCATCATCTTCATATTGACATGCATGGTACCCCTAACAGATACGAAGTAGGATAAACCAAGCAATTCCCCATCGCTATTGCTAAAGGCCTCTAATATGTTGGGATACAACGCTGACTTGATTTCGTCAACTTTTTCCGGCATCGCCTCGTCAACTGTCATGGAGTATCCTCCACCGTTCAACCTATAGACCATAAAGGGATTCGCATAGAATAAATCAATCTCATCACCAGCAATTAAACGGTTTTCTATGATGCTTGGATAATTTCCTGTTATCGTTGCATAATCAACGTTTCCATCAAGTTCCTGATTATATCGGTCGACATTTTCTTGTACGATTTCTGGCTTATAAGCCCAACCTCGCATAAATACCGTCTCATCGCTTGATGGCGCCAGGTCTTCTGCTAATAAAACAGACCCAGGAATTAGGCAGGCTAATGAAAGTAATAATATCTGTTTTAGTCTGGACATCGTATCTCTCCTATAGAAATGAACCATCTTCTTTCCGTGACCCGCTTCTAGTAACAAGGGGTTAATTCGTTTTATAAGTCCAATACCCCGAGAAAATCACGAAATAGAATGTTATATTAGTTTTAAAATAACAAATATAAATGGTATGTCAACAAAATTAATGATATATTGACTGGGTCGTATCGTATTTTTAACAAACGGTCCTTTTTACTTGATTTTCTCACGAAAAATCCAGTGCAAGGATCGTATGAATCCCCGTTGTGGTCGCGCGTGGAATGAACCGATTATTCAATCGCAATAATGGGGTAATTTTAGATTGGTATTGACACCGCATACTCAACGCCGATGGAACGGCTGTCATAATAATGGATGGAATTGATATCAATCTTTGCCTAGTCGGATTGGGATCATTCCGGTTGGGAGACATCCTTGCTTGAATGTTAGAGATAGGCTAAATCAGCTTGTCAGGGATATATCAACGTTCTTTATCAGAATAATCTTCAATAACTCAGATACTTCTTTCTGTACCTCTGGCGGCTCATTCATCAACACCAAATTCTAACCCTCTATACCTTTTAGCTACTTGGTGGCATCTATCAGCCGCTGGTGAATATCTGGGTTTGCATGGCTTTGGGTACAGGTATTGCACATGAAACCTTCTGCCGTCAGGGACAAGGCGGTATTACCATCATTATCTGGAATAGTAGGATCAGCACCATAGTTAAGCAATGAATTTACAAAGGGCTTCTTGGGTGGATTTAAAATAGATTGCAGTAAAGGTGTACGGCCATCACTGGGGACACGATAATTGGGATCAGCCCCTGCTTCAAGCAACAACCGGACAAGTTCCGGTGGGTCCATGCTGGGCGTCAGCACGGCCGAATACAAGGGTGTAAATTTATTTCCGAGTGAGATAGTGTTCGGTTTCGCACCATGAAAAAGTAACAAACGGACCATTTCGATATTTGCAGTATGGGCGGCCATATGCAGGGGCGTATAACCCCAAAAAGCGTTGGGATGCTCAGAACTACCCCGCTCCATTGGTAAATTGGGATTGGCTCCAGCTGCTATATAGATTCGGGCGAGACGGACCGCCAGCTCTTTCTGGTGCCTTTTGTGGTTTATAAGTACCAGCAGGGGTGTACGACCACTTTCTTGTTCCACTTGGTTAACCTCAGCGCCCTTGTCGATCTGTTGAATGATATCGCTTTCAGAAGCTTGGGATACATAGCTAGTGTCCAACAACAGATTGGGAGTGTTCTGAGACTGTACATTCTGTGTCAAAAGGCATAGGCCAAGAAGGGCCATTATGGTTCTGAGTGTAGAATGCATTATGGTATCCTTAATTTGTTTAGCTGGTTTAGAATCACAATTGGCCGAATTACCCAGATGAAATCGCCCCGACACCCGCTTGGAATCGCCAAGTGGCGTAGTAACATGGCATCAATAAGGCTGATAATTCTAATACGAACGACTCAATCATCTATCGCGTTATTATATAACATTAGGGATGAGTTTAGTTTAGAAGGATAATCTTAAGGGCACCTCTATTTATTAATCCAACCCCATTTTTTTATAAAACACCCGTAAACTCCTGGTCTTTTTGTTTGTGTTGTGATTCAATGGAAGTCAACACGAAATACAGTATTCCCTTTTTAATGTAACACCGGGAGACCTCAGATGGACAAACGTCACTTGCTGGAAGAAGGGCATCAACGCCAAGCGTTAAAGGAATTCAACAATCTACAAAGATTGCTTTCAACTCCACATTACGCTTATATCTTCAAACAGATGTGATTGCCTCATCCACTCACCTCGGTACCGTCCCGATGGTTGATACAGAGTTTCTATAAATAATGTTCATCTCTATACGAATGACATTAATTGTATAGAAAAGTATAACAAGTTTATACCAATTACGACATATTCCAAAAGTCAGATCAGACCTGCCCAGTCGGACACCGGCCAGACGAATGATTGTTTTTTCAAGGACTGAGGGCAAAGTCCGTGAAATCAAAAATTGGGTGATTTCCGAGGTCTTGGGAAACCTTGAAGAGATTTTATTGCACTTAAATCGAATTATGCGAAGAGATAAACCGGGGATTTGGAGCAAAAGGACCTGAAACGTATCCAGTGGCTCTTTGTAGAAAAAGAAAGAAACAATAAAATACCGAATTGATTTGCCAGATAAAGAAAATTATATTATTCTATTATGACTGAAGAGCCTGACAATCGAGAACTTGAACATAGAATTGAACTTCTGGAGGAAAGAATGAAAACCCATGAAGCAAGGATTGATGCCACCTTGCATTCCCTTCGTGCTGATCAAAATGCCATGCGGGTTGATATAGAACGGAATCAGAAAGATATAGAACGAACTCTGAAATCTCATATCTGGTGGATTAGTGGTTTTGGTTTGGGCCTTGGAGCCCTCATTCTTGGGGTGGCTGCCTACCTGGGATAAACGGACCAAGGCAGAATTAACCTGAAAAAGCCCCCAAAAACCCGATTTGCCTCCCCTTCATTTGCGATTTAACGCACATCTTTTCCCTTCGGGGCTGGAACACCTCCGATAATACCCTTTTTTGCAAAATAGTATTAGTATTATTCTTCGAATAATGCAGACCGCAAAATTCGAATGAAAATAATCCGGATTTTTCAACTGATACCAATACTATTATTCACTTTTTTTTAATGTGTGTATTGGCATTAGTTTTTCCTTTATTTCTCCCCCATACCACCAATAAACCATAGCCTGTTTGTTTGATACTTCACCAACTGTCAAAGTGCCCCCACCACCGCTTTTTAACTTAACAGTATCACCTTCTTTAATTTCTTGTTCAGTCATAAAACTTTCCCTTTTGATTTAAACCCCTTTTCCTTACCCAAAACTATACAGGGCACCTCTATTTATTAGTTCAACCACATTTTTTTTATAAAACACCCCTCAAATCCTGGTCTTTTTGTTGGTGTTGTGATTCAATGGAAGTCAACAATAAATAATACAGTATTCCCTTTTTAATGTAACACCGGGAGATATCAGATGGACAAACGTCACTTGCTGGAAGAAGAGCATCAACGCCAAGCGTTGAAGGAGTTCAACAATCTGCAAAGTATGAAGGAGCTGGTGGATTGGGAGCTGTTCCGACCGCTCCTTGAAGAGGTCTTTGGTCCTCCTCGTACGAGTGGTCCGGGCCGTCGTCCTTGGGACTCTCTCCTTATCTTTCGCTCCCTCCTGTTGGGGGTGATGAACAGCTTGAGTGATGAGCAATTGCAATACATGCTTCTTGATCGGACCTCCTTCAAGCCGTTTGCGGGTCTTCACAGCAAGGATCAGGTTCCGGATCAGAAGACGCTTTGGAAGTATCGCAACATGTTGAGCCAGTCGGGGCGTCTTGACGAGTTGGTTGCTTTGTTCAAGGAGCAGTTGGCTGCCCATGGCGATCGTTTGCAGACGGGGACGTTGGTGGATTCATCGGTTGTCCAGGTTCCCCGTCAGCGTAACAGCCGGGAGGAGAATGCTGTGATTAAGAGTGGTGAGGTTCCCTCGGACTGGAAAGAGAAGCTGCACAAGTTGTATCCGAAGGACACGGAGGAGCGCTGGTTCAAGAAAAATGGTGTTTCTCATTTTGGCTATAAAAATCACATTGCGGTTGATCGGGCAACAAAGGTGATCACCAATTGGGAAGTGTCTCCGGCGCATGTGCACGACAGTCAGGCGTTTGAGGTTCTCTTGGATGCTCATCCTCCCAAGGGTCATGAGGTGTATGCGGACAGTGTCTATCGTTCGAAGGAAAGACTTTCTGGTTTGCGGAAGAAGGGGTTCAAGCCCCGGATCACGTACAAGGCCAAGCGTGGCCAGCCTTTGCGTTCTCATCAGATTGCGTTGAACCATTCCTATTCGAAGGTTCGGTGTCGTGTTGAGCATGTTTTTGGGGCGATGAAGAATGAACGGAAGGCTCGTTCTATGACTTGTTTGGGTTTCAATCGTTCTCGGGTTTGGATTGGCTTGGGCAATCTGTGTTATAACATCAAGAGGTTGCGTTATCTGGAGCGTTCTGCCGTCTCCCTCTAGGGCGCATTATGTCATGAGTGTCCAAACGAAGGGGGAGGTGTGTGTCTTGGTGCGATCAAAGGGTGAATGGAGCGAAAAAAGGTCCTGATTGATGAGCATTTTACAAAAAAACTGTATGTCACAGGGATAGAAAATTTAGAAAAGTGACTTTTGAAAATCAGGGACTCTCAGGCAATAGTAAAAAAAAGAGGTGCCCTTAAGTAATTACAATTGTAGAATTGAGATTCCGGGCCTAATCCAGGAAAAAATCCAATATCCGGGTATTCGTTATTTATCGCCAATTTCAGAGATATCATGACATCTCGATGCAATTCTTTTGCCTTTAACGGCAATCTGACGGGGAGGTAAATCGGGGATTTGTGGGTTTTTAGGCCAATTCTTTCCTGATTTGTATTTTATCCTGGTCAGGAAGCCTGGGTGAGAAGGCCGACTGCCCCGATGATTATGATAACCGCAGCAACCACAGCTCCGATCGTCCATTGAATCTGAACTTTCTGTCCACGCTCAATATCAGTGCGCATAGCGTTATGATCTGCCCGTAGGGCATTCAGGGTTGAATCAATCCGTGCTTCATGCGTGTTCATTCTTTCCTCCAAAACAGCAAATTTTATTTCAAGTTCGCAGTCACGTTCCATAGCCACACTGGATTAATATAGCAAGGGTGATCCGAAAAATCAAATAAGCCTGACATTTTTCTCCAAAGCCGGTGTCATCAATCTGCAAGATACTCTGGAAACAGGTCAGTCATTTACTGCTTTAAGGATCTGCTGCTGGACGACTTTCCGGCCTATCCTTATTTTCCTCGTTGATCAGATTCCTGCTACAGGGACATTGAGGTTCCCGTTTTTATTGAACAATAGTCTGAGTAAGCTAAATGACCCAACAGAACAATTTTACTTATGGAATTTCTGAATGTTGATACTCACTTGGTTAGGGGATAAAATTAGGGGATTACATACTTGAATATACAAATTCATAAATGCCCATGAATAGAGCATTCCAGTATTTCTAATGACTTTAATTTTTCCAAAATTTACCCACCAAACCCCTAAAATTCCAAAGCATTATGGCAGTATAACTAGTATCGCCACCAGAACCATTACAGGAATCTTAATAACTACTGATGAGGTTTTACCTCTGTATTTAATTATCAACATATTAAGGGCACCTCTATTTATTAATGGCACATTATGTCATGAGTGTCCAAAGGAAGGGGGAGGTGTGTGTCCTGGTTTGATCAAAGGGTGAATGGAGCGAAAAAAGGCCCTGATTGATGAAAATTTTACAAAAAACTGTATGTCACAGGGATAGACAATTTAGAAAAGAGGCTTTTGAAAATCAGGGAATCTCAGGCAATAGTAAAAAAAGAGGTGCCCTTAATTCAACCCCATTTTTTTTATAAAACACCCGTAAACTCCTGGTCTTTTTGTTTGTGTTGTGATTCAATGGAAGTCAACACTCAAGACAGTAGTCCCTTTTTAATGCAAAACCAGGAGATCTCACATGGACAAACGCCACTTGTTGGAAGAAGATCATCAACACCAAGCGTTGAAGGAGTTCAACAATCTGCAAAGCATAAAGGAGCTGGTTGATTGGGAGCTGTTCCGAACGCTCCTAGAGGAGGTCTTTGGTCCTCCTCGCACCCGTGGGCCGGGCC
>JAJEBQ010000060.1 GCA_022822495.1 Paracoccaceae bacterium | reverse complement strand
TCTTCTGGTCTGGAACCTGATCCTTGCTGTGAAGACCCGCAAACGGCTTGAACGAGGTCCGATCAAGAAGCATGTATTGCAATTGTTCATCACTCAAGCTGTTCATCACCCCCAACAGAAGGGATCGGAGAAGAAGGAGAGAATCCCAGGGACAATGGCCTGGCCCACGGGTGCGAGGAGGACCAAAGACCTCCTCTAGGAGCGTTCGGAACAGCTCCCAATCAACCAGCTCCTTCATACTTTGCAGATTGTTGAATTCCTTCAACGCTTGGCGTTGATGATCTTCTTCCAGCACGTGGCGTTTGTCCATCTGAGATCTCCCGGGTTTACATCAAAAAGGGAATAATTGAGTGTTGACTTCCATTGAATCACAACACAAACAAAAAGACCAGGATTTGAGGGGTGTTTTATAAAAAAATAGGGAAGATTGTGAAAATATTCGAACGAATTCTTTAAAAGATCATTTCTACACCAAGAAAATGCACTTTTGGGCTGTTTTTGCAAACGAATGTCCCAAAAACAACAAATAAATGTCTCGGAAGGACACCTTAGCTCGGCAAATAACAGTCAAATGTGACTTCCTGCCTTAGGCGTTAGAATACTTTCACAGTCTCAGGGCTCAATTAATTAATAGAGATGCCCTTAAGTAATTTTTAGAACATTTCCAAAGCATGTTTGCATAAAACATTCAGCCAAAGACTTGTATCAATTGATATTTATGTACTTGACAAAATCCTTACAATCGAAGTTTTTCCAGTATTAAGTGAACTTCTTTGCCATACTCATTCGGGGCAAAGTAAATTCAACCTTCGTCGGAGTAGATATGGTTTAATTAGAATCTGTCCTGACAGTGGTATTTCTTCATTTGATTTTTTTTGAACAAACCTTGAAAATTTGTTTAATAACAGACATAATATTACCAGTTATCAATATATGGGTATTATTTGTCTGGCTATACAAATGGAAGCAGATCCGGTAAAAATATTTCATAAACACGGGGGCCAGCTCCGTATGAGTGAAGCAATAGAAAGTGGTTTTACTCGCTATATGCTTTACAAACTACGTGATGATGAAGTAATTGAACAAATCAGCAGAGGTGTATATCGGTTAGCTGATCTGCCTCCTATTAGCAATCCTGATTTGGTAACTGTTGCTCTGCGATGTCCCAACTCAGTCGTCTGTCTAATCTCCGCACTATCATTTCATGAAATGACAACTCAAATACCACATAAGATTTCGATTGCTATACCTCGTGACTCCCATCCACCATCTCTAAAATACCCGCCACTGGATATTCATCGAATGATAAATCATGCTTATCAAGCTGGCATTGAGAAGCATCAAATTGATGGAATACCTGTAAACGTGTACAATCCTGAAAAAACACTCGTGGACTGTTTCAAATTCAGGAATAAAGTTGGAAAAGATGTCGTGCTTGAGGCTCTGAAGCTTTACAAGGCCAGGAAGAAGTTTAACCATAGGAAGATACTTGAATATGCGAAGATTTGCCGTGTAGATAAAATCGTGCTTCCTTATCTGGAGGCCATCATATGAAATTGCTTAAAAATGTTTCCGCCTCAGTGTTACAAAGGTTGCTTAATCGATCGAGAAATAATAACCGTTCATTCAATGAATTGCTTCAGTATTACGCAATGGAAAGATTTTTATATCGTCTTTCTCAATCAGATCACGCACAAGATTTCATTCTCAAAGGAGCACTGATGCTTCGAGCTTGGAACTCTCCAGAGTTCAGGCCGACTATGGATATAGATATGTTAGGTAAAACTGCAAATGAGGATAAAAATATCACTTCGCTGATCCGCAACATACTTGCAATGGATGTTGTGCCTGACGGATTGGCCTTTGATTCCGAATCCATACAGACAGAGCGAATTACAGGAACTACAAACTATGAAGGTATTCGAGTAAGATTTCAAGGTACTCTGGCTACTGCCAGAATAAACATGCAGATAGATATTGGATTTGGGGACATCGTTTATCCTGAACCTATAATAGCTGAGTTTCCCTGCATGCTGGATTTCCCTGCACTAAAATTACTATGTTATAGCAGAGAAAGTGCCATCGCCGAAAAATTTGAAGCAATGATAAAACTAGGAAAATTGAATAGTCGTATGAAAGATTTTTATGACATCTGGCTTTTATCTCGTCAGTTTCAGTTTGAATTAAGTAGTCTTGGAGAGGCAGTAAGACAGACCTTTGAACAACGCGGAACGAAATTAAATGAACCGACTGAGGCTTTTTCTAAGGAATTCATATTTTTACAACAACCATCTTGGACTGCCTTTCATAAGCGATTAAACCAAGATCATATTCCGGAATCCTTTCATGAGATTGTGTCTGAGGTCGAAAGTTTTCTGGAGCCTGTAATCAAGGGTGTAACGAATAATATCACTTGGAAACCGTCAGGGCCATGGTCATGATTTTATTTTACAAAACCTCTCCATTTATTAATAAGTGCATAGATTTTGTTAGGTTGCCCTAATTAATTACGCCGATATGAGATTGTGAAAATATTCGAACGAATTCTTTAAAAGATCATTTCCACACCAAGAAAAGGCACCTTTGGGCTGTTTTTTGCAAACGAAAGTCCCAAAAACAACAAATAAATGTCTCGGAAGGACACCTTAGATCGGCAAATAACAGTCAAATGTGACTTCCTGCCTTAGGCGTTAGAATACTTTCACAGTCTCATATTGAGTATCTGAAAAATTTGTTCTTTGCAATCATAGTTCTGAATATTACATACACTTTTCGGACTAAGTCTAATGATTAGCCCCTAGCAAAAGTTACGCTGAAAGTCTTTGATCACATGATCAAGATTAAAGCCATCAAAACAATCCGAAACATGTTTTATCAACATGAATTAAATCATTTAATCAGGAGATTAGGCCAGCAGTGTCCAACTTTGTTACTTATGTTCTTACTCGCATTGACTTAGTGACCAAAAAGGAGGAATGAGCGGGAATCACTTTATTTGGAACCTATGGATAGGCATACATTCAGCAAGAAAAAATCGTTTTTTAGGTTTGTGCTCATTTTTGAATTATTACCTCTTTGGATTTTAAATCCCCAATGTTATTGGCACCAATTTGACCCATGTTTGATTTAATGTCCTCAGACAGGATATGGAGCAAATGGTCTACTCCCGTTTTTTGTAAAGCACTTACGGCATAATGAAACGCTCGTCCAAGAAATACAAAATCAGCACCCATTGCAAGCGCTCTGATAATATCTAGACCCCCAATTATTCCTGAATCAAAAATAATGGGGTAATCACGACCCAGTTTTTCCCTTACTTTGGGTAATTGTTCAATCGGTGCCGGCCCGCCCTCAAACTGCCTGCCCGAATGATTGGAAACCCAGACACCATCAACCCCCAACTGTTTCAACTTCAAGGCATCCTCAGGGCACATAATACCTTTCACCAACAGATCACCCTCCCACTCATTCCTTATTTTTTTCATGGTAATCCAATCAACATTACCCCGGTAAAGAGAACCGGCTGTTGTCCCTCCCTCCTTACCGCTGGATTTTCCTTTGTCATAACTTTCCAAGAGCTTAAGGCGG
Organism: Paracoccaceae bacterium; assembly: GCA_022822495.1. Classification (GTDB taxonomy): domain Bacteria; phylum Pseudomonadota; class Alphaproteobacteria; order Rhodobacterales; family Rhodobacteraceae; genus MPNP01. Next base: position 15,174 of record JAJEBQ010000060.1, on the reverse strand, counting down.
GGCATACCTTCCCGTAATCTTCCTAAACTCCATTGTGGACAGGAAGCGGCTGAAATCAAATGCGACAAGGTAATCTTGGGTGGATAAACCAACCCGGCCCTTCGTTGTCGCTCCCTTCTTGATTGTTCTGGAACATCTACGGTTACTACGAGTTTATCAAACCCAGCGTCATGAACCCTTGCCAGTATGTCCCTTCTGACCTCTCCGCTATAAGGCACATATAATTGAAACCACCCATTGTCTCCTATCAGTTGTGCGACATCCTCGGGTAATGCTGCAGCTACCGTTGAAAGACAGAAGGGTATGTTGGCTTTGCGACCTCTATCTGCTAGAATTTTTTCGGCACCAGGCCAAATTAAACCAGACATACCAACCGGTGCTATTCCAATAGGCAAATCATAGGTTTTACCCATAAATTTCTGTGTCAAGTCATAGTTTAACTCGCCATGGAGAATCTCGGGGAGAAACCTGACTTGATCCAGACGATACCGGTTTTCCTTGACACCATATTCACTTCCAGTTCCGCTATCAAGATATTCAAAAGCAAAATATGGTATTTTTCGTTTTGACAATTTCCTGAGATCAGCGATGGAAGGGTATTTTATGTCGAGATTTCTCAAGTTCTCACTCACTTAGTTCTGGTATATTATTGCCAAGCGGTTAATATAATTACCAGTCGTACCAATATGTATCAGATTTGTAAAAATAGTTTCTCATAAAGATTTAGGCTAACCTTGCTGGATTTAGAAAAATTTTCAATATCAATCCTTGAATTATTTCCTGCCGAATTTGCCAGAGATGTTTCTCATAAATTGACCGAATGGGGTATATTCCCCTTTACCTCAACCAAAACAAGTCAACAAAACCTTAGGACACAATTGGGAAATATCTCTTTGGAGAATCCCCTGGGAATACCTGCTGGCCTGGATAAAAATGGCTCGTCCATAAAAGGCCTATTTAAAACAGGGATTTCCTTTCTTGAGGTGGGAACCGTAACCCCTTATCCACAACCCGGTAATGCAAGACCACGATTGTTTCGAATTTCATCAAGTCATGAGCTTGTCAATCGACTGGGGTTGAACAATGAAGGTGCTGAGGTCATCCAAAAAAAGTTAAAAAAGTGGTCTTATGGGGGTATTATAGGTTTGAGCATGGGGCACAATAAAACTTCCAAGGATCCCATTCAAGATTTTTTGCATGTTCTCACCAAGTGTGGATCTTTCGCGGATTATTTGGCTCTTAATATTTCCTGTCCTAACATCAATGTGCATTTTGATCTGAGCGAACCAGCTAACCTGTCGCTGTTGCTGACTAAACTTGCTACAAGGCAAAAGGATTTAAATTTACAAAAACCAGTTTTTTTGAAGTTATCACCGGATTATGAGCACAAGCGCCTGGAAGAAATTGTTTCAGTTTCTATTGAGGAGGGGGTTGATGGTTTCATTGCAACCAACTCGACAACATCCAGACCAAATTCGAATAACCCCACCTACAAGGAAGAAGGAGGGTTGACTGGCCCCTTCCTCTTCGAAAGTTCTACCAGAACCTTGGCTCATGTTTATGCCCAAACCAAAGGAAATGTACCAATTATTGGTGTTGGAGGGATTACGACACCAGAGAATGCATATACAAAAATTAAAGCCGGCGCCAGTGCACTGCAAATATATACTGCCCTTTGCTACCAAGGAACGGGGTTAATCAAAGAGATTTGTGAGGGGGTTAGTCTTTTTCTTCAACAGGATGGCTTCTCAAACATTAGCGAAGCTGTGGGTATGGAGTATCAACAATGGTTAGCTTGAGTTATTCAATTTACATGCGTTCCAAATCCGGATATTTGAAAGCCAGGGTTATGGCCCTCATTATGAACAGGATATAAAGTGAAACCCACAAGCCGCTGTTTTGCAAAGTAGGAACTGTCAGAATGAGGGTTACAACATAAAATAGGAAGGAAACAATCATTCCATTTCGCATTTCTTTCGTTTTGGTTGCCCCTATGAATATGCCGTCAAGAAACCAGGATGGACCTCCAACTATTGGTACGAATACAACCCACCAAAAATAATTCACTGCTTCCATCCGCACCACAGGTTCGGTGGTCATTATAGCAATAATGAATGGCCCCAAAATGGCAAATACAATTGCTACAATTATGGCCGTTACCATCCCCCATACACTCGTTAACAAAGATGATTTCCGTAAGGCTTGTTTGTCACCGGCCCCTACAGACTGACCAACCAGAGCTTCCGAGGAAAAAGCGAATCCATCAAGAGCAAATGCCGTAAAAAACAGGAATTGTAAAAGGATCTGGTTTGCAGCTAGGACCGCATCACCAAAATCAGAAGAAATAAACAGGAACGAGACAAGAGAAACACCAAGGAATAAGGATCTGATTAAAATGTCTGTATTTACAGAAACCATCCTCTTCAGTTTCGAGCGATCGAAAATCCGGTGGAAAACAAGCCAGAATTTAATCGACAACGCTTCCTTGCAAAGATAAAGCCCCAAAACCAAGGCAAACCACTCGGCAACCAAGGTTGCATAAGCAACTCCTGCGACACCATAGCCCAAACCAAGTACAAAAAGGAAATCAAGTATTACATTCAATCCATTCATGGCCAACTGTAGGATTAATACCGATTGAGTTCTTTCAATGGCAATTAACCAACCGGTTATACCATAGATGGTAATAGCTGCTGGGGCAGAAAATATTCTTATCCTGACATACTGTTCGGTGAGATGCTCTACTTCCGGTGAGGCGGGGACAATCGCGATAGCTAGGTACAATATCTGAAAATGCAAAATGACAATCATTATTCCAAGAACCATTCCAATAAAAAGGGATCTGAAAATTATCATTGCTAATTCATGTTCATCCCCTTTGCCTTTTTCCTGGCTTGCCAAGCCTGAGGTCCCCATCCTTAGGAAACCAAATAATCCATAAATGGTCGTTATGATAATGGACCCAAGCCCCACTGCACCGATGGGAGCTGCTTCTCCCAATTGACCAATAACAGCAGTATCGACAGCACCCAGAATGGGAACTGTTGCATTGGACAATAGAATGGGGATAGCGATATTTAAAATTCGACGGTGTGTGATGTCACCCGTTGTTGGATGTGTCATTATTTATACCAAGAGAAAATGACCTGTACCCTGCGCAAACAATCTGGTCCTATCCTCTTGCCAAGCTTCAACCTGGACTGAGGCATATCTTCTTCCCATCCTGTTAATCTTGGCTTGGGCATATGCATCGCTTGGTTTTCCACCACGGAGGTAGTCAACGGAAAACGAAATTGTTTTGGGTAAGACAATTTCCTTGGGGCTAACTGGTTTACGGTCATCCTTACTCCCCAAAGCCAGTCGCTTTAGGCATAAATCTACTTTGGCTGTTATCTCAAGGAGAGACGCTGTAACACCGCCATGTAAGGCTGGAATATCGGGATTACCTATAAAGTGCTTATTTGGGGGAATCCTTACGGTCAAATCTTCACCTGTGAGATCAAAGCGAATACCCAAAAATCGCAAGTATGGGATGCCCTCAATTACCCTGAGATTAAGAAGCTGATCATTTGAATCTTCTGTAATCAACTGGGTCATGAGATTAATTCAGTGTAAATGTTGCATGTGTTGTTGCGACCGGTCTCGCTTTGTCCTCGTCATAGGCGGTAGCCCTCACAAAAGCTACTGATCTGGTAACATTATAACATTCAGCCTCGGCAGTAATACTCTGCCCCGGATTGGCAGGACGCATATAGTCAACTTTTAAATTCAACGTTGCCATGGGGGTGTTGACATCTGGGTGTGCCAGGACAGCCAACCCACAACACGTATCCATCAAGGCCGTAACTGCTCCACCATGAATTACGCCTGTGGCAGGATTGCCAATTATCAACAGATCGTAGGGGACAGACATTATCGCCCTGCTCTCGGCAAGTTCATCCACTCGCATATTTAATGCTTTGGAGAATGGCAACCTTTGGATGAATTCATTGGCATCGGGCAAATTTTTGGGAATTTCAAACATTCCAAGCAATGTAAGTCGATTTTTCGATTTTATTAGAGATGACTTGATTAATTGAGGTTATTCATCTAATTTGTCTAGTTGATAATGATTCTCAATTGCAATAAAGATGAATTTCACCAGGCAAACGACATACCAAAACAGTTTTTCGATTGGAAAATCCCTTCGAGATACTTTTCCAAGAGGATCCATCAGGCCATTGGTGGCACTTCTATTGATAGTTTTGACTCTATGGCCTGGTCACTTGGGTCAATTAACCAGGGCCATGATCGTTGATGCATACACCCAAGTTAGTGTTTTTGTGGCTGCCACCTTGTTGCTTATTTACGGTGCAGAACGTGTTTTCGGCTTCAACATTGGCAATGTTTTGCAAAGATCAAAAACTTTTGAAATCCCTCTTGCTGCCTTTCTTGGTGCAATACCAGGCTGTGGTGGTGCTGTTGTTGTCGTTGCTGCCTATTCATCCGGTCATGCAAGTTTTGGTGCAGTTGTTGCGACCTTGATTGCAACAATGGGTGATGCTGCGTTTCTGTTGATTGCCACAAGACCTGACGCTGCCTCGGTTGTACTGCCACTATCTTTTCTGGTTGCTACACTTTTTGGGTGGTTGGTAGATAAGTGGGGGCCTGTATTCAAGGTTGAGAGAGGTGATGCTAAAACCGACTTGATCCCCAGAATTGGCAAAACGCAATGGCCTCACTTCATTTACCTCACACTTGTGGTCCCCGGCTTGGTGATGGGTATATGTCAATTGTTCCAGGTTAATCTAGTCGACATTTTGGGCATTTTCCCGCTTATTGTTGCCTTGGCGGGCACCTTTACGGGTCTGTTTATCTGGACATTTTCTCCAGTTAAGGCCATGTCCAATCCCAACGACAACCCCGTAGCCAGGATGTCTGTGGAGACAAGTTTTATTTCAATCTGGGTTATCGGGGCATTTCTATTGTATGAGTACCTGGTTGCCTTTACTCCCCTCAACCTAAACGAAATCTTTCAGGTTGTAACGCCCCTCCTTCCCTTGGTCGGTATAGTGGTAGGCTTTATTCCCGGTTGTGGTCCGCAAGTTCTTGTAACAGCACTTTATATCAATGGGCTCCTTCCGTTTGCGGCATTATTGGGCAATGCGATTTCCAATGATGGTGATGCCTTATTTCCTGCCATTGCGATCAATCCCAAAATAGCCTTTTGGGCAACCCTTATATCAGCTATCCCTGCCATGTTTCTGGCCTATGGTTTTTATTTTCTGTTTCCCAACTTTTTGAATTAGTCCAATACTCATACTCCATCAGCCAAGGTTAGAACCATACATGTACACCTGCCATTGGGATTATCGGCTAAGGTCTGTTCCGAAAAAAGCCATCAAGAAACAAACGACATAAGGTAAATTTGGAAATTTTGCTTCCAGAATAACAGTTTCAGTGAAATCTTATCTCTGCCACTCCGTAAAATTTTTAAATGAACTGTTTGGGATTGTAGCTAATGAGTTGAATAAAATGTCACAATTTCCTGACGAAATGATTGTAATTGCCTACGGTGAAATTAATTCTCTCCATTAGGAATTAATCATACTTACGCAAGGAAGTTCGGTATGGAAAATCAGGATAATTTGCTAAAACTGTATTGTTTCGGTGAGAGTGGTAATTCCTATAAAGCTGCTTTAACCATGGAGCTTGCAGACGTTTTATGGCAACCAATTTTTGTTGATTTTTTCAATGGTGAGACCAGAACTCCAGAATATAGAAGCATCAACGCCATGGGGGAAGCACCCGTTTTGGTAGATGGCAAAAGAAAATTATCCCAATCTGGTGCAATTCAGAAATATATTGTTGCAAAAACAGGAAGGTTTGGTGGTCAAACACCCTCAGAAGAAATTGAGATTTTACGTTGGGTCTTTTGGGATAATCATAAAATGTCCTCATTGGCCGGAACAACGAGGTTTCTTGCGAATTTTCTACCAGAAGACTTGCGGTCGCAGGAAGTCATTGACTGGCACAAGGCTCGATTTAGAGTTTCGTTGAAGGTGTTGGAAAAAAGGCTGCAGGATAGTGCTTGGTTGGCCGGACAAAACTTGACCATAGCCGACATCGCTTGTTGTGGATACCTGTATTACCCTGAACCTTTCGGATTTAAACGAAAGGAATGGCCATGCATTGATCGTTGGCTAACTGCCATTTCAAATCAGAAGGGCTGGAAACACCCCTATGACTTGATGCCCCGCAAACCCTGAAAGACCTAACCATTTTAACGAGATTAAATTAAGGAATTGCCCGTATGGAATCCTTTATATACGACTCTGTAAGAACGCCCAGAGGTAGAGGAAAAAAGGATGGTTCACTCCATGAAGTAACCTCTGTCTGGTTATCAGCATTCATCCTTAATAAACTGCTTGAAAGAAACGAGGTGGATCCCCAATCCATTGATGACCTTATCTGGGGAAACGTAACCCAGGTTGGAGAACAAGGGGGTTGCCTGGCTAGGTCAGCAGTTCTATTTTCCAATCTTTCCAATACTGTTCCGGGTCTAGCCATAAATCGTTTCTGTGCAAGTGGCTTGGAAGCGGTCAATCTTGCCGCGAACCAAATAATGGGAAATGCTGGTACAGCATATATCGCAGGCGGAGTCGAAATGCTGAGCAGGGTACCAATGGGATCAGATGGTGCGGCCCTTCTGGCAGATCCTTCAATAGCCATGTCCCATGCGATCATTCCACAAGGCGTTTCAGCTGATTTGATTGCAACAAAATACGGCTTCTCTCGTTTGGATTGTGACTGCTATGCAGTAGAATCACAAAAACGTGCTGAGACTGCGTGGCGGGAAGGACGGTTTGATCAATCAGTAATTCCAATCATAGATGATGTTGGTGACATCCTTTTGGAAACTGATGAACACATTCGATCGGGTACTGATATTGCAAGCTTGACAAAACTTGATCCTTCCTTCCAGAATATGGGTGAAGTGATGCCTGGTTTTAATAAAGTCGCCTTACTAAAGTATCCCGAACTTGAAGCCATACATCATGTTCATCATGCAGGAAATTCTTCTGGTATCGTTGATGGAGCGGCAGCTTTATTGATTGGTTCCAAAGAGTTCGGTGAACACAACAATCTCAAGCCTCGGGCCAAAGTTATTGCCACAGCCAAATCCGGTTCAGAACCAACTATCATGCTTACCGGCCCCATACCTGCGACTGAGAAGGCCTTGCACCAAGCATCGTTGAGCATCAAGGATATTGACCTATTCGAAGTTAACGAAGCTTTTTCCTCAGTTCCATTACGCTTTATGCAGTATTTTGACCTTGATCCAGCAGTCGTAAATGTCAATGGAGGCGCCATTGCAATGGGACACCCCTTGGGTGCCACAGGTGCCATTATTCTCGGCACTTTAGTTGATGAACTTGAAAGATCAAACAAGTCCCTGGGCCTTGTGACATTGTGCGTTGCAGGTGGAATGGGTGTGAGTACGATTATTGAGATTGTTTAGGAATTTATATTCATGGCTGATTTTCATTATGACATAGACCAGTCCGGGGTTGTTACAATTACCTGGGAGTGTCCAGGCAAGAGGATGAATATTTTAACCTGGGAAGGCTTTCTTGAGCTTGACACATATGTCTCGAGGGCCCTGAATGATTCCAAAGTTAAGGGCATCGTTCTGGCCAGTGGCAAGGATACCTTCACTGGGGGTATGGACCTTAACGCCCTAGGGTCAATGAAAAGCAATTCCTCGTCTGACCTGGATGTGTTCAAGGGAATAATGACAATCCATAGGATATTGCGAAATATTGAACTGGCAGGAGGTGACCCCAAAATCGGCAAGGCAGGCAAGCCTATCGCCATTGCTATCAATGGAACCTCTGTCGGTATCGGATATGAAATTGCCATCAGCACCCATAGAATTATTTGTGCCGACAACCCCAAAGCAAAGATCGGTCTACCAGAGATACTGGTTGGGATTTTCCCAGGAGGTGGTGGAACAACAAGACTTGCCAGAAGGTTGGGTGTGATGGAGGCTACTCCCTTTATTCTCAGAGGCAAGACTCCGAATCCAAATGATGCACTTGATGCTGGTCTTGTCGACGAAGTCGTTCCCCCGGATGAATTGTTGACAAGAGCAAAAGAATGGGTCCTATCAGCAACACCAGACGACGTAATAAAGCCCTGGGACAAACCTGGATTCAGAATACCCGGAGGTGGACCTTATGATCGTGAAGGATTCTTGGCGTTCACCGGTACCAATGCCATGATTTCGGGTGAGACACAAGGTCTTTATCCGGCTGCACAAGCTGCCATTTCCACCATTTATGAAGGTTTGATGCTTCCCTTTGAAGCAGCCATAAAAAATGAAGCGAAATGGTTTGCCAAGACATTAATTAACCCCTCATCCTCAGCAATGATTAACACCATTTTTGTTAACAAGAAGTTGTTGGAAAAAGGATATCGGAGATCATCCAATATCCCACCATCTAAACTCCACAATCTGGGTATTGTAGGATCAGGTATGATGGGATCAGGGATTGCACAAGTTGCCGCGCAAAGTGGTTTGGCAGTTACCTTGATTGATAAGGATGAAGCAGCTTTAAATAAGGCCAAGGAGAATATAAGGGGCTTCCTCGCTAGAGATATTGCCAAGGGAAGACTGTCCCAAGGAAAGGCGGATGTCATCCTTGATCAGATTTCTTTCTCAACTGAAATCAAGGACCTTGCGGAATCACAATTTGTAATTGAAGCGGTTTTTGAAAACGCCAGGATTAAGGCCGAGATATTCAAGCAGGTTTCAGCCATAGTTTCCGAAGATTGCCTGATTGCCTCGAATACTTCGACCTTACCGATTACCGATTTATCCAAATCTGTATCCACTCCGGATAGATTTGTTGGAATCCATTTCTTCAGCCCAGTACAAAGAATGACCTTGGTAGAAATCATCAAGGGTAAAGATACAAACGACAATGCAGTAGCCTTGGCTTTTGATTTGGTCAGAAAACTAAGAAAAACGCCTATTGTTGTAAATGATGCAAGGTTTTTTTATGCCAACAGATGTATAATCCCCTATATAAATGAAGGTGTCTCCATGGTTGGGGAAGGTTATCACCCTGCTCTCATTGAAAATGCCGCCAAGCAAATTGGTATGCCTCTAGGTCCGTTACAACTCATAGATGAAACCTCATTGGAACTCGCGGTGCATATTGCCAAGGCCTCTAGCGAGGCTCTTGGAGAAAAATATGTTGAAAATGATGCAAACCGCGTTGTCTTCAAACTGGCAGGAATTGGTAGGTTAGGACGAAAATCCGGGGCTGGTTTTTATGATTACAACGCTCAAGGCAGAAGGATTGGATTATGGAAGGGCATCTCTGATCATTTTCCCCCGGAACTCAATCAACCCGATATCGCAACCGTAAAGAACAGACTCTTGCTTATTCAAGTTGTAGAAGCACTTAAATCCTTCGAAGAAGGCGTTCTTGAAGATGTCAGGGAAGGAGATGTGGGGGCTATTTTTGGTTGGGGATTTGCACCTTGGTCAGGCGGACCCTTTTCTTGGGTTGATAATCATGGTTTGGATAAAACCATTACTCTTTGTCATTCCCTCAAGGATGAATTTGGCTCCAGGTTTAATGCACCTGCAATACTCCAGAAAATGCAACAAAATAATCAATCATTTTACTAATCAAAGATTATTTATATCCTGAACGAAGGCATATTTCTTTGTATTAAGATGATTTGTTGCACGCTATTTTCTTGTTATAAACTGATAACGATGGTGAGGATTCTATGGGCTGGTTGGAAGATGAGAGTGGTCTGGACCGTTGCCAGGCAAATTTTATACCTTTAACACCTCTATCACACCTCAACAGAGCCAAGTCGGTATATCCAGAGCGGGAGGCACTGGTTTACGGTTCTCGCCGATATAATTACATCCAATACGCAAAAAGGGTATCCAGACTTGCCTCAGCTCTAACCAAGTTGGGAATAATACCAGGTGATGTGGTTTCAACCCTTTTACCAAATACGATACCCCAGGTGGAAGCCCATTTTGGTGTCCCTGCTTGTGGAGCGGTCTTAAATACAATCAATGTACGACTTGATAAGGGAACGATAGGTTACATTCTCAGCCATGCCAACCCAAAACTGATCATTGCCGATAGCCAATTCTTGCCTGCACTCAAAGGAGTGGTTGATGCTATGGATAATAAAGCCCCAATCATTATTGAAGCTCATGATGAGTATTCAAAATTTTCTGCAAGTTCTGAGTTCATGGATTATGAAGAATTGATAACCTCGGGAGACCCAGAATTCAATTGGATATTTCCTGATGATGAATGGGAAAGTATATCCCTGAATTATACCTCTGGAACGACCGGCAAGCCCAAAGGTGTGGTTTACCAGCATCGAGGTGCATATCTAATGACATTAGGAACCGTCATCAGCTGGCGATTAACACTCTATCCAAAGTTTTTAGCAATTGTGCCCCTGTTTCATTGCAATGGCTGGAATCACTGTTGGTTGATGCCTCTATTGGGAGGTACAGTTTTTTGCTCTCGGGAAATTTCTGCTGGAGACATTTTCGATCTTGTGGCAGACGAAGGCATTACTCATTTTGGTGGAGCGCCAATAGTATTGAATATGCTGGCAAATGCCCCCGAGCATGAAAAAAGAAAAATCCATCACAAGGTAGAGGTGTTTACAGCAGGAGCACCTCCTGCAGCGGCAACATTGCAGGCCTTTGAAGCCTTGAACTTTAATGTTACACAGGTTTACGGTTTGACTGAGACCTTCGGTCATATTACAGAATGTGTTTGGCAGGACGGAGAGTGGGATCATTTAAAACCAGATGAAAAGGCAAGCATCAAGGCACGTCAGGGTGTGACTTTTCCTCATATGGAATCCGTTGAGGTGTTAAATCCTGAAACACATGAACCAATCACAAAAGATGGTATCTCTACCGGTGAAATATTTATCCAGGGTAATTCCGTGATGAAAGGATATTACCGTGATCCTGAGGCCACAAAAAAATCTTTCGAAAATGGAAAATTTGCCTCAGGTGATATCGCTGTACAATATCCTGATAATTATATTCAAATCACTGATCGCGCCAAGGATATTATAATTTCAGGTGGTGAAAATATTTCCTCGGTCGAGGTCGAAGGAATTATCATGAAACACCCTTCTGTCCTGTTGTGTGCTGTTGTCGCTAAAAAAGATCCCAAATGGGGTGAAGTTCCGCATGCCTTTATTGAACTCAAACGAAATAAAGATTCTTCACCTGAAGAAATAATTGCCTTTTGCCGCGATCATTTGGCCGGCTTTAAAATTCCCAAGGGAGTCAGTTTTGGAGAACTTCCAAAAACAGCTACAGGCAAGATTCAAAAGTTTCAGTTACGTGCTAGCCTCAACCCTTCCTGATGACTAAAGTATTTGGTTTGATTGAAATTCATTTTCCATGATCGCTTTCCCAGGATATGAAGTCCTTGAATGTGAGGGCTTATGGCAATCGCCCGATACAGCTACCAAGCAGACTGTGATCGTCAAATATGGAAGTGAAACCCTGACCTTTCTTTCGTCAGATGGGGAAGGAACTGTCTTACGGCATTGGTCCTTAGATACCATTATTGAACGACCCTCTACTGAATATTATCACTGCTTTTCACCCGATTCATCAGGGCATGAATACATTTTAATCAATGATGATCTGATGGTTAAAGCGATTCAGAATCTTGTTCTCGTTGAAAAATCAGAAGTTCCCAAATCGAAAAGTAACTTTTGGAATTTTTTTGGTAAATTTATTGCCTTCATTCTGGTGATCGTGGGTATTACCTACTATTACTCCGATTATATCGGTCAAAATATTGCCAGATCCATAGTGGGACCCAAGCGATTGGAAATAGGTGAAACGCTTTATACCAATATACTTGCGCGGGATAATGCCGAGTGTGTGGTCAATGATAGCATCCTGGAAAAATTGCAAGAACGACTTTTTCCTGATACCAACAATGAAATCCGGGTTATTTCTGGAGGTATTCCAAGTGCAACTGTATTACCAGGAGGCCTTATTATCATCAACGGTTCTCAATTTAAGTTGTATGAAGATAAACCCGAGGTGTTTGCAGGTTACTTGATCCTTGCAAATGAACGAAACCAGATCAAAGACTCGCTGTTGGATTTTCTTGAATCAGCGGGTTTGATGACTTCGATCCGATTATTGCTTGGTCGGGAGATTTCACCCTATATTTTTCAATCCTTTGCATTCAACCTCTCGAAACCTTCTCCCATTAAAGTTCCGGAAGATGTTCTTTATCAGAAGTTTCTTAAGCTAAGTATTTCGCCCGAACCATTTTCAATCAATCTGATTTCGGAAGGTATGGATCCAGAACTGTTTAAAGGTGAAGTGTCTCAGCCCGCCATTACTGACCCATTACTTGAAGACACCGAGTGGATCGAATTACAGAATTCATGCACCTGACTCCTATTGGAGATAATTGTCTTCAGCCTTAAGCGTCTCCTGTGTTATCATTGGTAATGGGAAACGATTATGCTAACCAGGATATATATTCCCCTAAATTTGGTTAAGAAATTATTGAATCGTCCTCAACTAATTTCCCATTTTTCAAAGAAATCATCCTGTCCATTTGTTTGGCAAGGCTTAAATTATGGGTCGCAATGAGTGCTGTTACACCAGAACTTTTGACTAAATCCTTAATCAAATCAAAAACCTGTTGGGAATTATCAATATCAAGGTTTCCTGTAGGTTCATCTGCAAGCAATAAATCGGGTGAATTTGCCAGCGATCGACACAAAGAAACCCTTTGTTGTTCTCCACCTGACAACTCGGAAGGTCTGTGTTTAGCTCTATTTTTTAAACCCACATCTTCCAAAAGTTGATTGGCACGGCTGTAAGCCTGAGACCTGCTCATTCCATTCGCAAGTTGTGGTATCATGACATTCTCAAGGGAACTGAATTCAGGCAACAGGTGATGGAATTGATAAACAATCCCCACTTTTTGTCTTCTGACATGGGTTCTTACGGAGTCCGAATTGTTAGAAACATTTATTCCACATACTTCCAGCGAACCTTGGTCAAATGACTCAATGAGACCAAGGATAAAGAGGAGTGTTGATTTTCCAGCACCAGATGGAGCAAGCAACCCGACCACTTCGCCATAATTCAATGTTAAGTCAATCCCATTTAGTACCGAAACCTCATTGGGTTTTCCCAAATTGTATGATTTTTTTAGTCCGGTGGCCGAGAGAACCAAATTACTCATATCTAATTGCTTCACCTGGATACATTTTTGCAGCTCGCCTTGCTGGAAATAAGGTTACCCCATAGGTAAGAACCAATGACAGGATAACAGCAGCTAAAACATCAGCAATTTCAATCTTTGCAGGAATAGTGGAAAGAAACCTCACAGAGGGGTCCCAAACATTACCACCTGCAAGGTAATTGATACTTGCAAATATGGGATCAATATATACCGCAAACAAGCAACCGAGAATGACTCCAACAATTGTACCGGTTGTACCAATTATTGCGCCAAAAATAAAGAAAATCCGCATGATTGAACCTTGCGTCAATCCTACTGACCTTAATATTCCAATACTGCTGGACTTGTTTTTAACAAGCATTATTAACCCTGATACTATATTGAAGGAGGCCACAAGAACGAGAATAGACATAACGATAAACATGAGGTTGTCTTCCATTCGAAGTGCTCGCAGGATTGATCGGGACGAATCCTTCCAAGACCAGGCAAAATAACCATCTCCGGCCAAATCTATGATATCAGGCTCCAAGGCTTCGACATCTTCAGGATCACGAACATAAATGGCCAGTTCGTCGGCATATCCTTCTCTGTTCAGAAACTTCTGAGCCTCACCGAAAGGCAAGTATACTCTTGTGGAATCAATATCATATCGTCCAACTTCGAATATATAAACAATGTTATAACTGTTTATGCGAGGTGATACCCCAAAAGCCGTTTTGACCCCATCAGGAGATATAAGTCTGACATTGTCACCAACCCTAACACCTAAATTTCTGGCAACTCCTGAAGCTACTGCAATGCCAGAGTTTAAATCATTAAGGTCACCAAAATGACTTATGGGGTTATTAATCAATGGAACCTTTTTGATATCCTCAATGGTCAATCCAAAAAGTTCAATACCAGTATTGTTCGGACCAGAACTCATGAGCAGACGGGAACTTATCACGGGGAAGACATTTTCAATCGCTTCAATCGCTTCAATTCTGTTCACAACATCGTCAAAATTTGGAATTAATGCTGATCTCTCTCCCTGTTCGTTAATATATTGGCTTGAGTATATTGTTGTATGGGGATTAGCACCCAATACGGTTTGAACAAATTCGACCCTAAATCCAGTTCTTACGGCAAATGTAGCGACCAAGGCAAACACTGCAATCGTGATACTCAAAAATGAAATCACTGTCATACCACTTACACCACCCTGACTCCTTTTGGATTTGAGATATCGCAAGGCTATCATCCACTCAAAAGGGGCAAAAGGTCTGGTTTTTTCGGGCAATTTCATTTCCTAATTTTGCAATTTTAAAACTGTTTCTTATGTTAGTAATTTGGGGCCTTCAAGATAATAGTTCCGATTAGGCCAGCCTGAATTTTCACCACTTGGAGATGATTGTCGGCTTATGGGCACCTCTATTAAATAAATAGTTTTACAACTTGTTTCCAATTTTTTTTGGGGATCATATACTTGTTTACCCATGTCATGAATTTTTATAATGACATAAGCCAACGGCCTACCAGCAATCCTTTTTATCCCTGCATTTACGATGAAAACATATTGGGTCTTCGCCCTTTTTGATGGGTAATATTTGTGTCAAACGTATATAGTTGGAGGTGAAATACAAGAGTATTTTCTTAGAAATTGTCTTGATCTACTTGGAGAAGAAACATGACCAAAGGATGTTTATCGGGTACAGACCGGGCACTTTTCAAGAACAAACTGAAACCATTGCGTCCCTGACAGGTTGTTAACCATGAGTTTCTCCCCATGGGAAAAGAGAAAGGGATACACATTGTCCAGGATGGCAGCAAACCACTGGCATGACAGGAATTGGGGGTCAGGATTTATATCCTGAGGGATTCAACTGGTTAATTACCCACCATAATTGGTGAAGAGCCA
>JAJEBQ010000011.1 GCA_022822495.1 Paracoccaceae bacterium | reverse complement strand
AGGTATTGCGCGGAAGTTTCCCAAGATGCAGACGCATAATCTTGGAACGTTTTGGTGACATGTTCAGGAGCCAGATTGTCACTGGAGACCTCTTTGGCTCGGGCAAGCGTGTCCTTGGCCCACTTGTCGTTGATGGCCACCACTTCGGAGGCCGCGTTCAAGGCGATGGATGTCGCTTGTTCGAAATTCTCGGCCGCCTTTTGATAGGTGTCCTTCATGAATGTTGGCGCGAGGGGGAACGAGGACGCCATGTTGGCCAAGGCTTTGGCGTAATTCTGAAACTGGGTCATTGCTAGGTATCCTTTTGACTGGTAATTGAATGCTGGGGATATAATGCTGCGTTGCAACATTTCAAGAGAAAAAATGCTGCAATGCAAAATATTTTTTATTTTTTTTGCCATTGAGGGTCAGTTGGCGAGCAACAAGTGCCCCAGCCGGGTGACCCTTTCCGTGGCCTTGCGACCAAACCTGGCATTCATGACCGCTTTTCTCAGGGCCTTAACCTGTCCTATGTGTCAATAAGAACTGGACCTGTCGTTGAAACCATATTAAACTTTTTTGCTTGTAAATATGTTGTGGTCCGCAAAAACAATTGAATTACGACACCACCCATTAAGGAAGCATCTGCAAGTCTTTGTGTGTATTCGCTAATAATTTCGTATTCCTTAAGGTTCGGAAGAGTTTTTTACCTGTCTTGGCGTAATGCTATAATTCTCTTTATCATTTGATCAAATAGGGCATCAAGATGCCAAGTCAATAAATCCATACTGATCTCGCCTATGGGTAAATCAAGTTCCCAAAACCTAGGCAACCTAGGCATACCCCAATCAATGGAATACCAATACTTTTCCATGATTGTAGGTTTTGTCACTTTTCAAATGACCCTTTGGGAATAACTTCAAACTAAACTAATTGAATTTACATTTGTGATTCTGATTCTGATTCAAACAATCTGAATAGAAACACATTTAACTTTTTGAGATTATTACCTATGACTAATTTACCAAAAATTGCCTTCATCGGAGCCGGATCCACGGTTTTTCTGAAAAACCTTGTTGGGGATGTCCTGATGCGGGAGGGTTTGCGAAATTCTCATATATCACTGATGGATATTGACCCTTCAAGGCTTAATGATGCATTACACCTCACCAGAAAAATTATTTCGAAGTTGGATATACCAGCAACGGTTTCGAAACATTCGAATCAAAGAGAAGCTTTACAAGGTGCTGACTTTGTCGTAGTTGCTTTTCAAATTGGTGGGGTTAAACCGTGTACGGTAACCGATTTTGAAATTCCGAAGAAATATGGCCTTCGTCAAACCATTGGGGATACGCTGGGGATTGGTGGTATTATGAGGGGTATTAGAACGGTTCCTCACCTGCTGAAGATTTGTGAGGACATGACTGAATTATGCCCTGATGCTATCTTGTTACAATATGTCAACCCAATGGTCATCAATTGTTGGGCCCTATCAGCACTTTACCCAAAGATAAACGTTGTTGGATTGTGTCATTCCGTTCAGGGTACAGCCAAGGATTTAGCTGATGATTTGGATTTACCTTTAGAAAAAATCCGATATAAATGTGCTGGTATCAACCATATGGCCTTCTATCTAAAATTCGAAGAGGTAATGGAAGATGGCACATATCAAGACTTATATCCCGACTTGAAGTCGGGTTATGAAAAGGGGGCCATACCCAAGCCAAACTCATCGAATCCCAGATGCCCGAATATTGTTCGATATGAAATGCTGAAGCGTTTGGGGTTTTTTGTAACTGAAAGTTCTGAACATTTTGCCGAATATGTGCCATGGTTTATCAAGAGTGCCAGGTCTGACTTGTTGAAAAAGTTTCAAATTCCACTTGATGAATATTTGAAAAGGTGTGAGGAACAGATTGACAAATGGAAAGACCAATCTGAATCCTATCGTAGTAACAACTCCCTTGAATTAGATCCGAGCCATGAATACGCTTCAGATATTATCAACTCAGTATGGTGCGGCAGCCCATCAGTGATTTATGGCAATGTCCCCAACCACAACCTGATTTCCAACTTACCTGAGGATTGCGTCGTTGAAGTCCCTTGCTTGATTGATAGAAACGGCATACAGCCAGTTCAAATTGGAGCCTTGCCTACCCAGCTAGCATCCCTAATCAAGACTAATCTCAATGTCCAGGAGCTTACTGTCAAGGCTATTGTAGATCAAAATCGCGAACACATTTATCATGCCGCCATGATGGACCCACATACAGCAGCTGAACTTGATTTGCAACAAATATGGGATATGGTTGACGAGTTGCTGAAAGAACATGGAGATTGGATGCCAGAGTGGGCCAGAAGTTAATCTCGTAATTCGATAAGGGCTAATTTCGAGTAACGAGTGGCTTTATTATGGCAAGAGTTTACCCTCTTAGCTGGTTATCCCACTGGCTTGGGCCAGAAACTTCAACTCTCATGCACATCAGGTATCAAATCAATAGATACCCTGGTTGATGTTTTTGTTCCCATGAGTCTTGACCTCCTGCCAAAGATAAATCCGTGGTGATATATAAGCACAATATCCTGTCATTGTCAATTAGCACCCCCACCCTGCAGTTATGGAAAGCAAAAAATCACCGTTTTCAGAGGTGTTCAGGTACCTCAAAGGGTGAAGATGTATGTCAAAGCGAATTATACAAAGAGGTATCTCAGGCTTTGGGTGGTTTACAAGGCGAAACAGTTCAATTCAGAACAAAACTGAGAATTGCAACACCGACAGCTCCCAGAATGACCAGAATCAATCTTGTTTCCCGCTTGGCGGCTTCGGTATTGATCCGCTCAACATCATTTCGCATGGCTTCCAGGGTTTTGTCAATATTGGTTTCCATGACCTTAGTTTCATCTCTCGATTGTCGGGATCTTTATCCATAACAGGATAATAGATTTGTTTATCTGACAAATCATTTTGTTATTTTGGGGAGTACATACCTTGTTAGACAAAGTCAATCTCATGTTAGGAAAGATTATCAGGATTTCCTAGTTAGACTAATGGCAAATTTCAAAGTTGGTTTTGCTAATCCTTCTCCACTATGTATTCTGAATGATAATTGTCAACCTTGATCTGTAATAATTATAACCGGTTACCTCGACAATTTTATGAATAGAGAACTCAGTGAAAGCAACATGTATAATGATTCAATCCATGGACTTAGTGAGGACACTATAGAATTTATCAACCTACATTACAAAGACGGTCAACAATATACACCATTCTGGTGATATGTGAAGAAAAATTGTCGAAACCAAATTGTCCAATGATTACTCAATAATTGTACGAAAAGTGCACCAAAATATAATGGTATTCGTTCAGATATATGTACATTACCAACTGTTGACGCATATACGCAATTCTGCGTGGTTTAGGTAAATTAAAACCTTCTCTTGCCAGAAGGGAGTTTTTCATGCATTCAAAGAAAAGTACTATCGTCAAGCAAATTTACCGAAAATATAAGGATCGTTTTATGGAAGTATCAGATATGGCCTGTGGCCATGGAGCATTTTTGTATCACATAAGATAGCAATTAGGATAGTAGAAATTATTCCAATTTTACTCACGAAATTAAGCACATAGCGGTATGCGAGAAATACTCCCCTTCAATGATGATTGGCGTTTCTTTGCCAAATTCACCCCAGATTTAATTCATAAAAAACAGCCAGGGCAACCTGTAAGGCTTCCCCATAATGCTGCCGATTTACCTTATAATTATTTTGATGAAAATTCATGGCATCAGAAATATTGCTATCAAAAGTCATTTTCGTTGGAAAATAAGGATAATAACCAAGTCTATTCTCTGATTTTCGATGGAGCAATGGCCAACAACAAGGTTTACCTAAATGGGACCCATTTAACCTCACATACCAATGGATATACCCCATTTGAAGTGAGTATAGGTGAGCCCCTTAGTGATGGTGAAAATCTGCTTACCGTGGTGTTGGATGGTAGTGAAAATCCTGAAATCCCCCCCTTTGGTGGCTTGATTGATTATTTGACCTATGCCGGCATCTATCGTGATGTTTGGTTAAAATCTGTTCCCAAAACTTCCATTGCTGAAATCAAAGCCGAAACCTTAAACGTACTTGAACGACAAAAATCCTTAATAATTTGGTCAAAAATCCATGGAGATGTCAAAATTGATCCCCCAATGACGGTCACGCATACCTTGCGTCACCCGGAGGGAAATTTAATCGCTGAAACCAGTTCAGTTATCACGGAGCAAGAAATTACATTGCATATAGATGGTCTGGTTGATATTGAATTATGGGATATAGATAACCCCATACTCTACAACTTAACCACACATTTAACTTCAAAAGACATTGATGACTTGATTACTACCACCATTGGGTTTCGTACTGCTGAGTTTACCCCTAAGGGTTTCTTTCTTAACGGCAAGTCCTTGCAAATTCTTGGCCTTAATCGTCACCAGTCCTATCCCTATGAAGGTTATGCCATGGGAAGAAGGGCACAAGAGAAGGATGCAGAAATATTAAAATATGATTTGGGATGTAACCTGGTAAGAACATCCCATTATCCACAATCCCCTTGGTTTCTGGATCATTGTGACAGGATTGGATTATTGGTCTTTGAGGAAATTCCCGGATGGCAGCATATAGGTGAAGGTGCCTGGAAGGAGAGAACCCTCGACAATGTTGAAAGAATGATCAGAAGAGATTGGAACCACCCATCCATCATTTTATGGGGTGTTAGAATCAATGAGTCACATGATGATCACGATTTTTACGCTGAAACAAACGCATTATCAAGAAAACTGGACCCAACTCGTCAGACTGGAGGGGTACGGTATATAACCGATAGTGAATTTCTGGAAGATGTCTATACCATGAATGATTTTATCCAGGGCAATGAAGAATTACCCGGTGTGAACCATCAAAGAATCCCCTTGCGGAAGCAAAGAGAAGTGACAGGATTAAACAAAAGTGTGCCTTATCTTGTGACTGAGTTCAATGGACACACCTTCCCCACCAAAAGAACAGACCATGAACAACGTCAGGTCGAGCATGTTGAAAGATACTTGAGCATCCTTGACAAAGCATTTGGAGATGATGAAATTTCCGGCTGTATCGGTTGGTGCTTTGCAGACTATAATACCCATAAAGATTTTGGTGCTGGAGATCGAATTTGTCATCATGGGGTCATGGACATGTTCCGAAACCCCAAATTTGCATCATATGTTTATTCAAGTCAAAAAAATCCCTATGAACATCCAATTCTGAAGCCAGTAACATATTGGGCCAGAGGGGAAAGAAATATCGGCGGTGTACTCCCCTTAATTATTCTCACCAATTGTGATTATATCGAATTGCAGTATGGTTCGGACCTGGCAGCCACGGAATACCCTCGCCGGGACATTTATCCCAATCTACCACATGCACCGGTTATTTTCGATCATAATTCTTTTGGTGAAGAGGAAATGGGGCATTGGAAGAAGAATTGGGAGAATGTAACCTTCAATGGTTTTGTTGATGATGAGGTCATCATTTGCTTCTCCATGGTAGGTAATCCGGTTGCTAGCAGGATGGAGGTTAATGCGGATTGGAGATGGTTAAAGTCTGATGAGAACGATGAAACACGCCTGGTTGTCAAAGCATTGGATCAAATTGGTAATGTTTTGCCATATTTTGACGACCCTCTGACAATTTCAATAACGGAAAATGGTCGGTTGATAGGTCCTGACCTAATTAATTTTCGAGGTGGTATCGCAACCTTCTGGGTCAGGAGTACTCCCTTGAGGGGGCCAATGGATATTACAATATTATCACCGAGATTTCCAACCATGAGCTATCGGTTGTATGTAATCTGACTGAGAGGTATTCTTGTGAATACTGAAGCTTTGCCCTATGGTCAAATGGAACTCTTTCAGTTTGACCTCAAAGGTATTTTATCATTAAGGGGCTTTGAGCACCCAAGAAGAAAACGGCTGCTACGAAATTCTGGATAACTTGCAAGACCTTGATGTCAATGACGAGGATATGTCCACGGACAGTTCTTTGCGGGCAAGCATGAAGGGTTGAATCACAACAGATTTATGAGGCCGGGAAGCCATTAGAGAAAATGGTTGATCACTCTGCCTGTATCAACAAGGCATACACTGAATTGGAACTTATACCGACACCTTTGACGGCCATCATGGCTCCTGTTTTATTGATGAATATTTTGCCTCAGTAAGAGGTCCCGGTGAGGCTATAGGCCTCCATTCAACTCGGCAGGACAAGGTAACCAAATGTCAGTTTGTCTATCAAGACGGAATATTCCATTGTGGACAGGTCAATGTTCGGTTGCCTTTACCAAAATCAGTCCAGATGATGGAGCCACGATGGTCCTACCTGGAAGTCACAAATCCAATATCATGTACACACAATTTGCCGAAAATGAGATAGCCCAGCATTCGATTTTGGTCGATGGGGTGGTCGGGGCGATTGAAATTTTTATGGATCCTGGTAATGCGCTGGCGTTCGCGGATGCAATTATGCATGGTTCCGCCTAGAAAGTGAACTCAGGTCAAAGAAGGATGTCGGTATATCTATGGCCCTACATGGGGATTTTTCAACCGATTGGTTAATTGCTACGGTGCCCACCATAACGGTTGAAATAAACGGCTATGGCATGGTCAAGTTCGTTGTAGAGTTTTTTGCCGTGTCGACCTGCCCAAATCAAACTCTGGAGTCTGAGTTCGCGGTTCGAGAAATCAATCGTGCCAGTCCTCAATAGGAAGATAGCTATATCAAAATTTTTGTTCTTGATGGCTTCAATAAGGGCATTGTTCCTTCCAGTCTTGTCAGAAATATTAACATCTGCACCATAACTGACCAGGTATCGTGCGATGTGAGCGTGTCCCTTGACCGAAGCTTGTATCAAGGCTGTTCGGCCATAATAATCAGCTTTGAGATCTACCAAAATCATTGGATGACGCAATAGGCTTTCTACAAGATCAAAATTCCCGCTGGTGGCAGCCAGCATCAGAGGTGTTGTTTGCCATCTGTTTTTAGCATTTACATCAATATCAGGATGCTCCAGTAATTGTCGAACCAAATTACGGTTTTGCTCCTGAACAGCAAAGTGAAGCGCTGTCCATCCATCAGAATCAGGTGTATTCACTGCAATGCCCTGATGCTCCAAAAGGACCCGCGTCAAACCCCTATTTTGTACTTTAACAGCGTAATGTAATGCTGTCCAACCATCATTATCGGAACAATTAATATCGACTTCATCAATTAGTGAAGTTACCGTTTGTGCATCACCCGCAGCTACTGCCTGGATAAATTTGTTTTGACCATTGGTTACTTTCTGTTCAACCATAGCTTACAATCCCTTTACATCTGCTATCCAACATTAGCCCATGCCTCCTATGTTCTCTATATGATGAATAATCTCTTCAACACCCTTACCGAATTTCATTTGTCCAAATACAAATGGTCTTCCTGCACGAACACGCTTGGTATCATCTTTCATAACTTCAAGATTAGCACCAACATAAGGAGCAAGATCGGTCTTGTTGATGACAAGAATATCTGAACGTGTGATTGCAGGGCCACCTTTACGTGGGATATCTTCACCAGCCGCGACATCAATGACATAAATCGTCATGTCCGCAAGTTCGGGTGAAAATGTGGCCGATAAATTGTCTCCACCCGACTCAACCAAAACCAATTTCAAATCTGGATGTTCTGCGTACAAATCGCCAATGGCAGCAATGTTTATAGAGGCATCTTCGCGGATTGCGGTGTGTGGACATCCTCCCGTTTCGACACCTTTTATTCTGTTCGAGGGCAAAACCTGAAGTCGCATGAGAGCTTCTGCATCCTCCTTCGTATAGATATCATTGGTTACAACAGCCATAGAAATATTATTTTGTAAAGCTTTGCACAAAGCAGCTGTAAGGGTGGTTTTTCCAGCACCAACCGGACCGCCAATGCCTATGCGAAGTGGGCCATTAGGACTCTTCATGTTCGGAATATCCTTGTGGTTTGAGTTTCGTGTTTCATTGATGCTATATCGGTAAGGAATGCACAAGAAGAAAGTGTTGATATATCACCATCAGAGGTTTCATTGGCAATGAATGGACATTTGTGGGATAAACGTTTGAGAATAGACTGACCCTCATGGTGACCTATTGACAATAATCGCTGTCCTGCTGCCACTAGATTGGAAATAAAAGCTTGCAGGAAAAGTATTTGGGTAAAATTAAGTGGCAGATTTTTCCGTGATGCTGCAACTCCCAAGATTACTGGATAAGTCAATTCATCTGCTTCTATACCCCAATTTGTGATCGCTTTGCCAAATGCTCTACCCTGATCTTCTGCCTCCAATCTTCTTTCACTAGAAGGTGCAAAGGCCCGGGCAATTTGATCGATTTCAAGAATTTTTTGCCTCGTCTTTGCTTTATAGCCAGCTGCCACAAATGTAGAATCAACCCTTCCACCGCCAAATTCAAGTATATCCTCCAACCATTTTTGCAAATTTGTGCCATCAGTTACCCAGCGCTGTTCAACAGCACCTTCAAGGCCATGACTATAAGCAAAACTTCCCACTGGAAAAGCCGGTGAAAGCCATTGCGTAAGCGTAATTAATTGCTTTTCAGTGAGCATGTGTTCGGGTGTTACCATATGCCCCTCCTTCAGCTAGAAACGGTTCGCAAACCTCTTCTACACTTGCACCGAGTTTTAAAAGAAGATCTTTCATTACATGATTGTCTTGAATTAACAATCGCCCCGGTTCGATCTGACAGGGTGTATGGCGATTACCAATGTGCCAGGCATAGCGGATCAAATCGCCCTTGATTTCCAATAAATTTTCCTTGGCAGGAACAACACCAACCAATCGCCCATCTTCCAAAACAAAGGCATCGTGGAGTTGCAGTGATATTGTGTTGGCCAAATCAACCAAAAACCTAAAGCCACTTTCCGTGGTTAGAACTTTGCGTCGCAGGAATCTGGATTCATAATCCATAATAACAACATCATCAGGATCAACTGAATGTTGAATAATTCGACTGACAACTAAAGACACTGTTATATCCTCAAAACAAAAAATACCTTTGGGCCATGGGTAGAACTTCGGCTGGTTGGCAAGTTAAAAGCTCTCCATTGGCTTTAACCTCATAAGTTTCTGGGTCTACTTCTATCTCAGGGGTGGTGTTATTCAAAGGCAAATCCTTCTTGCCAATATTACGGGTATTACTGACAGCAATCGTTTCCTTGGACAAACCCAGTTGTGAGCCTATGCCCTCCTCTTGGGCCCATTGACTTACAAAAGTAACTGCTGATGCTTCAACACTCTTGCCAAAAGCACCAAACATTGGTCTGGAATAGACCGGTTGCGGGGTAGGTATGGATGCATTTGGATCACCCATTTGAGCCATCGCGATCGTTCCCCCAATAAGAACAATTTCTGGCTTAACTCCAAAGAAAGCCGGGTCCCAAAGGACAAGATCAGCCCGCTTGCCCTTCTCAACTGATCCTATTTCATGCGAAATTCCATGCGCTATTGCTGGATTTATGGTATATTTTGCGATGTAGCGACGAACACGATAATTATCGTTTTCACCTTTTTCCTCAGGTAGGTAACCCCGTTGTTTCTTCATTTTGTCAGCCGTTTGCCAAGTTCGTATGAGGACCTCTCCGACACGTCCCATTGCCTGACTGTCAGATGCAATAATCGACAAAGCCCCCATATCATGGAGGATATCCTCTGCTGCTATAGTTTCACGTCGGATACGGCTTTCGGCAAAGGCGACATCTTCTGGGATAGTTTTATCGAGATGATGACAAACCAGGAGCATATCCAGATGTTCTTCCACCGTATTAACAGTAAATGGTCGGGTTGGATTTGTCGAGGATGGTAATACATACTCTTCACCGCAGATTTTAATTATGTCAGGGGCGTGACCTCCCCCTGCACCCTCGGTATGAAATGCATGAATTGTTCGTCCCTTCATGGCTTTGACGGTATTTTCAACAAAACCGCTTTCGTTTAGGGTATCTGTATGGATCATAACTTGAACATCCATGGCATCAGCTACCGTTAAGCAACAATCTATCGTACCAGGCGTCGTCCCCCAATCTTCGTGTAACTTTAACGCACAGGCACCACCTTTCACCTGTTCTTCAAGGGCTTCTGGAAGGGAAGCATTCCCCTTGCCTGCAAAGGCCAGATTCATGGGAAATGCTTCTGCCATCTGTAACATCCGTCCTATATGCCATATACCTGGTGTGCAGGTAGTGGCTAATGTTCCTTGGGCGGGCCCCGTTCCGCCACCAAGCATTGTTGTCAACCCTGAATGCAGAGCATCTTCAATTTGTTGTGGACAAATAAAGTGGATGTGACTGTCAAATCCACCAGCTGTCAGAATTTTCCCTTCGCCAGCAATAGCTTCGGTGCCTGGGCCAATAATGATATTAACACCAGGTTGGGTATCAGGGTTCCCAGATTTACCTATTTGAGTTATCCGGCCGTCTTTCAATCCGATATCTGCTTTGTAGATACCTGTATAATCAACAACCAGGGCATTTGTAATAACTGTATCAACCGCTCCTTCAGCCCGTGTTGCCTGAGATTGTCCCATCCCATCACGAATAACTTTACCGCCACCAAATTTGACTTCTTCGCCGTAGATGGTGTGATCATGTTCTACTTCAATGACCAAGTCTGTATCTGCAAGTCTTACGCGATCGCCGGTTGTTGGCCCAAACATGGCAACATAATCTGATCGAAATATATTTTTTGGCATCACAATTCGCCCATTATCCTTTGATTGAAGCCAAACACCTTTCGTTTGCCGCGATAGGGAATTAATTGTACTTCACGACGCTGTCCCGGTTCAAAACGTACGGCCGTTCCAGCAGCTATATCAAGCCTCATACCCTGGGCCAAATTACGATCAAAATCCAAGGCGGCGTTCACTTCCCCAAAATGATAATGTGACCCCACTTGAATGGGTCGATCTCCTGTATTGGAAACCATCAAGTTTATCGTATTCTGACCTTCGTTAAGGATGATTTCATCAGAATTAACAAAAACTTCACCTGGTATCATTTTGCCTCCATCCCTGTCTCTTCAGCATTTTCGTGTTTGAAATTGAAATAAATTGTCACATCAAAACCTCACCGAATTGGGTTATGAACCGTAACAAGTTTTGTTCCATCTGGAAAAGTTGCTTCAACCTGAACATCATGGATCATTTCAGCCACTCCACTCATGCATTGCTTCCTTGAAATAACGTCTGCACCTGCTTCCATGAGATCTGCAACAGAACGACCATCGCGCGCTCCTTCAACAACAGCATCGGTTATTAAGGCGATTGCCTCTGGATAGTTTAGTTTTACGCCCCTTGCCAATCTTTTTCGGGCAACTTCAGCAGCCATGGCAACCAGAAGTTTTTCTTTTTCACGTGGGGTTAGTTTCATGTCAAATCATCCAGCATTTTGGAATTTCTCCATTGTTTATTTGTTTTATAATCGGGACAAGTTTCAACCTCAATTCATTACTGTCATTGGCTATCAACCGCATGATCAAGACATCGCTTTGGATAAGACTTGCGCCAGCATGTTGAGGGAACAGTTGATAAGTTGAATTCAGTTGTTTCTCAGCATCAGGAGCGATATACACAATGGACGCCAAGGCTCGAGCACCCATAGCAACCCCTGGTCGGTCCAGATGGCTTTGTACATCCGACGACAATTTTATACGTTCGATGTGGATGGGTTGATCAGAACGATTGATTGTGATGCCATCAATGACGGAAACGTGGTCAATTTCCTCACCCATTTCAAGACGCCCAAAAACGAGTGGTTCGACCATCAGTAATTTGGAATTATGGTGCAGATCAATCGTTAAGGCTCTGTTCAGAGAACATCCCTCAAAGAGAATGGTCTCCTGCGGCAACCAATTCATACGTGCCCCTTCATGTACTTCAAGGTGCGTTTCAATACATCCTGTTTCACCCGGAACTGCCCGATATATTCGTTCGGCCGCTTGAGTTGTAAGGGTTAATGTCGTCTTGGCCTCACAATTTACAGATAGAGAAAAATAATCTCCTCCAGTGACTCCACCCGCACAATTCAATAGAACTACTTCCAATGATTTGTCTTTGGATCTGGGAAAGAGACATTTTAGTGAACCGGATTGTCGAAAATTCCTTAAAACAGTGTGACTATCCCTAGACTTAACAACCATGGAGACATCCCCTCTGGCTCGCTCAAGGATAGATCCAATATACAAAACACTACTGTTTGCACGCTGGGTTTCAACAGAGCGTGTGCACATATTTACACCATCCTTTTTAGGCAAGGTAATAGCACGCAACTATGGTTTATCCCACTAATTTTTGTAATTCCTATACTTAATAACCTACCTTTAGGTGAAGGGCTCAAAATAAACGCGACATACCCCTCACCTCCCAGGTTGATGTATGTGTTTCAACTTGGCAGTACACTGCCGTCTATAATATTGACCCCTTAAATAAAGAAGCGAACTGGCAGCCAACCTATTGACTGGTTGATACCTCCCAAAAACGAGACACAAAACAAATATTCTGCCGTATTACCACCCTGACAAATGCCAGAAAAATTAAGAAAACTGCACTATTGAGTTACAAGTTTTATGCAAAGCGTTGGTATGGACAGGCAAAAAATATTCCTCCGATTACCATACACTGCTTATCGACGGCACCCCAGCCCAGTATTGACAGTGTATACCACCGCCACTGACTTTTTCTCAACAGGATGTCTTTATAAGCATTTTTACGCGGCATGTATATCGCTATCAGTATAATTTAGGCGCAATCACAAATTAGTGACCATCGTCCTCAACCGACATGGCGAGTACCGTTAATTTCCTTTTGCTTTGTAAAAACACATTTCCCATCTTGATTGTCGTTTGGCAATTATCAGCATGATCAACATGTGAATCCAACTTCCATCCAAGTTGTTATATGAGCATTATATACTTAAGCTGACAAGACAACCTTCGTATCCATTTCACACTTCAACCAATGGTGACTACTTTGAAAAGGTCTGGGTGGTGATGAATCCGGTTCCTTTTTGCCCTTGCCTGCTTCCGGGTTGTTCACCCTTATCAGGTTTTCGTTCAGCAATTCCTTGAGTTCCTTGTATTTCCATAGCTCGCCCAATTCCAACGCCTCTGGCAGTATCAATGCTGCCAATCCGGGCAGGACCCGTGATTCTTCCAATTTTATTGGTCCTCCCTCTGCCTGCAGGGCCAGAATCTCAACGTTGAATCGTTCGCTTTCTCTTTCACCGTAAACACGCTACATCTCGGGCACCCCAAGTTCGGCATAGCGTCGTGGTTTGTCTTCATCAAAGTGGGGTACCTCCACCTCAACAACGAGGTCGGGTGGGGTGCTAGCTTCAAAGGCCAAAGCTTCTTTCCGTCCCCTGTCCCTTGCTGCAAACCAGCCCTCGGCATTTTTCCCGATATAGTAGGCGGCATCGGCTTCCAGCCAGACATTACTCGCCCCACCAGTACCCTTCCAGCGCAAATCACGCATGTCCTTGATGCGTATTTTTAAAAGTGCTCCAGCCAGTGGAACAACCTTGTCACTGGCCGAGGCCTACCCCACATGTGAACCTGAGGGATTCATCCAGGTGATAATGCCTCCCCCTGCGTCAATCATCACCCTTCGGCCCATGCGGTTCCAGTCAAATTCACGGGCCAATGCCGGTATCAGTTCCGGTGGAACCCTGATCCGCCAGAAATCTGAACCCAAAGGGCCGATAATATGGTGTTCATCGGCTGTTGTTGTCATCTTTTGGGTTCCTCCTCATTGCAATGGAACAGCGTATAGGGGTGTTGACGCCAAAGGCAAGGAAAAACCTCTGGCTACAGGGATTCCCTGACATTAAATCGTAAAGTTTCCGGTTTGCGTTGAACACCTTCAGACAATCGCCTGACGTCAGATTCTTGCCACCGGTCAATTCAAACTCCTATATTTGACTTAAATACATGAGAATTATGATTAAGGAATGGTAAATAAACACTATAAAATCGTTAAGGAAAATGGATCAGTTTCCTTCCAGTCCTTCAATCTTTATGGAGGGAATCAGTGGGGTAGAAAACTGAAATTTCCTACTGGTATAGATTTGTTCTATATCAAGAAGAATGTAATGGGAACTGCCATACTCTTTACTGATCAGGGTTGGCAGCCATCATTCAGAATACATAGCGGAGATGGGCTAGCCAAACCAGCCTTGAAATTTGCCGTCAGTTTAATTGGAAATCGAAATAATCTTTCCAGACATGAAATTGACTTTAGCTAATAAAGTGTATACTCCCCAAAATTTTAGTGCTTAATTCACAAGTTTTATAACCCTAATTCGGTTATATTTTTGATTTTGAGTGTGATTGGAATCAGATGTAGTTAAGTGATTTTCCATTGGCAAAAATAAGTACTTTTGAGGGGTTAGCTGAAAGACTGACATTAGTCCCACTAAGTCCAGAATGGATCCCATTTAGTTTGGCGATTATCCCTTCTTTTTCACTTGCTGTTTTTTCAAAATACAACAGGGTTATTTCACCGAGTGCTTCGGTTATATCAACCTTACCAGTATAGACACCGCCCCCGTCAGTAGTGAACAAATCTTCGGGCCTTATACCAACATTCACCTCTCGGTTAAGTAAATCTTCTGTGGACGAAACACTGGATTTGGTGACACCTCCAGAATGTAATTTCACGGTCGTTTCCTCACCAGTATCAACGATGACACCAGGAAAGAGATTCATGGCTGGTGACCCAATGAATTGAGCAACAAATTCGTTACATGGATTTTCATAAAGGACCAGTGGAGGTCCTACCTGCTCAATCGTTTGGCCATGAAGAACGACTATTCTGGAAGCCAATGTCATTGCTTCGACCTGATCGTGTGTTACATAAATCATTGTTGTATCAGGCATATCTTGCTTGAGTTTGGCAATCTCAATACGGGTTGCGACTCGTAAAGCTGCATCAAGGTTAGAAAGCGGCTCATCAAAAAGAAATACTTTGGGGTTTCTTACGATTGCCCGGCCGATTGCGACCCTTTGTCTTTGACCACCTGACAACGCCTTGGGCAGACGATCCAAATATTCCTCCAACTGAAGAATTTTGGCGGCATTATCAACACTGGCTTTGATCTCGTCCTTGGACTTTTTAGCTAACTTGAGTGAAAACTCCATATTCTCTCGGACAGTCATATGGGGATAAAGAGCATAAGATTGAAAGACCATGGCAATCCTTCGTTGTGCAGGCGGAACATCATTCATCAGTTCCCCTTCGATCATCAACTTGCCAGTGGTGATTTTTTCGAGACCGGCAATCATCCTTAGTAAAGTGGATTTGCCACATCCAGATGGGCCTACAAAAACTATGAATTCACCTTTTTCTACTTCGAGATTGATGTCATGAAGAACTTCAATATCTCCATAACTTTTTCCAACGTCCTGAATTAATAACTCGGCCAATTTTTCTTCCTTTATATCAAAGCTACAGCAAAACCAGATCCTGCAAGTACAACTGTCGATTCATCCTTGCCCTTTTCAGGTTCTCCAATTAAAATTCGAGCATTTCCCACAGAGAATTGATACTCTTGGGATGTCTTGCTGAAATTAAAGACACAGAGAATTTTTTCCCCGTCATAAACTCTACTGAAACTAATCAATTCACCAGTGTATGAAATATCCCCAATCGAACCATACTTCAAAGCAGGGTGATCTCTCCTGAGAAAATTAAGCTTTCTGTAGTGATTTAATAGTGAATTATCATCCTTTTCCTGTACATTAACGCTATTTTTCAAGTGGTCCTCGGGGATTGGTAACCAGGGTGCTACATTAGAGAACCCTCCAAAAGAAGCCTTTTCATCCCATACCATAGGTGTTCTGCAACCGTCCCGCCCCTTGTACTCAGGCCAAAACTCCTTTCCATAAGGGTCTTGTAAATCGGTATACTCAATGTCCGCCTCTGATAATCCCAACTCTTCACCTTGGTAGATACAAACCGAACCTCGAATACACATTATCAGGGTAGAAATCAGTTTCAGTTCCAACGAATTCAAATTCCACCTTGAAGCGACACGTTCCACATCATGATTTGATATGGCCCAAGTTGACCAACTTGCAGGGTTATCCTTTTCGAAGCTTTGGAGTGTCTTGCCGATGATTTCAGGGGTAATTTCTGTTCCCGACAAAAATTCAAATGAATAACAGGAATGCAGACGCTTATTCCCCTTGGTATATTGGCCTACAATTTGCTGACCTCTTTGCGAATCACCAACTTCCCCCAATGAAGTACGGTCAGGGTAATTGTTCATTATTTTTCTGAACCGTTCAAGAAACTTCAGATTTTCGGGTCTGTTCTTATCATAAATATGGTTTTGGTGATTATACGGATTAACCATGGGAGCTATGGAACCATTTCTCAATCTGTTATCCAAGGGAGGATTATATCTTAACCTTTGATCACAAAAGTAAAAATTGACTGTGTCCAGTCGAAAACCGTCAACCCCCTTCGCCAACCAAAAATCCACCAATTCCAATACTTCCTTCTGGACTCCACGATTATGAAAGTTCAGATCTGGTTGAGAAGAGAGAAAATTATGTAAATAATATTGCCTTCTTTCACCACACCACTGCCAAGCGGTTCCTCCAAATATTGAAAGCCAGTTGTTTGGTACTGTTCCATCTGGTTTTGGGTCAGCCCAGACATACCATTTACTCTTGGGGTTATCACGGGATTTTTTGCTTTCTTGAAACCATGGATGTTTACTGGAGGTATGGCTTATCACCAAATCAATCAGGACCTTGAGATTCAAATCATGGGCCCTTTTCAACAACTCCTCGAAATCCGCCAATGACCCAAATTCAGAAGCAACTTCACGGTAATCTGAAACATCATATCCCCCATCTTTCATGGGTGATTTGAAGAAAGGAGAAATCCATATAGCGTCTACTCCCAAACTGGCTACATAGGGAAGTTTCGTAATAATGCCCTGCAGGTCACCATACCCATCATTGTTGGAATCAAAAAAGGAACGTGGATAAATTTGATAGTAAACGGCACCTTTCCACCATTCCTCAGACAGTCCAGCAAATTTGTTCTTCAGTTCACTTTTTGTTTCTATGTCCAAGAGACCTAACCTCCCTTAACAGATCCAGCCAAAAGGCCACGAACCAGATATTTTTGCAATAAAAAGAATACGAGGATGGGAACGGCAATGGAAACAAAGGCAGAAGTGGCCAGGATTTCCCAATCTCCTCCCCTCGAGCCGAGAAGTTCCCGAAGCCTTCCTGTCATAACCAATTGATCTTCATTATTACCAAGGAATACCGTGGCAACCAAGAGGTCATTCCAGACCCAAAGGAATTGAAAAATGGCAAAACTTGCCAAGGCAGGAAAAGAAAGTTGTAAAATTATTTTACGAAAAATATCAAAGTCTGTTGCCCCATCAACTCGGGCTGATTCAATAATTTCCTTTGGCAATCCAGCTATATAGTTGCGTAATAGATATATTGCCAAAGGCAATCCGAACCCTGTATGCGCCAACCATATCCCCAAATATTCCTTGCCTATACCCAACGTGTTATGTAGTCTCAGCAGTGGTATAAAGGTCAATTGCAGCGGCACCACAAGCAAGCCTACGACACAAGCAATAAGTATATATTTTCCAGGAAATTCCATCCAGGCCAAGGCATAAGCGGCAAAGGCAGCTATAAGTATTGGTATTACTGTGGCCGGTATGGTGACCGAAAAAGTATTCAAAAAAGATTGCCCCAACCCTTCGGAAAAAATCACTTTCGCATAATTTTCCAGAGTCATCTTGGGAGGTTGTGAAGTGGTTGCAAATATTCTTACACCCCTATTTCCACTGTGAGGTTCGGGTGAGGCAATCCGATAATTACCATCATTATCAACCACCATGGTTCGTGATTTGGACATTTCGCCGATATCATTAGGTTGATACCGTGTGGGATCGCGTGAACTGGTACCGAAAGCAAGGACTTTCCCCTCTTCACCCTCGAAAATATTTCCCTCTAAAATAAATTCACCGTCGGCCTCAAATTGAGTGTCAGGAGGTTGGGAGCGGAAAATCTGGTTTTGTTCCTGCTGAAATGGTGCTTTCCACCAACCCGTGTAGGAAATCTGATCACGGTCTCTAAATGAAGATACCAACAGACCGGTTGTTGGTATGACCCACATTAGGACCAAGACAATTACCGAAATGTTTACAACCCATCGCAGGGCAGGTTTATGTCCAGCAATATTTTCCACTAGCTCATTTCCTTCTTGGCATTTCTGATGTTCCAGATCATGATTGGAATCACGAGTATCATTATCACTAGGGCAACGGTAGAGGCACGTCCTGAATCATTTCCTCTGAACATCCAATCAAACATTAAATTCGCCAGCACCTGTGTGCCCCACTGACCATTGGTCATTGCCAGGACGATGTCAAACACCTTTAATACAAGAATGGTTATGGTCGTCCACACCACCGCAATGGTCCCCATTATTTGAGGCACCATGATCCTGAAAAATATTTGAAGGGGCGTTGCACCATCTATGACAGCGGCTTCGATCGTCTCTTCCGGAATTCCTTTTAGGGCGGCCGAAAGAATGACCATGGCAAATCCGGTCTGGATCCATATCAATACAATCATAAGAAGGAAGTTGTTGCCCGGTGAAAGAGTAATCCAAGCTGTTGGTTCTCCGCCAAAATAATTTACCAAGGCATTCAGCAAACCAATTTCTGGCACCCCTTCACCTCGGAAATCATAAATGAATTTCCATATTACGGCTGCACCAATGAAGGATATTGCCATCGGCATGAATATCAGGGACTGGGCTAATTTCCCCCATTTTATTCTATCCGTTAATGCAGCGGCAATTAATCCAAATGCTGTTGATGCTGCAGGGACAACAATCAACCAAAGCAAATTGTTCCGAAGTGACTCCTGAAACTTGGAATCCCCCACCAGCCAGAAAAAATTATCCAAACCAACAAACTGCTGTGCATTTGAGTCATGCAAAGCCAACCAAATGGAATTAACAACCGGGTAAACCAGATAAACACTTAACAGTACTATCGCTGGCCCCATGAACAACCATGGCCTGATAGCCAGGGTCAAATTAATATTTCGACCGGCATTGGCTCCCTTGTTCGGGAAGATTATGTCAAGGACAAGGTTGGAAAAGTAGAAATAGGCAATACAACCCGTCACTCCGATCAGGATTGTACCCAATGCAAAAAGTACCTGTTCCATTATTCCTTGTCCTCAACCAATAGTTTAAATCACGATCTTCTAGTGATTAGAGTGCATCCCAAGTGGCTTGAATTTCGTCTGCAACTTCCTGCGCTTCCTTGCCACCGACATAATCAACCATTCCGGTCCAGAACACACCTGCACCAATCGGACCAGGCATTAAATCAGAACCATCAAACCTGAAGGTTGTTGCACCCAACAGGATCTCATTTAGATTCCGAAGGGTTGCATCCGTATAAACATCAGGATTTACTCCCTTGTGTGGGGTGAGGAAACCACTCTGAGCCATCCAGATTTCATGGGCAATTGGTGTGCTCAGGAAATCAATGAATGCTCTTGTTCCAGGTGAATCACTGGTAATGGCGAAAAGTGTACCACCTCCAAGGACAGGGGTGCCAAGATCCTTGCCTGCGAAGGCTGGAAAGTAGAAGAAGTCAGCATCCACTCCCACTTCTGTACCTTCCGGGAAGAAAGCTGGAATGAAAGAAGCCTGTCGATGCAAATAGCATTGCGGGGGTGAAGTGAACATCCCTTTGGGACTGTCTCTGAAATCCGTTGAGGCGACAGCAGCGGAACCCCCTGAAACATAATCTTCATTACGCGCAAAAGAACCGAACTCATCAATAGTGCTGACAACAATAGGGTCATTGAATTTCATGGAATTATCAACCCAGGCATCGTAAACTTCCGGTGTTTGGGTTCTGAGCATCAAATCTTCAACCCAGTCCGTAGCAGGCCAACCAGTTGCACCACCTGACCCCAAACCAATGCACCAGGGGGTTTCACCATCCGCGACAATTTGATCCGATAATGCTTTGAGTTCTTCCATGGTTGTCGGAACTTCATAGCCAGCATCCTCGAAATTTTCGGGAACATACCAGACAAGCGATTTCACATCCACCTTGTAAAAGAAGCCATAAAGCTGGTTTTCTCCATTCTCATCGGGATAGGTGCCGAGATCCACCCATGATTGACCAGCGGCATAATTTTCTTTGACCCAATCTCCTATTGCGCCATCCAAGGGGACCAGAAGACCTTTGGAAGCCAAATCCTTGGCCAAACCAGGTTGTGGGAAAACAGCTATATTTGGCGGCGAACCCGCTTCGGTATCAATAACAATTTGTTGTTCAAAAGAATCAGAACCAGAATACTCAACATTAGCACCCGTGGCTGCTTCAAAATAGGCAATTACACTGTCAACAAATACCTTGTCCTGGTTCAGCCAGGGACCAAAAACTGATATGGTTTCCCCTGACAGGTCCATTTCAGAAAACTCCTGATAGCTCTCCCAGTTAAAATTTCCTTCCCCAATGGGAAACATCAATTCTTCCTGTGCAGTACTGCCAACGACAGCCAACCCAGTGCATAACATGCTTGCGAACAGTGATTTAATTAGTCGCATATCTCCTCCGTTTTATTGCAATAAATCAAAGCGTTTGAATAATTTTCAAAGCAATTTAAATCATTAATAACATAATTAATAATTTTTTCAAAATAAATTTTTACCAATGACCTTAAAAAAGCTGGCCAAACACCTTGGAGTTTCTCAAAGTACCGTAAGCAGGGCCCTCAACGGTTTTCCGGAGGTGAATGAAAAAACCAGACAAAGGGTTATTGCCGCAGCCAAACAATTAAATTATCGACCAAACCCCATTGCTGCTCGTTTGGCCACTGGCAAAACCTGGTCTATTGGCCATGTTATACCGGTTTCGTCCAATCATGAAATGGTCAATCCCATTTTTACGGATTTTCTTGCCGGTGCAGGGGAAGCGTACTCTAAAGCTGGTTACCACATGAATCTATCCGTGGTGAAAGATGAAGATGTTGCTTCAGCATACCAGAAAATGGCTGAACAGGGGATAGTGGATGGTATTCTGTTACAGGCCCCGGGCTTCAAGGATTTTCGTATTTCCATTCTTAAGGAAATTGGCATACCTTTCCTTGTGCATGGACGTGTTTCCACAACACAAGAAGAATATTCCTGGTTGGATGTTGACAATTACCGAGCGTTTCAAAAGGCCACGCAATATCTGATTGATCTTGGGCATAAGAATATTGCCCTCATCAATGGCCTAGAGACTATGGATTTTGCCCATCGCCGTCGAGCAGGGTTTGAAAGTGCTCTTGCTAACAACGGTTTGTTTCCCAAAACCGGTTATTTGAAATCCAACGAAATGACTGAACCTTACGGCTATGAATCGGTCAGGGAAATGATGGCACTTGCCAACCCTCCCACCGCATTTCTGGTTTCCTCCATGATAATTGGCATCGGAGTAAGAAGAGCACTCCTGGAACTTGGTTTGCAATTAGGTTCCGATGTATCCGTTATAATCTTTGATGATAAACTGTCTTATTTGGGGAATGAGGGTGTCTCACCAAAGTTTACAGCCTTAACCTCTTCGGTCAGAAAAGCGGGCAAGAGGTGTGCGGAATTGCTTATAGCAATGGTTCAGGATGAATTTAAGGAACCTTGGCATGAACTTTGGGAATCAGAGTTGATAATTGGTGAAACAACAAGTTCACCCAAAGGAAGTAAAGGAAGAGGCCAACCGAAACAAAACCCCTACCCCACACTTGGATTTTATCGTTCTGATTTTCCCGAAAACTTTATCTTTGGGGTAGCTTCATCGAGTTATCAGATTGAAGGACATGAATACGGTGACGCAGGCGAAACACATTGGGACACATTTGCTGCAACCCCTGGGAATGTTCATAACATGGACAACGGCAAAATTGCCTGTGATCATTATCATCGCTACAGGGATGATTTTCGATTGGTTTCATCCTTGGGTCTGGATGCCTGGCGATTCTCAACATCTTGGGCCAGAATTTTTCCCGAAAGCATGAATTCTCCTAATCAGAAAGGGTTGGATTTTTATGACCGGCTGGTAGATGAAATGTTGGCTTGCGGCTTGAAGCCTTTTCTTACACTATACCATTGGGAATTACCTGCATATCTTGCCGCTCAAGGAGGATGGAGCAATAAGGATATTGCTCTCTGGTTTGGACAATATGCCTCTACCATAGGAAAATTAATTGGTGACCGTGTGCATTCCATAGCTCCGATCAATGAACCTTGGTGTGTTGCCTGGTTGGGTCATTTTTCAGGTGATCACGCACCTGGGTTACGAGATATTAGAGCTACGGCAAGAGCCATGCATCATGTGCTTCTTGCTCATGGTATGGCTATCAAGGCACTTAGGAACCTGAATATTGATAATCTTGGTTTGGTTGTCAATTTTGAATACGCTGAACCCGCAGACGATACCGATTCCTCAAGGTTCAAGGCAGATTTGTATGATGCAATTTATAATCAATGGTTCCTCGGTGGTGTACAAAACCGTGAATATCCAGAAATAGTTCTGTCCTCCGTTGAGAAGCACTTACCGCATGATTGGGAGAAGGATTTTACTATCATTGGCGAACCGGTTGATTGGATAGGTATCAATTATTACACCCGCAAGTTGATTCGCTATGAATCGGATGAATTTCCCGGTTGGATTGAAGTGGATGGTAATTTGGCCAAGACAGGTATGGGGTGGGAGATATATCCTGAAGGTTTGGGGCATTTTCTCAGAAGGGTTGCCAAGGATTATGCCAATGGATTGCCTATTTTTGTAACTGAAAATGGTATGGCTGATAATTCAAACGATTTCATACAGGTCATTAACGATCATGCCAGGCAAAAATTTCTTAAAGACCACATTCGAATAGTTAAGGAAGTGATGTCCGAAGGTATTGATATCAGGGGCTATTTTATTTGGTCACTATTGGATAATTACGAGTGGGCATTGGGGTATGAAAAACGATTTGGACTCGTTCATGTTGATTATGATACGATGGTAAGAACACCTAAAGGATCCTGTGAAGCCTTAAGAAATTCTCTTAAACAGCTCAATCATCAATTTGATTAAAGTTGATTGTTTTTCTATCGCCAAAATCCTTCTTTGTTGAAAGCGTCATGAAAAAAGATTATGGTAATGGTCCATGGCAAAACATCACCAATTGAGCACCCCTACCAAGACAGAAGAAGCCAGTAAAAGCGAATCTGGATTATTTTCAAATTATGAGATGGATGCTCGTTTTTATGACGAGATGTTCGAAGCAAACGGTCAACCCCGTGAACATTGTCGCATTCTTTGGGAAACCTTGAATTCGATGCCTATCGACCAAATAGTCAAAATGCAAGAGCAAGCGGAACGTTCATTCTTACATGACGGCATAACTTTTTCGGTCTATGGCGATGAAGGTGCACAGGAGAGGATTATTCCCATAGATTTTTTACCTCGACTTATCAACCTTAATGAATGGAATTTTCTGGAAAAGGGGCTTACCCAGAGACTCAAGGCTCTGAACTGTTTTCTAACTGATATCTATACTGAAGCAAGGATACTTTCCGACGGTGTTGTTCCAGTTGATCTCGTTTATGGCTGCCCTCATTACAGAATAGAAATGGCTGGTGTTACGCTCCCACATGATGTCCATGTTTCGATCTGTGGATCCGACCTTATCCGTGACAATGAGGGATACAAAGTATTGGAAGACAACCTTCGGACTCCTTCGGGTGTATCCTACATGCTGGCAAATCGAAAAGCCGTTCGTTCGAGTCTAAGAACATTATATCGGAGTTATTCAATCCGCTCTATAGGCCATTATACCGATTTGCTGTATCAATCGCTGGCTGAAATTGCCCCTAGTGGAATATCAGACCCGTGTATTGTTTTACTCACCCCTGGTGTTTACAATTCAGCCTATTACGAGCATATGTTCCTTGCCAGGGATATGGGAATTGAACTGGTACAGGGCAATGATCTTCTGGTTAATAACGGCTACGTGTATATGCGAACAACACAAGGGCCTAGACGTGTTGATGTCATCTATCGGCGTCTGGATGACGATTTTATCGACCCTCTTGTCTTTCGCCCTGATTCACAATTGGGTGTACCAGGATTGTTTCATACGTTCAGGCTTGGTAATGTCGCCATCGCCAATGCACCAGGCACGGGTGTAGCTGACGACAAAGCTGTTTATTATTATGTCCCAGACATGATCCGCTATTATCTAGCTGAAGAACCCATTATACCCAATGTTGAAACCTATCTCTGTCGCGAACCTGAAGGCTTGGAATATACATTGGACAATATTGATAAACTGGTGGTAAAACAGGTTGGAGAATCAGGGGGGTATGGGATGTTGGTAGGTCCTCATGCAAGCCCAGAAGAAAAAGCGAGTTATATTGAAGAAATTCGCTCTGATCCCAAGAATTTTATATCCCAACCAACACTTGATATATCTCGCTCGCCAAGTATTGGGGAACAGGGTACGATTCCATGCCATGTTGATCTTCGACCCTTCATCCTTCACGGCAAAAAGACTCGCATTGTCCCCGGTGCGTTTGGCCGGGTAGCACTTCGCCCTGGTTCCCTGGTGGTAAATTCCAGTCAGGGCGGGGGTGGTAAAGATGTTTGGGTGCTGGAGCATTAATCGTGCTTTCTCGTGATGCCCAAAATCTATATTGGATGAGCCGATATCTTGAACGCGCTGGTCATATAAGTCGCTTGCTCGTTGCCCAGTTTGATCTCATCCATGATCGTCCCACCAGCGACATAGAAAAGGGGTGGCGTCGAATTTATGGCTCACTTCATCGCAAACCGGCAGGCGCTAACCTCATGTCCATCCAGGATGATGATTTTATAATGCTCCTTGATGCATACACCTTGGTAGATGACTTGGCTTTTGAACCAAGTAATCCTGATGCGGTTATAGGTCTATTCGGCAAGGCGAGAGAAAATGCCCGCCAAATAAGAAACATTCTCAGTAACGAAATCTGGTCCTCCCTGAATGTTTCATTTCTAGGTATGAAGGATACAAGGTTGAAGGATATTTGGAGCGGACAACCGCAGGACTTTTTCAGATCCTCTTCCATTTCAGTCAGAACCTTCTGTGGTATAGCTGAAGCAACAATGTATAGGGATCATGGCTGGCATTTCTTTCGGCTAGGCCAGCTTGTTGAGCGGATTCAACTCACCTGTTCCTTACTCGATACGCATCTCAAACTTTTTCCTATCAAGGAGCAGCATTGGGAAATGCATTGGGGCGGTTTACTGGAAATTTGTGTCGCTCGTGGCGCTTTTCGTCGCCTCCACTCGGTTGAATATAATCCTGACAAGGTCATTGATTTTCTGGTTGGTAAT
Source organism: Paracoccaceae bacterium (assembly GCA_022822495.1). GTDB lineage: Bacteria > Pseudomonadota > Alphaproteobacteria > Rhodobacterales > Rhodobacteraceae > MPNP01. The sequence continues at coordinate 23,955 of JAJEBQ010000011.1, read as the reverse complement.
ATTCTGCTTTCCAATTCCATTTGTCATGGCCTCAGCGAAATTCAAAAGACCCTTCAAATTATTTCTGGTACGACAGGAAGTCGTCAGCCAAATGAAGCTGATTGGTACATTGGCAAGGCTTTGGCACTGATTGAATATGAATGGCCGGTACGGGACAAAGCCAATGATGTGTCAACGCTGAATATTCTCAAGCAAATTAGTTCCGAGGTACTTGAGATAGACACTCAAATTGATAAAACCTATTTTAACTACCCAATTCAAAGCACGTCAGGACCATGAGCACAGCCAGACCTAATCGCTTTTCTATTCAGCATGATTCTTACTTTGATTATGAGGAACCTGTCAGCAATAAAGTCATGCTAGTACGGCTTCAACCACGAAATGATCGTGGGCAACACCTCAGATCCTTTTCATTAACCATAGATCCTGTTGCCAATCCAGTTCCCTGCAAGGACAGCTTTGGCAATATCTGCCATACGATAAGCATCTTTAGCAAATCGATGCAAACTCATGTCAAATCTACTTCCCTAGTCAATTCGGCTGAGGGAATCGATTTTACGACTAAACCAATAGTTTCTTGGGATGAATTGCGAAACCAAATAAAGAAGGCCAATCTATGGCATTATCTTGCCCCAAGTAAACTTGTCTACCCTGGGTTAGCTTTGGATAATTTTATCAAGAAGCATGATCTCAAGCAGAAATCAAGTCCAATAGAAACCTTACGCGCTCTCTCGTCTGAGTTGTATAATCACCTGGATTATGAGCCGGGCAGTACCTCTGTTCAGTCTCCTCTTGAATTTTTTCTTGTTGAGGGCAAAGGGGTTTGCCAAGATTACACGCATGCTATGTTGGCCCTCGCCCGTAATTGGGGAATTCCCTGTCGGTATGTATCTGGCTATTTATACATTGCATCCCCTTCTGATAGTCAAAGCAGGGAAGTGGCCAGTCACGCCTGGCCTGAATTCTGGCTGCCAGAATTAGGATGGTATGGTTTGGACCCAACCAATGACTCCGTAGTTGACCATCGTTTCATCAGAGTGGCCCATGGTCGGGACTATTCTGATGTTGCTCCAACGCGAGGTGTAGTTTTTGGCGGAGGAAAGATGTCGGTTTCAGTCAAGGTTATCATGAAACCTTCTGTACCTGAAGCCCAGAATGATGTTGCGTTGAGTAGGGACCAAAACTTTATGCAAGTGGCTTTACCGTCTTGGCAAAATTTGACTGGAAAATCCACTCCTCCTGATCAAGGCGAATCGAATCAATAATTTAAGATTTTGGTGTCTACTGAATCGTGTTTTCAATCAAAATCACACGAACCAAAGTCGTTTTTACTCGTAATTGAATGCCACCCTAACCCTGAAGCCAGGGCAGCATTACTGATTTTATCTACCAAAAACCCTTAACGATTTAAGTAAATTCGTTCTTTACGATCTGCAAAATCTGGAACGGGGAAATCTTCACGTAAAGCTTTCAGAACCCCATAAGCCATTAACAAGCATATTACGGCAAGCGGCAACCCGGCAACAATTGAGGCTGTCTGGAGGGCTTGAAGACCTCCGGCAAGTAACAATACAGCTGCAACAACACCTGACAAAAGACCCCAAAAAATTCGATATTTGCGTGGTGGATGCTCATTACCCATTGACAACATGGTACATATGACAAGTGTACCTGAATCTGATGAAGTAACAAACCAGGAAACCAAGAGTAAGGTTGTAAGACAGATCAACCAGAATGAAAACCACCCCATATTCAATCCTTCCAAAGCCTTGAAAATGGCGATGGAATAATCAGCATTGACTGCATCAATCAAACCAATTTGATTGAAGAGCTCCATACCTATGGCTCCTCCACCAAAAACTGACAACCACAAAACCAGTACTAATGTTGGAATCATTAACACGAAGGTGACAAATTCCCGAATTGTACGACCACGTGAGATACGTGCGATGAAAAGCCCGACGAAAGGACACCAAGCAACCCACCATCCCCAGTAGAAGACTGTCCACCAACTTTGCCATTCGCTTTCTGGATTTCCGTCTATCCAAAATCCCATGGGAAGGAATGTTATAGCATAGTCTCCAACAACCGTTACCATGATCCCCAGAATAAATGCTGTGGGCCCAAAGATAAGAAATACGACCAAAAGGAATATACTGGCCATCACATTTACCTCACTCAATATTCGAACACCCTTTTCAACACCGGTTACAGCCGATATGGTTCCCATAATGGTTATGGCTCCTATAAGGATTAACTGGTTACCGACAGAGTTGGTAAAGCCCATCAAATTCTCCAAGCCGGCATTAATAGCCAACACACCCATTCCTAGTGAAGTTGCAAGTCCAAAGACTGTGCCAAACACACCAACCAAATCAACAGCATGTCCCCAAAATCCAAAAATTTTGTCCTTGAGAAGTGGATAAAGTGCTGTCCGCAAGGTCAGCGGGAGATCATTTCGATAGGCAAAATAAGCGAGGCACAAGCCCACTAGAACATATAGCGCCCAACCGTGCAATCCCCAGTGAAAAAGGGTGATTCTAACTGCTACAACGGCTGCTTCTGGTGTATTTGGTGCAATACCGGCAGCCTCAATATAGGGATTACCCTGCATATGATAAAGTGGCTCGGCTACTCCCCAATAAAGGAGACCAGAACCCATCCCAGCGCTAAACAGCATACTTACCCAGGAAAATGTAGAGAAATCAGGTGTATCGTCATCTTTACCAAGTTTTAGATCACCAAATCGGCTAAATGGCAACCAAATCACAAAGACTAGAATGATGGATACTGTACCTACATAAAACCAATCCAAGGTCGAATTGATAAAGCCATTAATCCCAGAGAAAAATGTACTTGCACGTTCTACATCTGAGATTGTAATCCCCACAAAGCCAATAATCATGATCATTGAAGCAACAGCCATGAAGGAATTGGCACCAGATAATATACCTGTCGTCGCTACACCAGTTCTGTTTGTGTTATCGTTAGACATAATTTTACTTCCCCCTTATTACCGTACGCCGCCTTTGGCGCCTTGCCGGACAGTTTGTGTCGCCCAACTTTTAAATCTTTCCGAAATGCGATTGTAGTTTTCTGACCACCATTTGGCATCGGAAGCCAGGATGGCCTTATCCTCAGCGTTGGGTCCTGTTACAAAATCGTTCTTTATTACATCTGGTATCAATGCATACGAAGAGCGACGTGTAGGTTCCAGTGGTTGGTATTTTGCCTGCTCGGCAAGTGCTTCACTACTACTTGCATAGCGAATAAATTCAAGCGCTTCATCTAGGCGGGTTGTACCCTTAGGAATTGCATACAAATCCATTTCAGTGATTGCACCATCTGTTACAACTTGAATATTACTGTCAGGTTCATTGGCAACCTGAATACCAGAAACGGTCCAAATAGCTGTTACTGTAACCAACCCTTCATCTATGTATCTCACGGGTTCCAACTCGTAGGACCAAAATTGTAGTCCTGACCGAATTTTGTCCAACATGACAAAAGCCTGATCCAAACCTTCATCAGTTTCTAAAGTCTTATAGACATCCTCGGGCGCTACACCATCGGCCATAAGGGCCCATTCCACGAGCACGGATGGATCCTCCCTAACGGCACGGGGGCCTGGGAATTTTTCTATGTCAAAAAAATCACTGATGGTTTTAGGTCCGTCATCTCCAAACACACGCGTGTCATAAGCAAACGATGTTGACCAACGAATCCCCCCAACACCACATTCACTTAATGCACCTTCGACAAAATCTTCTACGAATGGAGTACCATCACTGCCATCCGGTAACTCGATGCCGCTCAGGGGTTCTAACAAACCTTCTGAACAAGCACGAAGAACATCTGCTTCTGTCATGTCCACAACATCCCAAATTACATTAGCAGACTGTACCTGATCTCGAATTTCATCTATACCACCGGCATAATGTTCTACATTTATGGTTTTGTTAGTGCGTGCCTCATAGGGGCGAACAAAGCCAAGCATTTGGCTTCGCATGTAGTTACCGGTCCAACTGACAAAAGTAACGTCACTATGGGCAAAAGCACCCTTTGGCAAGACAGTAAAGCACAGTACCACCAGCAATAGTCGCGTGGATATTCCGACTATCTTCATACTTAATCTCCGATTGTTTGATTCAATTTGATTGAATAATACATTAAATTTCATCAATTTGGTAGGTAATTCTTGTTAAGAAGTAATTACTCTGCTAGTCACCAATATTCCTTAGTACTGTATTTTATCCAGAGATTTATTGACAGTTTAGCAGCACTTCTCTGCGACTCGTTTCTATCGGCAAGCAATGTCGAGCATTTGGCTATAAAAATTACAAGACGAAACATCCTCTGATAAATCGCTCTCTGACACCACATCATTTTTAATGGAACTTGTTATGAAACAGGCTAGTCAAATAAAGCGACTGCAGGAATTGATATTTGGAGGGTATTCTTGTCTTACAAAGCTTGAACTTCATCTCGCAAGAATTCAGCCAAATTAGCAAGCCACCTTCGGGTGATGGGTACAAAAACGCACAATAGAACCCGTCAAGCATCGCCAAACCGGTTATTCTTCTGATAGTCAAAATGACCACAAAGGGCACAGCTTGGAACCGTCGGAACAGGTTCCTCATATGATTGATCATCACCACATGGACCATGAAAAAAAGAGAGGGATACAGGATGAGTCATCCGGGTGTCTCTAAGTTGCGGACCAATGACCTTGGTTGGGAGAGTGCTACATTTGGTGTACCTATATGACCTTGACGGATTGAGGTAAAAGTCCAGCCAAACAGATGCAGTGCAACGCCTCATTGTGATTCCATCCGGCTTTTTTAAGTCTTCCCCGAATGGATGGAGTCCTCTTATCTTCGAACATCTGGGCTCAATTGGGGCCGAACCGGCGCAGGACCGCCAAGGCCTCCGGCCCCGTACGGTTGTGTTAATCATCGCCGTTCATGGTCACACCAAGAACCCCATGAAGCGCGTTCTCAAGCGCCAAATGGGATCAGATGTGCCGAAGTCATCGTTACGGTGTCCGCGAATGTTACAACAAATGGGAAAAGAGAAATGGTGCCATGTAATTGACAGATTGACAGCTCAAAATTGTTGCTGGATTGATAACAAAGGGAACAAGCAGAGCTTCCAAATTCAACCAATATTACTTAAGGAAAATATTAAATGGAGTTAATGACTTTCTCGTAGTACTGGTCTTGTGTCCTTGCCTCGAAGAAAATCCATATCGGCACCTTTGTTGGCTTGTAATACATGGTCGAAATAAAGCTTCGCATACCCACGATGATACCTTTCTTCATCTGGCTGCCAAGTTTTTCTCCTCTGCTTCAATTCCTCTTCTGAAACGAGCAGATCAAGTATTCCCTTTGTGACATCCATTCGAATGCGGTCACCTGTTCGGACTAAGGCGAGTGGTCCCCCAACTTGAGATTCCGGCGCCGTATGCAAGACGACCGTTCCAAATGCAGTACCAGACATTCTAGCATCCGATATTCTTACCATGTCTCTTATACCCTTCTCAGCAAGGGCTTTGGGGATGGGCATGTTTCCTACTTCGGGCATTCCCGGATATCCCTTGGGACCGCATCCCTTGAGAACAAGTATGGTATTTTCGTCGACTGGTAACGAGGGATCATCAATTAACTCCTTCAAGTGTTCGATATTTTCGAAAACAAAAGCCGGCGCCTCATGAACAAGCAATTCGGGAGTTGCTGCTGATGGTTTGATAATCGCTCCATCAGGTGCCAGACTTCCTCGAAGGACCTTAATACCTGCACTCTTCTTGAGAGGTTGATCAAACGAATAAATGACATCTCGGTTAAAGCATTCAGAACCATCAAAGTAATGTTTAATATCTTTGTTAAGAACAGTGTTGGCCGGCCGTAAAAAGGATCTTATTTCAGAAAGCACGGCCGGTAATCCGCCCGCATAACAAAAATCTTCCATCAAATATTTTCCTGACGGCATACAATTGACCAAAAGCGGTATTTCCGAGCCGAGTTCAAAATCCCCAAGATTTAGTTCAATACCCATACGCCCCGCAATCGCCAGCAAATGTACGACCGCATTGGTTGATCCGCCGATGGCTGCATTGGTAATAATTGCATTCTCAAAACTTTCTCTGGTGAGTATTTTGGAAAGTCGTAAATCCTGCTTGACCATATCAACAATTGTTTTGCCCGAAATATGCGCAAGTGCAGTCCGTCTGGCATCAACGGCAGGAAGGGCTGCGTTGGCTGGCAAACTAAGACCCATGGCTTCCATTAAACTGGCCATGGTTGAGGCTGTTCCCATCGTCATACAGACGCCAGCAGAGCGGCTATTTCCTGCCTCAGCAGCAATAAAATCGTCAAGGGTCATTTTGCCGGCCCTGACATCTTCGGAAAACTTCCATACATGCGTCCCGGAACCGATATCTTTTCCTCTGTACTTGCCATTCAACATGGGCCCTGCTGAAACAACGATTGTTGGCAAATCGACAGAAGCTGATCCCATAACTTGACCTGGTGTCGTTTTATCACACCCGCCAAGGAGAACAACTCCATCCATACCATAACCCCGAATGCATTCCTCAACATCCATTGAAAGGAGATTCCTGAACAGCATGGCAGTCGGTCGGATTTGTGTTTCTCCAAGCGAAGTAACTGGAAATTCGACGGGGAATCCCCCCGATTCCCAAACACCTCTTTTGACGGCCTCGGCAAGAATTCTCAAACCGGAATTACATGGCGTAAGTTCTGACCAAGTATTACATATACCTATGATCGGCCTACCATCAAAAACATGTGCGGGGAAGCCCTGGTTTTTCATCCAACTCCGATGAACAAACCCATCCTTGTCCTGCTTTCCGTACCATTCCTGACTTCGAAGTTTCTTCATCATTCGTTTCTCCCCTATTGCACAAATTGACCTAGATTCCAGACCTGAAAATTACGATCTTTTACTTCTTTGTGACCCGCTGAGAAAATCTTTGTCTGTGGCAACTTAACTAGGTATGATGGGATTACAGCCAACCTATCTTGGCATCAAGTGCCAGCAATTAATAGATTCTTGCCTCTGTGGTATGATCAAACAGGTAAATGGCATTCTCTTCAAAAACCAGCTTGACAGGTGTTTTGGGTACGGTTGTGCCCTCCCCTTTTGTTTCAACCACTATTTTTTCCCTGGTTGGTGTCAGAAGGTAATCGTAGGTAACCCCACCCAATTTTTCCGATAGCTCGGTTTTTATTTTGGATTCACCAGATTCGATTGTGAGATCCTGAGGACGCAATCCTACCAGTACTGGAGTACCTTGCTTTGGAAGGTTTGCCTGAGTCTTATAAATCTGGCTACCCAGAGCTTCAATTTGCACACCATTTTCTTTAATTGTTCCGGCAAGAAAATTCATGCTTGGTGAGCCAATAAAACCTGCGACAAACTTGTTGGAGGGATTGTTGTACAATTCCATCGGAGAACCGACCTGTTCTATAATCCCGTCTCGCAAAACCACTATTTTATCAGCCAGGGTCATTGCTTCAACCTGATCATGCGTGACATAGATCATTGTTACATCCATTTCATTGTGTAACCGGGCAATTTCAACGCGCATCTCAACCCGTAATTCCGCATCCAGATTTGATAGTGGCTCATCAAATAGAAATACCTCTGGTCCACGTACGATGGCCCGGCCTATGGCAACTCTTTGTCGTTGACCCCCTGAAAGGGCTTTTGGTTTCCTATGCAAATAATCGCTGAGTTTCAGTATTTCGGCAGCATTTTTGACCTTCTCATCAATTTCCTCTTTGGGGACTTTATTCATTTTGAGACCAAAACCGAGGTTTTGTTCGACCGTCATATGCGGATAAAGGGCATAAGTTTGAAAAACCATAGCTATTCCTCTATCCGCCGGGTCAATATTCGTTACCTCTCTTGGTCCGATATGAATACTGCCACGGGTAGTCTCTTCCAACCCTGCTACCATTCGCAGTAATGTTGACTTGCCACATCCGGAGGGGCCTACAAATACACAAAATTCCCCTTCATTGATTTCCAGGTCAATCCCATGGATAACCTCAACATCACCATAACTCTTATGAACTGATTGTAACTTTACACCCGACATCAATATCTCCCTTGACCTAGTTTGGTTTCTACTATTTTTTTAAGGTTGACACCCAAAACTATCTATCAGTTTTTTACTGTAATGCCAACAACACCTTCCAATGCACAAAATCCAGCACGCAATCAATTCAACCTACCTGATCACACGTTGTTCTGTATCTAACCATTATCTGTGGCTTAATCCCCTCAGTTGTGCTGATTGATTGTTTTCTTACGACGATTTACTAATTAGGTAGGTGTTTAAATTAGTTTTAAGGAGGAAAAATGAAATTGAATTTTAAGCAGTTACTCGCTGTTTTGGCTTTAATCTCTTTCGGGGGATCAATGTCAGCAAGCGAATTGGTAATCAATACTGACACATCAGATCCAGCCCCGAAAAAGGCTTTTGAAGATCTAATTGAAGGTTTTAAGGCAGAAAATCCTGGTATTGAAGTGACATGGAATCTTTTTGATCACGAGGGATACAAAACCTCCATCAGAAACTTCCTGACTGCGGATGCGCCTGATGTTGCCAACTGGTATGCTGGCAATCGTATGTTACCTTACGTCAACGCAGGATTGTTTGAACCGGTTGAGGATCTGTGGGAATCCGAGGGTCTCAATGAGTCTCTCAAGTCGGCCCTCCCTTCAATGACCATAGATGGTCATATCTGGGGTGTCCCCTATACGTATTATCAATGGGGTGTCTATTACCGCAAGGATATATTTGAAGATTTGGGAATTGCCGTACCAACCAATTGGGACGAATTCAAACAAGCCGGCGCAACCCTTATTGATAAAGGTATTACGCCAATAACCATCGGAACCAAATATCTTTGGACAGCAGCTGGAGTCTTTGACTATATCAACCTGCGAACCAATGGATATGATTTCCATATGGCTCTGACAAGGGGCGAAATTCCGTGGACAGATGAACGTGTTCGCGCGACCATGGCAAACTGGCAGGAGCTTGTAGATGCCGGTTTCTTCATTGAGAATCATGCGGCCTATGCGTGGCAGGAAGCCTTGGCACCTATGGTTAATGGTGAAGCTGCCATGTATGTCATGGGGAATTTCTCAGTCGCCTTGTTTAGAGAAGCAGGTTTGACCGACGATCAATTGGGCTTTTTCCAGTTTCCAACGATTACAGCAGGAATTCCTGTTGCCGAAGAGGCCCCAACGGATACCGTTCATATTCCGGCCAATGCCAAAAACAAGGAAAATGCACGTAAATTCCTGGCCTACATTGCTCGTGCGGATGTCCAAACACAAATCAATGCCACCCTTGGACAATTACCCATTAATTCAGGCTCAGAAGTTGCAGATGACAAGTTCCTTACCGCTGGTTTTGAAATGTTATCCAATGCTGATGGAGGTATAGCCCAGTTCTTCGACCGTGATGCTCCCGCTGAAATGGCCGAAGCAGGTATGCAAGGTTTCCAGGAATTCATGGTTAAACCGGAAAGGCTTGATGACATTCTTGACCGTTTGGAAAAAGTTCGTCAAAGGGTTTACCAATAAATAACGAGCGTGCACTACAGTTCCAACTGTAGTGCACATTGCCATTAGGATCACATAATGCGGCTTTTTGGCCTGTCTCAGAGAACCTTGGCGCCTTGGTTGTTTCTTGCTCCCGGGGTCTTTGTTTTTCTGATTTATGTGATCCTGCCAATCTTTCAGTCCATCAATATTTCGTTTTACGAGTGGGATGGGCTTGGCGAGCGAACGTATATAGGCCTTCAGAATTACGTTGAACTGGCTGATGACGAAGCATTCTATACCTCACTCAAGAACAATGTAATATGGTTGATTCTTTATTTGCTGGCCATTCCGGCGGGCTTGTTCATTGCCTTGTTTCTCAACCAGAACGTTTGGGGCATAAGACTTTACAAATCACTATTCTTTTTTCCTTTTGTAATTAGTCAGGTTGTCGTGGGTCTTGTTTTCAGTTGGTTTTATGATCCAACTAATGGCTTGATGAATATCCTCTTGAACGTTTTGGGGTTCGATTCAATACCGGTTCTGGCGGATGAAAGGTATGTAACTTATGGGATAATTGTAGCTGGGCTTTGGCCACAAACAGCCTACTGTATGATCTTATATCTCACTGGTTTGAATGCTGTTAACCCCGAGCAGATTGAAGCGGGTCGTCTGGACAATGCCAAAGGTTGGAAAATGCTATGGTACGTTGTCTTGCCACAACTCAAACCTGCAACTTTCATCTCCATTGTGGTGACCGTTATAGGCGCCTTAAGATCCTTCGATCTGGTTTCCATAATGACCAAAGGAGGTCCTTGGGGTTCCAGTCGTGTTTTGGGCTATTACATGTACGAGAAGGCCTTCTCGGAATATGGCTTTCGCATGGGTTATGGCGCGGCAATTGCTGTTGTTCTCTTTCTGATCATGATTGTTTATATCAGCTATTTCCTTTACAAGATGTATCGTGACGAGAAAGGATATTAAATGTTTCCCGTACCGATCGAACGTAGACCCACACCTCTGCAATGGATATACAAAGTTGCTCTGCCTATTGCCCTTTTGCTCTGGCTTTTACCACTTATCGCTGTCTTTCTAACTTCAATCCGCTCGGCCGGTGACATCGCCACAGGCAACTATTGGGGCTGGCCAACTTCAATCAACCTGATTGCCAACTACACCGCCATTTTCGAAAACACACCCCTTGGCAAATACCTTTTCAACAGTTTTCGAGTGGCAATACCCACAGTCATTGGAGCTGTTGCTCTTTCATGCATGACAGGATTTGCTCTGGCCGTGTACCAGTTCAGATCTAATTTAGTGATATTTTTTATGTTTATTGCTGGCAATTTCGTACCATTTCAAATCCTTATGGTCCCTGTTCGCGATTTGACATTACAATTGGGTATTTACAATACTGCGACGGGTCTGGCTATGTTCCATATTGCCTTTCAGACAGGTTTTTGTACCCTCTTTATGAGAAATTTCATCAAAGCTTTGCCAAGGGAACTCATTGAGGCTGCAAGGGTCGAGGGGGTTTCAGAAATCCGTATCTTCTGGTTTGTTGTCTTACCCCTGATGAAACCCGCCATTGCAGCTTTAAGCGTCCTTATTTTTACCTTTATATGGAACGACTATTTCTGGGCTACTGTCTTGACACAGGGAGTTGATTCACAGCCGATTACGGCAGGTTTATACTCCCTTAATGGCCAATGGATTGCGGCCTGGCATCTTGTTTCTGCCGGCTCGATTGTAGCAGCCATACCACCGGTTGCCATGTTCTTTCTCATGCAAAAACACTTTATCGCCGGGCTGACCCTAGGCGCCGTTAAATAAGAGTATATAACGCGATGAAATACACTTTGGAAATTGAAATTAACAAACCACGGGATGAATGTGCAAGATACATCCAGGATCGTGAAAATTTTAAGAAATGGCAACCACAATTGATCAGTACAGAGTTGTTGGATGGAACATCGGGGGAGGTTGGAAGTACTTACAGAATAGTAGTTTCCATGCGCAATAATCAACTGGAAATGATCGAAAAGATAATGATTAATAATTGCCCCGATCATTACCAGATAAAATATGACGCCGACGGAAATATCAACATCATAGATATTTGGTTTCGTGAGCTTGGTCCCTCAAAAACAAAAATGGTGGCTCAATCCTACTTCAGATGCAAAAGTTTCGTGCTTCGATTGATGACCTTTCTCAAACCTGGTGCCTTTAAAAAACAAACCAGAATTTATATGACCGACTTCAAAAAATTTGTTGAAAGCCAGTAGAGAGGATATTTGTGGGGATTGTGCTAATACAAAGTGCAATCAAACCGGATTGGATTTTGATACCCTTATTATCTGGTGTTTTCCAAACGATCGAAGGCAGATTAATACACTGATATGAATCTAATACGCAGGTAAATCTAAAATCGTTTCTAAATTTATTTCCGCCGATGCCCACAAAAATCCGAATTGATACTTTGGAGATAAGGTCTACCTCGAACCTTGATGAACTGGAAAGGTTCTATTGCCAAAATCAACAAAAAGTGGACTTTATTGACAATTTACTTGAACTGGCAACCCTTCCTGAATCTCAGAAAGTGACCACCTGGATGATAAAGAGGTTTCTGCAAGATGGTAACGACATTGCCCCCTCACAGCATGCACCAATACTTGATTTACTCCAAGTTGTGTACCACTGGGAGGCAAAGTTGCATCTTTTACAAATTCTTCAGTATATCAATATCCCCAAATCAAGAACTGAAGAAATAAGAATCCTGCTTATGAATTGGATTGTTGAAAAAAATAAATTCCTAAGGGCATGGGCTTATCATGGCTTGCATTATCTTCAATCAGGTCATCCCCAATATAAGGAAAAAATCATTCCCCTACTTAATGAGGTGTACCCTAAAGAAGTACCTTCTGTTAAGGCTCGCATTAGGAAATTACTGGTTGAGGACGAATGGCAAAACTGATCAAGGAGCCCTTTTGGTGGGAAAGTGCCGGAAGGCCTCACCCCACACCAAAAATTGAACTTCCAGATGAAGTTGATGTTGTGGTTGTTGGAGCCGGTTTAACGGGTCTAACGGCATCACTCTTTCTTGCCAAAGCTAAAAAAACTGTATTGGTGCTTGACAAAACAACCCCTTGCATGGGGGCGAGCTCCAGAAATGGTGGCATGATCGGCGGGGGACACAGGGTATCAGTTGATCTTTTGCTACAAAAATACGGTAAGGATCTGGCCTCTCGATTGCTCCAGGAAATGCATATTGATTCAACTGTTTTTGCCAAGGAACTCATGACGGCTGAGGGTATTGATTGTGATTTTCAGGAAACCGGAAGGTTTCAGGCATTTTGGAAAAAATCAGATTATGAATTATATGCCCGGAAATTGGAACAGCTGAAGGGCCTTATACCTGTCCAGGCCGAATTACTCAATTCAGCTGACCAGAAGAATGAAGTTGCCAGTAATTCCTATCATGGTGGAATTTCCTATCACCTGCATGGTGGTATCAATCCTGCCAAGTGGGTTTACGGTATCAAGAACAGTGCCTTGAAACACAAGGTAACCATCCAGGGTGACACGCCGGTGGAAAAATTGCATTTCGACGCAGGTGTTCATTTTGTTAAAACCCCAAGAGGCACCGTTAAAACGAAAGAAGTTCTGATGGCCACAAATGGCTACACACCGACTCATTTCGGGGAGTTGAGTAAACGGATTTTCCCTATTCCCAGTTTTATAATCGTTACAGACTCCTTGGGGGAAAATCGGGTAGGAGACCTTTTTCCTGGACTCAAGATGATTGTAGAAACGCGTGAAAGACATTGCTATTTTCGCCCTTCACCAGATCGAAAAAGAATCATATTCGGAGGGAGGGCCGCCATGTTTAAACCTCCAGACAGGTTTTTCGAGGCACAGTTACAAATGTTGCTTGGGGGGATATTTCCAGAAATCAAGGACGTTGGAATTACCCATGCTTGGTGGGGCAAAACGGGCTTTACTTTTGAAATGCTTCCGCATGTGGGAAAACTGAACAATGTTTGGCATGCAATGGGGTACTGTGGCAATGGCAATGGTATGGCGCCATGGTTGGGTTATAAAGTTGCAAACCGTATTCTTGGTACCCCAGAGGGTGAGACAGCTTTTGCCGAAATCGACATGCCGACCAAATGGTATTATGGAGGGCTGCCATGGTTCCTGCCGTTTGCCGATATAGGTTTCAGGTTTAGGGATATTTATTCGAATATCCAAAACAAACCATAATCTCTCATGCTTTAAGGTTGATACTTCCAACAGGTTGTCAAATGGTCATTTACCATCCCTATTGCCTGCATATAAGCATAGATTATGGTTGACCCGACAAAACTCATGCCCCGATTCTTGAGGTCTCGTGATAATTGATCACTTACCCTAGTCGTTACCGGTACGTCCTCAAATGATTTCCAGTGGCTTTTTATTGGTTTTCCCTCAACAAATCCCCATAGATATTTATCGAAAGAACCATAATCCTGAATGATCGAAAGAACGACCTGAGCATTCTTCCTTGCAGAATATATTTTTAATTTGTTTCTGATTATCCTCGAGTCGCCCCGCAAGGATTCAAGGTTGGAATCACTCATTTTGGCAACCTTCTCAATATCGAAATTGTAAAAGGCTTTTCGATATCCGTCTCTTCGCGTTAGTATAGTTTCCCAACTAAGACCGGCTTGGGCACCTTCCAGTACAAGCATTTCAAACAGTTGGGCATCATCATGAACAGGTACACCCCATTCATTGTCATGGTAATCAGCATAAAACTCTTTACCGATCCCATTACCAAAACACCTTGGCAAACTATCCCTGCCCTGATCTGGTGTGGTTGATTTTATTTTTTCCGACATTGGAACAATCCTTTTGGACCTCGCTATTTACAACTCCAACTAATAAACTTAATTCTTGCCTTTACTTGACGTTGTTGGATGTTTAGGCTTGTGTTTTTCTTTAAAGCATTTATGTTCAAATTGTTATGTTGATCGGGTTTTTTCGATTAAACTTTGTTGTTAACTTTATGCCGGGTTTTGATTATCCAGTTCTTTTTTGAACCAAAAGTAATTTTCTCCTTTCTTCGAAAGCATTTCATTATATGATGACCAAATACCCTACTTCATTTGACCTAGACGCTTTGATAGATTGCGCCAAAGGCAATTTGTTTGGCCCTAGAAATGCACAGCTTCCTCTACCCCCCATGTTGATGTTTGAACGCATTACAGAGGTATCAAGCGATGGTGGCCTCTTTGGTAAAGGTCATGCTGTCGCTGAATTGGATATTCGACCGGATTTGTGGTTTTTTGATTGTCATTTTGTGGGTGACCCTGTCATGCCTGGATGCCTTGGACTGGATGCCTTGTGGCAATTGACCGGATTCAATCTTGGTTGGAGGGGATTACCAGGACGAGGTCGTGCACTTGGTGTAAGTGAAGTGAAGTTCACCGACATGGTAACGCCTGATTGTAAGCTCCTGACTTATTGTGTTGATTTCACACGAGTGATTGACCGTAAATTGAAACTTGGTATTTCCAATGGTCGAATGCTTGCTGATGGCAAAGAATTTTACAGATCAACCGGCATGAAAGTTGGATTGTTTACTGTCGACTGAAGAAAATAAGAAGTAGATGTCTATGCGAAGAGTAGTTGTTACGGGAATAGGGGTAATATCTCCTATAGGTAACAATATTGAAGAGGTTACCGAGTCCTTGTATGAAGGAAAATCCGGGATTGAATACGCTGAAGAATACGCTGAAAATGGTTTCCGCAGTCAAATTCATGGCAATATCAAGTTGAATCTTGCTGATCATATCGGCAAGCGACAACTAAGATTCATGGGGCCAGGTGCCTCCTATAATTTTCTGGCCATGGAGCAGGCCATTAAGGATTCCGGTCTGGAAGAAAATGAAGTTTCCAATGAACGTACTGGACTTGTAATGGGATCAGGTGGGCCTTCAACTTCCAATTTCCATATAGCCCATAATATCGTGGCAGAAAAGAAAAGCCCCAGGAGAATTGGTCCCTTTATGGTGACCAGATGCATGTCTTCAACCAATTCAGCCTGTTTGGCCACACCCTTTAAAATCAAGGGTGTCAACTATTCGATTTCTTCAGCTTGTGCTACTTCTGCCCATTGTATTGGCAATGGATACGAACAAATCAGGTTTGGTCTGCAGGATATTGTTTTTGCTGGCGGTGGTGAGGAACTGGATTGGACCCTTTCTTGCCTATTTGATGCTATGGGGGCTCTCAGTTCCAAATACAACGATACACCAACAACGGCCTCGAGACCCTTTGACGCCACTCGGGACGGTTTTGTAATCGCAGGTGGAGCCGGAGTTTTGGTTTTAGAAGAATTAGAAAGAGCCCAGGCCAGGGGTGCCAAAATTTATGCTGAACTGCTTGGTTATGGGGCCACTTCCGATGGCTATGATATGGTAGCCCCTTCCGGCGAAGGTGGCTTACGGTCCATGAAACTTGCAATGCAAAATCTGAATGGCCGTAAGGTCGATTATATTAACGCTCATGGTACCTCAACTCCAGCCGGGGATGTTGTAGAAATTGAAGCTATCAGGCAATTATTTAAGCCTTCAGAATTTCCGTATCTGAGTTCTACAAAATCTCTGACTGGTCATTCCCTTGGTGCCACCGGTGTCCACGAA
This sequence comes from Paracoccaceae bacterium, assembly GCA_022822495.1. Lineage (GTDB taxonomy): Bacteria > Pseudomonadota > Alphaproteobacteria > Rhodobacterales > Rhodobacteraceae > MPNP01. The sequence continues at coordinate 7,690 of JAJEBQ010000011.1, read as the reverse complement.
GCGATTTATTCACTGATAATGCTTTCCAAAGGATTTGTCTCTGCATCGGCCAATGTGACAGAACTTGATCCTGAAATCAATGCGAGCGAAATAACAACCTCTCTTGTTGAAAATGCCGATCTCAATACTGTCATGTCCAACAGTTTCGGGTTTGGAGGAACCAATTCGACCATAACCTTTGGTAAAGTGTTGGAGTAATTGATCATGTCAGGACTCCTGAAAAATAAAAAGGGGCTGGTCATCGGTGTTGCTAATGAAAGGTCAATAGCTTGGGGAATTGCCAGGGAAATGCATCGTGAGGGCGCCGAAATTGCTCTTACCTATCAGAATAAACAACTCGGTAAACGGGTCATCCCACTGGGTCAAAAATTGGGCTCGAAACTCATTCTTGAATCGGATGTTCGAAATCCAACAGACCTAAAGCACCTTTTTGATGAAATCTCTGGACACTGGGATGGCTTGGATTTTCTTGTCCATGCCATAGCTTTTTCTGACAAATCAGAACTTACTGGGCGATTTATTAATACCTCCAAGGATAATTTCAGCAATACCCTTGAAATTTCATGCTATTCCCTGATTGAACTCGCTCGAATTTTTGCACCATTGATGCCCCCCCAATCTTCTATAATCACACTTTCATTTATTGGGTCAAATCGGGTTACGCCCAATTATAATGTCATGGGCATTGCTAAGGCCGCCCTTGAATCAACCGTTAAATATCTGGCGAATGACCTGGGCAAAGACAGAATTAGGGTTAATGCTATCAGTCCAGGCCCCATGAAGACATTGGCAGGTGCTGCCATAGGGGGCGCCAGAAAAACGTTCAGATATACCGAAGCTAATGCCCCCTTAGGATCCAACAGCGCGTTGGAACATATTGGGGGTACTGCTGTCTACCTGGCTTCAAACCTAAGTGCTTCGACAACAGGTGAAATTATTACGGTTGATGGAGGTTTTCATGTCCTTGGCATGCCTCAATCTCATAACCTTTGAAGCCGTTAATTTAGACTGAACCAAACCCACAACAACCCCGTTCGTATCTAAAATAGTATCAATGATATCCATAGGAAGAGACCAAGGTTTTTTCATGACTGTGCCGACATTAGTTTTTTATAAAACAAAAATCAGCCATCACTCAACCATGATTGGAATAAATTTTTTGTGAGTTTCGTTGACCCAAGAAGCACCTTGATGGTTGGATAACGGTTTTTTCAATAGATTTACACCTGACTGATAAGGATTTGGAATTTGCTTTCTAGATGTTTGGGCATACTGAAGGATGATTTGGCCATAATATTCTGTTGTAGTCAACAGAATGGGCGAAGAAGGAAATTATTGAAAAACAGGTCAATTGTTACTACCCTTGTACAGGTAGTTTAATTTACAAATTTGATATTCTCATGACACAAGATACAGTGAACGTAGGCCAAATTGGCTCCAACGATTCTAATCTCAAAAATTACACTAATCCGACGATATTTAGTGCAATCCCACATTATTTGCCATTGGGAATTTACCCCTTAATTTTTCTTGCAGCAGTTTATGGTGGATGGTGGTTGATACCCGCCTTTGTCTTCATGAGTTTAACCGGCCTATTTGACAAATGGCTGGGTGTTGATGGGAAAAGCATTGATCCCTATAAAACCACTGAGAAAGGCCTCTTCTGGCACAATCTGCCAGTTTGGATCTGGGCCTTCATGTGGCCTGTAACTCTTATATTTGGCATGTGGATGATACTGATGTCCGATCACTTGTCAACTTGGGAATGTATAGTTCTGGCAATGATATTAGCCATGGAAGCACAAGCTGTCTTTGTAATCGGACATGAACTGATTCATAGGAGAGTTGTCTGGGAAAGGCGTCTAGGAGAATTCTTGCTTGCCTCGGCCTCATATCCAACCTACGCAACTGAACATGTCTATATCCACCATGCCAAGGTTGGTACCCCCTATGATGTCGGTTCGGCCCCTCGAGGAGAAAGTTTTTGGCACTACCTCCCCAAGGAACTGATCAGCAACATAACCAATTCCTGGGCATTGGATAAGGACAGGTTAGCTCGAAGAGGACTTCCGGTTTGGCATTATACCAACCCCTTTTGGCGGTATGGTACAGGAATCTTGTTTTGGCATGGTTTGGCATATTTGATGGGAGGGATTTGGGCCATACCAATTTTTGCCTTCCTTGGTTTCGGGTGTGTTTTCTCCATGAAAATAAGTAACTATCTACAGCATTATGGCTTGCGCCGTGTACTGTTGCCAAGTGGCAGGTGGGAAAAAGTAGCCCCACGTCACTCTTGGAGTGCAGATTTTAAATTCAGCAATTGGATGTTTTTCAATATGCAAAGGCATGCTGATCATCATGCGACAGCTTCGAGACACTATCCATTGCTTCAGGTCAGAGGACCAGAAGAATCGCCAGAATTGCCAGGTACCTATGCTGATATGATGAATATTGTACTTAGACCAAGCAAGTGGTTTGAAAAAATGGATCCCCTGGTGCAACAATGGCGTGAACATTTTTACCCCGATATGGATGATTGGAGTGCATACGACAGTCCGGTAGCAATGTCGAGACCTGATGACTTTCCCCTTATTGTTGAAATTTTTGGTGCTTCACCAAGGCTGGCGAAATGGACAGAAAGCCACCCAAAATTGCTTGACAGCCTCAACTCAAGGGAGTTTATTGACCTTGACCTACCCAAGGGTTTTGATGCAGACCCAGAAGTAGATTCGATAGTTCGCAAAGGCTTGGCACGAGTATACTGGACTTATGAAATGAACGTTCACGAAATGAAAGAACGTATAGGTGAGTGGCCCGCCGCTGACGCAAATGAAACAGCTTTAATTGTTCAAGGGTGGTCAAACGAAAAGGCATTCCAAATCGGTATGCATGTTGTCAGAGGAAATTTGACGCCAAGTGAAGCCTCCAAAGCCTATTCCAATCTTGCCGAAGCTTCGATTGCCATGGTGCTGGAAGCGGTAGTTGCTGATTTCGAAGAACGTGTTGGACCGCTACCACTTTCTATTGCGGCAGTTTTCTTGAATGATTTTGCTACAGGGAATGTACAACTTGGCTCTAAACTGGACCTCATTTTTATACATGACAATAAAGATCATGTCATGTGCAACCGTGTTTGCCAAAGATTTAATGAGGTTTTGTCAATATTGGCTTCCGACAGCCTGCTTTTAGATCAACCAGCTGCCCAGTCGAATGTAGCAAAATACATTCCGATAACCGAGCTGGATGAGTATTGCCACAATACTGAACAAGCCTTGGCCATACTTACCAAATCTCGTTGCATTTACCAAAATGGCACAACCGATATGGAGAAGTTGTTTGTCGAGGAGCGCAACCGGCTTCTTGCTGAGGAATCAGTAGTTGATCCTGTGATCGCGGATTTGAATTATGCAGAATTTGGCCAGGAAGATATTTCAATCAATCTCAGAATTAAAACCATAGTGAATGGTATTGACAAAGCGACGCGGTATCTAGAGTTAACAAAAGGCGGACAAACTGCTGAAGATAATGCCTTGGCTTCTGAAACAGTATTGGCAAAATTTAATAATGAAGAATTGTCCCAAAAAAGCACAGCCTGGAGAGAATTGCTTGGTGCTGTAACACTGGCGGGAGATGATGATGTTGAAGCCTACTCATCAAGCGTTAAATCGCTTGTAGCCAAGAACTGTGGATATGCGGACTTTGAGGCTTTGAAAAATATGATTGATGAACAGGTTGCAACGACAAAAGAACTTGTCCAATCCATTTATTAATGGGAATAAACACCCTGGCAGGGGTAAATTTCAGAAACCAGTGTTTCAAAGGTAATTATTCCACTTGCAAAACATTTTGAAAAAATCAACTCAGGAAGATCGTGGGTTCATCAATCGGCCTGTTCTAACACCACATTTGCAATTCAGAATAATTGAAAAAAATCAAGTTATATTGGTTTCAGAATTCTTTAACACTTTGATAAGTGGCAAGATTTACAGCAATCTCTTTCCACTCCTTGATGGAAGCCAAACCCTGGATCAAATCGTCAGTAATCTGGCGAAAAAACATTCTGCCTCTGATGTCTTCGGTGTCATTTTTGCGTTATCAGCCAGAGGATATATCGTCTCCGCTGACCATACCCTGCCTCAGGGTCAAGCATCGTATTGGTCAGCACTTGGTGTAACGCCACGCTGGGCCGAAGAGCAATTAAGGAATGCCACTTTTCAATTTATGGGCGGAGAGTATCCACTTGCGGATATTCTCATAAAAAAAGGCGCCAAGGTTGTTGATACCAATGCTGCAATTACGGTTGTTGAATGTTTTAATTACCTTGAATCGCACCTTCATGCCTTGAATAAACGATTTCTGGAAGAAACAAAAACATGGATCCTGGTTCAGCCCCATGGCATTCAAGCGATGGTTGGACCCGTATTTCAATCAAACGGTGTTGGTCCTTGTTGGGATTGTTTGGCGACTCGTCTGCGCTGCCATCAGGAGGTTCATGAATACCTTAGAAATGTTGGCGGCGATAAAATGGCCTTTAAACCCGGTTTGAACAATATAAACGTACAGGAATCGGTTTTGGGACTAATAGCTGCTGAAATCATGAAATGGTTTGTCCTCGGGGATCAGTCACCTTTGGATACTCATGTCATTACAATGCATTCAGGCAAACTGGAAATAACCAAACACAAGGTTGTCCGACGAGCCCAATGTTTATCATGTGGAGACAAGGCTTTGTATGACCCAACTCGCCAGCCAAAACCTATTAAATTGGAAGCGGAAAGTAAAGCCATTCTTGCTTCAGGGGGAATACGTACTGTTACCCCAGAAGAAACTTTGGCCAAATACAAACATTTGGTAAGCCCGATAAGTGGTGTTGCCAGCTGGTTAGCCCGAACGACAGAGGAAACAGATCCATGGCTGCATGTTTATTGGGCTGGAAGCAACCACGGATTAAAAATTAACAGTTTAAGTTCGCTCCGTCGATCTTTACGAAGCAATAGTGCCGGCAAGGGAACCAACACTATTCAATCCCAGGTCAGCGCTTTATGCGAAGCAATTGAGCGGTATTCAGGGGGATTCCTAGGCGATGAAATCCGTACCAAAAAGTGTTTCAAAGATTTTTCCAAGGAAGACAACGCCATAAATCCCAACACTGTTCAATTATTCAGTGAACAACAGCTTGAAAATGCAGAAACCATCAATTCTGAAGGACATCCTTACAATATAATTCCCCAAAAATTTGATCCCTACCGGGTTATGGAATGGACACCTGTCTGGTCCTTTACCCAAAACCGTCATCGTTATCTTCCTACAACCATGCTCTATATTATGCCCCAAGAGTATCGTAACTCTTCGGATTTGATTGCAGATACTAATGGTTGTGCGGCCGGCAATACCATGGAAGAAGCCATTTTGCAGGGATTCTATGAATTGGTTGAACGTGATGCCTTTTCCATTTGGTGGTATAATCAGTTGAGGAAGCCATCTGTCAATCTTACCAATTTTGATGATGATTTTCTGAATCAGGCCAAAAGTTACTACGAAAAGTACGAGCGTGATATATGGGTTCTTGATATCACGTCTGACATTACCATACCAACTTACGTAGCTATTTCCAACAAGCCTTGTGGCAAGACTGAAGATATCATTTATGGTGCTGGTAGTCATCCTGACGCTAAAACTGCAGTAAAACGGGCACTTTGTGAACTCAATCAATGTCTTACCTGGCTACCACATTCCAGCAAAAATGAAGGTCGGCCTGCGATTGACGACCCAATGGTTCTAGCTTGGTGGCAAAACGGTTGTCTCAAAAATTGTCATTGGCTTGTGCCCAACGATTCAAATCCTTTAAGGCCAATATCACAGAATGGTTTTACTTCTCGTGATTTGAAAGAAGAAGTCGAATATTGTCAATCTCTTGTTGAAGAGAAACAGATGGAATTATTGGTTTTGGATCAAACCCGTCCTGACATAGGGCTTAATGTAGTACGTGTCATTGTTCCCGGTATGCGACATTTTTGGCCAAGATGGGCTCCAGGAAGATTGTATGATGTGCCTGTAAATATGGGGTATTTTAGCACCCCCCTGAGTGAATCAGAATTGAACCCAGTACCTGTCTTGGCCTAAGAGATTAAAAATGGAATTTGAAGAAGCATTGAAACTTACCCAGAATAGGTTATCCGAAGAAGATGGTGATATTGGACATCTGTTGTCTTTAGCAAAAGGATGGACACCCGAAGCCCTGATTGGGAATGATGAGTGGGAAAGCATACTTACTCGTGCCAAAAACCTCCCAATTTCAATGGGGGCCTTTCCCTTCGGGTTCGAATTTCCCTTACATACCTCTAATCCAACAGCTGATTTCGGTGTTTCTCTGACTGGAGGTACAAAAACGGGAAATATTTTCTGTGAACGTATACAATCTGGAAATAACAACGAGCTCGACGAAGCGATCGTAAAACTGTTCAGGATTATGGATGGTGACGATCCAACTCTTCAATCCATAGTTGGGCGAAAATTGATGCTTGAATTTGATGTTGGCTCAGCAAATAATGGTATGTCGGATTTACCCGGATTTTTTCTTCGCCCGGGTCAAAAACCAATAAATGGTGGTGAAGGAAAAACCACCGATGTATTTACGGTGTCAGAATCTCTTTATTCCTCTGTTGGATGGACATTAAATCAAACTGAGAAAGATATACTTGAACGGGTTTACTCTGCCCAGCAGGATAATACACGTCTGGATTCATTTGGCATATTTCCATCACGCTTGCGGGGATTAAGATTAGCCGTTATGGGTTTTAATTCCCCGACAGAGACGGAGTCGTATCTACAGGAAATCAACTGGCCGGGTGATACGACAAGTGTTAAGCAGGTATGGAATTCCTTACAGAAAAGAGCACAGATTGTGCGCAATGGGATCAATCTTGATGTCAGAGAGGAAGGCTTGGGTCCTGATCTGGGTCTAACAGCCATGGTAAAGCAAAGATACACCAATGATCGGCGATATTGGCTTGACGATTCCACTTTGTGGCATCCCTTCATGGATACTCTTGGCGCCATGAACATAGTTGTCGAGGAGAAACTTTCGGCCCTAAAGGGGTGGATGGAGAAGCCAAAACTTTTCTACGGCAAGGCCGGGCGTTTTGTCATTCTTCGCGGTATCCATCACATCAAACTGGTTATTTCTGACAACCAAATCAGCAAGGTAAAGGCGTACGTATTCATGGTTCTAACCTCGTTAGATTGAGGGTATAGGCTTACCAAATTATAACACTTTACTTGTCGATTTTTCTTGTGTTACGCATGAAAAATCACAGGGGCACTTCATTTATGAGCCACTGAAGATTTTAATGTATTGATGGCATGAGTTTATCAGGCTGGGGATTGTGTGATCGCAACTTCAAAAACTAGTCAAAGTTTGGACTTTTCTTGAATCAACCAACCAAGCGTGGGTACCTAATACGCCTGCACCCACGCAACTGATTTTGAATCTACCTTCAAGTGGTAGAAAGGAGCAACTCCCTCTGAAGCAAACTGCTCCGAAATAATTTATACTACCAGCAACAACACAATCCGGCTGAGACTGCTTCCAATTGTTCCTCTGAAATATTTGGATCAGGGGGTAGTGCAATATGAATACTCTGCATGTCACTCTCATGGACATGGATGGACATGGATTCAGGCATGGTTA
>JAJEBQ010000010.1 GCA_022822495.1 Paracoccaceae bacterium | reverse complement strand
CACCGCCTTCGGCTCGGACATAGTAAGCACCATTAAGAAAGTCCGCGTTTGTGATTGTCGCCGTGGTGCCGGTCACCATAAAATCTTCCTTAGTTACGTTCCGCACCGCCTCGCTAAAGGTCACCTTCCAGTTCAGAAGCGAGATATTGGTCGCCGGCGAAGAGACGGGAAGATAGCGCTCAATTGACGCGACTCGGGGAGGCGTCGTGTCTTGTGTCACCTCGTACGTCGGTTGGTTCGTCCCCGTCGGCGTCGTGTACCTAGCGACCAGTGCAACATTGTCCACGTCCTGAATGTTCTGCCCGGATGCAAAACGCAACGTCACCGTACCGTCGAGATTCGCAAGGTCACCACCTGAAGCGGTGATGTCATAAGAGTTGGTTGACCCCACTTGCGACACAACCAGCGTCGCCGAAGTGCCGGTCACCTCAAAATCCGCCGCATCAACATTTTGTACCGCCTCATTAAAGGTCACCCGCCAGGTCAAACTATCGGCGTCCGTTGGTGTGGACGTCGGAACCTGCCGCTTGATGGAAACCACCCGCGGGCGTGCCGACCCGATCGGACCAAGCTCGTTTGTATAAAAGATTTTGTTGTTCCCATTCCCATCGGTATAGACGATCTTCGCTCGTATTGGAAAGCCCTCTTGAGTGGTGGTCGGCGTATAACTCGTACCACCGTCCTGAACTTGGAGATTACTCTGGCCGTCTCTTGGCACTTCCCATGATATTATTTCTGTCTGAACCCCATCGTCCGGGTCATCAATGGTCCGGGTCAACGTCAGCACCTCGCCGACATGGGGATCACCACTAATCACATAGGTGGGACCACCGCTGTCTTCCGTCACCGTGATCATAAGCACATACGGGCTCCCACGACCGAAGGCACTGTTGGCAACAATCGTCAGAATGATCGTCTCGCCGCTGTCGCTGGCACCGTCATCAACGAGCGTGATGTCAAAACCAAGCTGTGTCCACGCCTGCGTCCCCGCCGGTATCGTGACGGTCGCGGTCCCGTTCGCGTAGGTCACACCGGTGCCAAACGTGTAGTCCGTGCCGTGCGTCGCCGTCCCGGTGACGGTCACGCTCAAGCTGGTCGCCGTGGCAATATTCTGCGTGACCTGGAATGGCACAGGGTAAGTCGTGCCTTCAGTGAAACTCTGAGCGGTTGTGTTCCAAAAGGCGTTGGGCTTCTGCGCATGTGCGGCCGTCGGGACGATCAGTGCCAGCAAGAGGGACAGACACAGCAGACCGGTCGCAACAAAATATCGGGGGGGGGGGCAGGGAACCCCAAGACAGAGGACAAATCTTGTGCCAAACCCGCTGTAATGAATGGCCTGGTTTTGTAATACTGCGACCTTCGGCTGTGCTTGCGACCATAGCTACCCCCCCCCCCATTTTTTTATCCTGTTGTAACCAAAAAATCAAAAATACGAATACGAATATATATGTTAATGGGCATGTCTATTAAATAATTTTTTCATTTTTTTATCAATTAAATCTCTCAAGTCCTCAGGGCTATCGCTTTTGAACTGCCCCATTTTCAGGTAAAAGTCCAGCCAAACGGATGCGTTTCAACGCATAATTGTGATTCCATCCGGCTTTTTTAAGTCTTCCTCGAATGGATGGAGTCCTCTTATCTACGGCCAAACGAGCCAGATTGAGGGTTTACCTGCGCAGGACCGCTAAGGTCTACGGCCCCGGACCCGTACGGTTGCGTCAATAATCTTCGTTCATTATTACATCAAGGACCCAATGAAGCGCGTACGCAAGCACCCAATGGGATCGGACGTGCCGGAGTCATTGGTCCGGTGTCAGTTTCTTGTTCCTAAGAAAGGAGCGGGTCTCACGACTTTGTTTCCCCCGTATCTTGCGTTGCGCTGTGACTGATCCCATTGCCGCCAAGGCCGGCCCGTCTACCGTTAATGACGTACCAAGTTCATTAGGAATTGAAACTTGTCATAATTCCCGAGGAACAACAAAATCCAACAAAATTGCATGCCCCAACTTTATACTTTTCCAATGGTCGGTTTGAAATTTACAAACCAAGGTAGCACAAGTTGGAAATCTGTGAAACTGTGTGGTTTCAGGTGGATTCAGTAATAAACTATGTGCGAATTCAGCCATTCCCGGATTGTGTCCAACCATTAAAACAGTTTCACCGGTTGACCCTTGGAGATGCATGAACATCATTCTTCCAGAAGCGCCATAAAGCTCTTTGGCATGTTTTTCGTGCTTGGCAGCAGGTAATTGCGCTTTGATGATGTCCCAGGTTTGCCTGGTTCTGACTGCGGATGAACAAAGAACTGAATCTGGATGATGTTTATTGAAATTCAACCAATCTCCAATTTTTTCGGCTGCCTTGATGCCCCTTGGTGCCAAGGGTCTATCATGGTCCGAATGATTGGTATCCCAACTTGATTTCCCATGACGAACTAAAATTAATTTCATCTTCCTTTCCATTGGTTATGTAAATTTCATTCTACTGCATTCACTTCCACAATATCAGTGGTTGTAAATGTGGAATATAAAGCGGATGTTTGGGGTATTTTATTTTGGTAATGCCCAAGGATGTTAGTTGTTTTCCTGTCATGCGCATCAAGTGTTCAACCTCTTTTCCCCGATTCAAAAACTTGCCATGGTTCCCCCAGGCACATACAATTGTGTCGGCCCAATCACAACCCCTTTTAATAGCCTCATCATTTTCTTCTCCAATCGGATTATCACTTTGATATAACTCAAACGGATCCGCACTCCTCAAAGCAAAAATATTACAAACCCGATATGAGCCAAAACCAAGGTGTTTTGCCCTGCCTTCACACCTTGCAACTGTTGGATCATTTTTAAATTCCGTTGCTGTAGAAGGGTTCAGCATAACAAACAAAATTCGCCCATTTTGTAAGTCCCAGGTTCTCGTCAATTCGTAGCGATACCTTTCACAAGGAGAATAGGTTGCAACACTTGAAGTATCCCCTTCCTTAACATGCCGAACAATAAGGGTTTCTTTGGTATTCATTTGGGCAGGGTTATCTTGAACCTTGAACCGGTCCTTTTTGGTTTCGGATAATCATTGAAATGACTTGTCCAATCCAGCGTCAACTCGCCTCCGTGATATTTGATCTGTTGGAAAGAATAATGAAGCCCGACCCCTCCCAGAGGCCTTCGCTCATCACGATGAATTCTCTCGGAATCACCTTGTACTCCATATTTAAACAAAGTCTGGCGGATAGTCTGTTCGACACCTGCACCATTATCTTCTACAGTTAAAACGGTTGCTTGTTCTGCTTCCGGTTGATAAACAGAAATGATTATTTTCCCCTTCTCTCCGTACTCAATCCCAGCGTCATTTTCATACTCCATCCTATTCCTTATGGCAATAATGGCATTTAGAACAAGATTAAACATCACACCATAAATAGATTCCCAGTTTGCATTTACTTGAACATCATTCTGTTTCGTCGACTTCCAATCAATAGATATAACCGAATTGTTCTCACTGTTTTTCTCATCCCTTATTTCCCCCTCTACATTGTGGTACTTAGCCACCTCTTCACCAGTGCTTTTGACAAAGGAAAACAACTTATCCAACGAAATCTCCTCCTTTTCAAGATTTCTTGGATCAGATGTTACATAGCTGACCAAATGCTCAACCTTGGCGCTTATCATCTTGCCAATGGTATCTATACTTCTCTCCTTCTCCAAGTACTGACCGCCATCCTCACCAAGCGATGAAATCAGATTGCGAAGAGAAGCGCGAATGGTTGACATATAGTTTTTGATTTCGTGCTGAAACGCTTTTCCCTCGCCCTCAAGAATGTTGATTGGGCGAAGCCTTTCCGTGGCAAGGGTAATTTCATTTTCAATCCTGTTTATTTCCAAAAAGATGCTTTTCTTTGGTTCCTTCGGTTTGAGATTTTCGGATTTCTCTGGCTCGTACAGAATTGAATGTATGCCTTTTATTTTTCTGGTTATCCTGTCTATGGGCCCTGAGAAGAACATGATAGAACCAAGAGTTATAAGGGCGGTATTTACAATAAGAATAAGGATTGAGGGAACGAGTATGACTCTGAATATAGCCTCAAATGATAACAATACCTTGTCGCTCGAAATGGTAAATTCATATACCTCCCTTTTGCCTTGGATTATTCGATCAAAAAAGACAATATAAAAATAATCCTTTTGCAAGACCTTATTGTAAAGAGAAACAAAACCAGATCGAAAATTGGCAATGATATCTTCTTCGCGAAGGTCAACGTTAAGAACTTCCCGGTTATCAAGCACTTTGCCATCAGTGTTAAAGTCATATTTCTGGCGGCAGCTGATCTCACCATTTTCATATTTTTCATATCGAAACCCCAACGATGAATAGCCAAGAGAATTTAAAAACTCATCAACAGATTCGTTGCTTGAAATGACCGTTTCGACCGGAATACGACCAACTGATGAAAGTGGGAGTGGCCCTATCAAGTTATAATACGATTCGGGTGAGGCCTCAACGGAATCGACAACCTCTTCACAAGTGCCAAGGTCATCCAAATAGACGTTTTTTACCAGATAGATTTGATTGGCAAGTGATTCCAACTGTCCCCTTTCAAATGAGGCAACAGAAACGGTTAGAAAGACTGCTTCCAGAAAGACAAGCAGGAAACTTGAATAGAGCAGGATAAGTCTGGAAAGAGATATACCCTCCTGATGAGCTGTTTTCAGATCTTCCTCCTGAACAAAACCAGATACACAATTAGGCCCAAAATTATCCAGTGGAAATCAAGATTCGATAACTGAACCCCTCCGAAAGTAGATTCTATTGTTCTAACCTTTCGATTTCCTAAGAATGTTGATGACTATTGGAAGAAGTGCTAAGGCACAAAGTCCAAGTATCGGCCCCAGTATATACCATTCAAATATAATGCTCAAATCTGGGGCTTCGCCACGGGCAAAGACTTCACCCAAACCAACGCCAACCCAAGTATATACTAACGCCCCTGGTATTATGCCAAAAAAGGTTGTGAAAACAAAATTTCTAAATTTTACCCCCACAAGCGCGGGGAGCAAATTGGCAACGAAGAAGGGCACAGCCGGTACTAGTCTTAGAAGAAATAGTACACTGATTTCATTTTCACGCAAACCATCTCTCAACTTTTGTACGGTACCTGTACCCGTGTCCATTTTCCGAGACAGAAATTCTCCCAGCCCCATGCGTGCTGCCACAAATATTATGGTGGCTCCAATGGTTGCTGCGAGTACATTGTACAGCGTACCCGGAAAAAGCCCGAATAAAAACCCTCCGGTAAGAGATGCTATCGCAGCACCGGGTAATGAGAATGCGACGATAATGATATAGATGGCCAGAAAGATCAGGGAAGTTATCAGGTAATTATTATCCTTGAACTGTATCAGGGTCTCCCTGTTGTCTCTGATTGTTTCGAAGGTGAGATAATCCCGCAATGTGAAAAAACCTATCACTGCCACAAGGATAATGACGGCCAGGGGTATAAGTTTCTTAAGGTCAAGCCCTTCCTTGTCTTTGCTGTTCAATTCCCTACCCTTTCTTTACTTTCTGCACTGCTCAAAGCACACTTGATTTAAAGGAGATATCACCCTCGTTCATGATAACTTGTATAACAAATGATATCATTTGTTAGCAAGATGTAGTTTTTATGATGTCGTTTGTGGTACAAATTTAACAAAATATCTTGATTTAGGGCAATTCAAATCTTACATCTTGGACCACTTAAAGACATCCAGTTATTTTTGATAGTATGTGAGGAAGTCATGAAACGGACTTTTCAGCCAAGTAACCTTGTTCGCAAAAGACGCCATGGTTTTCGGGCTAGAATGGCCACCAAGGCCGGAAGAACTATTCTCAATCGTAGAAGAGCGAAAGGTCGTAAGGTCCTGTCTGCCTAACGAGCGTATTTCAGACCTTTACCCTGATGAGATGTGAGCCAGGGAAGTGGAGACTGAAACCCAGATTGAAAACCTTGCGGTTAAGCCAGCATGCGAAGCCCTGAAAAAACGAAAAGATTTTCTTCTTGTAGCCAAGGGCTTTAAACAACGTACCGAAGGATTTCTCTTGCAGGGTGTTGGGCGTAATACTGAAAAATCGGAGGCGAAAACGATAAGATTTGGTATAACCTGTTCCAAAAAGCTTGGGAATGCTGTTACACGAAACCGGGCGAAAAGAAGACTTCGTCACCTCGCCCTCAACACTTTGCCAGATTGTGGTGAGCCCGGTTGGGATTATGTTTTGGTAGGCCTTAAAGACACAACAACAACCCTAAAATTTGACCAGATGATAAAAGACCTTAAGCAATCACTAAACAAAATGCACCGAAGAATACCAACCTGATATTATGCCGGCGGTAGTTCAGATGAGTTTCTATTGATGACCCTCCTGGCTTTCATAATTTCCTTACCCGTCAGATTATATCGGTTGGTGGGCAGTCCATTCGTAGGTATGCATTGTCGTTTCCAGCCAACCTGTTCGGCCTATGCACTCGAAGCGTTGGAAAAGCATGGAGCATTTAAGGGAACATGGCTCACCATCAAACGGGTGTCACGATGTCATCCATGGGGAAAGTCCGGCATTGATAACGTTCCCGATTAAACCCTCGAATGTATGAGTTTACAATTCACCCGATTTTTCCCCACAAGTCCTTAATTGAAGAATTTTTCATTACAACTATTTGGTGACAGGTTGAAAATTGGCGGTAACGCACGAATGAACTTACTAATGGTGAAAGACAGTACCTATGGATGAACAAAACAAGAACATGCTTAAAGCCGTTGGGCTAAGCTTTGTTGTAATCCTGCTCTGGGTTTTGTTATTTGCCCCCGAGGAACCTGAAGTTCCCGTTGAGCAACAACAAGTTCAACAAGATGGTATTTCCGACGATGGTGTGGCCACAACACCTCCAACTGCGGGTACAGTTGTTTCCTTATCCACAAACTCTCTTGGTGAAATTTCACTTGATCGAGCCTTGGAAGACAGTGATCGTATTACCATTGATACGCCTAGTTTAACCGGTTCTGTATCCCTGCTGGGAGGACGAATAGATGATTTGTCCCTCAAACGGTACAATGAAACCCTAAAGGAAGATTCAGATCTTGTCAGATTGCTTTCTCCTGCCGGCGTCAATCAAGCGTATTACGTATTATTCGGATGGTCTCCTGCTGGTAATCTGGAGTTTCGGGATGTTCCTGGATCCTCAACTGAATGGACCATTGAAAGTGGGCAAGAACTTACACCAGAATCATCTCTGGTTTTATCCTGGACAAACGAAATCGGAGTAACCTTTCGCCGTATCATAGAAGTTGATGAAAATTACCTCTTCACAGTAACCCAAACTGTGACCAACAATAGTGAATCCACCCTGCGGATGGCGCCTTACGGAATCATTGCTCGTCATGGCGAACCCCAGAACCTTCAGAATTTCTTTATACTGCATGAAGGTGTCGTACGAATGACAGATGGGGAGTTGCAGGAAATTGATTATGACAATGTTCCAGATTTGGATTATGATACCGTAGAAGGCGCTAACCTGGAGAAGCAGGTTGTACAGTCAAATGGTTGGGTTGGATTTACCGATAAATATTGGATGACAACCCTTGCTCCAAAGCCTGGCACGTCCTTCACTTCTGTTGCAAAATATACTGACAGGTCTGATATTTATCAGGCTGAGTCAAGGTATCCGGCAGTTGACATCTATCCGAGGTCAACAATTGAAACAGTTACCTATCTGTTTGCGGGGGCCAAGCAATGGACTCCCATCAAAAATTATCAGGATAATTACCTTATTGACCGTTTTGAGGATTCGATTGACTGGGGTTGGTTTTTCTTTCTAACCAAACCCATTTTCCAACTCCTTTACTGGATTAATGGGAAAGTGGGCAATATGGGTTGGTCGATCCTTTGTCTCACGTTAATTATCAAGGCTTTTCTGTTTCCGCTTGCCTACAAGTCTTATGTCTCCATGGCCCGCATGAAGGAATTGCAACCCGAAATGGAAAAGATAAAGGCTCGCGTCGGGGATGACCGGAAGCGTATGCAACAGGAAATGATGGCCATGTATCGGGAAAGAAAGATCAATCCTGCCGCTGGATGTTTGCCCATATTGCCACAGATTCCGATCTTTTTCTCCTTGTACAAGGTTATTTTTGTCACTATTGAGATGAGACATGCACCTTTCATTTTGTGGGTCAAAGACTTGTCTGCACCCGATCCAACATCAATTTTAAACCTTTTTGGTGCACTCCCCTGGTCAACACCAGAGACCGGAACTTTGCTTGCTCTTATATCCCTTGGTGTCCTGCCAATTATGCTTGGTGTCTCCATGTGGTTACAACAGAAACTTAACCCTGCTCCAACAGATCCAACTCAGGCAATGGTATTCGCGTGGTTACCTTGGGTGTTTATGTTCATGCTTGGTCAATTTGCCAGTGGCTTGATTATCTACTGGATTGCGAACAATCTGATTACGTTTATCCAGCAATATGTGATTATGAGAAGCCAAGGTGTCAAACCTGATATCCTGGGTAATATCAGAAGTAGTTTTGCCAAAACCAACCTGCCAATAGTTGGCACTCCTAAGGAAAAGGAGGAACCACCACCCAAGAAACCGGCAAAAAAAAAGAAAAACAAGAAAACCACACCAAATTAGTTGCCTGTAATTGAATTTTCTTTAACAACCCGGGGGGTCAGGGAATGAATAAGTGGATCAGCCATTTAAACTGACAATCACTACTCCACCTGAACTTTCTTTTGAACAGAATGCCGCAGGTAGGAAACTTTTTACTGAAGACATTACCTTTCTAAAGGGTGTTGTTCATACCTCCGAACTACCGCCTTTAGACAGGGTTGAGGTTTGCTTTTGTGGGCGTTCCAATGTTGGAAAATCCTCTTTGATCAATTCCCTAACCAATCGCAAGAATCTGGCACGAACATCGAATACTCCGGGTAGAACCCAGGAAATCAATTATTTCTGCATCGGCATGACCCACTACCTGGTTGATTTACCTGGGTATGGGTATGCGAAAATGCCCAAGAAGATCAAGATGAGGCGGCAAAAACTCATGGCAGCCTATCTCAGGGGGCGAGCTTCTTTACGAAGAGTGTTTGTTTTGATTGATGCCAGGATTGGAGCAAAAATTATTGACCATGAGTTACTTCAACTTTTAAACGATAGTGCTGTACCGTTCCAACTCATCTACACCAAGATCGACAAGATAAAGTCGGACCAACGATCCAAACTCATGCAATTAGCCGAGGAAACGATTCGCAAATACCCGGTTGGGTTGACCGAGGTTATATTTACAAGTTCAAAAACTAAATCTGGTATAACCAATTTACAAAAGGCTATAGCTGAATTGGAATAAGGACTTGAAAACAACGGGCTTAGGTCTTCTATTGATGTGAGTCTGAAAAACCAACATAAGAACACTTTGAATGAGGCACCAGATTTTATGGGATTAGGGAAATGGTTACCAACAGGAACTGGTTGACAACTGCCAAAACTCTTGCTGAGGCCTTGCCTTACATGCAACGCTATGACAACTCTGTTGTTGTAGTGAAAATAGGGGGGAATGCCATTGGTGATGAGCATTCCCTTGCCAGTTTTGCCAAGGACATTGTACTTATGAGGCAAATTGGCATAAATGCTGTTGTGGTACATGGTGGCGGGCCTAAAATTAACACTACACTTGAGCGTCTTGGTATAGAATCCAGTTTTATCAAGGGCAAGAGAGTTTCCAGTCCTGAAGTAGTTGAAATTGTCGAGATGGTTCTTTCTGGACATGTCAATAAGAGAATAGCCCAAGCCATAAATAAGGCAGGTGGTTCCGCGATTGGAATATCCGGTAAAGATGCCAACATCATGGTTTGTGAAATGGCTGATCCCGAACTGGGTTTGGTCGGCATACCCAATCAGGTGAATCCAACCGTTTTAAGAAACCTTTTTGAGAACGGCTTGATTCCGGTTATTGCACCCATTGGTGTTGGTCGGGACGGGATAACACTTAATGTAAATGGTGATACCGCTGCGGGAGCCATCGCCTCTGCTTTGAATGCAGACAGGTTATTGTTGCTTACAGATGTTGATGGCGTCCTTGATAACTCACACAGTCTCATATCCAGGCTTACGCCTGAAGAAGTGGAAACAAAAATTACATCTGGAGTGATTCAGGGAGGAATGATACCGAAAACTGAGACAGCTCTAAATGCTGTTCGTGATGGTGTCAGGGCAGTTGTGATTTTAAATGGCAAGACACCAAATTCGGTGCTTCTTGAATTGTTTACGGCACACGGTATTGGTACACTGATTACGAAAAATACACCTTAAAAACCCTTGTTTCCCGATAACTCCATGAATTATACCGAAATCTCTGAAAAAGCAGGACAACACCAACTTGAGGTCTACGGGGGGTTTCATCCTGATAGGCAGGACAAGGTTCCTGGGGATACGAAGACCCTTATCATGCTTGGCCCCAAGGAACCGGGGTTTTGGACATACATAATCAAACAGGATGAATTCAAGGATGGTTTACCCAACCCTTTGGACCGCTGGTCTAAAAGAGTGATTGACACGATTGGAGAGGAAACCAAGGGAGAACCGGCTTATCCCTTTGGAGGGCCTCCCTATCATCCATTCATGACCTGGGCCCTGAAAACAGGTCGTAGCTGGCATTCACCGATAAAGTTTCTGGTTCACGACACTTCTGGACTTCTGGTTTCCTACCGAGGGGTATTAGGTTATTCAGAATTTTTTCATTTACCTCCACCTCCACCACAAAGCCCGTGTGTGACCTGTGTTGATAAACCCTGCATTACAGCCTGTCCCGTTGGTGTGTTAACACCTGAAATTTATGATGCGGATGGCTGTCGTAAGTATATCGGTTCTTCCGAGGGCCATGAATGTTTGCGACTTGGATGCAATGTCAGAAGGATTTGCCCCATCAGCGAAGCCTACCAGCGAGACATCAGACAATCTGAATTTCATCAGATAGCCTTTCTGAAGAACGCTCCAAACTATTGAATCTCAGGTGATGGAAGCCTGAAAGATACTTTCCATGGAACCATCAAGGGCAGCCACAAATTCTTCTTCAGTCTGATCAACCTTTAGTTTTTCAGTAAGCGCTCTGGAAAAACTTGCTGTCATTCCCGGATTGTTGGCAAGTTTGATACAAGCTTCGTTATGGCTATATCCCCCCGATAGAGCAGTGACTCTCAGTACTCTTGGGTGTTCTACCAATGGGGTATAAAAACCGTTCTGACTGGGTATGGTCAGTTTGAGAGCAACATTCTGGTTGTCTTTTAAGGAGTCAAGGTTCGTGCGCAATTCCTTCAGGAGAATCTCTTCGCATTGCTTTTTGTCGGGAATATTAATGGAGACTTCTGGTTCTATAATTGGGACCAGCCCATACCGTAAAATGGTTTTGGCAAAGTCGAATTGTTGCGAGACATTTTCTTTGATACCAGAAGGTGTAGCTTCCCATATTACCGAACGCATTTTGGTACCGAACACACCATTAGCCACAGCCTCTTGCAAGCTATCTTCCATGTGTGGAATGGATTTCATTAATTGGATGCCATTGCTTTGGTCTTCCATACCGACATCAATTTTCTGGATTGCCAGTATTTGTTTTTGGTTCCAAAGATATTGTGGTAACTTTTCATGCCCAATCTTCCTGTTGACTGTACCCTGGAACAATATCGTACCCAGAATTCGGCTACTTGTGAAGCATTTCGATTTTATGATGCGAAGCCTCATTTCGTGGATCAGCGAGTACATTTCTTCCTCACTTGAGTATTGATCTTCGTCAACACCATAAGATTTCAATGCTTTTGGTGTGGAGCCGCCCGATTGATCCAGTGCGGAAAGAAACCCCTTACGGTTTCTGAAAATTTTGACCTTGTCCAAGTCCATAATTATAAACCTTCGTGTTAAATATTTTGTTTTGTTTCAAAGATGATATTGAGAATTTTATCCATTTGACTGAGATCAATCAGAGGATTGTTGTTTAAGATATCTGGGTTTTAAAGAACTGTGACCAGTTAACAATTCTTCAATTTCACTTAAATCCTCCCTGAATTGTTTTTTGTCTACTTCAAGATATCTCCAGCAACTAAAATGTGAACGTTCTCTGCTATCTAAAATTTTGTCTTGTGCCTTTTTCAAATAGCTGAAAGATTTTTCTTTATCTCCTATACCCCAATAAGCCACAGTCATACATTGCAAATAATTTGGATTACTTCTTGGTTCATCTAGCATTTCATGACGGTCGACAACTTTTTGGAAATTCGTTTTTATGTTATCATTAGATAGGCCCCAATTTGCCATTGCATAGTTAAACAAACTTCCAATAGTCTCAATTTCTTCACTTTTATTTTGCAAAACGAGTTTAAAATTCTCTGCAGCTTCATTGCATTTACCTAATGACATTAATGATAAACCAAAATTAAACTTGAAAGCATAATCTTTTAAATATTCGCCGCTATCAAGTAACTCCTGCATGATATGAACTGCTATTTTAGACTGCATTGCAGATCGATTGAAATTACTCGCTAATAATAACTTTTTTTCCTTATCCAGGTTTTTTAAAGTTCGTGAATATATAATTTTTTCTGGTTCAAAATCCCCTATCCTGACCAACTGGTGCTGGGCCCTAATAATCCAAATGAAATCAACTGATTCAAAATCAAAGATTGTTAAAAGATCCTTAACTGCCAGTTCCCTGTTCCCGATATTTTCTTGCAACCTGGCACGATTAAAATAAACATTTGGTGTATGAAGGCCAACATCAATAGCTTTATCAAACAACCCAAGTGCCCTTTCAGAGTCGCCCTGAAAATCATATAAATCACCTAAGTGATAGAGAACCTCACCCCTATTTTTATGTTGGTCCTCAATTTTCTTGAGCCTTTCCTTCGTTTCTTTATCATCTTCAAAATCCCACACAGGTATTCGTTTCTTGGTTTCTTTGAGATAAAGGATGGCTCCCTCATAATCGGAAGGATTGTACTTTTTTATTTCTGAAACGAGATTTTGATATTCATTTGCCAGCCTGCTTTTTGGTCTTGATGCTAGAAATATCTCTTGATTCAACAGGGAAAGACTATCGTATCTATGTATTTTCATGGGAGGATGCTTCATTTGGAGTTTTTTTACGAAATTTTCCTTAATTTTTATCAAAATCTGATCCTCATCATCCAAGTATGGCACATTTGACATTACAAAATGCAATTTGATTTTTGTTTCTAAATTTCGTGTGCTTTCTTCATTGATGCTTTTGACAACTTTGGTTAAACCACCCAAATTCTGATCATTTGGAAAAAACAATATCACTACTGCGTTGGGTAGTTGTCTCGTGCAAATACCCGAAGTATCTGTATGTCCTGTACGCGAGTCAATCAAAACATAATCAAATTTATATTTTTGTTTCCATTGCTCCTTTAATTCCTCAAATAAAAGATAACCTTCTTTGTTTTTGTAAAGATTTATCCAATCAATGTGGTTAATTCTTGATGCATAGGCTTTTTTTCTCCCGGAGGGCATAATCCAAATGGGGCCAATATCTTTATCCATACCTTTAGTTCTGTGAATAAATTTGTCTGCCTCTGGGGCTTTGTTTTGTTCGAGATAATTATATACAAAATCTACAACTCCGAGGGGGTTACCTTTTGGTTTGAGTAATTCAAACGTATCCAAACCAGGAGCTTCAAGGTCAAAATCTACAACCAGCACCTTATTTCCTGCTTGTGCAAGGCCTACAGCCGTATTGGCTAAGGCCATTGATCGGCCGACACCGCCCTTAAATGAATAAAAAGTGGTGATATACATTGCTTAATAACTTTGTGGTGTAAGGTGAAATCCTTCACACTGAGCTAAAATTTTTTTAAAACCTGGGAACTTATGAAACTGAAACAGATGCGGAAATTTTTGATTGCGGGGAACTTCTTTATTTTCTAGATGAGGTGTCAGACGGCCTTCAAGTATTTCAATTAAGTCTGGATTCGTCTGAAGTAACCTCAAGTAATTGTCATGTGAGTGGGATTGCATGCCCGAACCACTTTCCCATCTGTTCAGGGATGCAATACCAATCTTGGTAAGTTTCGCAAATCCTTCTTTAGTATAACCAAGACTTTTTCTAATTTGCTTAATTTCATTTGGGGTTAAAATACCATGATACCTGCAAACAGCTTCATGTTTAACCATCGCACCATATTTATCAAGGTATTCAAAGTCGCACAACTCACAATATAAAACAGGCACTCTTACAGGAATTTCTGTTGCTTTTTCTCCTGTACCGTAGTCAATGATTTGATTTGTCCAAGTTAATGTGATTTCCTGATTATCACAAAGTGGACAACCATGCTCGAGCTGACCCAAAGGAATTTTTCCGTCAGGAAAATCGTATGTTTGCATTTTCTTAACTCCTTTCTGAGTAATGGAAACTTCTTCCTAAAACAGAGTTACCATTAATAACCTCCAACTTGATATAAAGCTGGGGAGTAATCCCTACTAAGTCCACTTTCATAACATAACCTTTAGCCCCAGGTGGATTTTTCAAAATGACTTCTTCTAAGGGATGACCTTTTTCTAGAAGTTCTATAATCTTTCTCCATGCTGATATATCGGTGAAATTATGAAAAAACTCGCCTTCAGGATCATTTACACTTCCTGGATTCCAATCCGTTGGCCGTTCTTTTGTAAATTGTGTCGTTATCCTTCCTTTGTTGATTAGATTAATAATCAGTTTCCTCTGTGATTCTTTAATGGTCAATTTGAAGAGTCACAATTTATTTATCATTTGATTTATTTTTAGAAATATTTTTCTAACTTATAATTAAATTATTAATATTCAATCAAATGATTGTTATTTGTAATTATTTTCTATTGTTTTTCTTAACAAAATTATGGAAACTATTTCCTCATTACTGACAAAAAGTTCCCGAAATAAACATAAATCACTATCAATAGGTCATATTAGGAAAAGTGTTAATCCACTACCTTGTTGGCCAATTTGTTAACACTGGCGTGAAGAATTATCGTAAACAAAGCGAGCACAATGAGAGCCGCGAACATTAAATCTGTCTTCGCACGTCCGTTCGCCAGTAACATCAAATAACCCAGGCCTTTGGATGCTCCAACCCACTCACCAATGATCGCTCCGATAGGAGCATAGACGGCAGCGAGGCGTAATCCTGATGCAAGTCCAGGTAGGGCCGCTGGGATGCGTATATGCCACATGATATGCATTGGGCTTCCGCCCATAATCCGTGCCAGATCCAGCCAGTCCCTGTTTGTACGCATTAGGGCATCAAAAAAGGACGACGTAACGGGGAAGTAGATGATTAACAGTGCCATGGCGACCTTCGACCCCAAACCATACCCAAACCAAAGAGTAAGGATTGGCGCTAAGGCAAATACAGGAATGGCCTGGCTGAACACGAAAATCGGTCCAATCAGCGTGCGTGCAACCAATGATGAGGCAAGAAACACGGCAGAAAACGCACCAATGCATGCACCAAGTACCAATCCCGCCACTACTTCCGAAATTGTAATCAAAGCATGCTCAGTCAAAAGTAAACGATTTTCCCACAGGGTTTGACCAACCAAACCTGGACCAGGCAGAATAAAACGAGGCAAACTGGTGGTTGTTATTACGACTTGCCATACAATTAGAGCTACCAGGGCCGAGGCAACGACTCCTACTAGTTTCTTCATACCGTGGGTTCCCTTAGTCGGGAGTAAAGACTTGCCTGGGTTGTTAATACATCCAAATCGTCGATTGGTCTTGGTACTTTCCCTTGTGGCGGATTAAAATCTTCAATTCCGGATGAAGTCATTACCTTGATAGCATGACCGAGACGAGTGGCTTCTCCTGGATCGTGCGTGACCAAAAGAACAGTTTTATTTTGAAATAATTCAGCCGTCAAATCCTGCATGCGAATACGGGTCAACGCATCAAGGGCCGAAAACGGTTCATCCAATAAAACTATCGGTCGATCTTCCATGAGAGTTCGGGCCAGAGCCACACGCTGTCTTTGCCCGCCAGAAAGCATGTTCGGTTTTGTGTCTGCTTTGCCAACCAACCCGACCTTGGTTAAAATCTCCTGACTTCGTACTTTATTGGGGCGCTCACCCCTCAACCTTGCTCCCAAAAGTACATTGTTCTGAACATTCAACCACGGCAACAACATATCATTTTGTGCCAATAAAGTGGCTCGACCTTTTAGCCCACCATCAGCAGCCGAAGCTGTTCCATCCAATTCAAGTCCATCGGTTAAACCGGCGAATATTTTCAGGATGGTTGATTTACCGATTCCGCTTGCACCCAGAAGACAGGTCCATTGGCCACCTGCTATATTAAGGCGGATATCCCTAAAAATCGTCTCTCCACCAAAACTGGCCGTACCAGTAAGGGTTAGAGCAGGTGCATGTGCCATTACTTTGAGTATCCCATCTCCCAAAATCCGACTTCCAATCTTGTTGCTGTGGTAAAACGATGACAGAGTCCTAACCACCTGGGAGAACCTGGCGGATCACTGCCAAGCCGGCGTTCAACAGCACAATCAATCAACTGGCCGACATCATGGCAGACCTGCTGGTAGTCATGTGATGCATAAGTTTCAATCCAGTCGGAATACTGATCTGAAGTCTTGCTGCAAGACAAAAGTTTGCCGATTTCTCCATAACCCATGACACAAGGAGCCAAAGTCGCAAGCAAATCAAGCAGGTCCCCTGCATAGCCGGCGTCAAGGACATACCGGGTGTATGCAAGGTTTTCGGTTAACTCCTCCGTAGCAAAGAGTTCTGTCTCACTGATACCGGCCTCAGTACAGGTTTTTATATGAAGAGAAATCTCTTCATTAATCAAAGCGGTTGCTGTATTTGCTGCCAGACGCATTTCGTCCAGTGTTTCGGCTTTGATGACTGCCAAAGACCATGCACGGGTAAAGTGAAGGAGGAAGATATAGTCTTGTCTGAGATAGTTCAGGAAGGCTTGACGCGGCAAGGAGCCATCGCCCAGACCTTTAACAAATGCATGTTTGACATAAGCTGACCAGACTCTTCCCGCATTTTTACGCCAAGCATCAAAAATCGTACCGTAACTCATTGCGCACCCAAATCAATAGCAAGCTCTGTTACCGGTCGCATTCCTTCAACAAGTCCTGCATCTGATAAAAACTGTTCAAATCGGTGGTAACGACCGGCATCCAACGCTTCGGGACGAAGGGCAAAGCGTGGAAGCGTATCAACCCAAGCCTTGGCATTGAGTTCGTCATCAAGTTCCGGTGAACTGGATCTGAATATCTCCCAACTTTCCTCTGGATGGTTAACAATAAATTGTGTTGCCAATTCGGTTGCCCTGAGGAAGCGGCGGATTTTTTTGACATCCAACTGTTCAGAATGCGCCACATAGATCAGCTCATCATGATTTGGAACACCTTCTTCCTCAATATAAAAGCAACGACCCTCAACACCTTCAATTTCCATTTGATTGAGTTCAAAGTTGCGATAGGCCCCAATTACTGCATCCACTTGCTTAGACATTAGTGAAGGTGAGAGTGACCAATTGACATTGACGAGTTCTACGCTGTTCAAGCTGACACCATGCTTTTCAAGAATTGCTGTTAGCAACGCCTCTTCGACACCTGCAACCGAGAAACCAATTTTGCTTCCATCAAGATCAGCAATTGTTTGAATCGGCCCCTCTTTAAGTACCAGCAAACAATTTAATGGAGTCGCAATCAATGTACCGACCCGTATCAGTGGTAATCCTTCAGCCACTTGCAGATGCAATGAAGGTTGGTATGATATAGCGAGATCTCCTTTTCCTGCCGCTACAATCTTGGGGGGATCGGATGGATCTGCGGGAGCAATCACTTCAACTTCCAGCCCTTGCTCGGTGAAGTATCCTTTTTCCTGGGCAACGATTATGGGCCCGTGGTCAGGATTCACAAACCAGTCCAGGAGCAAAGTCATTTTATCAAGAGCCAATACTGGAGAGGCAGTCATCAGGGTAATGACAAATATGATGTGTTTCATAATTATTCCTTCATTTATTGCCCAGTGCTAGCAGAGCAATCTGGCCAGACCAGTGCTCTGATAGTCGCTCGGCGGCTTGCCAAGCACGAAGACCAGAGCGACATGCGAACACTGCACGTTGATTTTGAGATGGCATAGGCCCATTTGGACCAAATTCAGCGACTTTATGGTGGTGAGCACCTTCCAGATCGGGTCCTGGTTCATCATTCGCTCGCAAGTCAACAAGAAAATCATTGGACTCAATTTCTTTCCGCGCAATAAATGCCGGAGTTGGTGCGGGGTTTTCGGCATTATCAAAGCGAAATTCACTGAATCGCATTGACTGGGCATCAAAAGTCACAAGTTGTCCCAGTGGCGAGGGCTTGAGATTGGCAAGCACGGCCATAGTCATCTGGGCTTGCAGGGCACCCAGAACACCTACAGCCGGCCCAAGGACTCCATCCGCTTCACAAGATCCAAGCTGCTCGGGTAGAGAAGAGAAAATGGCTCGAAGCCCTGGTGCTCCTCCACAAAACCCACCACAATATCCGTATGTCCCTGTCACACTGGCGCTAATCAAGGGAAGGTTGTTTTTGAGGCAATAATCGGAGGCAATATAGCTGGCAGCAATCCCATCAGCGCATTCAATTACCAAATCAACATCTGCACAGAATTGGGCGGTGTTTTCAGGCCCAAACCTTTCATGCAATGGTTCAAGACGGGTCTCAGAGTTCAGTCCAGTCATTTGACAGGTGGCAACCTCAACTTTTGGTTTGCCTATATCACATTCTCTAAACAATGTCTGCCTATGAAGATTGCTAAGCTCAACACAGTCTGGGTCAACCAGGCGAATGTATCCCAGACCTGCCCCGACTAAATACTGTAGTAACGGTGCAGCCAGTCCCCCCACACCAATTACCAGAACTCGGGCTTCACGAAGGCAATCTTGGCCATACAAACCAAAGGATGAAACAGAGATCTGTCGGCTGTAGCGACTCATTGACATACCTCTATCCATTGGTTCACCCGACTTTCTGGGGATTTATTCAGGGTTATGTCCGTAACTGCCGAAATGGAGTCGGCACCAGCACCAAAAGCTCCCTTGGCCCGTTCAACACTCATACCACCTATGGCAATCAGCGGTATGTCACCGATATGTGCTTTCCATTCTGCCAGTTTTTCGATTCCCTGTTGGTACCATTTCATCTTCTTGAGAAGAGTTGGATATATGGGTCCAAGTGCTACATAATCAGGATCAAGAGATAAGGCGCGTTCAAGTTCGGCTTGATCATGCGTTGAAACTCCAAGTTTTAATCCAGCTCTACGAATTGCCGGCAAATCTGCCATATCAAGGTCCTCTTGCCCCAAATGGAGCCACTCACATTCCAGTTCAATAGCCAGATGCCAGTGGTCGTTGACAACGAGTATTGTATTGGACTTTTTACAAAAATCTCGTGCTTCAACGATTTGAGCACGCAACACTTCATCCTGGGTATTCTTAATTCGAAGCTGTACCATTTTAATGCCAAGGGGAAGTAATCGCTTGATCCAATCAGTCGTGTCAAAAATTGGATAAAATCTAGGTAACATCAGAGAAACGCCTTTCCTAGAATTGGGGTGGAGGGCGCTGCCATATCGCGTGGAAGCATTGGATCTGCTTTATGAGCAAGTGCACCTGCATCAACGGCTTTGGCAAATGCCTCAGCCATTATTGCCGGATCACCAGCTTTTGCCACAGCAGTATTCAGGAGTACAGCATCATACCCCATCTCCATAACTTGAGCTGCTTGTGAGGGCAGGCCGAGACCAGCATCCACGACCAGAGGAACATCTGGAAAGTGAGCCCGTATAGATCTGAGGGCATAAGGGTTGTTCAACCCAAGGCCTGAACCAATTGGTGCACCCCAAGGCATCAAAACTCGACAACCTGCTGTTAAGAGTTTCTCACAAACGACCAAATCATCCGTGCAGTATGGAAAGACTTTGAATCCTTCTTGATTCAGATTTTTGGCAGCCTCAACCAATGCAAAGGGATCGGGCTGCAAAGTATCCGCATGTCCAATAACTTCAAGTTTGATCCAGTCTGTCTCAAACAATTCACGCGCCATTTGGGCCGTGGTTATGGCCTCACGCACCGAATGGCATCCTGCAGTGTTGGGTAAAACAGTAACACCCAGCTTCTGAATTAGGGACCAAAAATCCTGGCCGGCACGGTCATGACCAGCTTCACGTCGAACCGAAACAGTAGCGACGCCTGCTTTGGAACGCTTGAAGGCCTCGGCCAAGATCGCTGGTGAAGGATACTGGGCGGTACCCAGCATCAACCGCGATGTGATTTCAAGTCCATAAAATACTGGCATACCGTCATCCGCCCTGGCGTGGAGCTACTATTTCCACCCTGTCACCGGGTAGTAGCTTCAGTGTGTCTCGGGCTTTCGCGGGAACAAAAGTTTTATTCACTGCGGTGGCTATTCTGTCCTCTGCCCGCTCAAGCTCGATCAGGAGATCAGCAAGTGTATTTTTTTGTGTTTCAATTGTCTCGCCGTTAACGATGATCTTCATAAAAATCCTCAGGTTGTTTTTCTTCAAGTACCAAATCAGCTGTCATTCTTGCCAGAGCCGGAGCCAGAATGAATCCATGACGAAAGAGTCCATTGACGTAAATGCGTTTACTTGTTCTTCGGATACATGGTAAATTATTGGGAAAAGCGGGTCGTGCATCAACACCAACCTCTAGAAGTTCAGCCTCGGCAAAAGCACTATGGAGAGCATAGGCAGCATTAAGAAGTTCGACAACAGAACGCAAGGTTGGTCTCTTGCGTTCACTGCTTTCAATTTGCGTTGCTCCCAGCATGAAAGTACCGTCACCCCGGGGCACGATGTACAGTGGAAAACGCGGATGCAGGAGTCGAACGGGTCGATTTAGTATGACTTCGGCGCTTTTAACGACAACCATTTCACCTTTAACACCACGCAAATCCTTGAGATGATCACATGCAGCAAGACCGCGGCAATCAATGATTTGTCCACTTGGCTTTTGCTTATCAGAAAATGCAACACCAAACCGTTGTAAACGCTTGTGAAGTTTGGAAAGAGTTTGTCGTGGATTGAGATGCGCTTCGCTTTTGATATACAAGGCATGGTCAAAATGATCTGCCAAGTGCGGTTCAAGTTTGTTCAAATGGTTGCGATCAAGCCAAACTGCATTGTTAAGACGCTTGGCAAAGGTTTTTAATTCGTCTTGATCACGCCCAAGCGCTACCACGACAGTTCCTTTATGAGATAGATCTGCGCCGTTTGATTGCCACCAATCTGCAGCACTGCGCCCATGTCGTACAACTGCTTCCTCGGTGATTACACCCTCACATTCAGGCGCCAACATACCCCCAGCCCACCAGGAGCAAGCATGTGATCCAGGAGCACCGTTCGGATCAATCACCTGAACAGATGCACCACGGTGGTGAAATTCTGCTGCGAGACTTAGGCCAACGACACCGCTACCCAGTATTGTGAAAGTGTCTTTCATTTCCAGACTCTGTGAAAGTGGTGGACTGGACCATGACCATGACCAATCTGAAGTTTATCGGCTTCAACGATTGCTTGGTGGAGCCATTTATGGGCCGTACGAGTTGCCTCTTCAAGTGTTTGTCCTTTTGCAAGTCCTGCAGCGATTGCTGCTGAATAACTGCATCCTGTGCCATGAGTGTTTTTTGTATCCACCCGTGGGGCACTCAGTGCAACCTCGCTGTCCCTGGTGATCAGCCAGTCGGTGCAAAATTCACCTGATTGATGACCGGCCTTCATTAATACGGCCCTAGCTCCCATAGATAAAAGCTTCTTACCTTGGGCTTTAAACTCACTGTCGCAATCGGCTTTGGCCGTATCAAGAAGTACGGCAGCCTCTGGGATATTGGGAGTCAGTAGTGTTGCTTGGGGTATAAGAGAGGTTCTCAGTGTATCAATTGCTTCCTCTGGCAAAAGGGTTGCACCGGATTTGGAAACCATAACCGGGTCCAGAACAATTGGGCCAGGATAAGTTGACATTCTTTTTGATACACACTGGATGACATCAGGCATGCCTAACATACCGATTTTTATCGCTTTCACATCCAAATCACTCAGAACCGCCTCAATCTGTGCTTCGATCACATCTGTTATAACCGGATATACTGCTGTCACACTGTGGGTGTTTTGAGCAGTTACGACAGTAATGACACTGGCTCCATAAACGCCTTGAGCTGCAAATGCCTTGAGATCGGCCTGTATGCCAGCGCCGCCAGCGCTATCCGATCCTGCAATAGTTAGAGCAATTGATGCCAAATTACCTAGCCTTTCAATTCTTTTGTCAGGAAGGCGCTTTGGAAATCGTTTTCGGTAACAGTTTGTACCTAGTCCTGTTTCCTGCGCCGGTCCTAACCGGTTCAGGTTCAATGGGTTCGCGCAACGCGCGTCTCAGCCTTTAGGTTTGCACCCCAACAGATATTATGAATTAACTTCTGGTTCAAAGAGAAATTCGAACCTTTGGAACTTGAATATATGCCGTAGGTAAAAATTTCAAAAGTCATCCATAGCACCAATAATTAAGCAAGTTCTTTTCTTTGTCAATTGATTTTTTTGGCTTCGGTATAAACGTTAATTCACAAATGTGAACTTGGTTCAAAACAGGGAACTTTCATAGGAGGTTGTGTATTAATCTATCCTTTTTTGCGGGTAACACTGAACTATAAATCAAGTGCATTTTGGTAACCGTGGACAAGCAACATTTCTTTATTGTTACTCTCTTTAAAAACCTAACGAAAGATCTTTTGACTGCTGACGTTCTTGGGCTTTGAAGGAGCGAGATAACAGGTCGAAGATAAAGAAGTGTTCTAAAAAAGCGAGAGGGGTGGTGTCGCCACCCCTTCGTACCTGACTCCTGCCGAAGCAGGCAACGGACACAGATCAAATCTGCACCACAACTGTCAAAATTATATACCAACTGATTTAGATTTACGACTAGAAAATACTGACACGATTAGCTTGCCAATCGTAGGTGCATATCATACATTTGGAAAAAATCAGTGAATATGAAATTATTTTGAACTGGGAAAATGCCGTTTGGTAATTTAGCTTGAGAATGGCCTGTTGTATCTTGAATATTTGCGACCTTTAATTACTTTACCCCCGTGCGCTGGTAGCTCAGCCGGATAGAGCGCGTGACTACGAATCATGAGGTCGGGAGTTCGAATCTTCCTCAGCGCACCATTTGATTTTCACTTTAACTCCTTGATATTTCCTTAATGAGTAAGTGCTGCGTTTTTGACTTCAGGAATGACTTTCGTGGGATTTTGATGGCTTTTTTGTACTCCACAATATGCATTGAATCCTTAAAGCGGCTTAATACTCAGTTTTATATAGCAATTATTAACTGGTAACTGATTTGGCATTGGTATTTCAGCCAGGTGCTTAAAGAATTTACTCTATTAATCTGAACCGTGCGCTTAAGAATTTGTAAACCGTATTTATTTCAGCCGATAGGTTTATTGGTAATAGGAACCTAAATCATGACTGAAACCTGTTTGATTTCCGACACTCATTTTGGACATCAGAATATTTACAGGTTCGTTGATCAGTAAGGTAAACCTATAACAAGGTTTGCTGGCAACGCGGTGAAAGGGGGTGCCTTGAGAGCCTAATGGTTGGCGACCATCGTCAAACCAGAAACGCAATCTATTTTTGCTACCCATAACGCCAATTTTCCAGTCCTGGGTGATGCTGAACAGATTTTATCATGTGCATTTATAAACGATAAAATAAATGTTTTGACTGGAAGTGTTGATAATTCAGAAATCCAGGATCGTATTGTCACTGTCGTGGAGGGAGGCTCTGAAGCCTTCGAAAAACGAAAACAGGTTTATGAAGATTGGAACCCGAAGAACTAATTGAAATTATCCTCAAAGGTGAAGACTCAAATTATGAGTTTAAATCTAATATCAGCCATGGTTCAAACCTTGTTAAAGAGGTAATAGCCTTTAGCAATTCTCAAGGAGGTGTAATTTTAATTGGGTTGAACGATGATGGTGAGATAGAGGGATTGTCCAGCGATGATATAAAATGGCTGAATCAACTTTTACCAAATTTAGCTTCGGATAATATTCGTCCCTCCATTACACTCAATGCCCAAAATGTTTCTTTAGCAGAAGGTTTGGTAATGGTAATATCAGTACCAGAAGGTGTAAACAAACCTTATATGGACAACGATACATCCATCTATGTCAGAAATGGTGCTCGTTCACAAAAACTACGATCACGTGAAGAAATTCAAAGAACTTTCCAGAGTGCGGGGTTGATTCAAGCTGATGCAACTCCTGTTGCCAGTTCTTCCTTGGCAGATTTAGATGCACAGTATTTTGAATACTTTTTTTGAAAAAGAAGTTGGAGTCAGGACCAAGGATCAAGAAATTTCATTACCACAACTATTGGAAAGGAAGCTATATACAATGTTAGCTATGGCTCATTGTGATTCGCGACTTCATCCCACACATCCATAATTGGTGTCGGTATCTTCGGCATGCAGAGATTTAATCATCTCATCAATGAGTTCTTCCGGGTGTGCCAAGCAGTCGTACCTGCTGATCTAACCCAGCACTCCAATAATGATTATGACAGCTGCAACCACAGCTCCAATAATCCATTTGGTCTGGGTATCGCTTCGTTTGGCGGCATCTGTATTGATCCTCTCAATATCCGTACGCATGGCATTTTGGTCTGCCCTCATGGCATTTTGATCTTCCCTCATGGCATTCAGGGTTGAATCAATCCTTGCTTCATGGGTGTTCACTCTTTCCTCCAAAACAGCAATTTGTTTTTCAAGCTCACGATTGTCAGGTTCTTCATTCATAACAGGATAATATAGATTTCCCTATCTGGCAAATCAATTCGTTATTTTGTCGCCACTTTCTTTTTTCTGTCTCGATGATTACGGCAGATAGTCTGGAGAATTACCACCCTCCTTCCACATTCATTGAAAGCAGAAAAGCACCCTTTTTGAAGTCCGCGGATACCTCGAAGAGCAAAGTTATGCATTAAATCGAACATGCCGGGGAGGGTTCCCGCCGATTATTGTTGTTTAGCAGTAATAGATGTTAACGGGAATTACTGAGTTTTTTGGTGTTACTTTGTCAAAAAGCCTAAATTATGTTTATACTTTTGTTAAGTCTTTATATTAAGCAAGCATTAAATATTTAGAACAACTAGCCTAACCCAAAGCCACTAACATTTCGGAATAGAAACAAGGTTGTGGTTTTAGTATAATTGCTTGGGAGATGGATGTAACTGGATTTCATCGGGGTACCTAATCTTTATGAAACAAGAAATTTTTGAAAATGGAAGCCGTTGGTTAAAGGTGGATTTTCACCTTCATACTAATGCAGATAGAGAATTTCAGTACTCAGGTAATAAAAGAGATTATGTGAACGATTATGTCCAAGCCTTGCGCAATGCAGGAATTGGTCTTGGTGTGATTGCCAATCACAACAAGTTTGACAAAGACGAATTCGGGTGGATTAGAAAAAAAGCCAAAAAATCTGGAATTGACCTACTACCAGGAGTTGAATTATCTTTATCAGAAGGTAATTCCGGTTTGCATGTAATCGTGGTATTCTCTGATGATTGGTTTACTAATAGTGAACAAAAAAACCATGTCGAAACATTCTTGGAACATTCTTTTAGAGGGATTCCAAATTATGGGACCAGAAACTCAAATTCAAAAAACAATGTAAATAATACGGTAGAAATTTTAGATAGCTACAACTTCGACTACTTTCTTATTTTTGCACATGTTGAAGACCGCAAAGGATTATGGAACGAAATGAAGCCAGGTAGAATACGAAGCTTGTTCCATGATACTGATGTCGGCCCTAGGATTCTGGGTTTTCAAAAAGTTCGGACAAATGACAAAAGATCAAGGATTCAACAGGTTTTAGATAATTACTATCCTGCTGAAGTAGAAGGTTGTGACCCCAAGAACCTTGATGATTTTTTAGCCCGAACAAAAGCCAGTTATTTAAAACTGGGAAATTTCGATTTTAAGTCTGTTAAGTTTGCCCTACGAAATAAATCAAAAAGGTTACGCCATGATTTGAGAGATTACACTCATTCTCATATCAAGAAAATTAAATTTGAGGGTGCCGGTTCTTTGGGTAAAACCGAGATAAATTTATCTCCAGAACTAAATACCCTGATTGGTATTCGTGGAAGTGGAAAGTCCTCAATCCTTGAAGGGATACGTTATGTTCTAGATATCCCATTTGGCGATCATGCGTCCGATACTAAATACAAAGGGCAGTTAGTACCTTATATGCTACAAAGTGGTGGTGTTATTACTTTGGATATAATTGATCAAAGAAAACAAGCCTATCAAATTCGTCGTATTATAAACGAGAAACCCGAAGTTTTTTTCAGCGGAATAAAACAACCTGAAGTTTCCATACTTGAGACTATAATTCACAACCCGGTTTATTTTGGTCAAAGAGATTTATCCAATACCAGAAAAGGATTTGTAAAAGACCTTATTGAAAAAATTGCCGGTGAGGCTTTGGTTCCATTAAGACAAAAAATTAGACAAACTCAGGAAAGAATAACTGAAATTGTTGGAAATATCAAAAAGTTGGATCAGGATTCTTCCCAAAGGCTTGAATGGGAACAGAAAAAGAGTGATGCAGAGTTTACTTTACAAAAGTATCAGGAGCATGGTTTTGATTCAACTTTACAAAAGCAAATTGCTTTTGATAGGGATGAAAGAAAAATAAAGCAGGTTATTCAGAATGCTAATGACTACCTGTCTGAATTAAACGAATTCCTTGCAAAGTTTGAAGATGAACTAAAAAATCAAGCCCCTTATCACACTGACCAGAATAAACCATTTTTCGAAGATTTCTTTACCATCCATCACCAATTGCTTACAAGTTTTGATGAAATTAAGCGAATCGCAAGTGAGGGCCAAAACACGGTAACTCAATTGCAATCTAGACATACCAAATTCCAACAACGGAAACAATCCTTAAGGGATGAATTCGCAGTAATTGAACGTGAACTTGCAACTGACTTAAAGCAGGAAGGTGTCATCGGTTTCAATTCAGAAGAATTTAGAACATTAAAAACCTCACTTGAGAAATACGAACGGTTAATAGCAATTTCGCTCAATCGAGATAAACGATCAACAATCTTATATGATCTCCTAAAAAAGGAACTTGAAAATCTGAATTCCCTTTTGAAGGATGAATTTCTAGCTATAAAAAATGAACTGGAAAGATTCAGTCACGATAATTCGCCCTTGAAAATTAGATTGAAATTTAAGGGTGATAAGAAAGCAATGCTTAATTATATTCAGGGTTTATATCGAGGAAGTCGAATTCAGGAGAATACGCTTCGGAGAGTTGTAAATGAATTCGAAGATTTTGGTGCTATTTGGTATAACGAAAATGCTGTACAAGATCTTCTGGGCGGTTCTTTTGCTAAATTTTGGGAAAAGTTTAAAGAAAATCTAAATGCTTTGCTGGTGTGGCAGGTTCCGAATGAATATAAAATTGAGTATCGTGGAAAAAATTTGGCAAACCACTCATTGGGGCAACGAGCTTCAGCTTTGTTACTTTCAGTGCTAAATCAAAAAGATAGTGATGTTGTGATTATTGACCAACCAGAAGATGATCTGGATAATCAAACCATCTATAAAGATGTAATCAGTTTAATCCACAAACTAAAACCAGAAACGCAATTCATTTTTGCTACCCATAACGCCAATTTTCCAGTATTGGGTGACGCTGAGCAGATTTTATCATGTGAATATTTTGTCGATAAAATAAAAGTTTTGCCTGGAAGTATCGATCGTTCAGAAATCCAGGAGCGTATTGTCAATGTCATGGAGGGAGGCTCTGAAGCCTTCGAAAAACGAAAACAGGTTTATGAAGATTGGAACCCGAAGAACTAATTGAAATTACCCTCAAAGGTGAAGACTCAAGTCATGAGTTTAAATCTAATATCAGCCATGGTTCAAACCTTGTTAAAGAGGTAATAGCCTTTAGCAACTCTCAAGGAGGTATAATTTTAATCGGCGTGAATGATGATGGTAAGGTAGAGGGGTTATCCGACGATGATATAAGACGGCTGAATCAACTTTTACCAAATTTAGCTTCGGATAATATTCGTCCCCCCATTACACTCAATACCCAAAATGTTTCTTTAGCAGAAGGTTTGGTAATGGTGGTATCAGTGCCTGAGGGTGCAAACAAACCTTATATGGACAACAATACATCCATCTATGTCAGAAATGGTGCTAGTACACAAAAACTACAATCACGTGAAGAAATTCAAAGAATTTTCCAGAGTTCAGGATTGATTCAAGCTGATGCAACTCCTGTTGCCAGTTCTTCCTTGGCAGATTTAGATGTACAGTATTTTGAAACTTTTTTCGAAAAAGAAGTTGGGGGTAGGACCAAGGATCTGGAAATTTCATTACCCCAACTATTGGAAAATATGAAACTAGCAAAAAACGGAGTGTTGAATTACGGTGGTATTCTACTGTTTGGGAGCAATCCTCAGAGTTGGTTACCCGTATTCGATGTGAAAGCCGTGGCCTTTCAAGGGGATAGAATTGAAGATATAAATTATCTGGACAGCAAGGATATCAAAGGCAGGCTATCGGATATTTTTCAAAAAACACTTGGTTTTTTATTAGATAACATTCAGCATGTACAAAATAACCAGGGGTTTAACTCCCTTGGTGAACCTGAAATACCTAGAATTGTTTTCGAAGAACTGATAGCCAATGCTTTAATCCATCGAGATTATTTTGTTTCTGCGCCCGTAAAAGTATTGGTTTTTTCTAATCGAATTGAAATTATTAGTCCAGGACATCTTCCGAATAATCTAACCACAGATAATATCAAAATGGGCATCTCAAACGTTCGAAACCCAATATTGCATTCTTTTGCAACAAAATTATTACCTTACCGTGGTTTGGGTAGTGGCGTCCCACGCGCAATTAGGGCATATCCCAAAATTGAATTTCTAGATGATAGAGATGGCAATACGTTTCGAGTTACCATTCTGCGGGAATCTTCCCTATAAATTTTACTTCCTTTAAGACGCTACTGATTATTGCTTTTCGTAGAAATTCCTATCTCGTTTGACGCGCTAAATTTGTACTTTATAGTGCCAGTAGAATTCCAGCACCCCCATGAGATAAGGGTTGTTAAAGATTTAGAGAATAACCGTAATTTCATCTATTCAAAACTTACATAATTTTTACCACATCCTCTGGTTAACTTTTTTCTACCGGTGGAGTTCCGTAGGTATGGAAAGTTTCAGCTGTCTTTAACCCCCAAGCCTGACCCTTTTTTCTTTCGGTTTCACTCCAGATAATGGGTTCCCAATCAGGTTGCAGGATCAATCTTGACCCTTGGTTGGCTATCTCAACCCTGTTACCAGCTGGTTCAAAAACATAAAGGAAAAATGTCCCCTGTATAGCGTGTTTGTGGG
>JAJEBQ010000061.1 GCA_022822495.1 Paracoccaceae bacterium | reverse complement strand
GGTCAGGTCTATGACAACATCATCACCATCCTGCCTGACATCAAGATTCGCAAAACCACCCGCACGATCAAAAGCCGTGAGATCAATCTTATCCTCACCATTCGTAAAATCATAAATGGTGTCATGGCCACCATCTTGCGTATAAACAAACGTATCTTTGTCAGTCTCTTTGCCATCAGAAAGTCCATCACCGTAAAGATGATCATCACCTTGCCCCCCGATAATCACATCATCACCTTGACCACCACGTATGGTGTCAGAACCATCGTGGCCCGAAATTAGGTCATCGCCTTGATCGCCAGAAAGTAAATCATTACCACCATGTCCTTCAAGAATATCATCTCCATCACCGCCGGTAATGAAATCGGCACCGTTCGCACCGATTAGTGTATCATCTCCATCGCCGCCTTGAAGTAAGGCAGAGGGCATGATGAACATGGATTCATCAAGTTCATTCAATTGCACATGGTAAAGATATATTTTACCGCCGCCCCATTCGGTCAAATCAATTTCAACATAATTATGACCCCATAAATTGCCTGATTTCTCAGTCATTTTGGCTTTTAAGTCATCCCAGGTAACTGCATGGGAAAGCATGAAGCCTGAAAGATCAACGGTATCAACGCCTACTTCGAAGTCGAGTATGTAATCATTGCCATGTCCAGGAGCGAAAACAAAGGTATCAGCCCCACCCCATCCACGAAGTGTGTCATTTCCACCAAGCCCATAGATTTTATCTTCTCCGTCACTGCCATTGATATTGTCATTGCCGGAAGTACCAGTTCGAAGAGTAGCCATGATTAAAACCTCACTTTGTTAACCCCAATATCCCAAAAAACCTACTATTTTTAGCTGAAATTTATGAAATTATCCATCGTATTCTCGAAGAGTAGCTTCTGGAATGAAAAAAGTCAATGATTTTTCCAACTTGAATTAAATGGCGGAGATTTTCTGGCTTGGATCTCTTCAAAAATTGTCAGGCGCTACTAAGGGGCAGTCAGAATAACAACTTGTGAAACCACTTTTTGGATTCCCTGATTACCTTGTTAAACAACTCTTCCCCTGAGGGAAAGCCTAAATGGCTAACAAATGCAACCTATCAAAAAAGAAATCTTGCTGGTATGAATAAACTAGTCAGTTAGCTGATTTTCAGGTTCATTTTCAACAGACACTTCCTCATTTTCAACCAAAGTGCTTTTCGAAAGTATGATAATGTTACAATCAGCACGACGTTGATATTCTACGCCATCCATCATGCGATTGATTAACAATATTCCCAATCCACCTATTTCCGGTTCATCCAGGGATACCACATTGTCGGGAGTTGGTGATTTAGTTGGGTCAAAGGCGACTCCATCATCTACGACAATGATGAAAAGAGTGTCATTTTCTAATCTTGCAATGACCTCTATCTGATGCTTGCCCTCATCATCGTAGGCGTAAGATATTGTATTGGCTAACAATTCTTCGAGGGATAAATTGACGGCATAAGCGATTTCAGATGCAATATTATTAGTTTCACAAAATTCATCAATTTGACCAGCCACATTGGTAATTTCACGCAGATCATTGGTAATTGCTATTTCTCTTGTTGCAAACATCGCTTAATGACTTTTTCTTCGATTTTACTCTTCACGTAGGGACCGATAGAAGAAATCAGTTACAGGTTTGATCAGATAACTGACGACTGTACGCTCAGTTGTACGAATATGCACCTCAACCGGCATTCCTGGAGTAACCGTAAGGTGCCCCACAGTGCGCAAAGTCGATTCTCCACGCGTCGAATCCACAAAAATTTCTTCATTGTCATAATTGAGTAACTTGTCAAGAGTAAGCTCTACCTCATAAAAGGAGGCACCTGTAACTTCGTCCAACACCGCATCTGCAGAGATACGTTTGACAGAACCGCTGAACTCGGGAGTTTCCCTTGCTGGAAATGCCGAAAATCTTAAAATAGCCTCTTGTCCGGGACGAACTTGATCCACATCGATTAGTTGAACTTGGGCTAATACAACCAAACGGGCGTCATCTGGTACAATATGCAATATTGGTTCACCGGGGAACACGACTTCCTGTGAAGAAAAAACCTCAGTGTTAAAAACGACACCAGCCACAGGTGATCTTATTTCCAACCTGTTAAGTTGTTCTTCCAAGGCATCCAAGCGCTCCTTGATTTGGTTTTCCTGGGCATTAACCTCCGTGGCGGCTTGCTCAGCAACTTCCACACGACGTAAATCAACAAGAAGAATCTGTATTTCCAATTCTGCAATTGTCCCTTGAATACGAGCTATTTGGGCATTATTCGATGCCACCAACCCTTCCAAATTTTCAGCCGCGCGTTCAACGGCGAGGAGCCTGGGTAATCTCGTTAAACCCTGATCAAATAACGTCCGTTCAGCTTCAAGTTCCTGAACAACCAAAGACCTTTGCTGGCGTAAAGATTCTGTACGTGATTCAAGGCCGGCAATTTCATTGCGGGATTGACCTATTTGCTCGTTGATACGTGATACTTCACCATCACGGGCTGCTATCCGAGCATGAAAATAACTCTCCTGCCCGTCCAAAACTTTTTTGAAGTCAGGATTGGAATTGGCCAATTCAATTAAATTTTGGTCCCACGTTATAGAACTTTCCCCATGAAATTCAGCTTCCAACCTGTTCCTTCTGGCAGCATATTCAACATATTGCCCAAGCAGTAAAGCCTTCTCGGTAATTAATGCCTTGTCAGAGAATCGTAACAATACTTGGTTAACCTCAACCCTGTCACCATCGCTGACAAAAATTTCATCAACGGTTCCACCGTCAATATGTTCTATGGGTTGATTCCTACCCTCAACCTCAACTTTACCAGAAGCGATAACGGCTCCTGAAACCGAGGCCATGACACTCCAGCTGATGACGCCTGCAATCAGAACAGCTGCACCGCCAAAACCAATGGCAAGCCCTCTGCCTGCAGAAAATTCATTACTTTTTTGTGATGTGTTCAAAGATTGCTCTCCCCACCCGCGCCTTGTATTACAGAGAGTTTTCTGCCATCCGTCATGATACCTCCATCTTGCTCATCATCAAATTCTTCTGGCTTTAATCGTATCTTCGTAATTCTGGCTATAGCAGCAGTAATCTGTTGTTCCATGGTAGGTATTTGAGTGGGAGGTGATGTACCTGACTCTCCACCCTGTTGTGTATTAACTCTCTTTTGCTCTTTGGCACTGAGAACTTCCCCTGGTGGAGCTGAGGCTCTAATTTTTTTCTGTGCTTGTACGGCTTGTTGTCCTTGAGGTGTACCCGCCGCTACCTGCTGGTCACCCTTTTGAATTTGCCGTAAGGGTTGTTTTCGCTTGCCCCTTGTGGCTGGATTGGGTCTCCCACCCTCCATGACATAAACCATTTCACATTGCGCAAACGCTCCATGCCGATGTGCCACAACGACTGCTGAACCGCCTCTTTTCTTCTGGTTAATGATTGCGCGAGCCAAGGCCATTGTGCCCTCAGCATCAAGATTTGAATCTGGTTCGTCCATTACAACCAACACTGGGTCGCCATAAAAAGCACGGGCCAGCGCAATTCTTTGTCTTTGTCCCCCGGAGAGAGCAGCGCCTCCTGCTGATACTTGAAAATCATACCCCCCAGGCAACTTCAGTATCATATCATGTGAACCCGTCAATTTCGCTGCCTTAACAATATCTTCGTCCTTGGCATCTGGTGCTAGTCGTGAAATATTTTGCGCAACAGTACCGTCGAAAAGGATAACTTCCTGGGGTAAGTAACCTATATAATTTCCAATGGTGGTTCCATACTGTTCCAACTCCGCACCATCAAGTCTAACGGAACCGCCCAAAGGTCTGTAGACTCCTGCCAAAGCTCGGGCCAGAGTTGACTTTCCTGATGCTGATGCACCAGCAATACCCGCTGCTTGGCCAGGTCCAAGAGAGAAAGTGGCACCACGTACTGCGGGTATCTTTGCACCTGGGGCAGCGACTGTAAGGCCAAGCACTTCGAGATTTGATTTTGGTACAGGAAGCTCCGTTCGGATTGGCTCTGGAGGGGTCTCTTCCAACAACTTTGCTAGGGAACGACGGGCAGCCAACACACGTTGTAAGAACGGCCAATGTCCAACCGCTTGATCGATTGGGGCTAAGGCTCTACCCAGAAGGATTGAAGCTGCAATAATGATACCGAAGGTTACCAATCCCTGGATTGCCAGCGCAGCGCCAAGCCCCAACATCATGGATTGCAAAAAAAGCCTTAGAGTTTTGGTTGTTACACCGTAAAACCCACTCCTGTCAGAAGCCGTTAGAGACCGCTTTAACATTTCCTGTCGGAGTTTACCAGACTTTGCGACAACCGCATCTTGCATTCCAAGACCTTTTACGGTCTCACTACCCGCTCGCATCTGTTCGATAAAAAGTGAAGAGTGGGCCATTGCCTCGCCAACTTCCAGTTCAAGTTTCCCTGTTCGAGCCTGATTAAGGAGTGCAAGTAAAAGTAACAAGCATCCAGAAAAAATAGCAAAAACGCCTAGTACCCAGTGAAACAAGAATAAGACACACAGAAAAATTGGAGTCCATGGTGCATCAAAAAATGCAAATGGTCCAGAACTTGCTGCAAAACGCTGGATTATTTCTAGATCGCGAACTCCAGTTGCCGGCCTGGCCCGTTCTACAGGCGAAACTGCTCGCAACAATACCGCTTTGAAAACACGTTCATCTAGCTTTGCCTGGAATCGGGCACCGGCTCGCGCCATAACTCGTCCACGGGCGAAATCAAGAATACCCATCATCAAAAACAAAAATGCTGTAATGACAACCAACGTAATCAGCGTAGCTTCTGAACGTGAGGTTAAAACTCTATCATATACCTGAAGCATGAACAGTGGGCCCGTGAGCATTAACAAATTGACAAAAATGCTAAAGAAACCAACCGACATAAACAGCCTACGGCTTTCTATCAAGGCAGTTCTTAACTCCCCAGAACCGATTTGAGAACTAGGCATTTTTCTAGACCTTAACCCGCCCCGAAATACACCGAGTCAGCATTTTTGATAATACATCAGGATTACAAAAGGGTCTCATTGATCCCCGCTTTATATTTATACGGTGCTGTGCAACACACAATCAAACGCGTCAGATATAACACCATCAATTTCTCATGCAAATATTTCTTACCCCTGTAACACAATCGGCCATGATCTTTCCTGATAAAGTGTCGTTTGTGCTTTTATTACAAGCCTAACCTTACATTATTTTCCGAAAAAGTAAAATTTTGTTTTCCAAATTAGCCTTGCATTGGCCACATAACACACCTCGCAATAATATGTATTTTAGAATCATTAATGTGAGTACTCCATGTTAAACCCCATGACACGATTGGAATAATCACAACGAAAATGAGATTGTAGGTCTCAAAAAGGAGAAAATCCAATTTTCTTCCAAAAGAATACAGAGGATATTGTTTTATTTTAGCAACATATATTATAGTTGAAGTCATTAAATTTGATGAACATTACTATATCCTTAATTGTAGGTTCCAGAATTTCTCATTTATAAATTTAGGAAGGGTAAAAAAATGGCTGATAATGACCAACAAACAACAAACAGCGAGACAGAAAATGTAACCGTCACCAGTATCCACGTTGGAACAGATGACAACGAAATAGGCGTCGGTAGCACGAGTTCAGATGTAGTTGATACTGGTGGTGGCGATGACATTATATACGAGACGGGCGGATCAAATATAATTGATACAGGAAGCGGCAATGACGGCTCGATGAATGTCGGTGGTACTGGTTGGGATATTGTCATGGGCGGTAGTGGTAATGATTCCATAATTGGTCCATCGAATGGTTTCCTTAACGCTCGTGGTGGATCTGGTAGAGATATAATCATCGGTGGCAATAATACCGATTATATTTTTGGTGACGAGGGTGATGATTCCCTGATTGGTGGTGGAGGTGATGACTACATTGTTGGTGGTGAAGGTGATGACTGGATCGTAGGTGGTACTGGAAATGATACCTTTGTATACGGTAAAGGCGATGGTGATGATATCATTATTGATTTCGGGGTCGGTAATGACGTATTGAATTTAACCAAACTCGGCGGCACCATTACATTTGAGGAAATACAGGCAGTCACGACAGTAGATGCTTACGGAAATGCTGAAATCGACCTCTCGCAATGGGGTGGTGGTACCATCACACTTTTTCAAGTAGATCCCTCGACCCTTACGGCGGAAATGTTTAGTCTTCCAACCGGTGAAGCGGCTGGGGATTCTGACGGTGTATTCCAGGACCCGGATGTCTCCTCAGTCCATTTGGGAACTTCAGGTGATGATGTCATTGACCTTTCCGCTAGTGCAACTGCTGTTTATGTAACTGGCGGTGAGGGAAATGATACAATTATAACTGGAGCAGGTAGTGATACTCTCATTGGCGGCGAAGGACAAGATACTTTAATAGGTAATGCCGGCGATGACCTCCTTATGGGAGGTGAGGGTAATGACAACCTTGATGGTGGTGAAGGCGATGACTGGCTTATCGGAGGTGAAGGTGATGATACCTTAACGGGTGGTGCTGGTTCAGATACATTTGTTTTTTCACCTGGCCAGGGCAATGACACCATCACCGATTTCACGGTAGATGAAGATGAAATCAATTTAATGATTTACACAGACATCACTAGTTTTGATGATTTGACATTAAAACAGGATGGCCTGAACGCAGTCATAGATCTTACAAGTCAGGGTGGAGGAAAAATCGTACTTGAAGGCGTCAACGTAAATGATCTTGATGAATTTGATTTCGCTTTCCATACTCCTCCTGCTGATAGTACGGAATCGGACGGAATTTAATTTAGGGACTCCATCACATTCTAACAATAATCAAACCCACCCGCTTAGTGCGGGTGGGTTTTTCATTTATTATCTACGACAGCATGGTAGGGGATACTTATCCTGGATAAGTAATACCGTGTAGATTTGATCCCATTTATTGAATTCTTGAAGTTCCAGACGAATACTGGTTTACATTTTTCGATTTATTTCTAATTGGTGTATTGGCTAGGGAAAAATTGATAATATTTTCTCAACATGTGCCGCAGTAGCTCAGTGGTAGAGCGCATCCTTGGTAAGGCTGAGGTCGGG
This sequence comes from Paracoccaceae bacterium, assembly GCA_022822495.1. Lineage (GTDB taxonomy): Bacteria > Pseudomonadota > Alphaproteobacteria > Rhodobacterales > Rhodobacteraceae > MPNP01. Next base: position 6,770 of record JAJEBQ010000061.1, on the reverse strand, counting down.
AGTTCAATCCTCCCCTGCGGCACCATTATGTAGCCGTTTGATAATAAGGCGCAAGACTTATTCCAATCCCTTAAATTTCCATGCCAAAGGATATTCATTCATTATTCTTTCTACCCTATCTCTATCTTCTTTGTCCCAATCCATATCAATGGTTGTAACCAACCCTTTCTTCGGTACTTCCGCTGTTGCAATTTCGCCTTGAATTCCTTCTTTCTTGAACCGATCCCTCAAGACTCTATTGATAGCCATAATTCTAAGCTCCGGCTTGAATACCTTACCAACCGCTGTTTTTGGAAGAGTGGTTAGAACTTCTACATTTTCTGGAAGAGCAAGTTTGCTCGTAATCTTTTCTCTTGCAAATTGTAGTAAATCTTCAGATGTGGTGTTGGCACCTTCAATCAACTCGACATAAACACAAGGTACCTCACCCAGTTTAATATCCGGTTGTCCAATGGCACCAACAAAAGCAACTGCATCATGACCTGCCAGAACTTCCTCAATGACAGCGGGATCAATATTATGTCCACCACGTATTATTTGATCCTTGGCTCTTCCTGTAATCCACAGGTAACCATCACCGTCAATCTTTCCTAAATCTCCTGTACGCACCCACTTCTCTTCAGCGTACAGACCATTGTTCATCTTGCTGTCGCTGTAGGTATTGCCGATGAATACACCGGGGGCAGAGACGCAAATTTCACCGATTTCGTTGACATCACACTCCCGGTTGATTTTTCCTTGATCATCACAATCTAAAATTCTGACATCCGAATAGGGAAAAGGTAGACCCACAGAACCAATCTTCTTAACACCATCAGGAGGATTTACGGAAACAATACATGTAGTCTCGGTTAAACCATACCCCTCCATGATATTAACCCCTGTTACTTTCTCAAATTTATTAAATAATTCGGTTGGCAGAGGGGCAGAACCACAAATGGCCGAACGCAGGGACGAAACATCCGCCTTGATGGGTTTTTGCATCAAAACCGATAAAGCTGTTGGGACAGTAATCATAAAAGTTACCTGCCACTTTTCCACCAGATCCCAGAAGAAATCAAAAACCTTATCGCCCCGATAACCGGCAGGTGTTGGGAAAACAGTATGTGCACCTGTTCGGATGCCCGACATTAGTATGGGGTAAGCTGCAAAAACATGGAATAGTGGTAAGGGACAAATGACGACTTCATCTTCGGAAATACCAATCATTTTACCGCACCATCCATTATAAATCATACCTGATTGCTTGTGTTGTGCGAGTTTCGGAAGACCTGTTGTCCCCCCGGTATGAAAGAGGGCTGCAACTCTATCCTCCAAACCATCTTCAAAGTCGAGCCCTTTGCCATTCTGGCTGTTGATACATTCATAAAAATTGTGAACTCGAATTCCAACGGGATGTGAAACTTTGGGGCGAAACAATCCTGCCAACCACGCTTTTGGAGGTTTCAGATATCGAATCAAGTCTACCTCAACAATATGCTTGATATTGGGGCATTCGGATGCAGCTTCATGAGCAAGTTGTGCCACATTGGTTTTGGGAAATGATTTAAGGGTAACTAAAATCTTGGCATTTGAAGACTTCAATATGCCAGCAATTTGGGGTGCGCTCAAAAGAGGGTTGATGGGGTTAACCTTGCCTGCAATCATGGCTCCCAAAAGGGTAAAAATCGTTTCATTACTGTTAGGGAGTAAAAAGGCAACAACATCATCTTTCCCAATTCCCAGGGAGTGAAAAAAGTTGGCGGTTTGGCATACTCTTTGGTAGACATCATTCCAGGTCAGGGTTTCGGCGTATGAATTAGGGTCTGCCAATATTTGAAATGAAATCGCTGGTCTTGGCCCGTATTTTTGCCGGGTTTGCCGTAAAGCCGCGTATATGGTTGATGGGTTTTCTACTTCCTCCCAGGGTCTGTCTTTTTCAATGGCTTTCTTACCAGCAAGGTCTACAAACAAAACAACCTCCTATCCCTTTCAACGATTATCCGTGAATTTTCCAACAATGTGTTCCTCTTGGGGTTTATTTTTACCACACATAAACCAAAAAATTAATTTTTGTTTGAAGCTTTTCTCTTTTTTGCTATACAAATTGAAGCGCGGCCAACTTCGAATAAAGCCCACCGTCTGAAACCAGTTCAGCATGCGTTCCTTCCGCAACAATTTCCCCTTTGTCAAAAACCAAAATCCGGTCAGCCTTTTTCACGGTAGCCAACCTATGTGCGATTACGATTGTTGTTGTATTTGTTGCCATTTGATTCATGGCTTCCTGAACAGCCCTTTCGCTAGCTGAATCAAGAGAGGAAGTAGCCTCATCAAGCAAGAGAATGGGAGAAGCCCTCAAAATTGCCCTGGAAATTGCTATTCGTTGTTTTTGACCTCCAGATAGTAACATTCCTCGTTCCCCCAACAGTGTATCATACCCATCCGGAAATTCTTTAAGAAAATCATGAGCCACCCCTGAGTTGGCAGCCTGAATGACTTCTTCATCGGTTGCCTCCGGTCTGCCAAATCGAATGTTATTCCAAGCGGTATCTGAAAACACCACCGGGTCTTGGGGGACTAATGCCAAACAGTCACGAAGGTCCTTCTTACGAATTGTTTTGATATCAATGCCATCAATGAAAATCTGCCCTTCCTGGGGATCAAAGAATCTTAAGATGAGCTGAAAAGTTGACGTTTTTCCTGCGCCGGAAGGTCCTACTATGGCGACAGTTTCTTTTGGATTAACTGTGAACGATACATTATCCAGAACCGAAATCTCTGGTCGATTTTGATATTGAAAACTGACATTCCTAAATTCAATACTCCCTTTAATCGGCTTTGTGAATGCTGACGGAGATGGCGGATCTTCTACCGTGTCTCTGATTTCTAAAATTTCAAACAGTCTTTCTGTTGCACCGGCCGCTCGGACGAGCTCTCCCCAAACTTCAGAAAGAGCTGTTACTGATCCTCCGACCATGACTGAATATATCACAAATTGGGTCAATTCTCCTGGGCTTATCATGCCATTCAGCATGTCCCTGGTTCCGACATAAATTACCAATCCTACAGCTGAAAATGATAGTGTGATAATCAACATCGTCATCAACCCCCGAACAAAGATTCTTCGATTGGCCGATTCGACATAACGTTCAGTAATTTCAAAAAATGTCTTGATGCTCAGTTCTTCGTGATTATTGGCTTGGATAGCGCTGGTTGCATTGAGAGCCTCGGATACATTACCTGAACCCTCGGCTATTCGGTCTTGGTTTTCTCTGGTTAGCTTTCTTAAGGTGGTGGTCAGAAACATTACTGGTATAAGTACAATTGGAACAAGAACCACTGTCATAAGTGTAAGTTTAAAACTTGTTAAGAGCATCAGAATCAAGCCGCCAGTTAATAGTAATGTACTTCTGAGGGCAACTGATGCAGAGGAACTGATAACAGTCAAGACCAAGGTTGTGTCGGTATTAAGTCTTGAGAGTATCTCACCTGTCATCAGGTTTTCATAAAAACTTTGACTCATCCGTATCGTATGAGCAAAGAGTTCCCTACGTATATCAGCGACGACACGCTCACCCAGCCTCGTAACCAAAGCATATCTGAGTGCTGACCCCAATCCAAAGAAAATAGTCGTGATAAAAGATAAAATCCCTATCTGATTAATTTTGGTTAAATCCGATGCTGCAAATCCATCAATAAACTGCCTGATAAAAATAGGAAGGATCAGGGTGATGGAAGCGGTGATGAAAAGAATTGCCAAGGTAATTACTCCCTGAAGTCTGTAAGGCTCCAAAAATTGGAGTAATTTGACCAGAGGCTTGACGGAATGATAAGTTTTGTCGGTTATGATCAATTACCGTAAATTGAAAATTGGAGCGGGTGATGGGAATCGAACCCACGTATTCAGCTTGGAAGGCTGCTGCTCTACCATTGAGCTACACCCGCATAAAATCAGCTAGAAAAAATTCTAATCCAAATTTAAGGTTAATGTAATTCGCTTTGAGCTACACCCGCTCAACCCGCTTTCAAGAACTATGTCTTTCAATTCAGTTTTCAACCTTATGGACAAACTTGCTCATAATTATTTATTGTGCCCTGAAATCCGTCCTAAACTTCTCTTTTATGGTATTTTAATATTTGATGAATCTCATCCGCTTCATCCATCCCCTTTTCAAGAGCCAAAACATATGCCTGTGTAAGGAAAAAACATCCCTCATCCACCTTTTTAGCAGTTAATAACTTTTGCCCCCATTCAAGGTATAGTTTGGCAAGGTCATCAAGTTTCCCTGCTTCAAAGAGTTTTAATACAGCTTGGTTATATTCCCGCAACTCTTCGGTGGACAAAGGTTAAATTCCTCTAATTGATGAGAATGTAATGCTCGACTTTAGGCCTCTCCATACCTGCTACTATAGAGTTTGTCTCCTACCCACTTGTGGAACACATGCGTTGGGCTGTCCATGACTGGAGAGAATTTGCCCCCATCAAAAAACATTCCATGACGCCCCCTTTGCATGCCTTCAACAACAAACAAGTCTTCCTCCAGGACACCTCGCCATTGTTTTGAGTTTTTCGCAATCAAATCTTTCAAGTCGGGTCTAGTGTCAGGATCAAAACTGTAAAAGATTTCGTTTCTTTCGATCGTTCTTCCTGGACCTTGCGGTAAGAGAATAATGGCATAACCATGGTCTCTTTGAGTCGCAAGCATGACATTGGGAAACAACACGATATACTCAGCTCCTGTATTCCAGAAATCACTCAAATTGGCGAAATCTGGAAATTTTTCTCCATTATCACCTTCAATCTGCCTGTATACCAAGGTTCCCTGGCCAGAAAAATGACCGGGTTCTTCAATGTGATAATGATCTTCCAATCTGGAATAGCTGTTCAAGCCAGGATGAATCCAAGGTAAGTGATAGCTTTCACAATAATTTTCTACAGCGAGTTTCCAGTTGCAAGCTACGTCAAAATTGAAGCCTGAGACCGGTCCACCATGATACATAGGTTGTTCATGTTCATACCATCTTTGCAACAGCTTTGATGCATACTCCTTGAAGGGTGGGGCATTACCTTTAACATTCACAAAAACAATATCCCTCCAAACGTGAGTGGAGACTTTAATTAAACCCAGGTCTTCCCGGACGATATGCTTGTCAATGTTCATACCAGGACCGCCGACATGTGGAGTTGCCCTTAATGAACCATCTAGATTATAACTCCAACTATGGTAGGGACAACGTATGGTTCCACGCAAATTACAATTTTTTTCAACTAAAATCATACCTCGGTGGCGGCATGTATTCTGGAAAACCTGAATGGCACCTTCATGGATTCTAACCATCAATAGAGGTAAACCGGCAAAGTTTACGGGTGACACATCTCCAGGGTTGGGGATATCCGAGCCAAGGCCAATACCAGCCCAGTTATTGAACAGAAGTATTTCTCTTTCTTCTTCATAGGTTGCCTGATCTATGTAGTGATTATTTGGCAATCCTCTGGCGCCTTCAACACTTTGTCTTACAAGCTGAAGGTCCCTACCAACTTCTACATCCATGTTACTCTCCCTAATTTAAGCGATCACACTCACAAAAACACAAGTTTCTTCTTTTGCTATAAGAGTTTTCTATACGCGAATTTTTGTTGAATTCAATTCCAAAACCTTGCCCTATCACAAAATCACAGAATCCAATCATAGAGCTCACTTTAATTGAAATGTCCAGTTGTAATACAGTAATAAGGGCACCTCTTTTTTAAGATCATCGGAGAGTCCCTGATTTTCAAAAGTCACTTTTCTAAATTTTCTGCCCCTGCGACATATAGCTTTTTGTAAACTCTTCATCAATCAGGGCCTTTTTTCGCTCCATTCACCCTTTGATCACACCAGGACACACACCTCCCCCTTCGTTTGAACAAACATGACATAATGCGCCCTATACCGCTTCGGCAGCACGCTGCAAATAACTCAGCCTCTTGATGGTATAACATAGATTGCCCAAGCCAAGCCAAACCCGGGAACGGTTGAGACCCAAACAGGTCATAGAACGAGCCTTCCAGTCAGTCCTCATCACCCCAAAAACATGCTCAACACGACACCGTACCTTCGAATAGGAATGGTTCAACGCAATCTGACAAGAACGCAAAGGCTGGCCACGCTTGGCCTTGTACGTGATCCGGGGTGTGAACCCCCTCTTCCGTAAACCAGAAAGTCTTTCCTTTGAACGATAGGCACGGTCGGCAGACACCTCATGACCCTTGGGAGGATGAGCATCCAACAGAACCTCAAACACCTGACTGTCGTGCCCATGCGCCGGCGACACCTCCCAATGGGTGATCAACTTGGTTGCCCGATCAACCGCAAGGTGATTTTTATAGCCAAAATGAGTAACACCCTTTTTCTTGAACCAGCGTGCCTCCGTGTCCTTCGGACACAACTTATGCGGCAGCTCCTTCCAGTCGGTGGGAACCTCGCCACTCTTAAGCGTCGTATTCTCCTCCCGGCTGTTACGCTGACGGGGAACCTGGACCACCGATGAATCCACCAATGTCCCCGTCGGTAAACGAGAGCCATGGGCGGCCAACGGCTCCTTGAATAAAGCAACCAACTCGTCAAGACGACCCGACTGGCTCAACATGTTGCGATACGTCCAGAGCATCTTCTGGTCTGGAACCTGATCCTTGCTGTGAAGACCCGCAAACGGCTTGAACGAGGTCCGATCAAGAAGCATGTATTGCAATTGTTCATCACTCAAGCTGTTCATCACCCCCAACAGAAGGGATCGGAGAAGAAGGAGAG
>JAJEBQ010000019.1 GCA_022822495.1 Paracoccaceae bacterium | reverse complement strand
TGGTCCTTCATGATGGCTTCTGTGGCCTTCTTTACCGCCTGCTCGGTCACCTCAAAATCTTTTTCGGTTAAAACCAGACTTGGATAAAGCTTGCTTGGGGTTTTGAGTAATCCATATTGCCTCAATTCCTTGTTGAACCTTAGATTTCTCTTGTTATTCGATAGAAAGACATCACGGTAATTCCTGACTTTGGATTCGGTAAAGACAATATCGAATAGGGTAGGGTGTCCAACAACCTGATAGGGTAATCCTGAGGCCTCTAAATGTTGGCTGTATATCCCGATGATTCTTTCACCATACGAATACATCTCGGCATAGGAACCTGGTCGACGGAGAATTTCCAGAGTTTTGAGTCCTGCAATCGAAGCTATGGGATTACCTGAAAGTGTTCCCATCATCATGAGCCATTTACCATTACCCACTATGGATTTGTCAAAATGAGCCATGATGTCTTTCTTGCCTGCAATTGCTGCCAGGGGAAATCCACCACCAATTATTTTGCCTAGGGTACATATGTCGGGAACCACACCATAAATCTCTTGTGCTCCCCCATAGGCAAAGCGAAAACCAGTTACAATTTCATCAAAAATCAGCAGGGTATCATGTTTATTGCAAAGGTCTCTCACCCTCGGTAGAAAATTCTCTTCAGGAGGAATAATCCTTTGTAAGGGTTCCATGAATATTGCTGCAATTTCACCATCGTATTCAGTCAAAAGACTTTCAAGAAAAGCAGAATCATTAAATGGTGCAATGAGAGTGTCCTTGCGTATTGAGTCTTGGATACCAGCACTATCTGGTACGGCCTGCGGAAAGTTTGCAAGTTTCGTCGGGGCCAAACTCATCTGGGCTTCAGACCCCATACCGTGATAACCGCCTTCAAACTTGATTATTTTATCTCGGCCGGTGTAGGCTCTTGCCAGCCTGACAGCGTACATGTCTGCTTCCGACCCTGAAGACAGAAATCGAACTTGTTCAGCACAGGTTACAGCGTTAATTATTTCTTCAGCAAGTTCCAAGGCCCATGGATTGTTAGCCATGAAAGTGGTGCCATTGGCTAGGTTGGACCTAACTGCGTCTATGACCTCAGGGTGTGAATGTCCCAATATCAAAGGACCTGACCCCATCAGATAATCAAGATATTCCCTTCCCTCCAAGTCCCAAACTCGACTGCCATGCCCTTTGGTTATGAACACGTCAGCATCAAAATTGCCTAAGCTCCCTGCTGGGAATGCCTTCTGTGCTCTCGCAAGTATAGAATTGTCCATAAGTCCTAAGGTTAGAGTTTTTGGGTTAGATGCAAAGTGATTTGTATCGAAAAGAACCTAATGCATTTCTTCAAGAATCATATCGCTTGCTTTTTCACCTATCATAATGGCTGCAGCGTTGGTATTGCCCGAAACAATTTCCGGCATGATTGAGCAGTCTGCAACGCGTAATCCTGTTATGCCCTTAACTCGGAGTTTTTCATCGACAACACCATCCTTGCCAGGCCCCATTTTGCAGGTCCCCGTCGGGTGGAATATTGTGGTCGAAGTTTCTCTAATCCAATGTAATATTTCGTCGTAGGATTCGACCTCATCCCCGGGTTGATATTCGCTTGAGATCTTCTCCTGCAAGGGCGTTCGGGTTGCAATTTCGCGGGCGATTCGAACGCCGTCAACCATGGTTCTGCAATCGGTTTCTGTGGCAAGATAATTGGGGTGAATTTCTGGATAATCCAGGGGATTGGATGATTTAAGCCTGATTTCACCCTTGCTTTCGGGTCGTAATTGACACACGGAAGAAGTAAACGCTGAGAAGGGATGGACCCCCTTGCCAACACTGTCTGCCGACCAGGGTTGAACGTGGAATTGAATATCCGGGGTTTCAACATGATCCCCTGTACGTATAAAACCATTGGCTAAACTTGCTGCCATGGTCATTGCACCAGTACGGGAGGTAACATATTGCCAAAGCATCCCCATTTTTGCGAAAAGACTGCTGGCTTCATCGTTGAGAGTTTGTTCATTGCATTTGAAAACAACCCGTGCTTGTAGGTGATCTTGTAGATTTTTACCCACAGCCCTCACATCGGCTTTGACTTCTATGCCTGCTTCTTGCAACTCCTCGCCATCCCCAATTCCAGACAGCATCAGCAAATGAGGTGAACCAATTGCGCCGGAAGATAAAACGATTTCCCTGTTTACACTGATTTCATGTTCTGCACCGGAGCCATCCCGGTAGAATATTCCCACGGCTTTACCGCCAGAAAGTTTCAGTTTCGTTGCTTGGGCATTGGTTAGGATCTTGAGGTTGGCACGACCCCTGGCTGGATTGAGATAGGCAACGGCCGCACTGCATCTTCTTCCATTTCTGGTCGTAATTTGAAAGTAGCCGACACCTTCTTGTTGTGCCCCGTTATAATCATCATTGAAATGATAGCCACTGGCCTGTGCTGCCTTGACCCAGGCATCGCATATGGGACGGTAAAAGGGCATTTTTGATACACTCAAGGGGCCTGAATCACCTCGAATTTCATCCCCTCCACCCTCATAGGTTTCCGCTTTCCTGAAATACGGAAGGACATCTTCCCAATCCCAACCAGCATTGCCCATTTGACGCCATCTGGTGAAATCTTCCGGCTGTCCACGGACATACAAGAGGCCATTGAGGGAGGACGATCCTCCTAAAACCTTGCCCCGAGGCCAATCAATCTGTCGTCCATTGACCCCAGGATCGGGTTCCGTGGCAAAACACCAGTCGACACTGGGATTGTGCATGGTTCTGAAATAACCTATCGGAATATGAATCCAGGGGTTCCAATCCCTGGAACCAGCTTCAAGAAGAACGACCTTGTTGTGGGGATTTGCACTCAGCCGGTTGGCTAATACGCAACCAGCCGAGCCTCCGCCAATGACAGCGAAGTCAAATTCCTCAGCCATTAAATATTTACAACCTTATTGACCATATATCAACTCTGGTAACCAAAGAGCCAATTGAGGGAAAACAAAAACCAAAATCAAACCTATCAACTGAATACCCATGAACTGAAGCATACCCTTATAGATATCGGCCAAATCCCAACTGGGTACAACCCCTTTCAGGAAATAGGCAGACAGGGCCACCGGTGGACTGAGCCAGGCGGTTTGCAAATTGACTGCAACCAGAATACCAAACCAGGTAAGATTGACACCAATTTTATCCAGTGCTGGGATAAGAATGGGAACAATAATCAAAACAATCGGTACCCATTCAAGCGGCCAACCCAAGAGGAAGATCAAGGCCATAATGATGATCAAAATCATGGTTTCCGAAAGTTCAACCGATAACAGAATTTCCGTGAGCATGGTTGGTGTGCCCAACCTTGAGAACACCGCTCCAAAGAAGTTTGACGCTGCTACCAGGAAAAGAATCAATACCGTTATCTCAAGGGTTTTGATCAAGGCTTCATAGAATCTTGACCAGGTCAACTTTCTGTAGGCAAGGGCAAGTATAATTGCTCCCATCGCTCCGCATCCCGCACCTTCCGTGGGTGTGGCCCAGCCAAACAGGATGGAACCCAAGGAGAAGGCCACAAGCCCTGAGGGAGGGACAAGACCTATGAAAAACTCATACCAAAGGTCGGAGAAATAAAAGCCACCTGGTTTTACTTTCTTGACCCATTTGGCCCCTAACAGCATCAAGCCTCCCCAAGCTAATGGAATAATGAGCCAGGAAAGTGGGAACAGACCTCCAAGCGAACCAGAAAGGGACATGAAAAACAAGACAAAAAGAACCAGTATCGAAAAGATAACAGTTACTGATTCCAACCAGTAGTATGGTGATGTTGGTGGTTGCTTCTCGACGGGAAGAATGGGTCCCAAATCAGGATTCATCCAGCATCGAATCATGGCATAGGCGGCATAAAGTGAGGCCAGAAGAATGCCAGGGATAATGGCCGCGGAAAACAGGTCCGTAACAGGAACTTCCAATACCGGCCCCATGACAACCAGCATAATTGAAGGTGGAATGAGAATTCCAAGGGTTCCACCAGCCGTGATGGTTCCTGCTGCCAATTTGGTATCATACCCCGATTGATTCATGGTTTTTGATGCCATGATACCCAGGATGGTCACTGAAGCGCCGACAATACCGGTCGCAGCCGCAAAAATGGTCGATACAAATAACACCGCCAGATACAGGGCACCACGCGTTCTGGACAGCATGAGTTGAACCGAGGAGAACAAGCGCTCCATCAAGCCAGCCTGCTCCATGACAATGCCCATAAATACGAACAGGGGAACGGCAGCAAGCGTTTGTTCCAACATTACCGAATTGAACTGAAGGGTTTGCAAGTAGAAAACAAGTGTTCCGCCAAAACCCCATGCACCAAAAACAAAACCGAGGAAGATTAAGGTGAATGAAATCGGAAAACCTACAAAAATGGCAAATAACATCACGCCAATCATGATTACGCCCACAAATTCTGTTGGAATACTGGTCAGTCCAGTTGCGGAAACGACCGAAGACCACCATCCACCCAAGGGCATGATTGATGGATAAAACGCGCTGAGGAAGATACATAACAGCCCTATGACATAGATTGGCAAAGCCTTATAGTATTTGGAGGCACGTTCAGGACCCATATCATGAAAGGCACGTAAGATCTCAGCTATGCCTTGGATTATGAGAAAAAATGCACCCGCGGGCATGGCCGTTCGAGCTGGAGCCAGAGGAGCCATCAGGGTGGTATCCATTGTCCTTTCCCATTTGACCCATGCACTGACGGTATAATCCAGTGAGATCCAGAAAAAGAATAACATTGCAGGGAAATAAAAGAGGAGATAAAGAGAGGCGTCAACGGTCGCCTGACTTTTTTTGGTCCAGTTTCGATAGAGGAAATCTGCCCGTATATGGACACCCCGCATCAATACATAGCCGGCACCAAGCATGAACAATGCTCCAGCGAACATTCGGCTGGTATCATATGCCCATATGGTTGGAGCGATGAAGAGTTTCCGGGCGACGACTTCATACACCATCGCAAATATTATCGGAACGAGCAGGAGACAGGTAAAACGTCCTACCCAATTATTGGTGATATCTATGGTGGCAACAATCTTGCGCATCCAATCGGGCATGTCTTCTGGAGTTTCTCCAGCTATGCCAATTCTCCCCTCGGCTATTAACTCGTCGCCGAGAACAAGACCATCAGGATCAGGTTCCTTAGCCATTCTGTATTCTTTCAATCGAAAGTGTGAGTTCCAGCTGTACTGATTGCACGGGAACCAACGTGATAATTATGAAACGGCGGTTTAAATCCTTACCGCCGTTTCATTTTTTAATCTATTTTAGAGAATCTGCAAATGCTTTACCAAGTTGGGCATTCGAAGATTGTGCCCCGGCCCAGAAAGGTACAGCAATTCTTGCGAATTCTTTCTGGCTGTTCCACACTTCGGCAAAGAACTCATTCTCTTCGGCATTCTTCTCAAGCGAAGCCCGTGCAGCATTCATGTAGGCTGGGAAGTAGTCAGCAGGTGTATCGTGCAAGATAACTCCATGCTCTTCGGTAAGTTCCTTCAAGGCCTTACCATTTTCATAAATTCGATAAGACATGGCCTTGGTCAAAGAAGCATTGGCTGCCACTTCAAGGGCCTTCTTTTGATGATCGGTTAATGCATCATAAACGTCGCCATTGATATAGATGTCAGCATTCACGACAACCTGGTGCAATCCTTGGAGATAATAATGCTTCAAAACTTTTTGGAAGCCGAAGACACTGTCAGGTTTGGGGCAACACCATTCAGCGGCATCAATCGTTCCTTTTTCAAGTGCTGGAAGAATATCACCACCACCCATGGCAACCGATGCGACACCAATGTCTTTATAGGTCTGTCCTGGAATACCAGGAGGTGTTCTGAATCGATATTTCCTGAAATCATCCATGGAGTTAATTGGTTCCTTGAACCATCCCAAGGCTTCTGGTCCGACCGGTTGGAGCATAAATCCTTTGATATTTACACCCATTTCATCCCAAAGCTGGTCGTAAAGTTCTCTACCGCCACCATATTGGAACCAGGACAGGAAAGCGATATTATCGATTCCAACGCCCGCGCCAGCAACAGGTGAACCAAACAGCATCGCAGCAGGATGCTTTCCTGACCAATAATGGGTCCATGCAAACCCGCCTTCAATCAACCCCTTGTCAACGGCGTCAAGTGTTTCAGCGACACCAACCACTGCACCAGCAGGAAGAACTTCAATTTTAACTTCCCCATTGGTGAGGGCTGCTACATCGGCGGCAAATTCATTCAGCATATGAACTTCATCTGCCTGAGCCGGAATGACCGACTGAACCCTGATAGTTACTTCAGCAAATACTGAGGTCGCTAACAGGACTAAACCACCAATTCCTACAATTAGGGTCTTGGCAATTGATTTACTAATGTTCATAGTAATCCTCCAAAAGTTGCCTTCAAATAAAAATCCCGACATATAAACCAGCGAAGGCACTACCAGTTTAAAACACTTAAACGTATTTGCCGAGTTGACGGGAAATTTTCTCCCAGTGAAAGCTAAGAAATCCATTCTACACAATATATTCGCTCCTGCCAAATGAATTATTTCAGTCGAATAAATCCCTCTTTTCTACGGATCAAGCAACACAATTTGTCAAATTAAGCCCGTCAAATGTAATAATTCGTGGCCGCCCTCATACATCAAGTCCAACGAAAGGTAAATGAGGAAAACCAATCCAGCATATGCTAAAATTGGAAAGCGTGTCAGTATTTTCATAATTACGGTTGCACACAACGCCATGATCGCAATAGCCAGGCCGATTCCAAAAACCATGAGTAAAACCTCATCTCTGGCAATTGCGGCTATTGCCAAAACATTGTCTAGTGACATGGAAACATCTGCAACTGTTATGGTGATCATGGCTTTCTTTAACTGACCAAGTGGAGTTTCCTTCTCCATGGAAGCCGTATCAGCTGTTACTTGGGGTGAATGTGAGTGCCCTCGGATATCCTTGTAGAAACGCCAGCAAACCCAGCACAGGAGCAAGCCGCCAAAGAACAGTATCCCGGGAATTTGTAATAGAAAGGAGGCCATTACAGCAAATATTATTCTCAGGATGGCGGCCATGGCCAGGCCCATAATTATTGCAAATTTGCGGTATTTCTGATCAACCCCTGCCGCAGCCATTCCAATAACTAACGCGTTGTCCCCAGAAAGAATGATATCCGCAAAGATTATCTGCGGAACCATTATCAGGTAATCAATCAATATACGGTTCCCGTTGGCAAAATGTTATTTCAGTTAGTAAAAACCCGGAAAAGAATTACTTACCAAATTGATAAAATTTGATGTATTGTTAAAAAATGAGACAATTAATCTCAAAATCGAAATATTTCTACTCATCAAAGTATTCAAGTACCATAATGTTATTGTAAAACAGCCAATGCAGAAATCAGAAAAAATTCCTACATCCTACAGGATGATCAAGATTATTGAAGTGGTCGGGAACGCTCAGAAATCAATTACCCAAGCTGATATAAATCGTGAAATTGACCTGCCAAAACAATCTCTTCACAGGCTATGCGAAAGGCTTGTAGAGGAGGAGTATCTCGTCAAGGAAGAAAACAATCGTTATGCACCCGGAAAAAAACTCAGGACCCTTGCTCGCCATATTTTTATGAGTTCGTATCAAAAAATTGCTCGCCATCAAATCCTGCTCAAAACAGCGGAGAAGATTCATGAAACCATCAATTTGGTTATACCTGAGACCAATGGGATGATTTACATTGATAGGCTTGAAACCAAATGGCCTTTGCGAATCCAGTTACCCATCGGGTCGAAAGTACCTTTCCATTGTACAGCTAGTGGCAAAGCCTACCTAGCCTTTTTACCACCAAGGGAGCAGAAGGTTCTCACTTCCAATCTTAAGTTATCCAAACTTACGAAGAATACGATAATCAGCCATGATGGTTTACTTGAGGAGTTGAAAACTGTTGCCAACCAAGGATTTGCATTGGATATAGAGGAATTTGTTCCAGGTATGGTTGCGGCAGCTGTTCCAATCCTGGACAAGGATAAAAAATATATCGCTTCATTAGCCTTTCATGGTCCATCGCAACGGGTTTCGATAGATGATATGTTAAGAGACATCGATGTTCTCTTTGAAAGTGCTAAACAACTGCAGGAAGTTATGGAATAGTATTACAGGATACAAAAATTGCTCTCATAGTGTCTAAATTATTTAACTGCAGGTTAGTAGTGATCTGGGAGGTCCAGAAAATTACCCTTTGCTGGTTTAACATAGTTTGGTTAATCTAAAAAAGTAGGGAATCTCCATGACAGAAAAAAAAGCAAACTTCTGGTAAGCCAAATAATGGTGGTCGACAGGAAAAAAGATCTGGCATTAACACTAACAGTGTACCCGAAGTTTTAAGTAACTTTACAACAGACACTCAAAAACCCAGACGACCAATATCTGGTAAAAAGACAGATGAAGAGGATGGATGAAATGACAGAGCATCTCAATCAACAAACTTACGATCTGCTTTTTGCGATAAGAAGGTCAGTTCGATATCATTTGCATCGACGAAGGTTTTACGAAGTTTGGAATACAATAACAATAGCTGTGGCATCTGTAGGGGGCTCCGGTACAGTTGCAATCGCGTTAGGAAATTTTTGGCCAAATGGTTTGCCAATTGTAGCTGCGTTTATCGCTATTGTAGCAATACTGGACTTGGCTGTTGGTACCACCATCAGGAATGCAGGTCATCATGGAGAATTAGCTCGCCGTTATATTGAATTGGAAAAAGAATTTGCCCATGGGAAAAATCTCACAGATGAAGAGTTGGAAGATATTACCAGGGAAAGGCTGATTATTGAAGCAAGTGAACCTCCGGTGATGCATCTGCTGGATATGATGTGCCATTATGAAATTCTCATATCATACGGGGACAACAAGAAAAGCCACCCTAGTGTGCCACTTGGACGACGATTTTTGATGCATTTTTTAAGCCAGGCCAGCTATGCGCGTTCGCTACCTGCCTAATACTCGCCAAATATTAAGGTATCAATTTATCCGAACTGATCCAAATCGGTTCTGCTTTGAGGGTTCAATTATACACAACGATATTTCCGAAATGTGATTTATTCAGAAAACTTGTTTGAGCTTGTTTGAACTCCTTCATTGGGTATTGTTCAGCAAGTAGAGGTCTAATTTCCTTCCTTTCGACGTAACTCACCAGATTTCCAAACGTGCCCGGGGGGACAATGGTTGCACCAACCAAAGTAAGATCCTTCAGATAAAAGGTTCGAAGGTCAAATTCCACAACCGGCCCAGCTATAGCACCGGAGCATACATATCGACCACCATGCTCAAGTACTTCCAATAACTGCGGCCAACCAGGGCCTCCAACCACATCTGCTACCACGGAAACCCCTTGACCTGAGGTTATTGTCATAACTTCATCACCAAAATCAGCGGTCTCACGAAATATAATTTCGTCAGGCAAGATAGTTTTAACCTGATCTGCTTTCGATTTACTTGTTATGGCTATGGTCATTGCTTGTCGGCGGTTAGCCAATTGAATCAAGGCGGACCCAACACCGCCTGAAGCACCCGTAATGAGGACAGTATCACCTTCTTTAACTTTGGCCCTATCCAGCATGTTCTCTGCTGTAACACTTGAAGTGGCAAAGGTGGCAAGTTCCGATTTTGTAAAATCCGATTGAACCGGATGTACAGCATTCCCAGGAACTTTGGTGTATTCTGCGAAACCACCATCTATTTCACTGCCTAGATATCCAATAACCTTGTACCGATCTGAATGTTTCACAGGTCTAATCCATGGATCTACCATTACCGTTTCACCCAACAGATGTTGAAATTGATGTCCCTTTGCCTCAACCACTTCACCGACAATATCCGCCCCTTGGATTCTTGGGAATCGCAGGGCAGTACCGCCCCATCCCCCATCTTCGGTTTTAGACTTTTTGGTAAATTGATCATTGTTCCCTGGATTTGAACTTTTTGAGTACCAGCCAACGCGGGTATTCACATCAGTGTTGTTTAAACCACATGCCCCCACCTTGATCAAAACATCGCCTTCCGTAAGAGCAGGTACAAGGATGTCCTCCTGCCATTCCAACATATCCATACCTCCGTGCCCGGTAAGAACAATACCTTTCATTATCATCAAACCAACCTTTCCGGAACTACATCCTTTGTAATTTGTTATCTGGATCATAGGGAGGCATATCCAGGATCCGAGCTTTTCTCAACTTATTCATAATCCTAACCTCAATACCAGTTTCATTGCCAATGTAATGAGGTTTAACAAAACCAAAAGCCAAGAGTTTGTTTACTCGATGCCCAAATCCAATTGAGCTGATTGATCCAATGTGTTGGCCAGAAGAATAGATGGCTTCACCACCGTTACCGTCCTCACTGTCATTGTTTTCTATCTCCATGAGCACGCATTGGTAATTGGGTTTACTGTCTTGTGTAGCAAGATCACCAATAAAATCATGCTCAAAATCGATAAATCTTCTCTGTCCGGTTTCTATCAGAGTAACTTCATTGGTCAATTCGCTTGCACCCATATATCCTTTTTCCAGTCGCATGGAATTCATGGCAAAGGAACCATACAATTTAAGTCCATACTTTGAACCCCAAGCGAAAAGTTTTTTGAAAGCGCTTCTGAAGACTTCTCGGGGACCATGCAATTCCCAACCTAATTCACCGGCATAAGACATTCTGAATGCCAACAGAGCCGATCCATCTATTTTTATTGTTCGAAGTGATAACCATGGAAATGCGGAATTTGAAAGTGGGCAATCGGTTATGTTTGATAAAATATTCCTTGACTCAGGACCATTTATAGCCAAGGCACCCCACGCATCAGAAAAGTTATGTATAGTTACCTGATCACTCTTCCTGGCAAATGTTAAAATATCCACCAATCTTTGTTCATAGAATGCGGCACAAACAAGGTAATATTTGTTTTCACCAAAACAGGATATTGTCATTTCCAATTCAATACGACCGGACCTGTTCAAAAGATGGGTAAGACGCAATCTACCCGGCTTGGGTAACTTGTTGGGTATTAATCGGGTCAAAAAATCTTTGGCATCTTTCCCCTCCACAGCAACCTTGGCAAAGGCTGAAATATCCATCAACCCTGCACGGGTTTGAACGGCCTTAACTTCATTGTGGACTATTTCATGGAGTTTGGGGTTGCGTCTAAAACTATAGATGTCCCTTGGTTCAGATGTTTTGGGTGCAAACCACCTCGGTCTTTCGTGACCATAGACTTCTTCAAATACGGCATTGTTGTCCTTGAGTATATCATAAACAGCGGAAGGCCGGACAGGTCTTGCTTCCAAACGGTTATAATGCGGAAAGGGAACCTCGTGCCTGAGGAGGTAATCTTCGCATGCCTTGGTAATCTGGTAGTGGAGTGAAGCATATGAACCAAATCTTCGTGGATCAAAATCTCTCATATTGATATCAGCTTCCCCGTGAACGATTAATCTTGCCAATTCTCTTGTTAAGGCAGGTCCCCATCCAATTCCGATTTGGGTTCCACAACAACACCAATAGTTTTTGAGTTTTGGGGCGGGTCCAATAAGGGGGTTGCCATCAGGTGGGTGACTTATGGCTCCATGCACAACCCTGCGGATGCCTAAATTAGTTAGGATAGGAATTCTATTGAAGGCATTTTCCAACCATGGAAGCACTCTGTCATAATCGGGTTCGAATAATATGTTTTCATCTTCCCACGGACAACCTTCAAGCCAGACTGGGTTGGTGTCAGACTTTTCATAGATCCCAATCAAACCTGATTTTTGTTCCATACGAAAATAGCCTGAAATCTCCCGATCATCCCGGATGACGGGTAGTTCCGCTTCCAGGTTGGAGAATTCGGGTACCTGTTCAGTGACAAAATAATGGTGAGTCATTGAAGTTGCAGGCAAGTCATAATTTGTCCAACTTGCTATTTGCCTTGCATAGGCTCCGCCAGCATTGATAACATGTTTGCAGGTTATTTTGCCGATAGGAGTTTCAACTATCCATTCTCCAGAGGAGGACCGGGTAATTCCCTTAGCCAGTAAGTGACGATAGATTTTTACACCCATATTTGTGGCACCTTTAGCAAGAGCGTAGGTAACATTGGTCGGATCCACATGCCCATCCCCTGGGGTGTAGAGGGCAGATTGGATGCCATCAAGCTTGTAAAAGGGATGTAATTTGGCAATTTCATCCGGTCCAATGAGTTCCATCTGAAATCCCAAACCCTTGCCAACAGACATGGATTGTAGTTGCCAATCCACCTCATCGTTGGTATAAGCCAATCGCAACGATCCACAGCCGTGCCAACTCAGCTGTTGCCCCGTTTCTTCCTCAAGGATGCGGGAATACAGATCAATATTGTATCCAACGCACTTACCTAGAGAATAGTTGGAGGTTGAGTGGGTAATTTGACCTGCTGCATGCCAGGTTGACCCGCTTGTCAATTCAGCCTTTTCCAGCAAAACAACATCGTCCAAACCTTCCCTGGGAAGATGATAGGCTAAACCACAGCCCATTATGCCACCACCGATGATTACTGCTTCTGCATGTGTCGGTATTTCCATAAGCAATTAATGCATTGACCAATTAAGTTACATTTGTATTTTTTAAATTAAAAAAAGAAACAAATGGTAAAAATGAATGAATTAAACGATTTGCTAACTGAGATTCAATCGGTTGGTGAAAATTTCCCTCCCGAACTGCAAAAGGTTGCCAGATTTGTGTTGGAGAATACTGATTTGGTTGTGTATTCATCCATCCGTGAGCTGGCGACTATGGCTAGGGTCAAACACAGTACGATGGTACGTTTTGCCAAAGCAAACGGATTTTCTACCTATTCTGAATTTCGAAGTGTTTTCCGGCCGAAAAGATATTCTGGGAATGGAGTATCATTATCGCTTTCTTCCAGCCCGGAAAACCGAATGATGCAAGGTCAAAACAGTTCCGATTTGGAAGTGTTCAATACACCTGAAATGAACCAAATGATTAAGGATGCCACCAAAATCATGATGAGAGCCAAAACCTGTTTTGTGTTGGGAGTGGGTGTTGCCAATGCGGTTGCTCGGAACTTTTCCTACCTTGCTCGAATGATTGCGCCCAAATTTGTTTCATTACCATCAGATGGCGATTTGCCTATTGATGTTTTGGGACGGGGTACAAACAAGGATGTATTGGTTGCGATGACTTTCAAACCCTTTCGCCACGAAGTTATTGAGGCAGTTAAATTTGCTGAAAGCATCGGTATACCCATAATCGCCATCTCGGATTCACCTGCCTGTCCCATAATGGCCAGAGCCGAAATTAAGTTTGTGATACCATCAGAATCACCGCATTTTTTCCCCTCAATGGTTCCAACAACGGCTTTATTCGAGATTATTCTGGGGTATTTGATGACAGAAATCGGCGACGAAGAATTGCTAAACTTAAGACAATTTCACAATCGAAGACATTCCTTTGGCATTTATGTTGAGGCAGCGGATGAACCCGAATAGTGATTTGCATTATGCCCTTGAGGCTAAATACTACACAAGCAAGGAAATTTTCGAAAAGGAAAAGAACAACCTCTTAAGCACAACCTGGCTGTTTGCCTGCCATGACAGTGAAATCCCCAATGTTGGGGATTATTTTACCTTTGACCTTTGCGATGAAAGTCTTTTTGTCATCAGGGGAAAGGATGGACATATTCGGACATTCTACAATGTATGTCAGCACCGTGCCCATCAACTGGTACAGGGAAAAGGAAATTGCCGAGCAATAATCTGTCCTTATCATGCCTGGACATATGAATTGGAAGGGAATTTAAGGTCAGGACCCAATCTAGCCTCGGTTCAGAATCTAGAGCGGAGAAGTATCCGTCTTCAAGAAGTAAAAACCGAGAATTTTAAGGGATTTATCTTCATCAATTTTGATAATAATGCAATCGCGATGGATGGATGGTTTCCCGGGGTCAAGACCACTTTGGGAGAGTTTGTCCCAAATATTAATCTCCTGAAGCCAATGGAGTGGGTTGAAATTCCCGAAAAATGCAATTGGAAAACATCTGTGGAAAACCACTCGGAGTGCTACCATTGTCAAATCAATCACAAAGCTTTTTCAGAAGGAGTCATTGATCCGTCAACATATGACATACAACCACAGGGTTATTGTCTCAGGCATACAACCCAAATGAATGATTGTGCAAACATGTCCTACAATGTGGATTTATCCGTACCGCACGCGAAAGAATACACGACCTTCTTTATATGGCCACTGTTTGCTTTCCAGGTATATCCCGGTAACTTTCTCAACACATATCACTGGCGACCTGAGGATGTTGATCATTGTACAGTCTGGCGAGGTTGGTTTTCAGAACATGGTGAACATGATGAAGTGATCAGCAAAATGGTAATTCAGGATAGAGAAACGACAGTAGCTGAGGACATTACCCTAGTGGAAAGTGTTGGCAGGGGGTTGAAAAGTAGAGGATATAAACCCGGTCCCCTCGTCGTTGATCCTTCTTGTGGGGTGAATTCCGAGCATTCAATTATGCACCTTCATAAATGGTATAGAGAAGGTATGGATTTGTAGTTGAACCCGATAAAGCGTTTGAAATTTTTCTGCCAAATCATCAATAATACAAACTCAGGAAAGAATACAGGTAAAGGTATGAACATGGATAATGATTTGTTTGAAAAGGGCTTGGCTGCAAGAAAGAAAACCTTGGGAGAGGAGTATGTGAACAAGAGTTTGCAACAAGCAGATGATTTCAGTCGCCCGTTTCAGGAAGCTATGACAGCCTGGTGTTGGGGCTTTGGTTGGGGCGATGAAACGATCAATTCAAAAACCAGAAGTATGATGAATTTGGCCATGATTGGAGCTTTAGGAAAAATGACCGAATGGGAGACGCATCTGAAGGGCGCACTGAATAATGGCGTTTCAGTAGATGAGATTAAGGCAATTATCCACATCATTGGAATTTATTGTGGAGTTCCACAGGCTTTGGAGTGCTTTCGCTCAGCTCGAAAGATCTTGGACGAAGCGGGTCTGTTTGAAGAATGAACAGTGGGTTTGGAAGTGTTCAAATTTGCTTTTGGTTATGAGTAATACTCGTACTTCTTTTTCCAGGAGGGAACAATATCCATATCCCTGCATTTCGCATTAAAGACACCTCTGGCAATTGCTCTTGATACGGTTTTAGCAGCCACATCGCTGATTTCATATACAACTTCATCTGGATCCTGAACTTCTCGTGTTCCACTACTGGCAGCGAATATAAGATCACCATCAAAGAGGGTATGTGAAGGGACTATCGCTCTGGCGATACCGTCATGGGCTGCCACCGCAATTCTTGTCAACTGAGCCTGGTCAAGTTCGGCATCTGTTGCCACAATTCCTATGGTGGTATTGTCAAAATCCGTCGAGGAGAACGTTGGCTTGGTTGGAGTCCAATCAGGTTTTATTTTTTTGGTTGTTCCTAAACCCCCAAATTCAGATCCAAACTCCCAAAAAGCTGCCCAAAAATTCTTCTCGTTATATTGCGTGGTTGAGCCAAGCGAATTTACGATCATTAAAGCGCCGACGGTATACCCTGACTTCAATTTGGTCGAAGCGGTACCAAGCCCTCCCTTTAGATTACAGGTTGTCGCACCCGTGCCAGCACCAGCAGAACCTATCTCGAAATCCACACCAGCACTTTCCAAAGCATTTTTTCCCAATCTGGTATAGAGGTTGGATTGCCATTTCTTCTTACCACCATTCAGTAAATCAAATATAATCGCGCTTGGGACTATTGGCACTCTCATATTCCCAACTGGGAATCCTCTGCCCATTCTTGCCAATGCATCACTGACACCACCAGCGGCATCCAATCCAAATGCGGATCCTCCGGCAAGAACAAGACAATCAACCTTTTTTACGAGCCGGTCGGGCGAAAGTAAATCAGTTTCTCTGGTACCGGGGGCTCCCCCCATAACATGGACAGCGGCAACAAAAGGCTTGTCTGCCAAAAAAACAGTAACGCCTGTATTTATGTTTAAATCGTTTGAGTTTCCCACAAGAAAACCAACAACATCAGTGATGGAATTTCTAGGACCTGGTTGCACTGTTATATCTCAATAATGAAACGAATGCTTTGCACGCACAATTCATGCAGCATTAATGCCAAGCAGGTAAAAATTAATGTCTTACAACAATTCGATTTCAACGAAGGCAAAATCAAATGGGTTGGAGTTGATGATATTATGTGCAACCCCTTTTTGCCTAAAGTAGGATTTCCCCACCTCAAGGTTTGTGACGGTAGTTGAATCATCTGAATTGATGGCAGTCAATTCGCCTGTAGCTAGTGGAACCACGATGTAATCATATTCATGAACATGGAAACCCGTACTTTCACCCGGTCTAAATTGCCACTTGGTAACATTTATTCTTGAGTTCCTGATTTGAGGAATACCCTTCGCTAATTTCTCTGTTGCTTGCATCAATTGTTTTCCATAGGTGAATTTGTTTAAAAAGTTTGATCTTGTTTATAACCCGACCGTCAATGATTTCCTCGACTTAGTTAAGGAATAATGAAAATTTCAAAAAAAATTCTTATCAACTCAAGGTATCAAAAATAACCAATTACTATAATATTAAGGAAAAATATTCTTAATTTTGGAAAATTTGTGAAAATAATCGGTATTGATCCTGGTTTGACCAAGACAGGATGGGGAATAATTGAGAGCAGAGGGCAAAATTATACCTACATTGATTGCGGTGTGATAGCACCCAAAAATAGTGAAATAGCAACAAAATTGCTGACCATATTCAATAAACTGTCTGAAGTGATAGAGAAATTCAAACCTGATACCGCGGCTGTGGAGAAAACTTTTGTCAATATGGATGGGGCCAACTCACTGAAACTTGGTTATGCCAGTGCTATGGCCTTGCTTGCTCCGGCACAGGTAGGGCTTGAAGTCAGTCAATACGCTCCAAATACAATTAAAAATGCAGTGGTTGGGGTAGGGCATGCCACCAAGGATCAGGTTGAATATATGGTCAAGGTACAATTGAAGGGGTTTCAGAATAAGGGACCAGACAGTACAGATGCCTTGGCAATTGCCTTGACACATTCATTGCTATATGTGCAAAGGAGTTTTGAAAAATCCACCCATTATCAGATGGTTAAAGCAAGTTGATTGGTAAAGTTTCAGGCATTATCGATTTTATCGGTTCAGACTATTTATTGATTGATGTCAATGGGGTCGGTTATGAGATTTTTTGCTCACCAAGTACCTTGAGTACAAGCCAGGTAGGCGAAACACTTACCTTATTTACTGATCTTCTTGTTCGGCAGGATCTCCTGCAGTTGACCGGATTTAAATCCTTGGCCGAAAGATCATTCTATCGAGAGTTAATGACTGTACAGGGTGTCGGCAAGAAAGGTGCGCTTTCCATAGTTGATACCATCGGAATATCGACCTCAATCAGAGCCATATCCATGGATGATTGGCAACCTTTTAAAGCAGCACCTACCATCGGTCCAAAGATTGCCCAGAGAATAGTCATCGAACTCAAACCCAAAATGAGCAAGTTATTAATTCTGGGTGGTGAGACTGTCGATACGACCACAACTAAAGATCAACCGAAGGATATAAAGATAGCCAAGGAGGCAGAGGCGTATAACCAAGAAATGCAGATTCGTACAGAAGCACTTTCGGCATTGGTAAAACTAGGTTATTCAGAAAGTGTTGCGGCGGGTGTCCTCACCAAGATTATCATGGATTCAGAAAATTTGACAACCGAAACTCTGATCCGGGATGCCTTGCAGCAGTTGGCTTCAATTTAAGTAGAAATATTATTCATAGTGGAAAATGCTTCAGCCATAACAACGGAAACCATTGCCGGTGATAACGATAGTGCACTGCGACCAAGGAAGCTTGATGAGTTTATTGGCCATGACGAACTGAGAAATAATTTGGGTGTGTTCGTAAAGAGCGCACGCATACAATCAAAACCAATGGCTCATACCTTGTTTTATGGCCCTCCAGGATTGGGTAAAACCACCTTGGCTCAGATCATTGCCAGAGAAAGGGGTGTCAATTTTTCAATGACTTCTGGTCCGGTTTTGGCCAAGGCAGGGGACTTGGCCGCTATTTTGACCAAGCTTGATAAACATGATGTCTTGTTTATTGATGAAATCCACCGCCTTCATCCAATAGTTGAAGAAGTACTCTATCCGGCGATGGAGGATTATGCTCTTGATCTGGTTGTCGGTTCTGGTCCAGCAGCAAGGTCCGTCCGGATCGAATTGAATGAATTTACGCTTGTCGGAGCAACCACGCGACTTGGGTTATTGACGACACCGCTTCGAGATCGTTTTGGTATCCATATGAGATTGGAATTTTATTCGGCCGCAGAATTATTGCAAATTGTAACAAGATCAGCCAACGTGTTGAATATTGCCATTGAAAAAAAGGGAGCAATGGAAATTTCCCGAAGATCCCGTGGCACTCCCCGAGTGGCCAACAGATTGCTGAGCCGGGTGATAGATTTTGCAATTGTTGAAAATGATGGGAAAATTTCCAACGAAGTTGCCAACAAGGCTCTGGACAGGTTGGGAGTAGATCATCTCGGACTGGATTCCAATGACCGAAAATACCTTCAAATCGTGGCTGATCATTATGGCGGTGGGCCAGTTGGAATTGAAACCATATCAGCCGCAATGTCAGAGGTCAAGGATACCATTGAAGATGTAGTTGAGCCCTATTTGATGCAGGCAGGATTTATCAGCAGGACACCAAGGGGAAGGATGTTAACGAATATCGCCTGGAAGCATTTGGGTAAAAACCCTCCTAATGAAGTTAAGGATTTGTTCAGTGGGACAAACGATGACACATGAAAGTGTTTATCGTGTGTATCACGAAGATGTTGACTTAGCTGGCATTGTTTACTATGCCAACTATTTCAAATTTATTGAACGGGCTCGGACAGAACTTTTAAGGAAAAGAGGAATTACTCATACAGGCATGAGTGATCAACACGGTTTGGGGTTTGTGGTAAGCAAGGTCACAGCACATTATTTTTCACCACTGAGATTTGAGGACCTGGCCAGAGTTCAAACGGAAATAACCAAGTTGACCAAAGTCAGAATTGAGATGACTCAAATCATACGCACTAATCAATCAAAACGGTTTGAGGCCAAAGTGACTATCGCTTGTATGGACCTGAAAGGCAAGGTGGCAAAAATACCTGGTGATATTTTGGACAGATTACAGCAGGGGCAAGTAAATAAATAACGTACCTGAAAATAAATCCGGATTACGAAAAATGGTAGGAGTAAAAAGGGGGTGTGATCTTTCCCAAACCCTATAAATTTACATAAATGTTATTGTCATTTACGATATTCTTTAATATAAGGGAAGGATGCATAAAAAGACCTTCCCTTGTAAGGCGGCTAATGGAATAGGGCAGTTATTATGGAAATCGAGTTAATCTCGGCCACGGAAGGCCTTGATTTTAGTTTGTTGAATCTCTTCCTGCTCGCAGGGTTTGTGGTTCAGTCTGTCATGGTATTACTTATCCTGGCCTCAATTATTTGCTGGGCAATTATTTTTCAAAAAATCCTGTTTTTTGGCCGAGTCAAAAGCCAAACATCGGCTTTCGAAAGTGCTTTCTGGTCGGAGGATTCAGTTGAAGAACTGTATGAAGGGATTAAACGAAACCCCGTTGGCGCCCTGCAAAGGATATTCTGTGCCGCAATGGATGAGTGGGAAAAATCCCACAGCACAACCGGAAAGCTTATTGCAGGAGCCTCGTCCAGAATCGATCGATCGATGAGTAATGCCGTCAATAATGAAATCAATCACCTGTCACGAGGACTGGATTTCCTGGCAACTGTAGGATCAACCGCTCCGTTTGTCGGTCTCTTTGGAACTGTTTGGGGAATAATGAATGTTTTTTCAGAAATTGGTATCCAGGAAAATACCAATCTGGCTGTCATTGCTCCGGGTATCGGTGAGGCTCTCGCTGCAACCGCACTTGGTTTGTTGGCCGCTATTCCCGCCGTGGTATTTTATAACAATCTGTCTACTAAGGCCAATAGCTTGGCGGCAAGATTTGACGATTTTGCTGATGAATTTTCCACCATAGTTTCCAGGGAAATTGAACAGATGGAACTGCGTGTAGAATAGAATATGGCCTTCTCAGTAAACAAGGTTGGAAGGCATTCCCGCCGGCAAAAAAATATTATTTACAAACCGATGTCTGAAATAAATGTCACGCCCTTTGTAGATGTCGTATTGGTTTTGCTTATAATCTTTATTGTTGCAGCACCTCTATTAACGGTAGGCGTTCAAGTCCAGTTGCCAGAAACAGCAGCAACCCCCCTGACGGATACTGGCGAGGAACCCTTGACACTTTCAATTACCGCCGAAGGTCAGGTCTCTATCAATAAAACTGAATATGCCAATACCGAATTGATCCCGAAACTTAGATCCATAATAACTGAAAGAGCGTCCGATAAAATTTATCTGAGGGGTGACAAGGAAGCTCGCTATGAAGTGATCATGCAGATTATGGGCGCTTTGAATAATGCAGGGTTCAGAAATATATCTCTGGTAACTGATGGTGGGGGACCCACCTTCGAACCTGAGAATTAAGTAAATGGTGAACATCGGTGAAATCTGGGCTTGCACTTTCAATTCTGGGCCACTCGCTGGTATTCTTTCTGATCGTAGGGGTAGAACTGTTTAAGACCCCAAGGTTTATCAATCCAACTGAAAATGTTGTCAGCATTGAACTGATTTCCGAGGTGGAGCTTTTTCGGGATAGCCTTTTGTCGGAACCGGTTGTCCAATCAGATCTGGATCAAATTCAGGAAAGTGAAGAAAACATCCCGGAATTCCCCGATATAGTGCAACCCGCCAGCCCTGAATTGACAATTCAACCAGATTTACCAGAAATATTGATCAACAATCGGACCCATATCCCTGACCTTCCCCAACCCATTGAACCTCCCGGTGTCAATATTGGTACCCCTGAGGGTCTTGCTGAGAGTATCGAATTGCAAAATTCCATTCCCCTGCTCAAGGCATCAGATTTTAAATTGCCAGAAATTCCCAAGGTAACTTCCGAATATAATCCTATTGAGAAACCTGAATTGAAAGTAGCTGAGGTTGCACAGGAAGCAGTGGTATCCACCGAGCAAGCCAAGTTAGAAGAATTGGAAGAGACGATTGATGAAAGCACAGCCATAGAAGCTTCAACACCCTTGATTGTAACCGAAGCCAACAAGTCTGAGGAAGTAACGATACCTGAGGTATCTCGTGGTCCATCAACAGATCTCTTGGCCCTCGGGTCTCCTACCAGACGCCCGCGACAGCTTGTTCAGCCTGAAGAAAATGACCTGAGTGACCTTATAGCGGAAATAATGGAAAGTACCTCACCAGAGGAAATTACGCAGGTGGCGCCTGCCCCTGAACCCAAACAACATCAGTCTTTAACCCGTTCGGAAGTTGGACGGTTGCGTTCCCTGATTGAACAGAACTGGAATATCGGTGCGATATCCTCTGAAGCAAAAAGAATTACCTTGACAGTAAGAATTGTTATGGACACTACCGGAAAACCAATTAATATAGAACTGTTAAGTCAATCGGGAGGAACAAATGGAACTGCCGTCGAAACCGCATTTGACGCGGCCAGACGAGCCATTAAGAAAGGCTTGGAAAATGGGCACAACTTACCCATTGACAAATATGATTTGTGGAAAGAAGTAATATATACATTCAATCCTGAAGAAATAAGGAATAGATAGGAATGCGTTTTGCCATCAAGGTTCTTGCAATAATCAGTCTTCTGACTTGCGGGGGAACACAGGGTGTTACCCAGGCAAGTAATGACGGACCGCTTCAGATAGAGATCAATGAAGGAATCATCCAACTTTTCCCTATTGCAGCACCCCAATTCATTGCTGAGAGCGCCAGTGCCAGCAAATGGGCCAAGGATATTACCGATTTGATTTTATCAAACCTGGACAGGACAGGTTTATTTGAAATTGTGCCAGAAAACTCACACATAGGCAAGATTACCAATTTTGACTCACCTATACAGTTCTCGGATTGGAAAGCCATTAATGTGGATGTGCTCCTAACAGGATCGGTATCTCTATCATCGGATGGTAATTTGGTTGTGAAATTTCGGTTGCATGATGTTTTTGCCCAATCAAGCCTCGGGCAGGGTGTGCAATACAGGGGGCAAGTTAATAATTGGCGGCGATTGGCACATAAAATTTCTGATGAGGTATATTCACGTATAACTGGCGAAGGAAAGTATTTTGACACCCGTATTGCCTTCATATCAGAATTTGGTCCCAAGACTGACCGTGCCAAGCGGTTGACCATAATGGATTATGATGGGGCCAATGTAAGATATCTGACTGATGGAGATGATTTGGTCCTGGCACCAAGATTTTCGCCAGACGGGGATGAATTGATTTACACCTCCTATCAAACTGGCAAACCAAGTGTTTATCGCCTGAATCTAAGAAATGGCCAATCAAACAGAGTTCTGCAAACGCCGGATATGACGTTCTCACCAAGGTTTTCACCCGATGGCAAAAGAGTAATTTTTTCCCGGACAACCAAAGGCAACACGGATATATTTGAAACCAATCTGACAACCAAGGAGTCTCGACGGGTAACAAGAAACCGGGCTATTGATACGGCTCCAAGCTATTCACCTGATGGAACAAAAATCACCTTTGAATCAGACCGAAGTGGCAGCCCACAAATTTATACCATGTCCCTCAATGACGGCAAAATATCAAGAATAAGTTTCAGGAATGGTAATTACGGCACACCGGTATGGTCACCAAGAGGTGATTTCATTGCCTTTACCAAGCAGTTGGGAAGTATCTTTCATGTTGGTGTTATGTTGGCCGATGGCACCGAGGAGAGATTATTATCACGATCATTTTTGGATGAAGGGCCGACTTGGGCTCCTAATGGTCGAGTGTTATTGTTTTTTAGGGAGGAGCCCGGTGAAAGTGGTGGGCCTTCGCTGTATTCAGTAGATGTTACGGGTAGAAATTTGAAAAAATTGAAAACCCCCAATTTTGCCTCGGATCCATCTTGGTCCCCATTGAGGTAAATAATTTTTTGATAGTTCATGGAGCATAAAATGAGGTTATTGAGAGTAATGAGTGTTATTGTCTGCGTACTTCTTGTTGCAGGTTGTGGTGAAAACACGGTGACCAGAGGAAATACGGTTTCGAATGCCGGCGGATCTGGTTCATCCGATGATCGTTTTACAGGTATGGATGATGGTGTCATTGAAACGGATAGCGAATTTGCGTATTTTTCCAAGGAATACTTCAATTATGAAATTGGCGATCGTGTATTCTTTGCATTGAACGAAAGTGCTTTGTCAGAAGATGCCAAGGATATATTGACCGAACAGGCTGATTGGCTATTGCGAAACCCTGATTCAACCGTTATTATTGAAGGACATGCCGATGAACGGGGAACCAGGGAGTATAATCTTGCTCTCGGAGCGAGACGATCAGAGGCGGTGCGAACATTCTTGCTGCAACAAGGGGTTGGGGCTGTCCGCATGTCAACCGTAAGTTTTGGTAAGGAACGGCCCTTTGCGGCTTGTTCGGATGAAACCTGTTGGTCCAAAAACCGCAGGGTGGTAACTCAAATTGAAGAGACAACAGGAAGTTAGGTTGAAATTCCAGAATTTAAAATATTCCATCCTGCTTGTTCCCCTTTTGACATGGGGGGTGGGGCCGACCTCAGGTTGGTCTCAGACAGAGGAGGTACTTGATCCTGCCGTTAAGGAAAGGTTGGCAGATATACGGATAGAACTGCAGAATCTTGACTTTAAATTACAGGTGCTCCGATGGGAATTGGTACAATCAGATGGTGAAATCAAAGAACAATTCTTTAATTCTGAGACTGTGCTTGGACGGCTGGATGAAATTGAAGCTGAGATAAGGGAAAATCTGAATAAAATTGAACTCATTGAATACAAAATAAACAATGAGGTCTCTCGTGTTGCCGTCAGCTTGCAGGATATCGAAAAAAGGGTTGGGCAAATTGAAAGTGGAGAATTCACCATTCCAACGCGTCAGGCGATGACTGGATTTGAGAATTTTGAGATTCCAGATCAGCCGCAGGAAGACATCCAGTTTGGAGATGTCGAAGAGGAAGATGTTTTGTTCAACAAGGGGCTAAATCACTTCGTCGAAAATGAATTTGAGCAGGCGATTATTGAGTTTCAAACACTGATTGATCTCTATCCAGAACACGATCTTATGGCTGATACCTATTTCTATTTGGGCGAAGCTCACACGAAACTCGAAAAGTGGAAGGAAGCAAGTGAAGCCTTCCTTAAAAGCTTCCTTGAGGATAATTCGGGACCGAGAGCACCGTTAACTCTTTTGAGGTTGGGTCAGGTATTCGTTTCCTGGGAAAGAATTGATGAGGCTTGTCAAATGTTCAATGCGGTCATTGAACGTTTTCCCAATACGATAGAGGCTCAAAACGCAAAGAACTACACAAGTCGATTCGAATGTGATGGACCATCTTCCAACTGAGCAAGTTTTTCAATCCTTTGACACGCTTATTTCATTTTCCAATCAGAATTTAGCTGTTGCCGTTTCTGGAGGGAGCGACTCCGTGGGATTGCTCCTTTTGTTATCAGATTGGTGTAGGAAAAGGAACCTTAATTTATTGGTGGTTACCGTTAACCACCAATTAAGGGGTACGGCCGAGCAGGAATGCAAATTTGTCAAGACAGTAGCCAATGATTTGGGTTGGGATCATGAAACCCTTTATTGGAAGAATCCAACACCTGGTGGAAATTTGCCCCACAAGGCACGTGAAGGCCGATACAGAATAATGGCTGAGTGGGCATGTGCGCTGGGAATTGAGGAGATTATCTTAGGACACACGCAGAACGATCAAGCAGAAACAGTTCTTATGGAACTCAAACGGAAAGCAGGTGTGGAAGGGTTATCAGCCATGCCACAATCTCTGGCTCGGTTTGGGGTTAGATGGGTTAGACCGCTGTTGGATATTTCACGTGCCGAGATCAGAGGGTATCTTTCATCGAAAAATCAGGTGTGGATGGAGGATCCTTCCAATGAGGATAACCGTCTTACAAGGATACAAATAAGAAACCTGCTGCCGCAATTGGAAGAGGTTGGTATTAGCATAAGTGGTTTAGCCAAAGTGGCAGCCAACTTGCAAAAGACGCGCCATGTCTTGGAGTGTGTAATCAGGACCAGAGCAAGCGAAGTTATATCCGTTTCAAAGGCGGGTGAATATGTCATGAGTACAGATTATTGGGAACTGCCGGAAGAAATCCGGGTCAAGTTATTTGCCAGAGTGGTACAGTTTCTTGCAGGTCATGATTACAAACCTCGCCAATCTGCTGTCAACAATTGCCTGAAGAGGGTTGAAGCGGTTGGAAGTTCAACAATAAGCAACCTGGTCATCCGTAGGGATAGTAACAATTGTGTGAGGGTATTTCGAGACCTAAAGAAAAGTGGAGACTTTGTACCTGTGAGCAAACTTTGGGATGATCGATGGCGAGTTTCAGATGCACCAGCCCTGGCCCGAAAACTGGGCAATCTGGGTCCAAGAGGATTGGAGCAATTGGAAAAGTCTAAAGACAGAGAGTATGAATGCGGCGGTACGTTGGCATCGCCAGCCCTTTGGAGC
Organism: Paracoccaceae bacterium; assembly: GCA_022822495.1. GTDB lineage: Bacteria > Pseudomonadota > Alphaproteobacteria > Rhodobacterales > Rhodobacteraceae > MPNP01. Next base: position 125,646 of record JAJEBQ010000019.1, on the reverse strand, counting down.
GAAGATGACCTGCTGGTTGAAACCATATTTCATGACTTTGGTACTTCAACAGTGTTTGAGGATACAAAAAACAGAGAGGCGTTTCTTCTTTTCCTTGACAACAATTGAAAACTATTTTGAAAATGTTATTTTCTAGTGGTTGGCGGATAAACAGGTATATCCGTGATAAATTCTCTAGGATATCGGGAAAACATGGCAAAAAAGAATTACCCATTCGGGAATGTTAAGAATTTTCTGTTTTGGATTGTTTTAATTGTTCTGATTGTCGCCCTTTTCAACATCTTTACCAATGGACAGGCAGTTAATACAACAAACAATGTTCCCTTCACATCATTTTTGAACGATGTGGAAGAGAATAATGTTGTTTCAGTTGTTATTGATGGTGAGAAATTAACCGCTGTTCGTGATACGGGCGTACGCTTCAAGACCATCATACCCCAAGGTTTTGATATCACTTCATTGCTGATCGAATATGATGTGACCATTGATGCTCAACCGCAGGAGCCCAGTGGTTTGATGGCCTTTTTAGGTCCTTTCCTCCCCATCTTGCTGCTGATTGGTTTCTGGATTTTTCTCATGAATCGCATACAGGGTGGTGGACGCGGTGGGGCCATGGGATTTGGCCGGTCGAAAGCAAAGATGCTGACGGAGCGTCAGGGTAAAGTTACCTTCAAGGATGTTGCCGGTATTGATGAAGCGAAAGAGGAGCTTGAGGAAATCGTTGAGTTTCTTCGTGATCCGCCAAAGTATTCCAGATTGGGGGGAAAAATTCCAACGGGTGCCTTGTTGGTAGGTCCCCCAGGTACAGGTAAAACACTTCTTGCCAGAGCCATAGCCGGTGAGGCGGGTGTTCCTTTCTTTTCCATATCTGGATCTGATTTTGTAGAAATGTTTGTTGGTGTCGGTGCGTCCAGGGTCAGGGACATGTTTGAGCAATCGAAGAAAAACTCACCCTGTATTGTATTTATTGACGAAATAGATGCTGTTGGACGTTCCCGTGGAGTTGGTTACGGAGGCGGCAATGATGAAAGAGAACAAACTCTGAACCAGCTTTTGGTTGAAATGGATGGTTTCGAAGCCAATGAAGGTGTAATAATTATTGCGGCAACCAATCGTCCTGATGTTTTGGATCCTGCTCTATTACGCCCCGGCCGATTTGACCGTCAGGTTCATGTCCCCAATCCTGATATTTTAGGGAGAGAAAAAATCCTTGAGGTGCATGCCAGAAAAATAACTCTGGGACCGGATGTGGATTTCAGGATTATCGCCCGAGGAACCCCGGGGTTTTCAGGCGCCGATCTCGCCAATCTGGTTAATGAAGCTGCACTGATTGCCGCTCGGGTTGGTCGGAAATTTGTGGCCATGATAGATTTCGAGAACTCCAAGGATAAAGTCATGATGGGTTCCGAAAGACGTTCCATGGTAATGACCGAGGACGAAAAGAAACTAACGGCTTATCACGAAGCAGGTCATGCTGTCGTCGGACTGAATGTACCAGAACATGACCCCATACATAAAGCAACGATTATACCAAGAGGGCGGGCCCTGGGCCTGGTTTTAGCTTTGCCTGAAAGGGATCACCTTTCCATCAACATCACCAAGTATCAATCCAAAATTGCCATGGCAATGGGAGGAAAGGTAGCTGAAGAGTTGGTGTTTGGTCCAGAAAACGTAACTTCGGGTGCTGCCTCCGATATCAAACAGGTTTCCCAGATTGCTAGGGCGATGGTGACCCAGTTCGGAATGTCGGATAAACTTGGTAACATAGATTATGCCAACGAACAGCAATCCTTCCTCGGACCATATTCTGGCCAGATGTCAACCAGTCAAAACACACTTGACATTATTGATGCCGAAGTCCGCAGGCTGGTGGATGAGGGATATGAAACAGCCAAAAAGATACTTACAGAAAAACGAGAGGATCTGGAAAGATTGGCCCAGGGTCTTCTTGAATATGAGACGTTGACGGGTACCGACATTACCAAAATACTGGCTGGTGAATCCCTGAATAAGGACGAGCCGGAAACACCGAGTAATGACACTTCCAAACCCATCTTTACCATCCCGACCACCTCAAAGAATCGACCTCGCAGGCCAACGAATTTTACCGAAGCGGAGGTTTAAGTAGAGTCTGGATGGATATCTGGGGATAGGAGATTGGTTGTATGACAGGAGGTTTTCTCATTGGGCTTTTGCTCGTACTCCTTATGCTCTACTTGCAACGCAAGCAATCACAAGGTGGTCCGGGCGGAATTTTTGGTTATGGCAAGTCTCGTGCGAGGCTCCTGACTGAAGACAATGTGAAAGTAACTTTCCAGGATGTGGCTGGTATAGATGAAGCCAAGGAAGAACTGGAAGAAATCGTGGATTTCCTCAGGAACCCGGCAGTTTTTTCCCGATTGGGAGGTAAAATTCCAAAAGGGGCCCTGCTGATTGGACCGCCAGGCACAGGCAAAACTCTTTTGGCCAAGGCCATAGCTGGTGAAGCCAATGTTCCCTTCTATACCATTTCTGGTTCTGATTTTGTTGAAATGTTTGTCGGTGTGGGAGCCTCCAGGGTCCGCGATATGTTCCAGCAAGCCAAGAAAAATGCACCCTGCATCGTATTTATTGATGAAATCGATGCTGTTGGCCGTTCGAGGGGGATTGGAATTGGTGGTGGTAATGACGAACGTGAGCAGACACTTAATCAGCTTCTGGTTGAGATGGATGGTTTTGAAATGAATGATGGAGTTGTCATCATTGCGGCCACAAACAGGCCAGATGTCCTGGATAAGGCACTCCTGCGGCCAGGTCGATTTGATCGTCAGATTGTGGTTCCTCCACCCGATATAGTGGGTCGGGAAAAAATACTCCAGGTTCACGCCCGCAAGGTAGCTCTGGGTTCAGATGTCGATTTGAAGGTCATTGCGCGTGGAACGCCAGGTTTTTCGGGTGCTGACCTTGCCAATCTTGTCAACGAGGCTGCTTTGATTGCAGCCAGAATACGTCGTAACTTCGTGTCAATGGTAGATTTTGAGAACGCGAAGGACAAGGTCATGATGGGTTCAGAACGACGTTCTATGGTCATGACCGATGATGAGAAACGCCTGACGGCCTATCACGAGGCTGGCCATGCGGTGGTTGGATTAAATGTTCCCCAGCATGACCCCATACACAAGGCAACGATTATACCAAGAGGACGAGCTCTCGGTTTGGTGTTAAGTCTACCCGAAAGGGATCAGTTGACTGTAACCATTACCAAATTCAAATCCAAAATTGCGATGGCAATGGGAGGCAGGGTTGCTGAAGAAATTATTTTTGGGGAAGAAAATATTACCTCTGGTGCTGCCTCAGATATACAACAGGCTACCCAGTTAGCAAGAGCGATGGTCACCCAATACGGGATGTCAGACAAACTTGGTAAAATTGATTATTCAACTGAGCAGGATACCTACTTGGGTAAAATGAATTCTGGTCGATCTATCAGTCCTGAAACCCAGGAAATCATTGATGCAGAAGTCAGAAAATTGGTTGATGAAGGTTACCAAAAGGCAAAGAAGATCCTTACCGATAAACGACAAGATCTTGAACGTTTAGCCGAGGGCTTGCTGGAGTTTGAGACCCTGACCGGAGAAGAAATTCATAGGGTGATAGCAGGTGGGAAACCCATCCAGGTAGCCAAGCAGGTCAAAGAAACGAAGGTGCTTCCCATTCGTCAAAAAGGCCCAAATTTGACAACGGTTCCCAAAGTAAAGAAATCCTGATTTAAAAATATGAGAACGGGTGTTATTTACCTGATTTCATTTTTTTCTCATTTTCAGTTCCATTAGTTATAAATCCACATGTCCATATTTACACAAACAGGCTATCATGGTCGTCTTATCTGGATTGGGAATGTTATTGACAGACAGACAACAATTAAGTCACATCCTGTGCAATCAGGAAAATTGGATTTCGGTGGATTGGTCGGTGATTCGCATTACGGCACAACCCGGCCTGCCTGTGTGCGAGTAGAAGATTTATATCCCGAGAATACACCAATCAGGAATGTCAGGCAAATTTCCGTGGTTTCCAGGGAGGAACTTGATTTGATTGCCCAAGATATGGGTATAGAAAAAGTAGAACCTGAATTAGTAGGCGCTAACCTTGTTCTTGAAGGTATTCCAGATTTTACTCTTTTGCCACCTTCATCCCGACTACAGTTTCCGTCTGGAGCTACTGTAACCGTGGATATGATCAATTTGCCATGCAATTTCCCGGCCCGGGAAATTGAAAAGGTATTTCCAAGTAAAGGCAAGTATTTTAAAGCCTCGGCTTTTGAAAGGAGAGGAATAACGGCTTGGGTAGAGAGGGAAGGGGATATCTCGGTTGGAGATGAGATCAAGTTCTTTGTTCCAACACAGAGACCCTGGATGGCCAAGTAATAAACATTTAATATAGGCAGTTTTTCATGGTAGCAAAAATAATTGATGGTAAAAATTTTGCCAAAACGCTGAGGGTGAAAATAACCCGCAAAGTTTCCGAAATTCGGAATTCACAGGGAGAAGTACCTGGTCTGGCTGTAATTTTGATAGGAGAGGATCCGGCAAGTGAAGTCTATGTAAGGAACAAGGCACGACAAACTTCAGAAGTGGGGATGGAATCCTTTAAACATATACTTGATGCACAGGTTTCAGAGAGTAACCTTCTTGCCTTGATTGACGAAGTTAATAACAATGAGTTGATTCATGGTCTACTGGTTCAACTTCCATTACCAGAGCATATAGACTCGGAGCGTGTCATAAATGCAATCGTACCTCAGAAGGATGTTGACGGATTTCATATTTCTAATGTGGGATTACTGTCTACTGGCCAAAAAGCCATGATTCCCTGTACACCACTTGGTTGTAAATTGATGCTTTTGAACCATCATGGTTCCCTCTCGGGAATGAATGCTGTGGTTGTGGGTAGGTCCAATATTGTAGGCAAGCCAATGGCCAATCTACTTTTACAAGAAAACTGTACGGTAACCATTGCACATAGTCGGACAAGGGATTTGCCGGCTGTTTGCCGAGAAGCGGATATATTGGTTGCAGCTGTGGGAAGGCCTAATTTCATCAAAGGCAATTGGATAAAACCCGGGGCAACCGTAATTGATGTTGGCATCAACAGAATTGATAACCCCGACCCCAAGATTTCCAGACCCAAACTTGTTGGCGATGTTGATTTTGCAGAAGCCTCTCAGGTCGCTGGTGCAATTACCCCTGTCCCGGGGGGTGTTGGTCCGATGACCATTGCCTGTTTGCTGGCCAATACAGTTACTTCTTTTTGTCGTACTAAAGGCCTTGCTGAACCAAACTGGGTCGAGGAATAGGGGGGTAATCACGCAATTTTCATTGTTGCATGATTACAAGCTCGAACTCAGATTGGGCTAACTTCCAGATTATATTTTCAATCTGGAGTTGAAAACCCCGTTAAAAAGGCTCATCTTTGGTGGCAGAATGTAAAGTAACCATGGCGAGTTGGCGGAGTGGTTACGCAGCGGTCTGCAAAACCGTGGACACCGGTTCGATTCCGGTACTCGCCTCCATGAAATACTGATCCGATCAGGTCTATTGCTCTTTCAAGCCTTTAAGCCGCGCGTTCACGCGTTTATCAGCCTCCTTCAACCCGTCATGCAACGTCCCAAACCACTTGTCCAAGGGTATGGAACCATCTGCATAATTGATCTCAAAATATTTGTGATGGAGGTAGCACGCAAAACAATGGGTGTCTATTAATTTATCTTCCCCAATAACGACTTTATCAAAACCGTCACGACCCGGGGTTGGAGACATCCCCAAATGGACCAAATGAAATATGGTATGGACTGGATGGGAAGGTATAATCCAGTGAATAAGAACACCTGAGAAATATCATAAATGTTCAACCGGATGCATGGACAGTCCAGGCCAAGGACCTAGGTTAGAATCGGTACACTTTATGAACACTTCAATAGAGTTGTGGCCTGAGTAGAAGCCGGAGCATTAAATAAAAGTGAATTTTCCTTAATAGGGTAAGGAAAATGAATATTGCAAAAAAACAAAATGGGATTTGAATTCATGTTAAGGTAGGGGATAACCCATTGGCCGTCATCCATAAGGTCATCAATCGTTTGATTTTAGAAAAGAAATACTGAATTGCCAGTTTCTGGCCGCTGAGGATTGTATTTGAAAGTGGCCTCCTGATTTCTTCTCATGTAAAGCCAGAGGTAAAAGGCTCCATACCGTACAACCATTATAATGTCATTCACTTATAGTGATATAGGCAATCCAACTGAATGAGAACTCTTTTATCAATTCCAAGTTACTGGGTGTCTCATCATTATAGTGAGTCCAGGGAAAATAACATGCCCTGAAAACCAAAATATCAGATACCATTTAGGCATAGAGTTAAATGGATAATTTATAAACCAGATGTTATTGGTAAGGGTTTATCCTGAGGACGACAAGAATAGAGGAACTGTAACATCTTGCTACTGTCCCGATAAGTATAGAAATCCGACATCAGATCATTAAATTCCCTTGCTCGGTTAGCCGGAACCGATATGGCGTCCTAACCATGGGCCATTAGTTCCCCATTCATCATGAAACGTCCGGTCCTTTTGTTTCCATCAAAATAAAACTGTTATAGTGCTGTAAACAGAAAATAGATCATACCCCGTTCACAGGGATGGGTGATTTCCCGTTTGATAATTTCCAACCCGTCCTGATAAAGTTTGTTTAGATTATTCCCACCCGGTTGGGTATCCTGTGGTCGATATTTGCCTTGATGGAGAGCTACATGAGGTGTCATTTGGTCTTCTTGCCCTTCACCCCTGAAATGACCCCATTCCAAGGCTTCTTCAAAGGCAACCAAATTATGCAACCGATCTGAGATAGATTTATCCAAACGGAATTCCTGGTTTTCCACCATGGTAAAAAGTTCCTTGGCAGATGAAACAAGGTTCAAGACCTGACGTTCATCAACCAGACGATGGCCGCCAACAGGAAAGCCATCCATGAGGGTTTTTACTTCGACATAGGTGTATGGATTCCCCTCAAGGTGACAGGCATCAAAAACAAATTCTGACATAGACTGGTGATAACGAAACAGGGCACTTCGTGGAGGGCTGGAAGGTTCGGAAGGGAGGTTTTGCCTTTGCCAATAAAAACTCAGCTTATTGTAGATTTCATTTCCATTCATTGACTGAGTTCTGTTGATTAATTCGGTTGATAGGGGCAATTGTCAAATGTACCAAATAACCATATCTGTTAAATATATAATGATTATGAGGGGCACCTCTATTAATTAATTGAGCCATATTTTTTAAAAACACTCCCCAAATCCTGGCCTTTTTGTTAGTGTTATGATTCACTTGGAGCCAGCACTCAATTTGTCCCTTTTTGATGGAAAGATGTCACTTGCTGGAAGAAGATCATCAACGTCAAGCGTTGAAGGAATTCAACACTCTGCAAAGCACAAAGGAACGGGTTGACTGGGAGTCATTCCGACCACTCCTTGAAGCGGGACAGGCGTTCCGACCACGGAACCGTCACCGTCATCACCCCATGCTCGGGACACACCACCCGGGGAACGTCACACACAAGAGACGTCCGGTCGTCCATAGTGTCCAGATGACGCCACCGGCGTTCCCGATGATCATAGCCCGGACACCGGCACCCGCACGCCGGGCAGGCCAGACGATCGGTGCCATCGTAGGCAATATGAACACGCACTTCCCGCTCCTCGTGGACAATGTCCAACGCTACAACCTCCCAGGGAGGCTGAAGGTCAAGCAATCGGTTGAAAGACTCCCTGTTGAGGTCACATCTTGGTTTACGTCGTCTTGTCATGGGGCCCTTTCCCTGTCATTGAAATTGTTGCGGAGTATTTATCTCACCTGGTACTGTTCTTCAACAACACTTTTGGAACAATAGGCCATTCCATAAAGGGAGGTAACCCACTATATCTGGGGAAGAGCCAAACAAATTTTGTCGCAAAACCAGATTTACACCCGGCTAAATGGATTCGGTAGAGAAAAGTAAAAAAAGATGGTAAACAAATAGAATGATTTATCATTCTTGAGAAATAAATTTTGAATGGGGATCTAGACTATGGTTAAACTGTCTGAGGAAATTAAAGCATATGAAATTATGGAATCTGTCCTTAAAGCTGACCATCCAGGAAAATGGGTCATCATTCACGAGAAAAAGCTTATAGGGGCTTATGATGAATTTGAAAAGGCCGCAGATGTCGCTGTCCAAAAATTTGGGTCCGGGCCATATCTCATTAGACAAGTAGGTTCAAAACCTATAATGCTACCAGCTTCCTTGCTTTACCGTCCTGTGGCAAACCATGCCTGAAGTAGAATGCGGATTTAAAAAACATTCAAATATCTTAAAGAGGTTAGGACCCACCATTAAGATTCAAATAGGATTTGATTCCAAATTCAAGCCAAGTAATAATGTCTGTCCTACATTACCGGAAATAGAATACCCGGGGCTAATTGATACGGGTGCGTCTGTAAAGTTGCATCGATTCTGATTTGGCAGATGATTTAAAATTACCAGTTGGAAGGTGTCTCCGGCACATGTGCACGACAGTCAGGTGTTTGAGGTTCTGTTGGATGCTCATCCTCCCAAGGGTCATGAGGTGTCTGCCGACAGTGCCTATCGTTTGAAGGAAAGACTTTCTGGTTTACGCAAGAAGGGGTTCAAGCCCCGGATCACGTACAAGGCCAAGCGTGGCCAGCCCTTGCGTTCTCGTCAGATTGCGTTGAACCATTCCTATTCGAAGGTACGGTGTCGTGTTGCGCATGTTTTTGGGGCGATGAGGAATGACCGGAAGGCTCGTTCTATGACCTGTTTGGGTCTCAATCGTTCCCGGGTTTGGATTGGCTTGGGCAATCTGTGTTATACCATCAAGAGGTTGCGTTCTTTGCAGCGTGCTGCCGTTGCCCTCTAGGGCGCATTATGTCATGAGTGTCCAAAGGAAGGGGGAGGTGTGTGTTCTGGTGCGACCAAAGGGTGAATGGAGCGAAAAAAGGTCCTGATTGATGAAGAGTTTACAAAAAACTGTATGTCACAGGGATAGAAAATTTAGAAAAGCGACTTTTGAAAACCAGGTAATCTCAGGCAATGGTAAAAAAAGAGGTGCCCTGAATTAATAATACGGCCATTATGATCTTACGAGTCCTAATTTCCTAAGGTATTGTGGTTTTTATTATTGAAGGAATGTACGTAGCAGATTTACTTTTCATTTTCAGAATATACACATGCTAATCATGTTGGTTATCGCGTTTATATAATGTGGAATTAACAATTCACTTGATTTGACAGGAGTAATTTTCAGTTTCACAATCTCAAAAACAGGAGTTTAAATGAGTTTAAAACTTTGGTGCCCATCACACGATAGACAGATGAAAACCCATTTGGCTGATTTTATGAAAACCATTGATGTCGGTTATGATGTGGAGTCATTGAATTATGATAGGCTATGGCAATTCTCAGTCCAGAATATAGAAAGATTTTGGAGTGAAACCTGGGATTATTGCAGGATTATTGGGGACAAGGGAGAAAAAGTACTTGAACCCGGCAAGCATTTGAAACACACACGTTTCTTCCCCGACAGCAAACTCAATTACGCTGAAAATTTGTTCGTTCAAACAGGCTCCTCAACAGCAATTATTTTTCATGGCGAAAATGGCATTGTGAGAGAAGTATCATGGGATGTCTTGAGGGAAAGGGTCGCAAAGGTAAGGAACTTCCTGGTAGAAGAGGGTGTAGGTGAGGGAGATGTTGTTGGAGGCATAGTAACCAATTCCCCTGAAGCTGTAATAACCATGCTGGCAGTGGCTTCCTTGGGGGCTGTATGGTCAAGTTGCTCCCCTGATTTCGGGGTGAATGGAATTCTGGACAGGTTCGAACAGATAGATCCAAAAATTATATTCGGTGTCGAGGGATATTTTTACAACGGCAAGTGGTTTGAGACAAGCAACAAATCCCGACAAGTCAATGAAAAAATAGCTGCAACGAAGCGATTAATTTTGATACCCTATGATGGTACTTCGTTTGTGGATCCAGATGATACGGAAGAATATTCATATTGGAAAAAAATATTAACCTCCACGGGTGATTCTGAAATTCCATTCAACCGGGTTGATTTCAATTCGCCCCTATTCATCATGTTTTCTTCGGGTACGACAGGTAAGCCCAAATGCATTGTTCATTCAGTCGGTGGCGTCCTTTTGCAGCACCGCAAGGAACATTGTTTTCATTGTGATATTCAGGCAAATGACAGAATGTTGTTTTTTACGACTTGTGGATGGATGATGTGGAACTGGCTGGTAAGTTCTCTTGCAAGTAAGGCAACTATAGTTCTTTATGACGGATCTCCCATGTTTCCGTCTGAAACTCGTATGGGAGACATCGTTGAGGCAAGCAACCTTACTCAATTTGGAGCGTCAGCCAAATATTTTGATGGGTGTTTAAAAGCTGGTTACAATCCATCGCAAAATAAGGATTTTAGTACCCTGAGATCAATTTTCTCCACGGGATCCCCTCTGTCGGGAGAGGCATTTGACTATATTTACTCTCATTGGAAGGAAGAGGTATGCTTATCTTCGATAGCAGGTGGCACAGATATTGTTGGATGCTTTGTTGGGGGTTCGCCTATCAGCCCAGTTTACCGAGGACAGTGTCAAAAAAGATTATTGGGGATGGATGTAAGAGTTTTCGATGAAGAAGGTAATTCTCTTTATAATGAACCTGGCGAATTGGTTTGCGCATCACCCCATCCCACCATCCCTCTTTATTTCGTAAATGACGAGAAGGGTACGAAATTTGAAAATGCCTATTTCAATAAGTTTGAAGGTGTTTGGCATCACGGAGATTGGGTTGAGTTAACCAAAGAGGGAGGGATGATTTTTCATGGAAGGTCGGATGCAACCCTTAACCCAGGAGGGGTTCGAATAGGAACCTCAGAAATCTATCGTCCCGTTGAACAGATTCCAGAAATTACCGAGGCACTTGTAATTGCTAGAGACGTTGGCGGGGATGTTGAGTTGGTTTTGTTTGTCAGGCTTAAGGAGGGTATTTCACTCACTAACGAACTAAAACAAGTTATCAAGAACCGGATTCGAACCCACGCTTCTCCCCGACACGTTCCCAAGGTTATAATTCAAGTTGATGATTTGCCTCGTACGAGATCTGGTAAACTTGTCGAAATGGCTGTGCGGGATGTTATTCATGGGAAGGAAGTAAATAATATGGAGGCGATTGCCAATCCTGAAGCACTCTTGCAGTTTAAAAACATGAGAGAATTGAACTGATGATATAATGGACGGGGAAACTGACGATGGTGGGCGACCCTGGAATCGAACCAGGCATGGGTCTCCCCGGCGGAGTTACAGTCCGCTGCCGCACCTTGCAGCCCGTCGCCCTAAAATTGGTGGTTACCTTATTGATTATTCAAATGAAGTATTTCAAGGCATCCAGCAGAAAAAAAATCGTATTTTTGAGAAAAACAGGTCTGGCGGAAGAGGTTGCAGTTGACTAAACATTCGAAAGGGAAGAGTTCAACAAAAAGATATTGGATGTATGGTTATCATCCTGTTAGGGCAGCAATCCTAAATCCAAAAAGAACAATTCACCGACTTCTCTTGACACAAAATGCTGCACATAAATTGACAAGAGACATTGGTCCAATTGACCATTACATGCCAGAAATTAAATCATCAAAATATATAGCTGAGTTATTTGCGGCAGACACCACTCACCAAGGGTTTGCTTTACAGTTGGCCCCACTTGAAGAAAAAGGTATTGATGGTTTGAGTCAAATTGTAGATCCTAAGGCACCTCTAGTACTTTTGGATCAAGTAACAGATCCTCAAAATGTTGGTGCCATTTTAAGATCAGTTGATGCCTTTTATGGCAAGGCCATAATCACTACGATCAGGAATTCGCCGAGTGAATCCGGTGTTTTGGCAAAAGCCTCATCTGGTGCCATAGAACGTGTACCCTTCATCAAGGTCGCTAATCTCAATGGTGCAATGTCCAAACTTAAGGAAATGGGGTATTGGTTCATCGGTTTAGAACCTGAAGGTACTATTGAGTTGGAATCTGCCCTGGAACAGACTGCAGATGCACAAATTGGCATGGTAATGGGAGCCGAAGGTAAGGGGTTAAGAGAGTCCGTTAGAAAGCAGTGTGATTATTTGGCGCATATCACCATTAACCCCAGCACTAATTCTTTGAACGTTTCAACAGCTACATCGGTAAGTCTCTACTCAGCATTCAGGATAAGATCGGCCGCAAAAACCAGAACTGAATTAGGCTGAAATTGGCAATTATTGATAATAATTACTCGTAGTCATTTTAAACCATAAGTTCTAAAATCAGGAAATATAATCAAATATATATAATATAATTCCATAAATATATAATTATTAGAACAATATACCATAATGGAATTTTATTATTTATTAAAACTACATTTTTAAAAAATCAGCATTATTAACAATATTTCAAAGGATTTATTTCAATTAGGAAAGAAAGAAAAGATGAGTGAAAACCCAACTTATGGATTTGACACATTGCAAATTCATGCTGGATCTTCTCCTGATCCAGCAACTGGTGCAAGACAAACACCGATTTATCAGACGACAGCTTATGTTTTCAGAGATTCTGAGCATGCAGCTGCTTTGTTCAATCTTCAGGAAGTCGGTTACATTTATTCGCGCTTAACCAATCCCACTGTAGGTGTACTGCAGGAACGTTTGGCAACTTTGGAAGGTGGCGCGGGAGCAGTATGTTGTTCCTCAGGTCACGGCGCTCAAATCATGGCACTTTTCCCACTTATGGGGCCTGGATTGAATATAGTTACTTCCAATCGTCTTTACGGTGGTACAGTGACTCAATTCAGCCGTACAATCCAGCGATTTGGTTGGGAAGCAAGATTTGTGGATACTGAAGACCTGGATGAGGTTAAAGGAGCAATTGATGAAAATACCCGGGCCATTTTTTGTGAATCCATTGCCAATCCGGGTGGATATATTACGGACATGGAGGCTTTGGCCAACATTTCGAATGAAGCTGGAATTCCTTTAATCGTGGATAACACTTCGGCAACTCCCTATTTATGCAGGCCGATTGATTTTGGTGCTACCCTCGTTGTTCACTCCCTGACCAAATTCCTTACAGGCAACGGGACAGTTACAGGTGGTGCTGTTATTGATTCAGGCAAGTTTGACTGGTCAACAGGTGGCAAATACCCCTCTCTGGCGGCACCTGAACCGGCTTACCATGGCTTGAATTTCTATGAGGCCCTTGGCTCAATGGCATTTACTTTCCATGGCATAGCAGTGGGATTAAGAGATTTGGGGATGACCATGAATCCACAAGGTGCACATTATACACTCTTGGGCATAGAAACCCTTTCCCTAAGGATGGAGAAGCATGTATCTAATGCTGAAAAGGTTGCCAAATGGTTAGAGAATGACAGCCGTGTAAATTATGTTACCTATGCTGGATTGCCCTCATCTCCTTATTACAACAGGATTGAGAAATACTGTCCAAAGGGAGCAGGTGCATTATTTACAATTTCATTAAAGGGTGGTTATGATGCATGTGTCAAGTTGGTTGATAATCTGGAACTGTTCAGCCATGTTGCCAACTTGGGTGATGCACGTTCCTTGATAATTCATTCCGCCTCAACAACTCACAGGCAATTAACCCCGGAGCAACAGGAAGCAGCGGGTGCCATTCCAGACGTTGTAAGGCTGTCAATAGGTATTGAGGACCCAGATGATATAATTGCAGATCTTGATCAAGCTCTGGCCAAGGCCCACGCCTGAGATTTTGAAGTTTAAAAAGAATTATTATACGTGAATGTAATAATCGCCGGGGTTTGTGTTTGGTTCGGCCAGATACAGACCCCACTCAATTTTTTTGATTGCCATTGAGAACGACAAACCGTTTTGTATACCTTTTGAGTAAGGATGTTAAGTGCATGCCAAAAGATCAGTGTATTGCAAATAATCTAATTCTAGCTTGTAAGATGCTTTTAGTTTAAACTGACCACTTTACCTGGATTAAGTATATTCTTGGGGTCCAAGGTACGTTTAATACCACCCATTATTTGCCATGCTTCACCGTGTTGCTTGTGCATGTATTGCATTTTCCCTTTCCCAATTCCATGCTCACCAGTTACAGTACCACCTAGAGCTAAACTTCTGGCATTTAATTTTGCAGATATTTCTTTCGCAATTTCCAATTCCTTGGGCTCGTTAGGGTCAAGAAGTAAGGCTGTATGAAAATTCCCATCACCAACATGACCAACGATTGGGCCCTCCAAAGGACTATTCTTGATATCTTCTATTGTTTCAAGAATGGCTTCGGATAGTTTTGAGATTGGAACACAGGAATCAGTTGTTAATACCATACAACCTGGCCTTAAAGCCTTGGCAGCATAATAAGCATTATGTCTGGCCCTCCAAAGTTGATTGCGTTCTTCAGTTTTTGTAGCCCATTTATAGTCACTGCCGCCATATTCCGAAATGATTTCTCCTACTGTTTCAGCCTGCTCCTTTACGCCATTATTTGAACCATGAAACTCCAGAAACAGGTGAGAAGTTTCAGGCAATTCGAAATCCTTGTCCCAAAGATTCAACCCCCTAATCATGGCTGAATCGACCAATTCAATCCTGGCTATCGGTATCCCCATTTGGGTAATTAAAATCACTGAGTTTACTGCTGACTCAATATCCTCAAAGGCACATACTGCAGCTGAAACAGCCTCGGGCTGACCTTGTAACTTCAAGGTAATTTCAGTAATAATACCAAGGGTTCCCTCTGAACCAATGAATAAAGAAGTTAAGTCATAGCCGGAAGAATCCTTCTTGGCCCTGGTTCCTGTTCTGATAATTTTACCATCAGCGAGCACGACTTCCAGGGAAAGGACATTTTCCTTCATCGTTCCGTATCTGACGGCAGTTGTACCTGATGCGCGTGTCGCAGCCATTCCGCCCAAAGTCGCATTTGCACCTGGATCAATTGGAAAAAACAGACCTGTTGTTCGCAACTCCTGATTTAATTCTTCGCGAGTGATACCGGGTTGAATAACTACATTAAGATCCTCTTCATTAACCTCCAGGATTTTTTTCATGTTTATAAAATCAATGGTTATGCCACCTTTGAATGCCAGAGAATGCCCTTCTAGTGACGTACCCACTCCCCAGGGAATAACAGGACAATTTTCTTCACTACAAATGGATATGATTTGTACAATTTCCTCTTTGCTAATAGGGAATACCACCCCATCGGGAGGTGTGCATGGAAAATAGGATTCATCCGAACCATGAACCTCTAGTATTGATTTATTAGTCGAAAAACGTTCACCAAAAATTTTTTTCAATCTTAACATTGCATTTTCTACGGACATTTTTGCTCCTGAATATGGCGGTAAAGGCTCTTTTATTTTCTTATGAGTTAATAGTAATAACCAATTGAGTTATATTTTGGTAGAATTAAGTCGCAATTTACCAAAGTGATTAGGACATGGGAAATTCAATGGTTCCGAATTTGGCCCTTAAATTCAGTTATACCATGGTGCATTTGTTTCACCGCAAGAAAGGAGGAATTTGGTTTCTTCTCGATTCTATTCAACATGGTGAGCCAGACCTGGATCACAGAATGCAAAAGTTGAAGAGAAATTCCATTCAACTCGGGGAAAGAAATTTATCAACCATAGTGGTATTACCTTCCAACGAGATAAGGTGTTACAACATTGAAGCAGGGGAGAAGGTTCGTAAGTTGAAGCCAAAAAAATTGAACAATTATCTCAGCCAAATAAGTACCGAACCCATTTCAGAATCCACGTATGATTGGTACCTTGAAAAGGGACGACTAAACTTCGCCTTGATCCAAACCAGCATCATAGAAAATGCCATAAAATTCACTGAAAAACATAGTTTCAAACCAAATTATGTCGTTGGGTTGCCTAAGAGCAATAGCTATGAAAGAGTTGCCGTTTTCGATTTGAAATCAAATAGTCGGTCAAAATCTGGAGAAAATTTATTTGATGCAACTCAATTGGAAATGATGGCAGTAAAATTACCTAAATCAAATTCGAACGATCACCAGATGGTTTACTAAATTATGATCGGTTATAGAGTGTATAACGTATTCTGTATCTTGGAGGGATATAAGTGAATTTAACCGAGTATCTGTCCCCATTGCTACGCCCACTAAGTTTATCCGGTCCTAAAAGATTGTATGTAGGAATTTGGCAAAGGCCCGATACCCTCAACCGGCCTAAAGGTGCTGCTAAGAAACAAAAGAGAGACTATATTACCGATGGGTTTTCGGTCGAAAATAATGTCCTGAATTTAAATACCTATAACCTAATCGGGGTCTTTGGACCTCCTGAGGACAGAGAGGCTCTATTGCTTACACCGCAGGGGCAATTGATGCGGTTGAAAGTTGGTAGCCAGTTTGACAAGGGAACAGTTATTTCCATCGGCAAGAGTGAAATGATCTATATCAGAAACAACAACAATTACGTTCTCAGAATGAATAATTGACTTGGAGTTTGAGAGTCGTCCTAATATCCCATTTTCTCCACATTACCCGGCAGATGATACTTTTTCCGGGTATGATTTTGTAATCGTTTGAATAAATTGAATTTCGAAAATAAGAATTTTTTCTTATTTTTTTGGGAGATGTATGAATTGATGGAGTTGATAGAGATTCATGAGTTATAGAGAGGTATACGGCGCTTGGAAAAGTGATCCAGAATCCTTTTGGTTGGATATGTGTGAAGGCATCGAATGGGAGAAAAAGCCTTCAAAAGCTCTTTTTACCAAGAAAAAACCATTTTACAGTTGGTTTGATGATGGATTGGTCAATACATGTTGGAATGCAGTTGACCGACATGTTAATTCAGGTAGAGGTGATCAACCCGCTATAATTTACGACAGCCCGGTTACGGGAGTTAAATCCAAAATTACCTACTCTGAATTACTTATACAGGTCTCAAAAGTGGCGGGAGCTCTGGTAAAGCTTGGTGTCGAAACGGGCGACAGAGTTGTCATTTATATGCCGATGATCCCGGAAGCGGTAGTTGCAATGTTGGCTTGTAATCGTATGGGGGCCATACATTCTGTCGTTTTTGGCGGGTTTGCGTCCAGAGAATTGGCTGTAAGAATTGATGATGCCCAACCCAAATGCATATTATCTGCCTCGTGTGGCATCGAACCAAACCGGTTGGTGACTTACAAGCCCTTGCTTGATGAAGCAATCAATCTGGCAAGCTCTAAACCGCAAAGTTGCTTGATCTTTCAACGAAAAGAGTGTTCAGCAGAATTAATAGTCGGAAGAGATTTTGACTGGAAAGAGACGGTTGCTGCAGCAGAACCAATTGATTGCATCCCACTGCCTGGGAATCACCCCCTTTATATCTTGTATACCTCAGGAACTACAGGTCAACCCAAAGGGGTAATCAGACCGAGTGGTGGACATCTTGTTGCCCTTAACTGGACAATGAAGAATTTTTATGGTGTAGAACCCGGTGAGGTATTTTGGGCAGCTTCCGATGTTGGGTGGGTGGTAGGACATTCCTATATATGTTACGCACCATTAATCCATGGCAATACAACTGTGCTTTACGAGGGAAAACCGGTTGGAACACCTGACGCCGGAGCGTTCTGGCGAGTAATTTCTGAAAATAAGGTAAGTACCCTATTTACAGCACCAACGGCTTTCAGAGCAATCAAGCGAGATGATCCTGATGCGATATTGTTGAAAAATTATGACATGTCCTGCTTTAAAACCCTCTTTTTGGCAGGAGAAAGGGCCGACCCTGATACACTTTATTGGGCTGAAAGAAATTTAAAGGTACCTGTTATTGATCATTGGTGGCAAACGGAAACCGGCTGGCCTATAACCGGTAATCCCATAGGTATAGAGATGCTGCCAATAAAACATGGATCCTCCTTTGTGCCGATGCCGGGATATGATATTCAAATCCTGGACACTGAGGGAAATGAGCTCCCCAGGGGTCAACTTGGTTCTATCACAGTAAAATTACCCCTTCCACCAGGTAACTTCCCGACCTTGTGGAACGCTGACCAAAGGTACATTGAGAGTTATCTTGATGAATTTCCAGGATATTACAACACCGGTGATGCAGGGTACATGGACGAAAATGGTTATGTCTATATTATGGCCAGAACCGACGACGTGATCAATGTGGCGGGGCATAGATTATCAACCGGTGGGTTGGAAGAAGTCATCGCTAGTCATCCAGATGTGGCAGAATGTGCCGTTATCGGTGCGGCAGACAAGTTGAAAGGCCAGATTCCCATGGGATTTGTTTGCTTGAACGCAGGCTCCGAAGAGAAAAAAGAACAGGTTATACCCGAATGTATCAAACTTATTCGAGAGAAAATCGGTCCAGTTGCGGCATTTAAGCAGGCTGTTGTTGTTGATCGCTTGCCCAAAACACGTTCGGGTAAGATTTTACGTGGGACCATGGTTAAGATTGCCAACGGGGAAGAGTTTAACACTCCTGCCACCATTGATGATCCGGTGATTTTGGATGAAATTACCGAAAAATTGGCAACCATAGGTTACCCCAAAGTATAATTCGAGAGATAAGAGACATCGAATTAATTTGATAGGAAAGAAAAGAGTATGGTGGAAAAGAATCTGACGGTGGTGAATCATCCGCTGATTCAACACAAATTAACCTTGATCAGGAAAAAAGAAACATCATCTTCGGAATTCAGAAGGTTGCTTCGGGAAATTTCGATGTTGTTGGCTTATGAAATCACTCGCGACCTTCCTCTAGGTAAAAAATCCATTGAAACACCATTAATGCCAATGGAATCACCATCTCTGTTAGGCAAGAAGTTAGCACTGGTTTCTATCCTGAGGGCTGGTAATGGACTTTTGGAAGGGGTGTTGGAATTAATTCCTTCAGCCCGAGTTGGCTATATTGGATTATACCGAAATGAAGAAACCCTTAAACCGGTCGAGTATTATTTTAAAGTTCCTTTGGATATTGAGGCAAGACTGGTTATTCTGCTTGATCCAATGCTTGCTACGGGACATTCGGCCGCCGCAGCGGTATCAAGGCTTAAGGAGGAAGGTGCCAAAAATATAAGATTTGTGTGTCTGTTGGCTGCCCCTGAAGGCGTTGAGATCATGCGAGATACACATCCGGATGTACAGGTTATAACTGCTGCACTGGATACCAGGTTAAATGAATTGGGATATATACTTCCCGGTTTGGGTGATGCTGGCGATAGATTGTATGGAACGACATAAAACTGGCACAACAATCTAATTGATTCAGATGGAATTAATTACGGGATAAATCTCCAAACTCATTACCGGCTACCCAGACATTTCTTATTGCACTTTGGTTACCCATCATGATCGTGGGAAATAACTTATCCCATATATTTTCAGCATCTTTAGACCGTTGGCTGATAACCTCTGTTGAATATAAATCAATTGCTATAATATCAGCCTCCAGGCCAATTTGAAGATTCCCTATGGTGTCTTCCATGTGCAGGGCTTGGGCATTTGCTACGGTTGCTAACCAAAAAAGTTGTGAAGGATGCAAGGCATGACCACAAAGTTGACTTACTTCGTAAGCAGATGCCATCACTCGAAACATTGAAAAGGAAGAACCGCCACCGGTATCAGTTGCCAAACCAACATTCAGCCCATCGGCCTTACGGTCCCAAGTTCTGAATAAACCTGAGCCTATAAACAGATTTGAGGTTGGACAATGTATGAGCTTTCCTTCAACTTCTTTGAGGCGGTCCAATTCTCTTGCGCTCAAGTGAATACAATGACCATACAGACCTCTCTTGCCCAGCAAATTGAAGTGTTGATAGACATCCAAATAATCTTTTCTGCTGGGGAAGAGGGATCCAACCCATGCGATTTCTTCCACTTGCTCAGAAAGGTGAGTTTGCATCAGACAATCAGGGTATTCTTGCCATAGTGACCCCAAAGCCTCAAGTTGCTCGGCCGAAGATGTTGGTGCAAATCTGGGTGAAATGGCGTAAGATAATCGATCTTTATTATGCCATCTTTCGAGCAACCTTTTTGAGTCGTCGTAACCAGAATTTACCGTATCAAGTAGTCCTGGAGGTGCGTTGCGGTCCATACAGGTTTTGCCAGCTACAATCCGCATACCTCGACTTAATGCACTCTCAAATATGGCATCAACGCTCACCGGATGTATCGTACAAAAGGTGCTTGCCGTAGTAATGCCATTTTTTAAAAGGGTATCAATATAAAATTCTGCCGTTTGCCTGGCATAATCTATATCACCAAATTTTTCTTCTTCCGGGAAGGTATAAGTGTTCAACCATTCGATTAACCGGGCACCCCAGCTGGCAATAATCCGGGTTTGAGGATAATGGGCATGAGAGTCTATCATTCCTGCTGTCAGGAGATAATTCGAATAGTCGAAGGTTGGAACATCACGATATTTTGACAATAATTCTGTGCGATTGCCAAGATCAGAAATGAGGCCATCTTTAATGTAGATTGCCCCACTGGAATTATATGCCGTAGCAGCCTGAATTGAACCAAAAAACGGGTCCTGGTTAAAGCCCAGGGTTTGACCCAGGATTAATTTCTTCCTACCCATATCGAAATTCATATTTATTTTTCATAACAGTTACAATAACATAGGCAAAAAGTAAAAAGCCCCAAGAATTATCGCACAACAAGTTTGAACTGAAACACTGCCTGATAAAAATTATCAATTCCTGAAATCGACTGGAGGGAAAATGGTTGAAAATAATACAAGTCAAGAGACCACATTTGAGTTAACCTCAGGATTGGCTGAGTCGGTTCTTTGGGCCATACAGACAGAAGACAAAAATCACCTGCAAGAACTGTTTAGGGACATCCATGAAGCCGATATTGCAGATTTGCTTGAACAATTCGATGCCGAAACAAGAACTGCCCTGGTCACCCTTTGGGGGCATGATTTTGACTTGGAGGTTTTGTCCGAGCTCGAAGAGAAAATCAGGGATGAGATTGTTTCACTTCTGAATCCTACCCAAATTGCCAGCGCCGTCGGTGATCTTGAATCGGATGATATCGTTGATATCGTCGAAGATCTGGAAACAGAACAGCAGGATGTATTCCTGGGAGCTTTGGAAGAGACTGACCTTGCGGCCGTTCAGATGTCACTTCAATGCCCCGAGGATACTGCCGGCCGCTTAATGCAAAGAAAATTTGTCATGTTACCAGAAGGCTGGACTGTTGGGCAGGCGATTGATCATATCAGAAGTTCAGATAATTTACCTGAAGAATTCTATCATATTCTGGTTGTTTCACCCAGGATTGAACCGGTATACCAGGTTTCGTTGGGACGTTTGATGGCTTCCAATCGTGAGGTTGAGCTCAATACTATTGCTGATGAGGATTTCAAAACCTTTCCTGTGCTTGAGGATCAACACGAAGTGGCTTATGCCTTCAACCAGTACCATTTAATTTCAGCCCCTGTGGTGGATGAAAACAATCGAGTTGTCGGGGTCATAACCATTGATGATGCCATGGTTGTTCTGGATGAAGAGGCTGAAGAGGATTTGATGAGGCTGGCGGGTGTTGGTGATGAAAGTCTTACAGATCGTGTTTTTGGTATAGCACGTCAAAGATTCCCCTGGTTGTTGATCAATTTGGGAACAGCTGTTTTGGCCTCCATTGTTATTTCACAATTTACAGAAACGATTGAAGCAATCGTTGCTTTGGCTGTATTGATGCCAATCGTTGCATCCATGGGTGGTAATGCAGGTACGCAATCGTTAACCGTAGCTGTAAGGGCTTTGGCAACAAAGGATTTGACCGGATTGAATTCAGGACGGGTTATTAAAAGGGAGATTTGGGTTGGTTTAATAAACGGCATCATTTTTGCTCTCATCATAGGAGGAATTGGATTCTTTTGGTTTGGTGATGCCAATCTGGGTATGGTTCTCGGCCTGGCCATGATTGTAAATATGGTTGTTGCAGGGCTTTCAGGAATAGTAATTCCAGTTGCTTTGGAAAAAATTAAGGTTGATCCTGCCGTTGCTTCAAGTGTTTTTGTAACGACCGTTACTGATGTAATTGGATTTTTTGCTTTTCTTGGGTTGGCGGCTGCAGTCCTGCTATAAGATACAGTAACTAGGTGTTCTGTTTGGCGTTAAGCAAACTCAGAACCTTGCTGGCGGCATCGGTAATTTTTGTGCCAGGTCCAAACACAGCTTTGACGCCCACATCAAAGAGGAATTGGTGATCCTGTTTAGGGATAACCCCACCACAAATGACAATTTTGTCTTCGGCACCTTCTCGCCTCAAGTTTTCGATAAGTTTGGGGGCAAGGGTTGTGTGTCCTGCTGCTTGTGAACTGACACCAATAACATGAACATCGTTATCAATGGCATCTCTAGCAGCTTCTTCAGGTGTTTGAAACAACGGGCCAATGTCTACATCAAATCCCAGGTCAGCAAAGGCAGTTGCAATGACCCTGGCTCCTCGATCATGCCCATCTTGCCCCATTTTGGTGACCAAAATACGTGGTCTTCGTCCTTCTTCATGAGCAAATTCATTAACCTTGTTTTGAATAGTACGAAAATCTTCATCGTCTTTGAGAGCACTTCCATAAACGCCTGTCAATGTATTGGGATTGGCAAAATGACGCCCATACACTTCTTCCAAGGCATGAGAGATTTCTCCAACTGTGGCTCTCTCCCGTGATGCGTCAATTGCTGCTGCAAGGATATTGACATCACCTTTTGCCGCCTCTTTTAGTTGCGAAAGTGCCTGGTGACATTTTTCGTTGTTTCTTGAACCTTTTATGCGTTCCAACTTGGCGACCTGCTCATCCCTCACCTTTTGGTTTTCTATCATTCGAATGTCCATATCCTCTTCCTCTTGTGGAAGATATTTGTTGACACCAACTATGACTTCATCACCCGTATCAATCATAGCTTGACGTCTTGCCGCTGTTTCTTCTATCCTGAGTTTGGGCAAACCGGAATTGATTGCTTTGACCATGCCGCCCATTTCATCGACTTCCTCAAGAAGTTCCCAAGCTTTATTGGTTATTTCATTGGTCAAGGATTCCACATAATAGGACCCGGCCAGTGGATCGATGGTATCAGTAATTCCCATTTCTTCCTGCAGAATGAGTTGTGTATTCCGGGCAATGCGGGCGGAAAACTCCGTAGGAAGCGCAATGGCTTCATCCAGTGCGTTCGTATGGAGTGATTGAGTACCTCCCAACACGGCAGCCAAAGCTTCATAAGAAGTTCTGATGACATTATTATAGGGATCTTGGGCCTGCAAACTCACACCGCTCGTCTGGCAATGGGTCCGCAGCATTTTCGAGCGGTTTTTTTGGGGATTAAATTCAGACATGATTCGGTGCCAGAGAACTCGGGCTGCCCGCAGTTTGGCTACTTCCATGAAAAAGTTCATTCCGATTGCGAAAAAGAAAGATAATCGCCCGGCAAAAACATCGACATCAAGACCTCTTGTGATAGCTGCCCTTACATATTCCCTTCCATCGGCGAGGGTATAGGCCAACTCCTGAACGATATTTGCTCCGGCCTCTTGCATGTGATAGCCGGATATTGAAATGGAATTGAATTTAGGCATTTCAGTACTGGTAAAAGCGATAATATCACCGACAATCCTCATTGAAGGCTCAGGCGGGTAGATATAGGTGTTTCTCACCATAAACTCTTTCAAAATGTCATTTTGAATGGTACCGGAAAGTTTTTCACGAGCTACGCCCTGTTCTTCACCGGCCACAATAAAGTTTGCCAGAATTGGAATCACAGCTCCATTCATCGTCATTGAAACAGAGACTCTATCAAGGGGAATGCCTTCAAACAGGATCTTCATATCTTCAACTGAATCAATGGCAACCCCAGCCTTACCGACATCTCCTTCTACTCTGGGATGATCACTGTCATAGCCACGGTGAGTGGCCAAATCAAAGGCCACTGAAATTCCTTGTTGACCACCTTCAAGTGCTTTTCGATAGAATAAGTTTGACTCTTCAGCCGTAGAAAATCCTGCATACTGTCTGATGGTCCATGGCTTTCCTGTATACATGGTGGCTCTTGGGCCACGAAGAAAAGGTTCGTCACCAGGTAATGATTCAAGATAGGGATTATCCTTTATGTCTTGTCGGGTGTACAGAGGTTTAACAATAATACCTTCAAGGGTCTCCTTGTTGAGTTCGCTAGGGTCTTTTCCTCTTAATTCCTTCTGGGCAATTTGTTCCCACTCACTTAATTGCTTTGTCATCCAACTTACCAGTTCTAAAATTGTATCAAAATATGTTTATGGCCTAAATTGACTTTGACAAGAAAGTAACCGTAGGTTACTGAATTTGTTTTGATTTTATATATATAGTAGGGACCCAACCATTTTAAGAATTACTCGATTCCTCGTTTTGTTCAAAGGTTGATCAGTCAGTTTAGTACCCACGAATTTAGAAAATGAAGACTATCCTTTCACTTTTCCTTCCCCTTGTAATAGGGGTAATAATGCCCTTGGGAGTAATGGGGCAGGACAATTCGGAAACCAAACTTGATATAATTGACTTGACCTTAGACGAATATGTTGATTTAACCATTGAAGAATTCCTTTGGCAGAAAAGAATATTCATCATTTTTTCAGATTCTCCCATAGATCCAAATTACATTGAGCAAGTTGGGTTTTTGGAGCAAGGTGTACAAAGTCTGTTGGAAAGGGAGGTTATTGTATTGCTAGATCATCAACCTGCGGTTGAAACGGCCATTCGAACTGATTTGAGACCGAGAGGTTTTGCCATAATATTGATCGGCAAAGATGGAATAATTTACCTGCGCAAACCTACCACATGGAACGTTCGGGAAATAATAAATACCATTGATAAATTCCCTATTAGACAACAGGAACTCAGGGCTCGAAACTAGTTTTGAAGCCCAGTGGGAAAACCAGGCGAGACTCAAAAACACTCATCAGGGTTTTACCAAACCATCTAAAACGAGTATCCACCATTATTCAAATTCCAGGATTACCTGATCAACTGTTAGAGAATTGCCAGGAGAAACATTTACTGTTTTTATTGTCCCCTTACGACTAGCTTTCAGAACGTTTTCCATTTTCATAGCTTCAATTGTACACAGGGCTTGACCGTCCTCTATCTTGTCGCCCACCGAAACCATGATATCCGTAATCAATCCTGGCATTGGACATAAGAGGTACTTGCTTGTATCAGGTATCTCCTTTTCCTTCATCAAGGAACTCAATTCCCGCTGTCTCTTGGTACGTACCAGGACATCCAATTCGGCTCCTCTGAATTCGACCTTGAAGCCTTGGGAGATGGGCTTAACCCTCAAGAGCAACAAATCACCAGAAATGGTAAATTCTGCCAGGCTTTGCCCAGGTGTCCAAGCGGAGACTATTTCCAGTTCCCTACCATGATCAAATTTAACTCGACAACCTGTTTTGAACGGATCAAGCGATATGAAAAAATCTTCATTATTGATCGATACCGTCCATTCATTACCGACTTTACGTTTGTGGTGATCAATCCGACCTGAAATCCGTGTTCGTCTTATTTCCGCAAAACGATGCATCATGGCTACACACGCAGCTATCCGTTCCAGTGCTTCTGGTGCATGGTTAACACCAGTAAATCCTTCAGGAAACTCCTCTTCAATAAAACCTGTCGTGATGTTACCATCAATGAATTTGGGGTGATTATAGACAGCCGAAAGGAAAGAAATGTTACTGGTAATACCCTCTATTTCAAATGAATCCAATGCCGTTCTCATTGTTGCCATGGCTGCATTACGATCGGTGGACCATGTGCAGAGTTTGGCGATCATTGGATCATAATGCATGCTAATCTCACCACCCTCAAAAACACCGGTATCATTTCTGATTGCGTTCGCGCTGTCATGGAACTCGACAGGCGGTTTATATTTGGTTATTCGGCCGATGGAAGGTAGGAAGTTCCTGCGGGGATCTTCAGCATAAACTCTTGATTCGAATGCCCAACCATCAATTGAAATTTGATCCTGCGTAAGTGAGAGTTTTTCCCCGTGGGCAATTTGTATCATCTCCTTAACAAGGTCTACGCCCGTTGTAAGTTCCGTTACAGGATGTTCAACCTGAAGGCGGGTGTTCATCTCAAGAAAATAAAAGTTTTGATCGCTGTCCACAATAAATTCCACCGTACCAGCCGAAAAATAATTCACTGCCTTCGCGAGGCTAATGGCTTGCTTGCCCATGGATTCTCGGGTTTGTGGGTCAAGAAAAGGAGAGGGAGCTTCCTCAATGACTTTCTGATTTCTACGCTGGATAGAGCATTCTCTTTCGTTCAGGTAGACATAGTTACCGAATTTATCACCAAGAATTTGAATCTCTATATGGCGGGGGGAGGTTATAAACTTTTCAATAAGAATTCGATCGTCCCCAAAGGAACTTGATGCTTCATTTCGAGACGATTGAAATCCTTCAGCAACCCCATCCTCATTCCAGGCAATACGCATGCCCTTGCCGCCACCTCCGGCTGAAGCCTTGATCATTACTGGAAATCCAATTTCTTTGGAGATTTCAAGCGCGTGTTCTGCCGAGTTGATTTCGCCGAGATAACCGGGAACCGTTGAAACACCGGATTCGTGGGCAATTTTTTTGGAGGCGAGTTTGTCCCCCATTGCTTCTATGGCGTTTGCCGGTGGGCCTATGAAGGTAATTCCAGTATCCTCAAGCCTTTGGGCAAATTGGGGGTTTTCAGAAAGAAAACCATAACCAGGATGTACAGCATTCGCGCCGGTTAGGGATATTGCCTCCATAATATTATCAATTAAAATGTAGGATTGGTTGACAGGAGGAGGGCCAATAAAGATGGCTTCATCGGCCATCTGAACATGTAAGGAGTTTTTGTCAGCTTCCGAATAAACCGCAACGGTCTTGATACCAAGGGTTTTTGCGGATTTAATTACGCGGCAGGCGATTTCCCCACGGTTTGCTATCAATATTTTTTCAAACAATTTATGAGCCTTTACAGTATCAGTATTTCAATTAAAGGGGGATATTGTCGTGTTTTTTCCAAGGATTTTGAGATTTTTTATTCCGCAAGGTGGCAAAGGCACGACTGACCCTTATTCTGGTCGAATGCGGCATTATAACCTCATCAATAAAGCCTTTCTCGGCGGCGACAAACGGATTGGCAAATCGGCTTTCATATTCCTCCGTTCGTTGCTTGACGAGTTCGCTATCGTTGATCTCTGTTCGATATAAAATTTCAACGGCCCCTTTGGCACCCATCACAGCAATCTGTGCGCTAGGCCAAGCATAGTTGAAATCTCCACGGAGGTGTTTGGAAGACATAACGTCATAGGCACCTCCATAGGCTTTTCTGGTAATGACAGTTACTTTGGGGACTGTTGCTTCCCCGAAGGCAAAAAGGAGTTTGGCCCCATGTACAATGATGCCCCCATATTCTTGCGCAGTACCAGGTAAAAACCCCGGAACATCCACGAGCGTTAAAAGGGGTATATCGAAGGAATCACAAAATCGTACAAACCTTGCGGCTTTTCTTGAACTGTCAATATCAAGACAGCCGGCCAGTACCATCGGTTGGTTGGCGACAACACCAACGGTGGAACCCTCAAGCCTGATAAATCCGGTAATGATGTTTTGGGCAAAATCTTTTTTGACTTCAAAAAGCTCACCCTCATCCGCAATCTTGATAATCAATTCTTTCATATCGTAGGGGACATTTGGATTTTCAGGTGCCAATGTATCAAGTGAATATTCCAAACGTACAGGATCATCATAAAAGGGTCGCTTTGGTGGTTTGTCCCGGTTGTTCAGGGGGAGGAAATCAAAAAACCTTCGAACTTCAGCCAAGGCTTCAACATCATTGCTGTAAGCTCCATCTGCGACGGCAGACTTGGTGGTATGGGTCGTGGCTCCACCCAATTCCTCTGCGGTTATGATTTCATTCGTAACAGTTTTTACGACGTCCGGTCCGGTTACAAACATGTAGGATGAATCCTTTACCATGAAGATAAAATCAGTCATGGCAGGAGAATAGACAGCTCCGCCTGCACAGGGACCCATGATAACACTAATTTGTGGGATAACCCCCGAGGCCATAATGTTCCTTTGAAACACTTCTGCATAGCCTGCTAGGGAAGCAACACCTTCCTGAATTCTTGCCCCACCAGAATCATTTAAACCTACAACCGGTGCTCCATTCTGAAGGGCCATATCCATAATTTTACAGATCTTGGCTGCGTGGGTTTCAGACAAGGATCCACCGAACACAGTAAAATCCTGGCTAAATACGTAGACCATACGACCATTGATGGTTCCCCAACCGGTTACAACGCCATCACCCGAAAACTTGGTTTGGTCCATCCCGAAATCGGTACATCTGTGGGTCACAAACATGTCAAATTCTTCAAACGTATTCTCGTCCAGTAAAAGCTCAATTCTTTCTCTGGCTGTCAGTTTCCCCTTGTGGTGCTGTGCTTCAATCCTTTTTTTACCACCCCCGGTTCTGGCTTCTTCTCGGCGTCTTTCCAATTCAGAAATTATGTCGTTCATTCAATTGCCTTAGTTCAATTTCAAATTGAGTATCTTTATTGCTATTTGGTAAGAACCTATGTTTAAATCAATTGTTTAATTTATTAAACCAAAGAGTTTTAAATTGAGGTAAGGTGAATAGGCATGCCTTGTCATGCCTGCCAGAGATAATTGTGACCAATACAGTACGATCAAAATTCCTCGACAGGGCAACTCCACCTCACATATCAACCTTGATTATTCTATCGGGGCTACCAGCCCTTTCAATGACCTTGTTTCTACCGTCATTACCCAACATGACAGAATATTTTCAAACAGAATATCGTGTCATCCAACTTTCTGTAGCAACCTATCTGCTTGTTAATGCTGTTTTGCAGGTAGTCGTTGGACCTATATCCGACTATTACGGCAGACGAAGAATTATTCTGTGGGGCATTGTCTTTTTTCTGTTGGCCACTCTTGGGTGCATGTTTGCTCCCAATGTAGAAATTTTTCTGTTTTTTCGTATGGGGCAGGCCGTAATTGTATCTGGCATGGTTCTTGCCCGTGCCATTGTACGTGATCTTTACCCGGCAAAGCAGGCGGCGTCCATGATTGGTTATGTAACTATGGGGATGGCGGTTGCGCCCATGCTAGGACCAATGATTGGTGGATTCCTTGATGAGGCCTTCGGGTGGAAGGCCAGTTTTTCCCTATTTCTGATTATTGGAAGTTTAACTCTTGTCTTGGCCAATTTTGACCTGGGGGAAACATTACCTACGAAAAGGCAAAATATTTGGTCTCAGTTTAGAGAATATCCGGAACTTTTTCGATCCCATAGGTTCTGGGGCTATTGCTTTGTTGCCGCTTTTTCGTCAGGAATGTTTTTTGCCTATCTGGGAGGCGCTCCATTCATCGGATCAGAAATTTTTGGATTAAGTCCAAGCACTTTGGGATTTTATTTTGGTTTGACCGCATTTGGCTATATGAGTGGGAACTTCATTTCAGGTAAGTGGTCGGTCAGATATGGCATTAACAAGATGATTATCATGGGGTGCTTTATTGCCCTGATTGGACCAACAGGACCAATTGTGGCAACTTACGCCGGGTTTACTCACCCACTGAGTTTCTTTGGATTTGCTGTCCTCATGGGCGTGGGTAACGGTTTAATCGTACCGAATGCTACTGCTGGTATGCTTTCGGTGCGACCCCACCTGGCAGGAACTGCTTCAGGTATAGGAGGGGCAATTTTGATCGGTATTGGTTCAGGTTTATCGGCTTTAGCCGGATCATTGTTGACAACCGAATCGGGTCCTTATCCACTCTATTTCATTATGTTGATTTGTGTAATTATGGGGCTTCTGTGTAGTGTTTATATTGTTCTGAGAAGCAGAGCCAATCCACTGAATTAAATTTGTTTTACAAAGCCTGTCATTACCGCGTAGATTTTCTGTTTCTAAGATAATACACAACTTCGCGCCAAGCAAGAAAGGTAACTGAACCAATAATGATGGTTCCGCCAAAAATTACCCACAAATCAACGGGCTCCCCAAAAAACAGAGTACCTAGGAGTGTTGCCCACACCAGTTGAAGAAAGGTTACAGGTTGGGTAGCAGTAACCGGTGCGCTGTAAAAAGCTTTGGTCATGGTATAATGTCCTGCCGTAGCAAAGAAGGCTACTAAAAACAACCAAAAAAGTTGTTCAAGGGTAGGGGTAATCCAAACAACAACTGCGGCCGGAAATAAACCTACCGTTAAGGTAATTGTAAGCATGGTTATAATCATCTCAGCGTTTAAACGCCCTGTAACTTTCTTGGCAATGAGGTAGGAAATGGTAAATGATACAACTGTAACCATCATCGCGAGGTGCCCTGTTGACAATTCCCTAAATCCTGGGCGAAGAATTAAACATGCCCCTAAAAGGGCTATGAAAATAGCCAACATACGACGAGCAGTCAAAGATTCTCCCAAAATGAGAATAGCAGAGAATGAGAGAAATACCGGGGTAAGATAATTAAGTGAAGTTACTTCGGCTATGGTAATTTCGGTCATGGCATAAAACCAGCAAAGTACTCCTATGGTGTGAAACACTCCTCGAATTCCAAACAAGATAAGTTCTTCTCTGGTAAACTTTGTTTGAAAAAATTCTTTTAGAAGCGGAAATATAAACACCAATCCCAGGAGGTATCTGAGAAAGGCTGATTGGGCTGGAGGAACCTCTGTTCCCAAATATTTGACAATAGCTGTTACCGCAACAAAGTTGAGGCCTGAAACCACCATCCAAATAACACCAAGTAGGGTTCTGGATTTACCTATAGTTGATAAATTTATCACAATCTGGAGCCATCTCGTAATTAACTGAGCAACCAAGTTTGCATGGCTTGTATGGGATTAATCAGGCAGAGAGAATTTTAGTTGAACTTAAATCAGAGCTGTTCGAGCACTTCTTCAGGAATATCAAAATTCGCGGTTACCCTCTGAATGTCATCATCATCTTCCAATGTTTCGATGAGCCTGATGACCTTCTGTGCACTCTCAAGTTCCAGGCTTGTCGTGGTTGATGGCTTCCAGATGAGTTTTGTTGAAGTGGTTTCACCCAGTGTTTTTTCCATAGCCGAAGACACGGAGGCAAGTTCTGTATCAGAAGTATATATGATGTGCCCGTCAGTACTGGATTCCAGATCCTCTGCACCCGCTTCTGTAGCTATTTCGAAAACAAGGTCTTCGTCACCTACTTCGGGTGGGAAGACAATTTCTCCTTTTCGTTCAAACATAAAACTGACTGCCCCTGTTTCTGCCAGGTTACCACCAAGTTTGCCAAATGTTGAGCGAACAAATGAGGCTGTACGATTTCTGTTATCGGTCAGGGCTTCAACGATAACTGCAACACCTGCCGGTCCATAACCTTCATATCTTACTTCCTCCAGTGCTTCAGAATCTCCTCCGGTGGCTTTGCTTATGGCTCTCTCAATGACATCTTTGGGAACCGAGTTGCTTTTTGCCTCCTTTACGGCCAAGCGTAATCTAGGATTCTTTTCGGGATCTGGATCGCCCATTTTTGCGGCTACAGTAATCTCCCTTGATAGTTTGGAAAACAACTTGGACCTGGTTGCGTCCTGTCGTCCTTTACGGTGTTGAATGTTAGCCCATTTTGAATGACCTGCCATTATTTATCTCCAAAAAAATAGTCCTGGTACCATTACGTAAATTGATTATTCAGGGGTTTGTGGGTTATTAAATGGGATTAATTCTTTCTAATCAAAGTTTGCCATCTGCAAATTATAGATTGCAAGACAAATTGAAAGATAATCAATGCGTTATATGTCATAAAGGTAATCGGTAAGTATTACTCCCAAGATCGGTTTCCAATTTCCAAGAATATGAGATTATGAAATATTCCCGAACAGTCCTTAAAATTACGGGCAGTGATTCGTTTGATTTTTTGCAAGGATTAATCACCAATGATGTTTCGAAAGCAAACGAGGAACTGATTTATGCTTCGCTACTGACGCCACAGGGTAAATTTGTTGTCGATTTCTTTATTTTTAGAATAGATGAAGCCTACTACCTAGATGTTCATTCCGAATTGACTGATCAACTGCACAAGCACTTGACACTCTACAGGTTACGTTCGAAAGTTCTCTTTGAGAAGACGAACCTGAACATGTCAAGAGGATTAACCGAAATGCCCAAAGGAGCCTTTCCTGATCCAAGGCATCCTGATTTGGGGTGGCGAAAATATTCCACAAACTCCGTTGTGAACCAAGAGGTGGATTGGGACCAAATTAGGGTCACATACTGTATTCCAGAAACATTGATTGAGTTGATTCCCGAGAGAACGTACATTTTGGAAGCTGGATTTGAACGGTTGAACGGTGTGGATTTTCAGAAAGGCTGTTATGTAGGACAAGAGGTAACGGCAAGAATGCGACACAAGACACAACTCCAAAAGGGATTGGCTCGCGTTTTGATAGAGCATGAAGTTCCTCTGGGTACAGAGATAAGATCAGAAAAACGACCTGTTGGCTACGTTTATACTCAAAGTCAGGGGTATGCGATTGCACAAATAAGGTTCAAGCAAATAAGAAATGGTGAATTAAAAGCGGATGATTCTCTGGTTCGGCTTGATGATACATTTCAGGACGCTATGCAAAACAATCCTGAACCAGGTTCCTAATTCTCTCAAATCCCTTGAAGCCAGAAGCAACCAGCCCTTTGGATTGATTTCCATCTTGGCTCAAAGGTGCCAACAAACCACCAGACTCCTTCAATAGCAGTTTGGCTGGAGCAATTTCAATGTCATTGAATTCAGGTGCGAGGGTTGCATCAAATCTTCCACAGGCAAGACTGATTAGATCGAGAGAAGGGACTCCAGTGGATTTTATTTCAGCAAATGAGTTAACCAAATCAAACAGTTTCTGCGGACTTAACTTGTCCTTGTTAAAACCAAAATCAAAGCCAACAACAAAATCTTCAACCTTCTGGTTAGGTGCTACTCTGAGTTTCATGTGACGGGAATAAGCCCCAACGCCTTTGGTCACCTTGAAAAGTTCGTTTTCACATGGAAAATAGATGACTCCAATGACTGTTTCACCTTTATACTCCATTCCCAGCGAAACAACCCAGTTGGGGTTTCCTCTGGTAAAATTCATCAAACCGTTTATTGGGCTGATCAACCATTTTCGAGTGGTGTCATTTCCCTCTGTTTCACCTGAAACTGAATTAAGTATACCGTAATGTGGCCTTCCCTCAGAAAGTTCATAAACCAAATTGTTGTTAGCCCGTGTCAATGCTTTGCGAGTGAGTTTGCCAGCACCTTCCAGGGAGGATTGCAATCTTTGAATTTCTTCAAAGTCACGATGGAGAACATCACCGGCCGAAAGGATGGCTTTGGTCATTAAATTGAGGTTGGCAGAATGATTTGGCATCAGGTAAAGTCCTTTTTATGTTAATTCTCTGGAACATTTATAATGACATGTTGCAATGCCAAATAATGGTACAAAACAGGTAAGATGAGATTTCACAACTGTTCTATATAATTTTATTGAGGCAAACATGGAACATAAGTTTCGAAATGCGTATTCATCAGGAAGTTCAACGGCACAACTTAGTGGATTGGAGATTATCCAGGGAATAAAGGACGGAATTTTACCTCCGCCACCCATCGCCAAGTTAATGAATTTTACCCTGTACAGTGTGTCCAGAGGTTGCGTAGTATTCAAAGGCATGCCTTTACAAAATTCTACCAATCCGATGGGTACCGTTCATGGAGGGTGGTATGGCACAATTTTGGATAGTGCCATGGCTTGTACAATCATAACCGATCTTCCCCCTGGGAAACAGTTTACAACACTTGAATTCAAAATAAATCTTATTCGTTCGATTCCTTTGAATACCGAAGTATTTGCCAAGGGTAAAATTGTTCACAAGGGTAAGACTACGGCGGTCGCTGAAGCAAAAATATACGATTCAAATGACAAGATCTATTCGCTTGGCAGCTCAACAGGAATGATCTTTGAAACCAAGTTTTAGTTCTGGATAGCAACCGATCTACACTCGTTCTGAAAACTCCATGGTTTCAGTGTTAACGACCACTTCTGCGCCCTCAGATACATAAGGTGGAATCATTATCTTCATTCCATTGTCCAAGAGTGCTGGTTTGAAACTGTTTGCAACCGTTTGACCGGAAATAACCGGTTCAGTTTCCACAACCGTGCAGATAACCTTTTGGGGGAGGGTAAGTCCAAGGATTTCTTCCTCATAAAATTCCACAGTTATGGTCATGCCATCCTGGAGGAGGGCGAGTTTTTCACCAAGAAGCGATGCCGGTGCATAGGTTTGTTCATAAGTTTCCAAATCCATCAGAATTAATGATTCATCCTCAGTATAAAGGTATTGCTGGTCCTTTTGTTCCAACCTGACCCTTTCGACTTTGTCAGCTGACCGAAACCTTTCATTAAGTTTGGAACCGTTTCTAATATTTCTTAACTCGACCTGTGCAAACGCACCTCCCTTGCCGGGCTTTACATGTTCAATTTTTACGGCGGTCCACAATCCCCCCTTATGTTCCAGAACATTCCCTGACCTTATTTCATTTCCATTAATTTTGGGCATAAAAAAATCCAATTTTTTGTTGCATAAATATTTTGTATCTGGTATACCAAGCCTCTGAATTGGTTTCAAAGACCATGAGTTTAATCAAATATCAGGTTATAACAAAAAAAACTTCTGAATATGAAGAGACAGAACCTGAAACAATAAGAATATTCATTAAGGGGGGAAATCTTTAATGGCGAACTATGAAGAAACGGCCTTCAATTTGGAGCAAGGTGCGAGGTCAAGAAAGCTTTTTGCTGCCGTGGTACTGGCTGCTCTGGATGATGCAATATCGGATAATATCCGTTTCGGTAATGGCCCTGAAGTTATAGCTAGGTGGGCAAGGTCCAGGGATGGCAAGGAAATACTGACCTGTGCTGGTATAAATCCTAGTGAAAGAGTCGTAAAAGGGTTGATGACCTTTGTATCAAAAGGTATCCGAACCAGTGTTGCCCTGTCGCGTGATGAAGCGGAAAAAAGCAACCCACGAGCCAAAGCCGCCTAAACATTAATTTCCAACACATCCATCGTGAACGCTATTTGCGTTCACGGTGTATCTCTGTGAATGATGAGTTAAGATAAACTCTGTGTGTCGTGCTTTTTGCCGGGACTAACCTTCTTTTACTCTTCCTAATTCGATCTTAATACTCTCATTCTACCCAGATCGGAATGAAGGATAATCCGCTCCAGTTGAAAGTAATTTGCCTCCGAAACGGAAGGTCTGTAATAGAGTTCAAACTGAAACACTGGTTCAGCCATTTCCTCTTTGGAATAACCCGATTTTCTGACATATTGTGATTCACATTTATACTTACCCGATCGCAACAGAACAGGTGGTCCAATTTTGACCTCAGCAAGTCTCTGTTCATCGGCCAAAGTATATGAAAAACCACATAATTCCTCCTCAAGGGTATCACGCATGACAACAAAAATGCCTGAAAGGTAATCAATGCCTGTATCCGTTTGTCTAGAATCTACCTGTTGAACAACCTTACCCTTTTCAAATTGCAGCGATTTTGTCGTTGTCACACCCTTTCTGGTACTCTCAAGGAGATAACTGGAAGGGACAACAGTTTTATCTTTGATTCTGCCTCTTATTCTGGCCTTGAATTTCATCTTGCCAAAAAAATTACCAACCCCGGTTGACCCTATAAGGGAGGTTGCCGAATACAGGTCTCCTTTTATCTTGGAGGCCAATATCATATACCCGATTCTGAAGCCAAGGAGATTTATGTAATAATCGGCCCTTTCCTCTCTGATTTCAGAAGCAGTGGCCGAATGTCCTACCAGGAAAATCGCTGTTATGAGAGGTAAAAGTCGTTTTTTCATCCAAGGTTAAAATTAAAAGGGGGTACAACAAATATTATATAGCACCAACATAATGTGAATTTTTGTGGTTACATTGAACATGAAGTTAAAATTATATTTCATTGTGGAGAACTAGTGTCCATGGGTATCAACATCGACCAAATTGCTTATGGAATTGGCAACAGGGACCGAAGGGCACTTGCCAAAGCAATTACACTGGTCGAGAGTAGTAAGACGAATCATCAGCAATTGGCATTGCAATTGTTTCAGTCTCTCAAGAGCAGAACGAAACATCAGGCTATTCGGCTTGGGATTACTGGTACTCCAGGTGTAGGAAAATCAACATTCATTGACAAACTCGGAGTGAACCTTGTTAACAAGGGTTTTAATATTGCCGTTTTGGCTGTCGATCCCTCCTCACAAATTACTGGAGGTTCCATTTTGGGTGATAAAACGCGCATGACAGAATTGTCAAGGTATGAGTCGGCGTTCATCCGCCCATTAGCAACCGGTCAATTTAATAGTGGAGGCGTATCTCGACGAACCCCGGAGGTTGTACACCTTTGTGAATTAGCCGGATTTGATGTTGTTATTGTGGAAACCACGGGAGTTGGGCAAACGGATTATCAAGTGTCGCTCATGTCTGATGTTTTTGTACTTCTGATATCTCCAGGGGGAGGGGATGAACTACAAGGTATCAAAAGAGGTATTCTCGAAATGGTCAATATGGTGTTGATCAATAAATCTGACGGCGATCTTATGCCCTTGGCTAGAAAAACCAAATCGGAATATCAGGCTGCACTTCATTTGTTTCGGCAACGTACTGTTGACCCCAAGGGATACCCTAAAGTTAATTTGTTGTCCGCAATTTCAGGAGAGGGTATTGAAAACAGTTGGCAAGATATTATTACTCTATGCAACTGGAGGAAGGCTCATGGCGTTTGGAATTCCATTCGACATGATCAGGACGTTGAACGGTTCCAATTCGAAATTAAAGAAGAGGTTTTGAGTTTGCTGGCCGCTAATCCTTCGGTAGAAGATTTGGTATCAGAATTAAAGAAAGAGGTAATCCAAGGGAAAGAATTTCCTGTACAGGCTGCTTTGAAAGTACGTAACTACTTGGAACAAAATTTAATTTAATCCTGTAGATTTCAGTCAGTACGCGAGAAAGACACTTTTGGGATTCATACATTTGGAAAGAAGGTTGATCATGTCTAGGGTATGCGAGTTAACGGGTAAAAAAGTTATGGTTGGCAATAATGTTAGTCATGCCAACAATAAAACGAAAAGAAGGTTTTACCCAAATCTTAATACGGTAACTTTAACATCTGATGGCCTGGATCGTCCCTTCAGGTTCAAAGTCTCTGCTGCCGCTTTAAGAAGTGTTGACCATAAGGGTGGTCTGGATAAATTCCTTTTGGACGCAAAGGATATAAACCTTTCTTCGAAGGCTCTGAAAGTCAAAAGGGATCTGGTTAAACTAAGGAATCAAATTGCAGAACCGCTAATTGAGGCCGAAACCTCCTAATAATCTTGGCTCTAATTCAATTTGGGGGAACATTTTGAGTTGACCTGCGGCATATTAGGTATAAGTCAATCAAGTTATTAATTGTAATAACAAACCAAATTGGAAGTAGGACGGTACTGGTTTAAAGATCAGTGTAGATACCACTTTGAGTCAACGAAAGATATGTGTTCCTTCCCTCCTTGTAAAATGGAGTAATCGCTAAGGTGACAATCCCCCCAAACAATTCACTAATAAGAAACTTTTCCATCGTGGCTCATATTGACCATGGAAAAAGTACCCTTGCCGACCGATTAATGGAGTTTACCAGTACCGTTAGCAAGCGAGACCTGAAGGAGCAAATGCTTGATTCCATGGATATTGAAAGGGAACGGGGAATCACAATCAAGGCCAACACCGTTCGATTGGAGTATAAGGCCAAAGATCAACAAACCTACATTTTAAACCTGATAGATACCCCAGGCCATGTCGATTTTTCCTATGAAGTTTCGCGGTCTATGAAATCGGTGGAAGGTTCTTTACTTGTTGTTGATGCTTCCCAGGGTGTTGAAGCCCAAACTCTTGCAAATGTGTATCAGGCACTCGAAGCAGACCATGAAATTATACCCATATTAAATAAGATTGACCTGCCGGCAGCTGATACCGAAAGAGTGAGACAACAAATCGAAGAAGTTATTGGAATAGATGCTGAAGATGCTCTTGAAATATCTGCCAAAACGGGACATGGAGTTATGGAAGTATTGGAGGCCATCATACACCAACTTCCATCGCCTGAAGGAGATGTTCATGCTCCTTTGAAGGCACTCCTGGTTGATAGTTGGTACAATCCCTTTCTAGGTGTCGTTGTATTGGTCAGAATATTCGACGGATGCTTGGCCAAGGGAGATAGAATCAAAATGATCT
The DNA here is from genome assembly GCA_022822495.1 of Paracoccaceae bacterium. GTDB lineage: Bacteria > Pseudomonadota > Alphaproteobacteria > Rhodobacterales > Rhodobacteraceae > MPNP01. Next base: position 87,249 of record JAJEBQ010000019.1, on the reverse strand, counting down.
CCTCTGAGGCTTCCTACCAGATTGATCGAATTGGGGTATTTAAACCTGATATGGAGGATACACAACAGTTAAACTCAGGAGAGATTGGATATTTTACGGCCTCTATAAAACGAGTGAGTGATACCATCGTCGGCGATACGATTACCCATCAAAAACAGCCATGTTCATATCCCATTGAAGGTATGAAACCTTCTCAACCGGTCGTTTATTGCGGATTATACCCGATGGAAGCAGGTGAGTTTAACACACTGAAGGATGCCATTGAAAAAATCTCGTTGAATGATTCGTCCTTTACAAGTGAAACAGAAGCTTCAACTGCACTTGGATTTGGTTTTCGGTGTGGTTTTCTAGGCTTGTTGCATTTGGAGGTCATTAGAGAGAGATTACAGAGAGAGTATTCCCTTGACTTGATTGTTACAGCTCCTTCGGTAATTTACCATGTCTATCTAAAGAAAGGTGGAATGGTGGAAATTTACAATCCCGTCGATCTGCCGGATCCGACTGACATTGACAGAATTGAAGAACCAAGGATTATGGCAACGATCTTGGCACCAGACAATTATGTGGGTGAAATTCTAAGTTTGTGTCATGCCAGAAGAGGGATTCAGCACGAATTATCCTTCGTAGAAAACAGGGCCATGATAAAATTTGATCTTCCTCTGAATGAGGTGGTTTTTGATTTTCATGATCGATTGAAATCGGTTTCGCGGGGATATGCGTCCTTTGATTATAGTATTTCTGGTTATTCAGCCGACAATTTGGTCAAACTCCAGATTCTGGTAAACAGTGAACCGGTAGATGCCTTGGCCATAATGGTACACCGCACCAATTGTGAAGCAAGGGGGCGACTCATGTGTGAAAAGTTGAAAGAACTCATTCCACGTCATCTCTTTAAAATCCCCATTCAGGCAGCAATAGGCGGTAAAGTTGTAGCCCGGGAAACAATACCTGCCCTAAGAAAAGATGTTACAGCCAAATGTTATGGTGGTGATATAACGAGGAAAAAGAAGTTATTGGAAAAACAAAAGGCTGGCAAGAAGAAAATGCGTCAATTCGGTCGGGTGGACATACCCCAGCAAGCCTTTATCAATGCCCTGAAGGTCAATACCGATTAATGTTTATAATATCGGCAGTTGGAAATCATTATTATGGAAAACGAAAAGCCACTGGCCATTATTAACCCTCCAACTATAAAGAGGTATTTCTTCACCATACTATCTCTGATTTTGTCGGTTTTACTACTCTATGAAGGGTTTGCCATTTATTTTGCTTCGGGGGAGCGTTTGGGGTTTATACTTGTTGGGTTATTACTGTCTGGGTTAACCTATCTCTTTTATTTTAACACCGGCAAAGCGTTAATACTTTATCATGACCGAATGGTATCAACGGATGGCGAACTGCTGTTTGAGTTGCACAATATATCATCCATTGAGAACGGATTGTTCTCGTTCAAACCAAGTAACGGAGTTCTTTTCCACCTGAAGGAACCAATGCCGAGTAAATGGAAACTTGGTTTATGGTGGCGAATTGGCAAACGGGTTGGTATCGGTGGATGTACTCAAAAAAGTTCAATCAATCTGGCTGTTGAAATCATCAAAACAAATTCAAACACCGATCTATAAGCATTTCTCATGCGAGACCTTGAGATTTCGTGAAGCGTTACAACCCCTTGGAAGCATAACTTGTGGCGACTCTTTCAATTGCGACAAGGTAAGCAGCCGTACGTAAATCATCAACATCATTTCGGCTATTCCAAATCTCGCTGATAGCCTGATAACCAAGCCGCATGGAATCATCCAGACCTGATCTGACCAGTTCCATTTCTCCTGCACCTTGCAAAAAGCGGTCAATAAAGCTCTCGGAAAACTTCACGTTCATTTTGCTGTTTTGGAACATATTATTTAACTCCTCGACCAATAAACGACTTCGATGTTCCTCCTGTCTTCTTTGCATACGGCCAAATCTGATATGGCTCAAATTTTTGACCCACTCGAAATATGAGACAATAACACCCCCGGCATTGGCATACATATCTGGTATTACGACAATTCCTCTATCTCTCAAAATGGCGTCAGCTGGTGCTGTAATAGGTCCATTGGCAGCTTCGATAATCAATTTGGCCTTAATATTGTTTGCGTTTTCAGATGTTATTACACTCTCAATTGCAGCTGGAATCAAGATGTCACAATCGGTTTCCAGCAGTGAATATCCATTTGCAATATAATTGGCATTGGGATAATTCTTGACACCACCGGTGGCTTGTATGTGTTTGAATACATCATCAATGTTTAATCCATCAGCGTGGTAAAGTGCACCATCCCTTTCGATCAAGCCAACTATATGAGCATCATCTTCAGTTGATAGGAAAAGCCCAGCGTGGTACCCGACATTTCCAAGCCCTTGCAAAATAATCTTCTTGCCTCTTAACCCACCTGAAAGGTTGGCTTTTTTTACATCGCCAGGATGTCGAAAAAATTCTTGTAGGGCAAATTGGATACCTCGACCTGTCGCCTCGAGTCTTCCGGCAATGCCACCAGCGTTAAGAGGCTTTCCGGTAACACAAGCCCGTGCGTTAATATCTGTGGTATTCATACGGCTGTATTGATCGGCAATCCAAGCCATTTCCCTTTGCCCAGTTCCCATATCTGGTGCAGGTACATTTTGGCTCGGATTAATCAAATCACGTTTGATTAATTCGTAAGCAAATCTTCGGGTAATTTGTTCAAGTTCTTCTGTCGTGTAATTCTGCGGGTTAATACAAAGGCCACCCTTGGACCCACCATATGGGACTTCAACCATGGCACATTTATAGGTCATCAAAGATGCGAGTGCTTCAACCTCGTCCTGATGAACATGCGGGCTATATCGGATTCCACCCTTAACCGGTTCCATATGTTCAGAATGAACACTTCGGTAGCCCGTAAAGGTTTCCATCTTGTCGCCCAATCTAACCCCAAAGCGCACCGTATAGGTGCTGTTACACACCCTGATTTTCTCTTCCAATCCTGGAGGAAGATCCATTAGTCTGGCGGCGCGCTCAAAACTAATTTCGACAGATTTTAGAAACGATGGATCATTATTAGCCATTTTCACCCTCCCATAGTTTTCTTTTACTGTCAAATTGACATTAAAGAAGTTATACAACTATTGGTTTGCCGTTCCATCATTTATAACCAATGGATGGATTGTAATTCAAGCAATTCTTTTATGAGAACAGATCAGGGGTTATTACACTTTCAAGAAAATGGTACCGCCTACTGGGTTCGAACCAGTGACCTCTAGATCCACAATCTAGCGCTCTACCAGCTGAGCTAAGGCGGCATGAATGGAGAAGTAAGCAACTATCCTTCCCTTTTCAACAAGTGTAAATTATTCATTGAGGAAGAATTGGGATGTTGGAGAATCCAATTTGAGTTAACTCGCCATATTTCGTCCAAGAAAATAGAGAGTTTCAGACAAAATTGATTGTTCTTGGAATCTTGGTTCATCGAAAAAACTGGTGAGGCCGTAGCCCCAATGTTTTCAACAGACTGAAGTTAATTTCATTTGTCAATTCTGTTTTATTCAAGATAAATTGTAATTTCTTTTATATTGGAATCTAATTTTTTGTTCGCCAGATGTGGAGACCAAAAACGTAGCTGTCATGAGAATAGAATGAATGTAAGCCACAACGATAGTCGCAGTTCCGTACGCTACGAAGCAGACGAAAAACCACCGATGATGCTTGCTTTTGGGCTTGGTCTTCAATTTGCCATTCTAATCGCGGCGGGCATCGTACTCACACCGGCAATCGTTGTACGAATGGGGGGAGGAAGTGAGGAATTCCTGAACTGGACTGCTTTCGCAGCGGCAGCAATCTGTGGGATCACAACTATTCTACAAGTTGTAAAAGTCGGCCGAATTGGTGCCGGCTATGTTCTTGGAATGGGTACATCAGGAGCATTTATCGCAATCTGCATAGCCGCCATTGCAAAGGGTGGACCAGCCATGCTGGCAACCTTAGTTGCCACCTCAGCATTATTTCAATTTGCACTTGCAGCACGTCTCTCACTCTTTCGGAGAATTCTAACACCTTCAGTTGCTGGAACGGTCATCATGCTGATTCCCGTCACCGTTATGCCAATCGTTTTTGACATGCTTCATCAAGTACCCGAGGGCAGTTCGGCGACAGCTGCCCCAGTCTCTGCACTCGTTACAATTTTCTTAATTGGAGCCATATCACTGAAATCCCGTGGCAAGTGGAGACTCTGGGCACCGGTTATCGGTGTTTTATTTGGTTCACTCGTAGGGTTTCATTTTGGATTATATGACGTCAACCGTGTGGCTAGTGCTGCATGGGTTGGATATCCGCATGGTGGTTGGCCGGGATTTGATCTCAGCTTCGGTCCAGTATTCTGGACTCTCCTTCCGGGGTTCATTTTTGTTACACTTGTCGGTGCTGTAGAAACAATTGGGGATGCAGTGGCCATCCAGCGCGTATCATGGCGTAAACCAAAGGCCATTGATTTCAAGGCCGTACAAGGGGCGGTTGCTGCTGATGGTGTGGGCAACCTTTTATCCGGTCTTGCCGCAACCGTAAGTGTGGCTGTGACTGAATTAACGGGTGTTGCATCAAGACGTGTCGGAATAGCACTCGGATCAATATTCATCGTGGTGGCATTCCTGCCGAAGATCCTGGCATTGGTACTTGCGATTCCGGCACCAGTTGCGTCAGCCTATATTATGGTCTTGTTGTCACTACTTTTTGTACTTGGCTTGAAGATAGTGATTGATGCAGATATAGACTATCGCAGGGGAATGATCGTTGGTATCTCTTTCTGGGCAGGTGTTGGATTCCAAAACGGTTTGATTTTTCCTGAGTTTGTTACCGGTTTTGCAGGCGGTCTTCTTGAAAATGGCATGACCGCTGGGGGACTCATTGTCATTACATTAACGATGTTAGTGGAACTGACTGAATCACGCCGCCGCCTCGAAACACCCTTTGATATCGGTGAGTTGCCGAAGATCAGGGAGTTTCTTGCCAAATTCGCCATTCGTCAAGGATGGGGTGAAGAAATGCAACATCGACTGGATGCAGTTGTTGAAGAAACCATGTTGACGTTGTTGAACCAGGAAGGCAAAAGGGAGGAAAGGAAATCACCGAAGAGGCTTATGCTTACAGTTCAACAGGATAATGGTGATGCTTTGCTTGAATTCATCGCTGCAACCGGCGAGCATAATCTGGAGGACCAAATTGCCTTGCTAGGCAGAATTTCCGATGAGGCGGCAGCCGAACGGCAACTATCATTGCGACTTCTTCGTCACCTGTCCTCCTCGGTTCGTCATCAACAATATCACGATGCGGACATTGTTACTGTTCATGTTAAGCGGAATTTTTCTAAGACATAACCAGGTAACAGTTCCACAAATTCCAAAATGAATTAGCACCCGAGAATGTAAAAGCACTAGGCCAAACAGGGTTCTTTGACATTTTATTCGGGACCATCCCTGACTTTGATGACCGGAATTCGTGGAAGTGGCCGCTTCTTTAAGAAAGTCAACTTGCGGTTAAAAGCACCCTTATAAAGTTTTAAACGAAAATTATTGCACTTTTTCGGTATGCGAATCCCTATTTCAAGGGAGTTCCCGCTGAATTATGCCGGCAGTCGAGAACTTGAAATTAAAATAGAAAATCGTTGGCATCGAGGTCGTTCAGGTTAAAATTCTCCAGAGTAATGGTTCCACCACCGTAATCGCTAAAGTCGATAACCACATCACCACCATCTTGGTGTGCATTTATATCGTCAAAACCTGTTATTTCTGTAAAATCTGAAATATCAATCTTGTCTTCACCATCGGTAAAGTCAACAATTGTGTCATTACCGCCTCCTTGGGTATAAACAAAAGTATCAGCATCCGAACCAGTAGCATCACCTGCCATCCCGTCGCCATAAAGAGTGTCATCCCCCGTACCACCTGTAATGACATCATCCCCTTGGCCACCACGAATAACATCATCTCCTGCACCGCCAGTGAGTGTATTAGCTGTCTCATCACCAGCTATGTTAGCAGTGGGCATAATGAACATCGATTCCTTGAGCTGATCAACAGACTGAACATCAACAATTCTAATCTTGCCGCCACCGTACTCCGTTAGATCTATTTCGACCCAACCACCACGCCAAAAGCCGGTACCAACACTAATATTTGATTGCAAATCTTCCCAAGTAACGCCCTGGGAAAGGTTAAAACCAGACAGATCAATTACATCGGATTCCAAATCAAAATTGACAATAACATCAGTGGTAACAGTTGATGGGTCACTTAGAGGATTGAACACAAACGTATCCACCTCATTATGTGTTCCATAGAGCCATTCACTGCTGTCAGTAGAAGTAACAATCGCCATCATATCCTCCTCTATATCCGTACTGGATTCCAACCAAACATATCATTTACGTAAAAAATACAGACCACCCAATTAAATTCCGCAGAGACAATTCGCATCCTAAACTTGACAACTCAATTGTATTGAAAAGTGAGAAAAAATGCAGCAAAAAAAAGATACTTCTACCTTTCTAAACCCTTGGGGTTAACACGTTAAAATCATATTTATACACCTTTGTTTCTTGACTTCAGACTTTTTCCCCTTTTCAAAATAAACACCTTTTTATTTTCTGGAAGATAATGGTCACCTTATTCAACAGTTGGTTTTGGAAGAATTTCCAATCGTTCGTGAGAGTAGTGACGGGGGAAGTGCTCAAGACGGAGGGTTATCAGTCTCTTGCACGACAGTAAGGCGGTGGTTTATTAGGCATGTCGGGCACGCCTTTTCCTTATGGTCTGGCGTGGAAACATCTTTCCTTTATGATATTTCCTGAACATGAGAAGAGGGCGGATTTGTGTTATGGTATTGTAATCTGACCAAGGGCTGAAGTATCTGATTATGGGAGATTTTTTTGACTGATTTGTAGAAGATGGAAGGCCAAGATTGATGCAGAAAAATGAGGGATTTAGTGCCCTTTCTTGGTATGTGCGTTCCTAATTCAAGGGAACTTTCACTTAAAATTGTCGGAAGTCAAGGCGTTCATGATTTTCTCAAAAAGGGAAACCGGTCCTTTTGGCGCAAATTCTCTCTTTGATGGTGAAGACGCTCTCCAGCATTCATTGCAAATTTTGTAATGACAGCCTTCCTTCTTGCTGCTGGAACCTCCAATGATGGACCAAATTTGATGATTTGTGCACCAAAGGCGTCAGCAACAATCAGCCCGGTATCTGTAGGCAATATATCCTGGGGGAAATGACGGTCTGCCGCAAAAAAGAAGGTATCACAAAAGGGGGAGATAATTCCCCCACTTATGATCTGAAATGTAGTCAACCCTAGAGGTCTTACATTCCACAATCCAAATCTGACCTTTGGGATTTAGGGCAATTACATCAACCCTTAAGCCTTGCTTGGGTACAAATTCTTCCAGATAACTCATACCTCTGTCCCTGAGATGAATCGTGACTCCCAAGGCTAGTTTTTGTCCTTGAGATGGAATCGGTAACATGTTTGAATACTTCTTAGAAGAGATAAATTTATTGGATTGAATAATCTGTTTTGTGAATTCGAATAGGAAATCATTAATTATGTTACACTGTAGAGAATAGATCATTAATTTTGAGGTTGTGTTGCCAAATAAAATTCACGCCACCAAAACCAAATTGCGAAAATTGGCCAAAACAAAACGTAACCTGGCATATTCTGAGAAATCTCAAATTATTGCGCAAGGTAAGTTGCTTGAATACATTTTAAATAAAATACCTGAGAACAGTCATGTAGCTGGCTATTGCCCGATACAAACTGAAATAAGTCCGTTGCCAATTTTGGAGCAATTAGAACAATCTGGATATGGTTTGTGCCTCCCGATAGTTGTTGGGAAGAATAAATCTTTACAATTTCGATCGTGGAAGTTTAACCAGAAATTGATTGCAGGCGATTATGGGGTTTCGATACCCGTTGAAGGCAAATGGATAGTGCCAATTGTGATAATTGTCCCCCTCCTGGCCTTTGACACTATGGGGTATAGGCTGGGTTACGGGGGAGGTTACTATGATCGCACATTAGAACAGCTGAAAAAGAAAATTAAGGTAAAAGCAATTGGCTTTGCTTTTTCGGGGCAATTTTTTCCTAAATTACCCAGAGATAAATTTGACTATAAACTGGACACCATAGTCACCGATATTGGTATAACTGAATATCGCTGAATAGAACTAAAGGAAATTTTGAAATGCGAATACTGTTTTTGGGTGACGTCTTTGGAAGAAACGCGCGGACAACTTTAGCCTCCGAGCTAAAGGGCATAAGAGAGGAGTTGGAACTCGATTTTGTAATAGTTAATGGTGAAAACGCAACTCAGGGCAAAGGGATCACTCCCAATCATGCAGATTTTCTATTGAATGCCGGCATTGACTGCATGACCCTTGGAGATCATGCTTTTGATCAGCGAAATCTAATGAGTGTTCTGGATTCTTATCCAAATATTTTACGCCCACTAAACCTGGGTAGAGGGTTGCCGGGAAGAGGGTATGGTGTTTTCAAAACCGAAAAAGGAAAAAGGGTCTTGGTAATTACCGCCCTTGGGCAGGTCTTTATGAGGCAGCCCTTTGATAATCCAATAAGGTTTGTCAACGAAGTGTTGGAAAAATACCCCTTGAGCAAGGCTGTAGATGCTATAGCAATTGATTTTCACTGTGAGGCAACTTCAGAAAAGATGATAGCAGGTAAATTGTGGGATGGTAAGGTGTCCATGGTTGCAGGTACTCACACGCATATACCAACCTCAGATGCCAGAGTTCTCCCCGGGGGCACCGGTTATATAACTGATGTCGGTATGTGCGGCGACTATGAATCAATTATTGGTATGGATACAACTGTACCGATGGAGCGTTTTTCTGCTGGATTTTCCAAAGGTAAAATGATCCCCGCGAATAATGACATAACGTTATGTGGTGTTGTGGTTGAAACTGATGATAAGACTGGGTTAGCGGTTTCAATAGAGCAATTTCTGAGAGGTGGTTTACTTGGCAAGTCAATTGATTCATGAATGCACCACTTTCAATCATAATTCCAACTTACAACTCCCAATGTGACCTGCCTGAAACAGTTGCCTCCTTATTTGAAGGTCTGCAGGAGGGATTAATTAAGGAGTTGATAATTAGTGACTCCTCTGAACACTCTTTAATCAAGCAAATGGCAGATAAAATAGGAGCTGTGTACATAAAATCTGCCAAGGGAAGGGGAATCCAATTACGAGAAGGGGCATGTAACGCAACCGGTGAGTGGATGTTATTTCTCCATGCTGACACACACTTGGAATTAGGATGGAATAAGGCTGTATTACAATTTATTCGTTCACATTCTGACAAGGCGGGTTATTTCCGATTGAAGTTCAGACAATATGGATTTTTCCCTCTGATGGTCGCACGTTGGGCTAACTTGCGATCGGTGGTTTTTGATCTTCCCTATGGGGACCAGGGATTGCTGATTTCTAAATCTCTGTATGAACAAAGTGGAGGATTTAGAGCTATTCCCCTAATGGAAGATGTCGAACTGTGTCGAAAATTACAGGGGAAACTCGTCATGCTCAATGGTATTGCATCAACCAGTGCACAAAGACAGGTCCGAAAGGGATGGTTAAGAAGCGGAATAGGAAATCTGTGGATACTGATCCAGTATTACCTCGGCAAGTCGCCGGAAAAGTTATTCGAAAAATACTATTAAATATTTGGGCTGCTTTGAAGCACAATGGTAAATTTAAGAAACTATTACCTGACTGTTATACAACCCCGAATATAAACCTCCCCTGGATACGAGCTCGGTATGGGTTCCCTCTTCAACAACCCGACCCTGATCAAGAACTATTATGTTGTCAGCGTTTTTGACAGTTGCCAGCCTGTGGGCGATAACAACAATTGTACGATTGTTTCTGAATTCTTCCAGGGCGTCTTGAATCAAATCTTCTGAATGGGAATCCAGAGCCGAAGTTGGTTCATCCAAGAGTAATATCGGTGAATTCCTAAGAAAAGCCCGGGCTATTGCTACTCGTTGGCGTTGACCGCCTGATAAATTTGCTCCCCGAGGACCACATGGGGTGTCTAGCCCCAGTTGAAGGTCATCCGTAAAGGTAAGAACCTGGGCAGATTTTGCTGCCACGCTAATTTCTTCATCAGTGGAATTGGGTTGGCCCAAAAGGATATTGTCCTTGATGGTTTCATCAAAGATCCCCTTATCCTGAGTGACAACAGAAAATAGTCCCCTCAAATCTGGAAGGCTCATCGACTTGATGTCGATGCCACCTATTTCGATCTTACCCTCAGACGGATCCAAAATCCTTGCCAATAGATTGAATACGGTTGTTTTGCCAGCACCTGAGGCGCCCACGATAGCTGTCATTTTTTGGGAAGGTATCTTGAAGGAAAGATCGGTAAACACTTCAAGGTCAGGATAACGAAAGGCAACATTTTCAAATTCAATTGTCCAATCTTCGTTCTTGTATTCAAGGATTTCCGGTGTCGTAATTTGAGTAATATTCGGTTTTGTTTCGAGCAGGACATAGACCCTCTCCAGGGAAACTTTGGTCATCTGCCAGGCTGTAACCAAGCCTGAAATTCGTCTGAAAGGGTCAAACATGAGAACTATGGCCGTAAAAAAACTCATGAACTGGCCAGTGGTTTTTTCACCGTTAATAACGTCAGATCCCCCCAGCAAGAGTAGCCCTAGGAAACCCAAACCGGCTATAACATCTACAAGAAGTGGAACGGCGGCATTACCGCCGGCGGCTTTGATAGAAGCCCTGCGGCTTTCCGTTGCCTTGGTTATAAACCTGGATATTTGATTGTTTTCAAGAAGGTTGAGTTTGATGGCATGAATTCCATGGAAAATTTCATCCAGCCTAACGGTTGTTTCTGAGGATGCTCGCCTACTGATCTGGGTAGATTTTCTAATCAGTCTTTGAAGCCAGATGATTGGAAATACAAGGAGGGGTATTCCCAAACAGGTAACCAGGGTCCATAAGGGGTCAATGGAGATGGCAACAAACATGAGTGAGCAAATGGAGATACAACCTCTGACTCCAGTCGCAATATAACCTGACCAGATAGATTTAACGACATCTGAGTCACCCAGCACTCTTTCCATAATATTGCCTGGCGAGTTGACCTCAAAAAACATGGTATCAAGAGTCAGAATATGATCCATCAAATCCTTTTGCAGGTTAAGTTTTATCCTTTCGCTCACCGATACAATAATCAGGGTACTTATAAATCCTGCCAATCCTCTCAAACAGAATAAACCCAGGATAGCGAGACCTACCCAGATCAAGGCCTCCGTCATTTTATTGGCAAAAATATCATCAAACATGGGCTCAATCATGTAACTCAAGGCACCGAGTGTTGAGCCTTGAATGGACATGAAAACCAGTGCTATGGTGATCTTTTTTGTCTGGGATTTAAGATAATATTTCCATAACCACCGGAAGAGTTTTCGGGAGGAGTGGCTTTCAGCTTCTAGTGTAAGTTTGGGTGAAATGTTCTGCATTTTATGACAGAATTACCATACCTGTAGTTATCGCCAAGAAATGAACAAATTTAGCGTAAAATTGATGGAAATTTTATCCTCCGAATTCTAATTACCTCTGGCGATTAAACTATTTTATTTGTGTATAAGTTTCAATCACTCAAAGGTTTCCTAAATCTTTGTGAATAAATAGATGTCCTGATTTACGGCTGGAAAGTATATTCACGAATAACCATGCCGAAAGAGACTTACTGATGAGGATAAGGGTAATGACCAGATTTTTTGGCAGACATCACATTGCAATTCCAGGCCCTTCAATATTGCCAGATAGGGTCATTCAGGCCATTAACAGATCGGCCCCAGATATTTATGATCCCGAACTTGCCGAAATGGTCCATGGGGTAATCAAGGATCTGAAGACAGTCGCAGGAACTGATGGCCATGCTGCCATTTATATTTGCAATGGACATGGTGTCTGGGAAGGTTCCCTGACAAACCTCCTCGACAAAGGGGACAAGGTGTTGGTTCTGGCTACAGGTATTTTTGCACCCGGATGGGGTGGATTTGCCAAAGCCTTGGGCATTGAAACTGAAACTCTGGATTTTGGTAGAAGATCTTCTGTTGATACAGACATTTTGATAGAAAGATTATCACAGGATAAAAAGCATGAGTTCAAGGCCATTCTGGTTGTTCAGGTTGACACCTCCACCTCGGTAAGAAATGATATTGAGGCAATCTCCAAAGCCATACAAGCGACCGGTCACCCAGCTCTGCTTGCCGTGGATTGCATTGCCAGCTTGGGATGTGAAAAATTTTATATGGATGAATGGAATGTTGATGTCATGATCACGGGCAGCCAAAAGGGGTTAATGACCCCGCCCGGGCTTGGTTTCATATATTTCAATGAGCGTGCGAGAAATGTAGGAAAAAAGGCTGAACTTAAAACTCCCTATTGGGACTGGGAAAGGAGGGTGAACCCAGAGGAATTTTATCAACTTTTCTGTGGAACAGCTCCAACCCACCATCTTTTTGCGTTGAGAGAAGCCCTTGATATGATTGTTCACGAGGAGGGTTTGGAGCAGACTTGGCAAAGACATAGTAAGTTGGCTCAGGCTATTTGGTCAGCTTTCGATATCTGGAATTCAGAAGGCCAAATCGAGATGAATATCAAGGACAGGAAGTATCGAAGTCATTCTGTTTCGACCATCAAAATGAAACCTCCAAACGGTAAATTGTTGCGAAAATGGACCAAGGAAAATACGGGTTTAACCCTTGGGATTGGATTGGGTATGGGTACTGAGGAGGATCCAGACTCAACAGGTTTTTTCAGGATAGGGCACATGGGGCATCTCAATCCCAATATGACTTTGGGACTTTTGGGTTCAATTGAAGTCGGGTTTGAGCATTTAGCAATCAGCCGTGGTAAGGGAGCAGTTGAGTCTGCTGCCAAAGTAATTGCAGACATGTAGCTATTGGATTTTTATGTAATGTGCAACTGCTTTAACCAACAATGAGATACTCTTGTGCATGGTAGCAAAGTTTGGAATTCAAAAACTGTCACCGGTTACAAACATATGAAGCCGAGAGTTTAATCTAAAGATTAATTCTTTCTACCGCGGTACTGGTGATTTCAAGTTTTTGCTCAAGTTCAACCAAATTTGAACGTGTTTCTTCCACGACTTCGGGGGGTGCTTTGGAAACAAAACCCTCATTGCTTAGGCGACCCTTGAGTTTGGAAATTTCATTCGCAAGTGAGTCTCTGGTTTCTAGCAAGCGGTCCTTTTCGAGATTCAGATTGACAACTTTTCCTAATGGTAGTGAAATAACTCCTCCATCCAAAGGTATGGTAATTGTATCGCTAGTCTGCTCTGTCTGAAACTTGGGCGTATTTGTTCTGGCCATTCGCATGATCAGATTCTGGTAATTATTGAGGATTGCCTCATGTCTGGCCGTCATGGAATGTATCGTGAGTGGAACAATTGCTTTCGGAGGAACTCGCAACTGGCTACGGACCGAACGAATGCTCTCAATGATCTCAATAACCCACTCCAACTCTTTGGTCGCTTGCGTGTTGCCAAGTTCCTTGAAAGTTAGTTGCGGCCACTCGGCATGAATAATTCTCATATCTTCTGTGTAAAGTTCACCCCATAATTCTTCGGTTTCAAAGGGGATAATTGGATGAAGCAAGACAAGGGCTTGCTTGTACACCCAAGCCAGGGTGGATTTGGTTTCAGCAACCAACTCAGGTTCATTGGAATTCAACTGTATTTTAGCAAATTCCAGGTACCAGTCACACAACTTCCCCCAGACAAAAGCATACAAGGTATTGGCAGCTTCATTAAAACGAAAATTTTCCAAAGCGTGATCAACTTTTCCCTGGGTTTTCGTCGTCTCACCAATGATCCAGGCGTTGATACCACTCGTTATTTTTAATGGATCAAACTCTGGATCAATAACACACTCATTTAAATGGAGAAACCTTCCTGCATTCCAAATCTTGGTACAAAAATTCCTGTATCCGGCAACCCTTCCTTCAGAGAGTTTCAGGTCTCTACCCATTACAGCCATTGAGGTTAAGGTAAAACGAACCGAATCGGCACCATATTTTTCGATCAACTCTATGGGGTCAATGACATTTCCAAGGGACTTTGACATTTTTTTGCCGTACTTGTCCCTGACCAATGCATGAACGTAAATGTCTGAGAAGGGTATATTGTTAACTAGGGCAAGTTGCATCATCATCATACGAGCAACCCAGAAGAAGATAATATCAAAACCGGTTACTAATACATTAGTGGGGAAATATCGTTCCAATTCTGGAGTGTCCTCTGGCCATCCCAAGGTTCCAATTGGCCAAATGCCAGATGAAAACCAGGTATCCAATACATCAGGGTCTCTTGTAAGAGCCTTGCCCTTTGCCATCTTTCGGGCTTCTTCCTCGGAAATGGCACAATATTGATTGCCCTCCTGATCATACCAAATTGGTATCTGATGGCCCCACCAAAGTTGACGGGATATACACCATGGTTCGATATTTTCCAGCCAGTTGTAATAAATTTTCTCATATTGCTCCGGGTGAATTCGGGTTTTGCCTTCCCGTACAGCATCTATGGCTGGGCCAACGACTTTTTTGGCATCAAGGAACCATTGATCCGTAAGAAATGGTTCAATGGGAATATTTGATCTATCCCCATGTGGAACGGCATGTGCTTCAGTTTGGACATCATCAAGGAAACCTTGTTCGGTCATGAGGTCAACAATTCTTTTACGAGCCACAAATCTGTCCAGGCCATCAAGATCAAGGATATTTTCTTGAACTTCAAGATTTCCCATGAAATCAAGATTATCTTGCAAAAACATTGTGCCCTTGGGAGTCATGACATTGATGGCTGGTAAAGCGGCTCGCTTGCCAACTTCCCAATCGTTGAAATCATGGGCAGGTGTAATCTTGACAGCCCCGGAACCCTTTGTAGGATCCGCATAGGAATCGGCAACAATTCTGATTTTTCTACCGACTAGGGGCAGGATCACATCTTTACCAATCAGATGCGTGTACCTTGTGTCTTCCGGATGCACAGCCACACCTGTATCACCGAGCATGGTTTCTGGACGTGTTGTGGCAACGACAAGGTAATCTCTCGTTTCAAAGCGGATAGGGGAGCCATTTTCATCAAACGCAACTGGATACTCAAACGATTCGCCATCAGCCAAGGGATAACGAAAGTACCACATCTTTCCTTTAACTTCGACCTGTTCAACCTCAAGGTCAGAAATGGCCGTTTCAAAATGCGGATCCCAGTTTACCAGTCTTTTTCCCTTGTAAATCAATCCTCTGTTGTAAAGTTTAATGAATGTCTTCAAAACAGCATCATGAAAGCCCTTATCCATGGTAAAACGGTTTCGTGACCAATCACAGGAGGCACCAATTCGTTTAAGTTGATGGATGATTTTGTCCCCGGATTTCTCTTTCCAGTCCCACACCTTGGCAAGAAATTTTTCTCTTCCAAGCTCAGTTCTTGAGGGCAAACCTGCTTCTTCCAACTGTCTTTCCACAACCATTTGGGTGGCAATGCCGGCATGGTCCTGCCCAGGTTGCCACAAGACATCGAAACCCCGCATTCGGTACCAGCGAATGAGAATATCCTGCAAGGTATTATTGAAGGCATGCCCCATATGAAGGGCCCCAGTTACATTGGGAGGTGGAATCATGATACAGAAAGAAGGCAAATCTTCCCGAGCATTCGACCCAGCTTTGAATGCACCGCTTTGCTCCCACATGGTATAAATACGGGGTTCAACTTCGTTTGGATCAAATTTCGATTTCATGACAGTTAAAGATTATATTCGGGTGATGCTTTATGAAATTGCCAGATGGGGTACTGGCTAATTTTTCTGGAAATTCTATATAACCCTTAAATGTGTTATTTCTACTTTTCTCTATATTCATATTGAAATAATTTTCTAATTATTGTTATTTTCATATCCGGTTGTCACTGAACATTTGTTTGGGACAAGTTGTCCATAAATTTCAGAAGTGTGAGTTCATCAATGTCAAAATTTGGGGTTAGTCAAGGTGTTAAGCGAAGGGAAGATTCCCGATTTCTAAAGGGCGAAGGCAAATATGTCGATGACTTGAGACCCGAGGGAAGTTTATACGCATATTTTTTCCTGTCACCTGTGGCGCATGCCAAAATTCTGTCTATTGATGTTGAAGAAGCCAAGGATTCGCCAGGTGTAAAGGCTGTATACACCGCTCAGGACCTCGTAGCAGGTGGTATGAAAAATCGAATGATCGCCGAGCTTTTACCCATTAAGGGTGTAAAGGTTCCCGATCCTGCTCGCACCATACTTGCTGAAGGCAAGGTAAGATTCGCTGGCGAGCCGGTTGCAATTATAATTGCCGAAACCATTAACCAAGCCAAAGATGCGGCAGAATTAATTGAGTTTGATTTTGATGAGCTTGATGCTCATCTTGACCTTGCTCCAGGCGGTGCCGATTTGCATGAGGAAGCGCCTAACAATGTTGCGTTTGAATGGGCAAAGGGAAATAAGGATCAGGTCGATAAAGTCTTTAACGAAGCTTCTCATGTTGTTTCCTTGAAAGTTGATGACAATCGGGTTATTGCCAATTCGCTCGAACCCAGAGGTTGTTATGCGGAATGGCAGAATGACAAACTTCATATGTGCATGAACGGCCAGGGTGTATGGGTTGGTAAAGGAGAACTTTCAGACCTTTTGGACATTCCTGAAGATAATGTAAGAGTTACAACACCTGATGTTGGTGGCGGTTTCGGTATGAAGGGTTTCAATTATCCCGAAAATTTTGCTGTTGGCCAAGCAGCCAAAATGCTTGGCCAGAAGATTCATTGGATGGGAACACGTTCTGAGGCCATGCTGAATGACAATGGTGGCAGGGATCTTACCTCCAGGGTGGAAGCTGCCTTTGATGACACGTACAAGATGATAGGCTATCGGGTCATAACACATTGTAATCTAGGGGCTTATAATTCTTACTATGCGCATTTTATTCAGACCGATTTGTTCCGAAAGGTTATTTCAGGTGTTTATGACATACCCAATATCTATTTTGAGGTTACCGGGATATTTACCAATACAGCTCCGGTTGATGCCTATCGGGGTGCCGGACGCCCAGAAGGCATTTTTGCCATGGAGAGGCTCATTGATCAGGCCTCCCGTGAATTGGGGGTTGATACGATTGAACTCAGGCGGCGGAATTTCATTCAGCCCGAACAGTTCCCTTACAAGAATTTTGCCAATGAAACGGTTGATGTTGGCAATTTCGAAAAAGTACTCAAGAGGGCTGTTAAGGAAGCTGATGTCAACGGCTTTAACAAGCGGAAAAAGGCATCCCTGGAAGCCCACAAGTTGCGAGGTATGGGTATATGTTATTACATTGAAACCATTCTTGGTGATCCCAGCGAAACAACAAGATTAGAATTTTGTGAAGATGATATGGTCAATGTTTATGTTGGAACGCAATCCAATGGTCAGGGACATGAAACGGCCTACTCGCAGATCCTTCATGAACGTTCGGGTATCCCTTTTGATAATATCAGGATTGTTCAGGGCGACAGTGATTTAATCAAAACAGGGGGTGGGACTGGTGGGTCCAGATCTGTAACGACCCAAGGGACTTCAATCAATGGTACGGCCGATCAAATGATTGCCAAATTCAAACTGTTTGTTGCAGAAGAATTGGGCATAGATGAGAGTCAGGTTGAATTTGAAGAAGGAACATTCAAGGATAGCACTTCCAATAAGTATCTTACGATAATGGAAGTGGGTTCAAGGGCTTTGGCAAAACAGCGCGACGATCTAATAACGACAGAAGTTACCACACAAATAAAGGACAAATCATTTCCTAATGGAACCCATATCTGTGAGGTTGAAATCGACACTGAAACCGGGCAAACAGATGTTGTCAAATATACTGTTGTAGATGACCTTGGAGTGATCATTAATCCAGTTTTGGCCAAAGGTCAGATCCATGGTGGAGTAGCCCAGGGTATTGGTCAGATTTTGACTGAACATGTCGGTTTTGATGAATATGGACAGTTGCTTACGGGAACTTTCATGGATTATGGGATGCCCCGAGCCGATAATGTCCCTTTCATTGAGTTTCATTCCGAACCAACGCCTTCAATCAACAATCCAATCGGTATGAAGGGATGTGGTGAAGCCGGTACCATTGGCGCTTTGGCTGCAGTAACCAATGCTGTACAGGATGCTTTGTGGGACCAAGGGATTAAAGAGGTGCAAGCTCCCTTGACACCAAGCAGGGTTTGGCATCTTCTCAATCAAAACTAGCGTTGGAACTGGGGTAAGTCAGACCTCTTAATTGCTGTCCGGATTTGTGTCTTCGGTTTCTATAGTGGTGTTCAACCCGAGATAGTCCATTGTCAGGACCCCGATTGAAGAAAGCAGTGTGAATTTAGCTGAATCTCTATCAATTAGAGCTTCGACTAGGCTGGTTTGGGCTGAAAGTAATTCCTGCTCAGCTTCAAGGACATCCAATGTTGATTTGGTGCCGAGGGATTCCTCAACCCGGGTACCCTGCAGGGCGAGTTCAGAATAATCCTTTTGTTCAACATAGACATCAATTAGAGAATCAGCGATTTCCAATCTGTGCCAGGCACTGGCGATTTCATTTTCCAGCAATTTCGCTTCATGCTTTAAATCAATGCGTGCTTTCTGCAGGTCCAGTTCTGCTTGTCGTAAGGCCGCAGATAAGCGCCCTCCAGAATAAAGAGGAATGGTGGTTTGAATTCCAACGGTTAAATTATTTTGTGGGTAACTCTCATCACCAAACTCACGCAAATTCAAATCGCTTGATGCGGTACCCCGTAGATTAATTGCCGGTTTGGAAACTCTTATTTTGGTCAACTCCCGTTGCTTTTGCGATACCAGCACTGATAGTTTGGCTTGCAAAAGAAACGGGTTGTGTTGACTCGCCAATTCCATTGCGCTTGTGATGTCCTTTGGAATATTAAAATTGAATTGGGAAGCTGATAAACCTTCAGGATACCTTCCTACAGAAAGTAGGAAGAGTTCTCTGGCAATCTCAAGTTGACCCTCACGTGTCTTGACATTACCTTCGGCTGCTGCAATTCGAGCCTCAACCAGGCTTAATTCGGTTCGGGATATATTGCCCAGCTCAAAGCGATTTTTTGCGGCTTCCAACTGAGACTCCAAACCCTTCAAATTGTTCTTTTCGAGCTCCAGTAGATTATTTGCCCGCAAAAGCTCCTGATACGAGTTTGCAGCCCCCAAAAGGACCGTCTGCTCGGTCTGTGTATAATTGATTTCGAAGGCTTGCTTTCGTATCTCCTCAATATCAACCGCTATATCGTTGGCACCAAAATCATACACAACTAAAGTCGCAAGCAATTCGATTGACCCCAAAAGCGAATTATCATTTCGATTCGGCGGTGTTGTATCATTATATGACCTGTAATTCGCACCCAAATTCAATGATAAATTTGGCCTTGTCAATGCACTAGTCTGGTTAATCGTCTCATCCTGAATGGTTACGAGATATTCTGTACTCTTAAGCAATTCGCTGTTGTTGTAGGCCGAAATCAAAATATCTTCGAGGGTTTCTGATTGAGCAGTTTGTAACCATACAAAAAACGGCAGGAGTACGACACCAATCGAAATAAATGATTTGTTAAATAATTTGTAAAAATACATAGTTAAATTGATAGATATTTTTGAACTAAAACACAAACTCCTTTGCCTTTTCAAAGCCTTTGAGGGTTGGAGCTTGGGCATCAAAGGCAGTTTGCCAATCTATGCCCCCGGTTTTTTTAATGCCAATCCTGCATTTGCCTCCTACCTTGGTCGTAATAACCGCACCGATTCTACCACCTATTTTCAATTGGTCCTCCAGATCCGAAGGAATGGTCTCAATACCTCCTTGACAGGTAATGACATCATAAGGACCATAACGGGATACACCATCTGCCAACACCCCAAAAACGGGTACAACATTATCAACGGAGTGCAAAGCAAGGATATTTTCTGCTTGCTTGGAATAATCCTCAATTTCCTCAAGCGAAATAACGGCTTCAGCCATACTGGCAATTATCGCTGATGAATATCCGATCCCGGAACCAATATCCAGAACCAATTCATTGGACCTAATAGCAAGAGAATCCAGCATTTTCGCCAAAATCCTGGGGTCAAGCAAATAACGTCCATTATCAAGGGGCAGATGATTCCCCATGTAAGCTAATTCCTGTAAGGATTTTGGAACATATTCCTCTCTGGGGATTGACAACATGGCTTGCAAGATAGGAAAACTGGTAACATCAGAAGGCCTGATTTGGCTGTCAACCATTGTTCTTCTGCGGTCTTCAAAATTACTCGACAAGAAGACTTCCTCCCCGGATTATCCTCAGTCTAAACAAGGTATAAATGTTTGTCATAGAAATTTCAAAATTACCTGCATTGTAGAAACCAAAAGATTCTACTTTCAAGAATCTGGAGCGGACGATGGGATTCGAACCCACGGCCCTAACCTTGGCAAGGTTATGCTCTACCCCTGAGCTACGTCCGCAAAATTCTTCCTATTAAGAATAATTTACTCGTTACCTAATTGACAAATTGAATTGCTTCAAGCAAGTACCGATAAATATTCTCATTTCAAAGCAATTATTTGTGTTATGATGAGAACCGCAACAGACAGACTTGCTACTAAAGATTGAGTGATGCTTTATTTTGCTGTCTTATGAATCGCCCTTTTTGCTCAACTCGATTGCTTTTTTCCTTTGTCGAATGTTGAGAGCAACAACTACACTGGAAAAAGCCATGGCCCAATAAATATAAGCTTTGTTGATATGCACATCAAAACCGTCAGCAGTTAAAAACACTCCAATCAGCACAAGGAAACACAGCCCCAGCGTTTTTAGAGACGGGTATTTTTCGATAAAACTTGCAACTCCTTCGGCTGAAATCAACATAACAATTATTGCCACCATAATGGCAGCAACCATAATCCAGACATTCTCAACCAATCCGATGGCTGTGAGCACTGAATCTATCGAGAATACAACATCAAGGACAGCTATCTGGAGTATTACTGCAACGGAACTCACCCCCTTGACGGTGTAGGTTCTTTTTGTTTCCTCAAAAGCAAAAAGCTCTGTGGATGCTTTGAAAATAAGGAATGTACCTCCAGCTATGAGGATAATATCACGCCAACTCAACTGGAGGTCCATGCCAAAGAAGGAAGTTAATGAAATGACATCCCTTGTAAGCGTTGTTAGCCAGGTAATAGAAAAAAGAAATGCAATCCGGAAGACTAAAGCCAGAGCCAATCCAATGATTCTGACTTTTCGTCTCTTTTCCTTGGGTAATTTGGATGCAGCAATAGAAATGAACAGCACATTGTCGATACCAAGAATGATTTCAATAGCACAGAGGGAAAGGAAACCAAAAATAATGGGAAAATATTCGTACATGTTGTGGCGTACACTTTTTGGAGAAAATCTGGAAGTTGCTAAATGGCTATGTTATTCGAAATTTAAAAATAAGGTTTGGCCTCCTCCCAAATAGTTACAAGCAAAGAAAATTCAAATTCCAGGACTTTTTTGGTAAGCAAACAGGACCATGTTAAGTGATTAAGTTATGCTACAACCGGTTTGGATTGCGTTCATATGAGGGGAATTGTGGTGATTTCAAATAATCTTAACGATAAGTTGAAACAAGCTTCAGACATTGAAGCAATAAGTAAATACAAGTGGAATAATTGAGTGGATCATAGCTATCTTAAAGGTCTGAATAAAGCCCAATTGGAGGCAGTTCAGACTTTGGAAGGACCCTTGTTGATCGTGGCAGGGGCAGGTACAGGTAAAACAAGAACGCTGGTGACCAGACTCGCCCATCTGATCAATCTTGGATTGGCTTACCCTTATGAAATTCTGGCTGTAACCTTTACCAACAAGGCAGCGAATGAATTAAAGGAAAGAATCAAGTTATTGACTGGAATTGATCCCATGCAACTGTCTTGGGTCGGCACCTTCCATTCCATGGCAGCAAAAATTTTAAAAAATGAGGCCGAGAGGGTTGGACTTACCCGTAAGTTCACCATCGTTGATGACTCTGACCAAATCAAGATCATTAAGGATTTGCTTAAATCAAAAAAAATTGATTCTGATGAAATCGCTCCTCGAGTGCTCATTGGAGCCATCAATAGATGGAAGAATGATGCCAAGGCCCCATCAAATTTGACTGCTGTTGACAAGGCGATGTTTGATGGTCGAGCTGAACCCCTATACCAAACATATCAACAGGAATTATTACAAGCCAATTGTGCAGATTTCGGTGATTTGCTCCTTCACGTGGTCAAACTCTTTTCGTCCCAGGCTGACGCATTATTAACCTACCAGAATAAATTTTATTACCTGATGGTCGACGAGTATCAGGACACCAATATTTGTCAGTATCAGTTATTAAGGCTATTAACCCAAAGGAATAAAAACCTTTGCTGTGTTGGCGATGATGATCAGGCCATCTATAGTTGGCGAGGCGCCAGACCACAGATAATGCTTGATTTTACCAAGCATTACCCCGAGGCTCGTATCGTTAAACTGGAAGAGAATTATCGTTCGACCGAACATATTCTTGGTTCGGGTGTGGGACTTATTCAGCATAATGTATTACGACATGGTAAATCATTGCGGGTTGGGTTGCCCAATACCGGTGAGGCCAAAAGGGTCAGGATTCACAAATTCAACGCTTTGTACGATGAAGCAAAATTCATTGGCAACACTATCAAGGAATTACACACAAAAGGTATTGGTGAAAGAAAATTCAACTATTCTGAAATAGCCGTGGCCGCAAGAACATGGTCTGTAACGGCTGATATTGAGGAAAAGTTTATTGAATTAAATATACCTTACAAGGTTATTGGGGGACCAAAGTTCTTTGATCGCAAGGAGATAAAGGATATACTCGGTTACCTCAAGGTGAGTCACAACCCGCTTGATAATTTCAGCTTTGGGAGAATCATCAACACTCCTCCTCGTGGTATTGGCAAGGTCTCCTACCAAAAAATTTGCGATTATGCTGTCATGCATAAGATCTCGCATCTGGAAGCCGCACGAAAATTGGTATCAGAAAGTGGGGTTGCCAAAGCGACCTTGACCAAACTTGAGAGGTTTTTGTCAATGCTGGAGCATTGGTCAAAAAAACTGAATGATACGGATCTTGAGTTGGTTAATTCGATTAACACTTTGGTATCCGAAATAGGGTACAAGGAGTATTTGCTCAAAAATTATCCAGAAAATCATGATGAAAGGTCAGACAATATAAGTAAATTATCTGATATTGCCGGCCGGTATGAATCCCTGGAAAATTTTATTGAGCAGGCAGGACTGATGAACGCCGAAGCGAATCAGGGAAATGACTCCGACGATCAGGTATCATTGATGACTCTACATGCCTGTAAGGGGTCAGAATATCCAGCCATGTTTCTTATCGGTTGGTATGAAGGCGGATTGCCCTTATCAAGGGTTATTGAAGAAAGATTTCAGGAGGTATCACAATCGACTTACCAAATGGCCATGGCGATATTGTACCATCCACCCGAGAACGACTTTCAGAGGAAAAGGTTGGCAAATTTGGCCCAAATTATTCTTGATGGAAACCAAGATAAAGCATCGGGTAAGGGCTTGTTGGGCAGGAAATTGGCACAGTTAATCTTTGACAGTGGTTGTCGGGATATAACTGAGAAGGAAAAAGCCCTGGCAAAAAAAATAACCAGTTCAGAAGAGATTGAAGAGGAAAGGCGACTTGCCCATGTCGGTATTACAAGGGCCAAGGAACTTTGTACGATCTCCTATAACGAGGTAATTCAATTGCATGGACAGATTTATTTCGGAATGCAACCTTCAAGGTTTATCAGTGAACTTCCAGCTAAAAATGTTGAGCATTATGAAAAATTGAAACTGATATCGCCTGCGGCAAAGATCCCGGTTACACGAAGACCTCAAAGAGGAATAACAGAAGGAAGAAAATCAGCGAAGAAAGAAGCATCAAAAAGCAGAAGCATCGAAGTTGGCACGAGAGTTGCGCATGGGACTTTTGGCAAAGGAACTGTTATTGCTTCGAGCAACAATCGGTTGTTGATAAAGTTTGACAATAATCAGGAAAAATTAATTCTAAATGATTTTGTCAAATGTATTGCATCGTAATGAAAAGGGGAGGGGAGACGGAAACACCTTGGCAGGTGTTTCCGTGAGGAGGAATCTAATGTTTAAAGCATCTGTCACGCGTTGTGGCACGAAGCGAATATCGGCTCAACCCGATGTCATCTAGTTCCCTGTCTGACAAGAGAGAGAGCTCTTTCATGGTTCTTCTGTAGGTTTTGTACTGGTTCCATTTTTTATCAAGGGCCTTCTTGTAGGTCCCAAGAAAATGAAACAAATTTACTGTGGGTAAAGAAACATTGTCAAGAATAGCCATTTTTTGTTACTCCTTTCAAATAAGAGAATAAAGTGGAATTATTTCGTGGGAGGAATATTGGATTTTATAGTGTCCTACTCAACACCTGTTTTTGCAAACCCATATTGCAAAAATTGCAATGCTAAAATCGCACCATTGTAAGGGGTTAGGCAGGCTAAGTGTTCCCTGTTGGAAAATCGTAATTTTTGCAATATTTATCGTATGGACAACCTGTTTTCGCTTGGGATTTAGAAGAAATGTCAGTATCAAAAGAAACTGTTCTGAATGAATTGGCCAGGATCACCATACCTGAGGGCAATATTGTTGAGTTGAATATGGTCAAGGCCCTGACTATCGAACAGGGTAACATCAGTTTTGTCCTTGAAGTTTCAGCAGACAGGGGAAAAAGGATGGAACCGGTGAGGACTTCTGCTGTTCAGATTTTAGAAGGACTTCCTGGCGTTGATAAAGTATCGGTTGTTATGACAGCGCATTCAGAAAAGGCGCTCTCAACAAAAACAAAGGGACCTCCACCGGATCTTCGTCTAGGAGGTCATCCTGATCCACAATCTGATTTGGCCAATCTGTCCCAGGTAAAAAAGATCATCGCTGTTGCTTCTGGGAAGGGTGGTGTCGGTAAATCCACCGTATCTCTAAATCTTGCAGTATCACTTGTTAAACTGGGGTTCAAAGTTGGATTGCTTGATGCTGATATACATGGCCCCTCATTACCAATTATGACGGGGATAACATCGAAACCCTATTCTCCAGACGGCAAAACCATAATTCCACTTGAGGTTTTTGGCATTAAAGTGATGTCTATTGGTTTCCTGTTGCCCGAGGAGGAAGCTGTCATCTGGCGAGGTCCAATGCTTATGGGGGCTTTGCAACAAATGTTACAGCAAGTTAAATGGGGTGAATTGGACATCATTATTGTTGATTTGCCCCCGGGGACTGGCGATGTACAACTCACTTTGTGTCAACGGTTTCCGTTGGGAGGTGCAATTATAGTGTGCACGCCACAGGACCTTGCACTGGTTGATGCAAGAAGGGCTATAACCATGTTTCAAAAACTCAACACACCGGTTTTGGGTATTGTCGAGAATATGGCTTACTATGTCTGTCCGAAGTGTCAACATAAGGATTACATTTTTGGACGAAATGGTGCTCGTGAAGAGGCACGTAAACTTGGTATTCCCTTTCTGGGCGAAATTCCTCTGGAAACTTCCATACGCAAGGGCGGTGATGATGGCAAACCCATTGCCTTGACGGCTGGCGAAACGTCTAACGCGTTTGCGTTAATCGGTGAAATTATAATTTAAATCAAATTTTTTTAAATTTATTTTTTTCTTGGTCGTTTTGACGTTCCAGGATCAAGTTTTTTTGCAAGAGATTTAAATAAATCAATATATAGGTATAATTACCATAAATTATCTACATATAGTTTAATAAGTGGTATATTTTGGGTTGTAATCCCATAAAATTCCAAATAATATCATACAAACCCTAACCTTTCTAGTTGAGTGGTAAATGTCATAGCAAGTGGCATTGAGGCAGGCGCAGGTGAATAACGATCAGAAACCGGCACTGGGAGGGGCGAATTAGGGGTAGTCGTACGAATGATAAAATAGATACTTGGTGTGACTACCCCCTGAAAAAATTAAAATTTGTAGGGGTATTGTTTTGTTAACAATTTTCCGTGGGGAAAGTACCCATAAAATGGATCAAAAGGGAAGGGTCTCCATACCTGCGGATTACCGCAGGACCATTGTCGAAGAAAATGCCAAGGTCGGGAAGGAACTTGATCACCATACCTTGATTATTGTTTTTGGTGATAATCGACAAAATCATCTCGAATGCTACCCGCTAACACTGTCTCAGGAGATCCATGAAAACATCAAGGCGAGATATCCACGAGGCAGCAAAGAAAGAGAGTTTCTCGACAATTTCTATGAAACCAAATCCATTGCCGTACAAATAGACCCCAACGGAAGGATGCTTCTGCCGCAAAATGTTCGATCCAAAGCCAGGCTAGGCTCAACGGTATGTTTTGCAGGCAAGGGTGAAAGTTTTCAGATTTGGGATCCAGAACTTTATGCAGCAAAACAAAAGGAATTGGAGGAAATGTTCCGCGAAGAGGAACTCATATCCAACCCCCTGGTTTTACTTGAATGATCAAGACATATGCAGAATCCAGGCCAAATGGAGAATTCTGGTTCGCATGTACCAGTACTTCTTAAGGAATTTCTACAAGAAGTTTCCCCTGTAGAAGGATATTGGCTTGACGGGACTTTTGGAGCCGGAGGATATACCAAGGGACTTATCGAGGCCGGTGCCAAAAAGGTCATAGCCTTTGACTGTGATCCTGATGCCCATAAGCAATATTGCAACCTGCCGACTGAAATAAGAGACCAGATCATATTTGTTTCCAGTTGGTTTGATCAATTGGATCAGACCAGTGAGGTTCAATTCAACACTCCCCTGGATGGTGTTGTTTTTGATCTTGGTGTGTCATCATTACAGTTTGACACTTGGGAAAGGGGGTTTTCCCTAAAAATGGATGGCCCACTGGATATGAGAATGTCAAAAAAAGGTGTTTCAGCAGCAGACTTGGTAAACAACTATTCAGAAACACAATTGGCCGACCTGTTTTTTCATTTTGGTGAAGAAAGAGCGGCCCGAACTATTGCCAATGGGATTGTCAAGGCAAGAAAACAGGAACGGATCACCTCAACTTTGCAATTGGCAGAAATCATAAAACGTTATGTCCCTGGCCGTAGAAAAACCAAAATTCACCCAGCAACCAAATGCTTTATGGCGTTGAGGATTGTTATCAACAATGAGTTGGATCAATTGGCTTCAGGATTACTTGCGGCCGCCAGAGTATTGCGAGAAGGAGGAAAATTAGCCGTAATCACCTTTCATTCCCTGGAGGATAGAATGGTCAAAAAATTCCTGAATCCCAAAGTGCCAAATAACCGCTATTTCCCTCAGGAGCAAAAAGTACAATTACCTTTCAGACTTATACAGACCAAACCCATCATACCAACCAAGGAGGAAGTCGATAAAAACCCACGTGCACGCTCGGCCAAGTTAAGGATTGGCGTTCGAACCAAGTTTCAGGAAATAGCATCTGCGACTTCATTGCTTCCCAAGCCAACTGCTGTAGGATTGCTGTAAACATGAATTGGTCGACAACACTCATCTGGCTGTTTTTGGCTGTATTGTTGAGCATTGGAACATTTATAGTCACAAATCAAACAACTGAAATCAGAAGGGAGTTCGAACGACTGAGAGAGGTTAAAGAATTGAATAGGGAAACACTAAAGATTTTGGAGGTTCAATGGGCACATCTTACAAACCCGGATTTCCTTAGGAAATTGACAGAAGAGAATTTTGATCGCTTGTGGTTGATTGCAGGAACAAATCTTAATTATGGTAGTATTGATGATTTGCCTTATTTTACAGAGTCTGGTAACGAGAACGAAAAGAATTAAATTGAGCAGAATAAAACATAACAAGGATATACCTTGATAAAAGATTGAGGCGGGCAAGTATATTTATGTCTTTTTGGACAAAGTGCAGAAAAACTTTCTTCGAAATGGATCCGGTTTCGACCAGGTCAGCCCGGTTGAATCTATTGATTGGGTTTATCCTGATGGCCTTTGTTGCTGTTGGTATCAGGATGGCCTCTTTTGTTTCAGATGTTGATCCACAAACAAGATTAATACGCTCAGAAAACACCAATCAGGTTTTTTCACGGGGAGACATACTTGATAGAAATGGTGTTTTGTTAGCATCAAACCTTCCCGCCCATTCAATTTATGCGCACCCACATGAAGTGGAAAAAAATATGATTGATGAATTTCTGAATGAGCTGGAGAAAATCAATCCCCCCATTAATATTGACCGAGCCAAAATTGAAAAGGATCTTTTGTCAGACAGGAAATTTGTTTGGCTCAGCAACAAAATTTCACCCGATCAGAGCCAGCAGGTAAACAAGATATTAATCAAAGGTGTGTACACAGGCGAAAGGGAAGCCAGAGTTTATCCCAATGGCCGGTTGGCTTCACATATTCTTGGAGGTGCGTCCTTTGGCGAGGAACATGTGCATAAAGCCGAGATAATAGGTGTAGCAGGGGTTGAAAAATATTTTAATGAGTTGTTAAACCAGAATGATCTTAAACGAACCAACCTTACGCTTTCTATTGATGTAGGTGCTCAACAGATCCTTACTGAAATGCTTGACTTGGGTATCAAAAGGTTTGGAGCCAAGGGGGGGAGTGCCGTTTTGATGAATGTGCACACAGGTGAGGTTATCGCAATGGTGTCCTTACCAGATTTTGACCCAAATCGCAGGTCTGAATTTCTGAGCATCGAGTCCCAGGAGCACAATCCTCTGTTCAACATGGTCACACAGGGAACATACGAGTTGGGATCGACATTCAAGATTTTTTCCGCTGCCATGGCTCTGGAAGAGAATATTGTTCAAACCGAGTCTATGATCTCCACACTCCCAATCAAGATTAAACATAAACAATTCAGTGATAAAAAATATCATAATGAATTGACTGTTATGGAGGCCATAGCACGAAGCAAGAATACAGCATCAATTCGCATGGCGTTAGGGGTTGGAAACGAAAAGCAAAGGAAATTTCTCATGGATTTGGGGTTGGGCAAAAAGTGTGAAATTCAATTGCATGAAGCAGCGATTCCATCTGCTCCGGAACCGAGAAAATGGAATGATGTGGCACTGGCGACAATTTCTTTTGGGCATGGTATTTCGGTTACACCTTTGCATCTTGCAACGGCGTATTCCATGCTGGTTAATGGAGGGTATGAAATCAAACCGACACTTCTTCGGGCTGAGGGCGTCGAAGAGGGTAGAAGAATTATCGCACATGAAACTTCACGGGATGTGGTCTCATTATTATTGAATGTGGTAAATAATGGTACAGCCCGAGAAACCAGAATTGAGGGCTATCAGATCGGAGGAAAAACAGGAACTTCGGAAAAAATTGGTTCTGACGGGAATTATTTGGAGGATAAAAATTTTGTCATTTTTGCTTCGGTTTTCTCAGGCAAGGAACCCAACTATTCTCTGGTCGTGATGTTGGACGAGGCCTCATCCGGTGATGGTTCAGAATATCAAAGGCAAGCTGGAAGTACTGTTGTCCCGTTGACTGGCGAGATTATAGCCAGATTGGGGCCTATGCTTGGTCTCATTCCTGAGAACCGAATTGCCGAAGAAATCATCCTAGCTTCGAAGTGATGTTCAATCCGTGTTCAAAAGCTAAGAATTCCACGTTCAAATCCCTTGTGGATTTGGGATTTTCAAAAGAAAATAATTTGAAAATAGAAGGTTTGGCCGATGAAAGTGGCAAGGTCAAGGAGGGGTTTCTCTTTGCAGCCTTGGCAGGAACAAATACTCATGGTGCAAACTATATACCGCAAGCGTTGACCAAAGGGGCGGTTGCAATCCTTACTGATAAGGAGGGCATGCAAATTGCAGTTGCCAAGGGAGTCGATAGAGAAAGCTGTTATCTTGTCGAGTTAAAACCAAGAAGCAAATTAGCCCAGATTGCGGCGATATTTTTTGGTAATGTTCCATCAAACATGGTGGCTGTTACGGGTACGAATGGCAAAACATCAGTTGCAACCATGTGCCGTCAAATCTGGGAGGATTTAGGCTTTCCGGCAGTTAACATCGGTACGACGGGTATTGAGGGCGCCTATTCGGCATCTCTTAGACATACCACCCCAGACCCGCTGACATTGCACACTCACTTACGCCAAATCGCTTTGGAAGACATCTCCAATGTCGCTATGGAAGCTTCCTCACATGGCCTGCAACAGCGAAGATTGGATGGTGTTAAATTTAAAGCCGCAGCTTTTACCAATCTGACAAGAGAACATCTTGATTATCACACATCAATGGATGAGTACTTCGCTTCGAAAGCAAGTTTGTTCGAACGAAACCTCGATCGCAAGGGGTTTGGAGTTATTTGTAATGATACGAAATGGGGTCAAAAACTTTGCGATATCACTGCCAAAAACAGGATCAAAATGATTACTGTTGGTAGTCGTAAGGCTGATCTGCAGCTTCTGGGCCAAAGATTTATGAAATCAGGTCAGGAAATCATCTTTACCTGGAAAAACCATAAGTATGAAATCTTCCTCCCCTTGATTGGGAAGTTTCAGGCTGTAAATGTCCTTACGGCAGCAGGACTGCTTATTGGATCAGGTCTGGACCCGAAAAAGGTATTTGATTCATTGAACAACCTGAAACCGGTATCTGGAAGAATGGAAAAGGTGGCGGAACGTGCAAATGGCGGTATGGTTTTCGTTGATTATTCACATACTCCAGCAGCGCTAGAGATGGCTCTCAAATCTTTGAAAGAGCATTTTATGGGTAAAATTCGGCTTGTTTTTGGAGCTGGAGGTGACAGGGACAAGGGAAAAAGATTTATGATGGGTACCGCCGCCAAAGGTTATGCTGATAGCATTTATGTTACTGACGACAACCCAAGAACTGAAAATCCAGAAGAAATTCGCAAGGAATTATTGAGGGGATGTCCAGAGGCAACAGAAATTGGTGATCGGTCATTAGCGATCATGCAGGCTGTACATGATCTGGAGACGGGGGAAGCACTGCTAATTGCGGGAAAGGGGCACGAACAAGTCCAGATTGTCGGAACAACAGAAATACCTTTTTCAGATTCAGAGCAAGCAAGTCTTGCGGTACGCATTTGTGATGGAGAGAATCCGGGATGATTTGGACTTCAACAATGGCTGAAAATGCAACCCGGGGGAAATCAACCGTACCCTGGAACGCACAGGGTGTATCCATTGATACAAGAACGCTTGCTCAGGGGGATCTTTTTGTGGCCCTCACTGATAAACGAGATGGCCACGACTTTCTTGATCAGGCCTTTGAAAAGGGTGCAGCAGCTGCTGTGGTGTCCAGGATACCTGAAGGGCTTGATGAAAAAAATCCCCTTCTCCTTGTGGATTCAGTTCAAAAAGCCTTGGAAGATATGGCTTGTTATCGGAGAAAAGAGTGTACGGCAAAATGTATTGCTGTCACTGGTTCAGTAGGCAAAACTACCACTAAGGAACTCCTGAGATTTGTACTGGCAAAACAAGGTAAGACGCATGCGTCAGAAAAAAGTTACAATAATCATTGGGGGGTCCCCCTGACTTTAGCCAGAATGCCAAAAGATACTGAATTTGGGATATTTGAAATAGGGATGAATGCCCCAGGTGAAATTCTTCCCCTTAGTATGATGGTTCAACCCAATGTCAGTATTGTAACCTCTGTAGGTCTGGCCCACATGGCTGCCTTTGACAACGTTGAGGATATAGCACGAGAAAAGGCCGATATTTTTGGGGGGCTCACAGAACAGGGCAGTGCCATCATAAATGCCGATTTAGGAGAGGTTGCAATTCTTGAAGATACAGCACGACAAAAGAATGCCAACATCATTAAATTTGGCTTCACCTCAGAGGCTCAATACCGAGTCAAGGAAATAAAATACATCTCTGGAGGTACACAGTTTAATTTCCTGTCAAATGGCACGGAAGTGGTGGCAAAAATAGCGGCAAGAGGTGAGCATTATGTCCAGAATGTCATGTCTGTTCTGGCGGCAGTCAAAGAAGTAGGGGGTGATGAAGTGACCGCCTCTCTTGATTTGGCATTCTGGCAACCCCAGGATGGTCGTGGAACGTTGAAAACAATATATCTGGATAAAAGTGAAGATAATTTTTCCTTTGATTTGCTTGATGACAGTTATAATGCCAACCCGGTATCTCTGTTGGCAGGTTTAAGGGTAGTAGCATCCCTGGAGGGGTATAAACGAAAAGTTGCCATCCTGAGTGATATGCTTGAATTGGGTGCACAAAGCCCCGAAATACATGCCGACATGGCAAACAACCCCCTTTGCAAGTCGGTTACCAAATTCCATTGTATCGGCCCTTTGATGAAACATTTTTATGCCAAGTTGCCACCGGAAAAACAAGGGATTTGGGTCGAAAATGCCGATGAAATAGCAACAAGAGTAAAGGAGTTTGTTTCCGTTGGTGACTTGGTTTTTGTCAAGGGATCAAAAGGGTCAAGAGCATCAGAGGTTGTTCGCAGTATTAACCTTCTCCAAAGATCAAGTTAAAACGAGTCAGGATCAGTCATGTTTGAAATGTTAGCACAATGGTCAGATGGGGGAGATTTTTTCAATCTCTTCAGGTACATTACATTTCGGGCTAGCGGGGCCTTGATGACATCGCTTCTCATTGGCTTCCTGTTGGGGCCACCCATGATCAGGTATCTTAAACGTATTCAACCACATGGCCAACCCATCAGGGAAATTGGTCCCGATCACCAAGCCAAGTCTGGTACCCCAACCATGGGCGGAATGCTTATCATTGGTGCCGTACTGATATCTACCGTGCTTTGGGCCAAACTGGACAATCTGTATGTCTGGATTGCACTCATAGCCATGTTGGCCCTTTCCCTTATAGGTATGATAGACGATTGGGCCAAATTGAAAAAAAATACCCACAAGGGATCCTCTGGCAAGGTCAGGTTTGGGGTCGAAGTGGTGATCGGATGTATAGTGGGTTATGTTGCGATACTTGTTCATCCAAGTGATTTGTCTGGTATGTTGGCCTTTCCCATTTTCAAGGACTGGCTGGTTAATCTAGGTGTTTTCTTTGTACCCTTTGCAGCCTTTGTCATTGTCGGGTCTGCCAATGCAGTCAATCTGACCGATGGGTTGGATGGTTTGGCCATTGTTCCAATTATGATTGCGGCAGGTACACTTGGCATCCTATCCTATGCTGTTGGTCGCATAGACTTTACAGAATATTTGGATGTACATTATGTCCCTGGTACCGGTGAATTGTTGATATTTACGTCAAGTATTATTGGTGCAGGATTAGGGTTTCTTTGGTATAATGCACCTCCCGCAGCCGTCTTTATGGGTGATACTGGCTCACTGGGATTGGGTGGCGCTGTTGGAACCATAGCCGTTTTGACCAAACATGAAATCGTTTTTGCGTTTGTTGGTGGTTTGTTCGTTGTCGAAGCATTGAGTGTTATAATCCAGGTATTGTATTACCGAAAAACAAAGAAAAGAATTTTCGCCATGGCTCCAATTCATCACCACTTTGAAAAAAGAGGATGGGGGGAACCGCAAATTGTCATCCGATTTTGGATCATTGCCCTTATTCTTGCCCTTATTGGGCTTGCTTCCCTGAAAGTCAGATAGGTGATCAGAGCACCAGGTATAAATGGTAAAAAGATAGCTGTCTTCGGATTGGGGCGTACCGGATTAGCAACCTATCACACACTCAAGGAAAACGGCGCGATTGTCCTTCCCTGGGATGAGGCAGAGTTCGCACGGGAAACCGCAAGACAAAATAATGTAAAACTGGTTGATATTACACAAAAGCGCGTTTGGGACGATAATGATATTTCACAGTTGATCGTTTCTCCGGGTATTCCTCACCTTTATCCAGAACCACATCCTACGATTGAACTAGCCATGCAAAGGGGAATTCCCATTGACAATGATGTCGGCCTGTTTTTCCAATGCATGGAGCGTATGAGGGCACAGAATAGTATGACGGAGTATCCCAAAGTCATAGCTGTAACAGGGACCAATGGTAAATCCACAACTGTGACCTTGATTAATCACATATTGAAGGCACACGGGTTCAAGAGTGCTGTGGCAGGCAATATCGGTCAAGCGGTTTTGGGGTTGCCTAGTTTTTCGAATTTAAACCATATTATCCTGGAGGTTTCTTCTTACCAAGCTGAAATCGCCAGTTTGTTAAATCCGGAGATTGCCGTCTTTTTGAATCTAGCAGAGGATCATCTTGACAGACACAATGGGGTGGGTGGATATTTTGCAGCCAAGAAAAGGTTATTTGAGGGTCACAGGTTAGAATTTGCTGTTGTTGGAGTTGATGAACCGGAAGGAAAGTATTTGACCAACACCCTCAGCGTTAGGAACAGGCCGGTTAAAATTGCCAAAGTTTCCAATCACAATCAGAACTTAGATAAGGGGCGGGTTATCATTGGTTCAGATAACAAGCTATCCGAGTATTCTGGCTCCAGGATAATTGATACCTATACTTTGAACAAAAATCCCAGTCTGAAGGGCAATCATAATCTTCAAAATGCTGCAGCCAGTTATCTGGTGAGTCGGTATTTAAACGTTCCAAGCGAGAAAATTGTTGAATATTTCGGTACGTTCAAAGGGTTATCGCATCGGAGTCAGGTCGTGGCTACTATAAATGAAGTCGTTTATATAAACGATTCTAAAGCCACGAATGTAAACAGTACTGCACATGCTCTTGAGTCACATAAAAGAATCCACTGGATTGCAGGTGGGTTAATCAAGGACGGAGGAGTAAAAACACTGAAAAAGTCTCTTTCCAACGTGAAAGAAGCCTATTATTTCGGAAATGCCGCGAAACAATTTGCACTGGAATTGGGACAAATACCCCATTCAGTGTATTCCTCACTGCCTGAAGCTCTTAAGGCAGCATCCACCAAGGCTAAACCTGGTGATACCATTTTATTAGCACCGGCTGCAGCAAGTTTTGATCAATACAAAGATTTTGAGGAGCGAGGGATGCATTTTATAAGTGAGGTCAATCACATAAAAAATAACTTGTAAATTACACGAATATAGGTTAAACACTTACAAGGTCATTGAGGCCAGAAAACCAAAAGAGGATCCAGCAAGGATCTTGGGAATAATAAGAGCAGTAACATGACAACTATAACCCATACCTGGGAAGAGAGGACTCCGCCCAATTCGTTTTTGTCGGATTGGTGGCATGAGGTCGATCGCTACTCAATAATTGCTGTGGTGTTTTTGTTTTGCATAGGGATTGTTTTAAGTTTCTCCGCAACAATACCATTGGCAGAAAAGAACGACTTGTCACCATTCTACTATTTCGCCCGACATATTGTGTTTGCTTTAATTGGAATGACAGCCCTACTATCTATATCATTCCTAAAACCAAAACAGGCCCTCAGGATAGGGTGTTGGGTATTTTGTATTTCCTTTATTTTACTTGTTTTACTGCCTTTTATTGGTACAGGTTATGACAAGGGATCAATTCGTTGGTTGAGTTTGGGTTTTGCTTCCATACAACCCTCGGAGTTTATTAAGCCCGCACTTATTGTTTTTTCAGCTTGGCTTTTCCGCTTTACATTCGAAAACAAAACTAATTTTGGGATTTATTTATCTCTTGCTCTAACCATTGTGTGTTGTTCAATACTTGTACTTCAACCAGATTTCGGTCAAGCGGGCTTGGTTTTCATTGGATGGTGTGTGATCTATTTTACAGCGGGAGCGCCAATTTCGTTGTTGGCCGTGATCGGAACTTTTTTCTTGGTTGCAGTCTATTTGGCCTATACATTTTCCTTCCACTTTGCCAGCCGCATCAACGCCTTTATTGATACACTATTTGGAACGACCTCATCCTATGATCAGGTAAGTATTAGTACGGAAGCATTCCGTAATGGCAAATGGTGGGGTGAGGGCCCCAATGAGGGTCTTTACAAATGGAGATTACCGGACGGTCACACCGATTTTATCATCGCTATCGCTGCCGAAGAATTTGGCTTCTTTTTTGTGGCAATAATTATCTTGCTTTACATATTTATTGGCTATCGAACCATCCTTCGATTGTTCAAGTCCCAAGACAATTTTATCTGTCTGGCTGGGGCAGGTTTGATTATCAATTTTATCTTGCAGGCTTTCATTAATTTGGCTGTTGCTGCCAAGCTTTTTCCACCAACAGGTATGACCTTGCCTTTAATCTCGTATGGAGGTTCTTCAATGCTTGCTATTGGCATAACCCTTGGTTTATTGTTCTGTTTTACAAGGATTCAGGCGGATGGCGAGAGGAAGATTTACTTCCACTAGAGGCATGAGGATAATCAAGGAAATATATATTACAAGTCAGATTGCTCCATTTAAGTTACTGTTAACATTGATGTTATTTCCCTCAGGTTACAAAAATTAATGCAATAAATTGAAAGAACCTCGCCCTTGTCTGAAACAACCACCGACCATAACATTCAGTACCAGCTTTTGCCGGGAGCGGTTGTCACGATCATCCAGCTCTTGACACTAGCTGATGCCTGTCGGCATGTGTGGAACGCCATCTTCGGACAGCAGAACCAACTCTATGAGGACGTGAAAGCAAACGAAGAGAGCCCCCGTTACTCCTCCTTTTTCACCGTAGACAAAGCCTTTGCAACCTTACGATCCGGAGCCTCCTTGCTTCCAGACTATTCCTACAAAATTATAAATTATACTCTGAAGTTGATGCGGGGGAACATTAATGTGACCGTGGTATATATTCCCATTGTTTAGCCGAATGTCTACAAAACCAAAACGACTTATAGTCATTGCAACTGGAGGAACTGGGGGGCATGTTTTCCCGGCACAGGCATTGGCTGAAGAAATGTTGAATCGAGGTTGGAGGGTAAAGGTCTGGTTGGATAAGAGAGTTGAGGCACTGACCAACAACTTTCCTAAAGAAACACAATTGGAACTCATTCCATCAAAATCATTTGCACAACCTACTCTTCTCGCCAAATGTGCCGTGCCCTTGATCTTGTTGTGGGGTTTGATGTTGGTCCTTGGAAAAAATTTGAAAGACAGACCTACCTGTATGGTAGGCTTTGGCAGTTATGCCTCATTTACGCCCTTGTTTAGTGGCCTGTTACTTCGTATACCAAGTGCAATCCATGAACAGAATGGAAATATGGGAGTAGTTAACAGATTTTTTGCCCAAAAAGTGCAGTTGGTTGCAAGCGGTTCGCATAATCCAGAATATCCAAGTAATGCCAATGCTAAATTTACCGGCAACCCTATACGTGGGGAGGTATTGTCCAGATTGGGGCGGGTGTATAATTTCCCACACGAGGGAAAAATTAATGTATTGATTGTTGGCGGTAGTCAAGGAGCCCTGTTGTTTGACAACATAATTCCAGAGACCATTTTACTGTTACCTGAAAATCTGCGTAAAAGATTAATGATTTTTCAACAAGTCAGAGAAGAGAACATTCCTAAAGTTAATGAAAAGTATAAGCATTTGGGGATAGGGTACACAATTAAGCCATTTTTCGAAGATATACCTGACCTGATGGCTAATGCACATTTGATAATTGCCCGTGCAGGTGCCTCATCTATAGCTGAAATAACAACCATGGGACTTCCTGCAATTCTTGTTCCCTTCGCTGGAGCTACAAACGACCATCAGACCATTAATGCCCAAGCGCTGGTCAAAGCAGGTGCCGCGATAATGGTAAAGGAAGAAAACCTTGATCCGGCTGTGTTGAGTGATGCCATGAGTAAGATTTTGTTGGATTCAGAAAAAATTAGTCAGATGGCTGATACCAGTAAGAATTTGGGTGTTTCGGATGCAGCCCATAGGTTGGCAGACCTGGTTGAAAATCTAGGCCATAGAGGTAAAAATTGATTTCAACGGCTAAATTTTCGACTCAGGTCGGTACAATTCACTTTGTTGGTATCGGTGGTATCGGGATGTCTGGTATCGCTGAAGTCCTTTTAACTTTGGGTTATTCCGTCCAAGGCAGTGATTTGCAAGAGTCGAGTATTACGCGCCGGCTCAACCAAAATGGGGCAAAAATCTTTTTGGGTCATATCGGTAAGAATATCACTGGTTGTGCGGCTGTTGTTGTCTCATCTGCTATACCTCCAGATAATCCTGAGTTGATGCAAGCAAGAGAGTGGGGTCTTCCGATAGTCAGAAGAGCCGAAATGCTTGCCGAACTGATGCGATTTCGTTCGAACATAGCCGTGGCAGGTACGCATGGCAAAACAACTACGACTACCTTGGTTGCCACCCTTTTAGAAAAAGGGGGTTTTGATCCAACCGTCATCAATGGTGGGATTATCAAGGCTTATGGCTCCAATGTCCGCAAGGGTGAGGGTGACTGGATGGTGGTCGAGGCCGATGAAAGTGACGGAACATTTTTAAAACTGCCGGCAACGATAGCAATAGTAACGAATATTGATCCTGAACACATGGAACATTATGGTTCGTTCGAGCATTTGCGGGATGCCTTTGATTCCTTTGTATCCAATGTACCTTTTTACGGTTTTGCCGTCTGCTGTATTGATCACCCAGAAGTTCAGGCGATGGTTGGAAGGATAACGGACAGAAGAATAATCACTTACGGTTTTACCAACCAGGCTGATGTTCAAGTCAAGTTCCTGGGTTTTGAAAAAGGGTTATCCAATTTCGAGGTAACTTTTCATCTTGAAGAAGGTCTTACGGGAATATTTCAGCTCCCCATGGTTGGTGAGCACAATGTATCCAATGCTGTGTCTGCCATAACCGTTGCAAGGCAAATGGGTATGGATATGAAGGATATTGCCAAAGCGCTCAAGGAGTTTAAGGGAGTTAATCGAAGATTTACTCAGGTTGGAATTGTTAATGGCGTAGAAATTATTGATGATTACGGCCATCATCCAGTTGAAATTGAAGCGGTGCTTAGTGCTGCTCGACAAAAAACTAGTGGTAAAATCATTGCCATTCACCAACCCCACAGATTTACCCGCCTAAAAAGCCTTTTCAATGATTTCTGCCGATGTTTCAATCAGGCAGATTTGGTTATCATCACTGATGTTTACCCTGCTGGAGAGGCTCCAATTGAAGGTATCAACAAGGAGGCCTTGATCGAGGGACTTATCAAACATGGGCACAAGAATGTACAGTCGGTTCATGAACAAACAGAATTAACTTCTATTATCAAGAAAGAAACATCCCATGATGATATTGTCATTTTTCTGGGTGCTGGAAACATATCTGATTGGGCTAATGCCCTTCCCAAACTCCTAACTACTGAAAGTAAAATTGGAGCCAACTGATATGGAAATCGAACTGTTCAAAGATCCTAATCTGGCCGTCACTTATCACGGGGTACTAAAGAAGGATTGTTCATTGGGTTCAATAAATTGGCTTGGAGTTGGTGGGAATTGTGATTGGTTATATCAACCCAAGAGTTATTCTGATTTGGCTCATTTCCTCAACCATCTGGCTGATGAAATTCCCTATTTTGTCCTTGGTGCAGGGTCCAACCTGATTGTGAGGGATGGTGGCTATCGTGGATTGGTTATCAGGTTAGGCCGGGAGTTTACATCTATTCGTTGCAAGAATAATCGGGTATATGCAAAAGCATTTGCCAAAGATTCACAAATCGCCACAAAGGCTGCCGAAAATGGCATTGATTTAACTTTCCTGCGAACGATTCCAGGCACCATAGGTGGTGCTGTCAAAATGAATGCCGGTTGTTATGGTGCATATCTAGCCGATCATCTGCTAAGGGTTACAATGGTCAACCGCACGGGTGAAATTTATTCCTTATCCGCTGAAGAGTTGAGGTTTTCCTACCGCTCAAGTAGCATTCCGGAAGATGCCATCATCCTTGAAGTTGAATTGCAAGGAGAAAGGGAAGACTCACCTAAGCTTCTGGCAAGAATAGAGACCTATGTAGATCAAAGAAACCATACCCAACCTACAGGCACAAAGACAGCTGGATCAACCTTTCGAAATCCTTCGGGATGTTCATCCAAACTTGGGCAGAATGAGAAGACCGATAGGTTGGCATGGAAACTTATTGATGACGCGGGGTTGAGGGGGGTACGAATTGGTGATGCACAGGTTTCTAAAAAACACTCAAATTTTCTGGTGAATCTCGGAAATGCAACAGCTGCCCAGGTCGAGAATCTGGGTGAAATGGTTCGAAGAGAAGTTTTCAAAAAACATGGAGTGCTTCTGGAATGGGAGATTATCCGTATCGGAGAATTGGTATATCCAGAAAATTCCAGAAGCTTAAATTAAAAGTGCACACTATGGGTCAAAAAAAATATAAAAAAGTTGCTGTTGTGATGGGGGGATTTTCTGCAGAAAGAGAAGTATCACTTGTAACAGGTAAAGAGTGCAGTTCAGCTCTTCGGAATGAAGGTTTTGAAGTTACTCAAATTGATGCAGGTCAAAACATCATCGAAAAATTGTTAGCGTTCCAGCCTGATGTCATTTTCAACGCACTCCACGGACGATGGGGTGAAGACGGCTGTGCCCAGGGAATATTTGAATGGTTACAAATACCCTACACTCATTCCGGGATTAATTCATCATCCCAGGCAATGGACAAACTATTGTCAAAGAAAATCTACCAAGCCAACAACTTACCTACGCCCAAATGCAAGAAAATCCCCAAAAATGAAATTCTAAATACTTTGTCCCACAAGCCTCCGTTTGTCCTAAAACCAGTTCGGGACGGTTCTTCTGTTGGTGTGAAGATAATTCGCAAGAAAACACCTCCTGCACATTTTAACCAAGCCTTTGAGGTGGATTACATGCTTGAAGAATATATACCTGGAAGAGAGCTAACGGTAAGTGTTCTTGATGATGTGGCATTGACGGTTACAGAAATCATAACCAAAGGGTTCTATGATTATCGCGCCAAATATGATGAAAATGGATCCTTTCATGAAGTTCCAGCCAGAATACCTGCAGAGATTTTTGATGCTTGTCTGAAATATGCAGAAATTGCTCATCTTGCGCTGGGATGTGAGGGGTTGACCCGTACTGATTTTCGTTGGGATGATTCCAGGGGATTAGAGGGTTTGATGTTGTTGGAAACAAACACCCAACCTGGTATGACTCCGACCTCCCTCTCACCTGAACAAGCCAGTTTGTTTGACATGGATC
Source organism: Paracoccaceae bacterium (assembly GCA_022822495.1). Taxonomy (GTDB): domain Bacteria; phylum Pseudomonadota; class Alphaproteobacteria; order Rhodobacterales; family Rhodobacteraceae; genus MPNP01. Next base: position 45,980 of record JAJEBQ010000019.1, on the reverse strand, counting down.
TGGGACAGCTGTGCCGCAAACTGATTGAACTTGCAAGTTGCAACAAATAGAAATTTGAAATTGGTTGCGGTAAAGTGCTAGTAAATTTCAGAACTGTATTTAATCACAGATATACACGCCTGACCTTTAACTTTATAATTCCCCTCATAATCGTCGGCTCATTCGTTTTTGTGTGGGCAACATTTTTCCCACCAAACCAGGGATTCTGGAAACAGCCATTTGCCGAAATCTCCAAGTGGGGTGGTGAGCAGACCTTAAAAATTACTGATGTGGAGGTATCTGGAGCATCTGAAATATTAGACACCCAGATTTCGCTTTATTTGACGGAAGAACTTAGAAAAATCAATCTGGATTCACTGAATCTTGATCTCAATAAAATCAAACAGGGAATAGATTTTATTCCTTCAGTATCCAAGGTAGAACTGGCAATTGAAAAAAATGGGGTCTTGAAGGTTGTCGTTGAAGAAAGAGTACCACGAATTCTTTGGTATGAGAACGAACAATACCACCTTTTGGACAAGGATGGAATGGCTTTGGATTCTGTCACTAATCGCAACGCCTATGCCGATTTGTTTGTAATTGCCGGGGAAGCAGCAGATACCAAGGTTGAGGAAGCCTTGAAAATTCTGAATGTTTCAGATATGATCAATCATCAGATCAGGGGGTTGATTTGGGTCGGTGGTCGTCGATGGGACATTGTCCTGGACAAGGAGAGGCTGATCAAACTTCCAGAGCAGGAACCCGTAGAAGCAATGAGAAAAATTAAGATCCTTGACGAGGAGGAAGATTTGCTTTCCAGGGATATTTCAATAATAGACCTTAGAATTCCAGATAAGATTTACATAAGATATTTCAAAAATAATAACACAGAGGAAGAGTAGTCATGTGGAATCATTTTGAATTTCAACAAAAGATGCGCGAGCACCAAAACAACGCTCGTACCAAAGGTTACATCAATGTATTGGACCTTGGTTCCTCAAAAATTTCATCAGCTCTTGTTCAGATAGGTGATACCGATGAAGAAAGGGTTATTCCCAAGGCAGGATTGTTTTCACCCAATCTGGGTTGTCGAGTTTTGGGGTTTTATTACACCGGCTCCGAAGGTATTGAGGATGGGGTGATAACTGACCCTGACAAAACCTCTCTCGCAATTGCCAAAACTCTGCATCAAACCTTTCGGGTTTCCGATCGGAGAGCCAGTGAGGTGGTTATTGGTTTTTCGGGTTTGACAAAATCATCCAAAATTTATTCCGGGAGTGTAGAGTTAAACGGCAACCAGGTTTCAGAAAAGCATATCCTTAAAGCGATTTTGGATTGCAAGATTCCCAACAAGGTCAAAGGAAGTGAATATATTCATGCCCAACCAGTCAATTTTGCGATAGATCATAGGGGCGGAATTTTTGATCCCAGAGGACATTCTGGCAATAGACTTACAGTATCGGTTCACACTGTCACAATTGCAACAGAAATACTCGAAAGTATTCTCAAGGCACTTTCGGTAGCAAAATTGAATATTGCTGGCATTGTTTCCACGGCTTATGCGTCAGGGTTGTCAACACTGGTTGAAAATGAGTTGGATTTGGGATCGGTCATTGTTGATATCGGACATGGGGTCACAAATTTTGCCGGATTCATAAAAAACCATATGATTTTTGCTGATTCATTTAATATCGGCGGCGAGTTGATTACATCTGACATTGTTGAAGCCTTTGGCATCTCAGGAGGTTATGCCGAAAGGTTAAAGATTTTACATGGTGGTGTTTCAGCAACATCAAGAGATGACAGAATTCTTTTTGATACCCAGATTGATCATCCGAATGCTCCAAAAATAACTCGGTCAGACCTGATCAGTGTCATTAGGCCAAGAGTTGAGGAAATTCTGGAAGAAATAAGCCATTCCTTAAAACACATCGGCTGGGGTATAGGAGGGTCACAGCCTGTAGTCTTCACTGGCGGTGGGAGTTTACTCACTGGATTTGATGATTTGGTCAGGTTGAAATTTGGTCAGGGTATCCGTATCGGTCGTCCGGTTCAATTGGCGGGATACCCGAGTGAAAAGGCGGAATCTCCTTTTTCTTCATTGGTTGGACTTTGTATTCTGGTTGCGCAACCCCAGGATGAAATTTGGGATTTTGATAATCATGAAGGTCAGAACCATGGCTTTCCCTGGGAAAAAATGGAAGAGATAATCCCCTTGGTCAGTTCAGAATGGTTACGAAAAAGCAACAATTATCTAAAAAATATTTTTTAATCATATTATTTTGACAAACCCTAAATATAAGTATATAGGGCATACAGAGCAGATAAAAATCAAAAGGTACAGACATGACTCTCACTTCAGTAAGGGTAAAAGCAAAAGATAATCGTCACCCTAGAATCGTAATATTTGGTGTTGGCGGCGGAGGAGGAAACGCTGTCAAAAACATGACTCGTAAGGAGTTGCAAGGGGTAGAGTTTGTAATTGCAAACACGGATGCGCAGGCATTAAGGGATTGTTCCGGCGAAATTGAATGTATTCAGTTGGGTGAAATAACCACCCAAGGTTTAGGGGCTGGTGCCAATCCCGAGATTGGCAGAACTGCTGCCGAGGAAACCAAGGATGAAATCAAGGAGCTTCTGAACGACGCTCACTTGTGCTTTATTACCTCCGGCATGGGGGGTGGAACCGGTACAGGAGCAAGTCCAATTATTGCCAAAGTTGCCCGAGACCTTGGGGTACTAACCGTCGGTGTTGTAACCAAGCCATTCTTTTTTGAGGGAACAAAACGAATGGAAGTTGCCGAAAACGGTATCCGTGAATTGGAAGAAATTGTGAATACCCTCTTGGTGATTCCGAACCAAAATCTTTTTTCGGTATCAAATGACAGCACAACTACATTGAAAGCCTTTGAACTGGCCGATGATGTACTTTATCATGGCGTCAAAAGTATAACTGATCTTATGGTCAGACCGGGTTTGATAAATCTGGATTTTGCCGATGTCAATTCCGTTCTGAAATTCCCTGGCCGAGCAATGATGGGGGTGGGTTCTTCCGATCCTAAAAATGAAACCGAAAGCCGTGGGCAACTGGCTGCCCTGAACGCCATGAACAACCAGCTCTTGGAGGAAACAAACCTTCATAATGCCAAGGGCGTCCTGATCAATATTATTGGTGGTGAGGATCAAACCTTGTTTGATTTGAGCGCAGCTTCAGAGGAAATCAGGAAACATGTCAATGATGATGTTCATGTTATTGTAGGTACAACACATGATCCTGACTATACAGGAAAAATTAGTGTTTCTCTTGTTGCTACAGGTTTATCGCATGGTGACGAGGTTGCAAGAAGTGCCTTTCGAAGGCAGGGAATAGAATCAGAGGATCCATGGGAATTTGAACCTGAGATGCATGACTTGATCGAGGAATACTCAGATAAAGATTGGGCTGAGGAAGAGATCAATCAATCTTTGGAAGCTACTGAAGCGCGTGATACAAATCATTTTGAACCAACGCAAGAAGCTGATGACACTCCTGACGAATTAAATTATGAAGCTGAAAATATTGAAGAAAAGCCCTTCAGATCATTCACAGCACCAAAGAGAATAACCCAAGAAGAGTTGAGTGAAGTTTATCAACAAGATATGAACGACAACCAATATGGGGGCAACTTTGATACGAGCGAATATACCGGTTCATCAGAAGAAGAATATTCTGAGGAAGAATCGGTAGAAGAGGTGCCAGAACAATCACAAGTTGATAATAATTTTGGATTTAAATTTGGATTCCTGGGACGACGGGAAAAACCCGTTGAAAAACTAAAGGTACCTGCCTTCATAAGACGCCAAGCCAACTAATTTGGTTTGGACAAACACTACCTATTGATCAACTCCCAGGTCAATTCGGGGGGTCACTGCGACCCCCCACCAACCCTTCCTAATCTCAAAAAGTAATTGAGATTGATACGCATTATTCTCAACAAAATCATTTTTGGTTGCACATGTAGACCCTGCCAGGGGGCATTTTTTTGGAATTATAATGCCCTGAAACCAAGAAATGTAATTATAAATTTTGCCCACGTTTATTTGGTTGCACTAGCAGCTCTGCTGACGGGTAGACATCAAAGGAATAACCCTCCCAAATGATTTCCCTCTCGCGAAATTTCGGAAAATGTGGTCAAGTTCTCAAATATTCATCCATGAGAAATTCAACAATTTTTTTTGACGCCTGAAGTTCAGAATTACCTTCTGCAATGGCATCATGAAAAATTTTCCTTTGGCGATCACTCGAACTCCCATTCTTTGAAATATCCCTGATCCTGACAAGATAATCTTCACAAGCCAGTTCGGTAGCATCAAACCACAGTAAATCAATCAACTCCTCGGTGAGGTCTTCAAAAGACACCAGTTTGTTTTTGCCAAGATCGATCAAATCACCCGTAACACCGTATCGTTGGGCTTTCCAACGATTTTCATTGACCAGGGTTCGATGGTAAGATCGCCAGGTCTGGTTAGAGGCTCGCAATCTGTAGAGGTAAGCAATCAATGATTGAAAGGTGGCCACTATTGCCATTGTATCTCTTAGTGAACTACAGATATCAGTAATTCTTTGTTCGAGTGTAGGAAATTTGGCTGAGGGTCTGATGTCCCACCAAAGTTTGCTTGAATCCTCTATGCACTTGGTTGAAACCAACGAATTAACCAAATGGGTATAACCTGTAAATGAATTGAGTTTGTCGGGTAATCCTGTGCGGGGTAGGGTATCAAAGACTGCAAGTCGGTAAGAGGAATACGAAGTGTCTTCACCTTCCCAAAATGGTGAGGAGCAAGATAAAGCCAGTAAATGAGGGAGAAAATAGGTCGCTTGGTTCATTAGATCAATGCGTAAGTCTTCATCCTCTATTTCAATATGAATGTGCATCCCGCAAATCAATAATCTGCGGGCCGATAAACCAAAATCGGAGGTGAGAGAGTTATATCTTTCCTTGGGTGTGTGAGTTTGATCCTTCCAGGTAGCAAAAGGGTGGGTAGAAGCTGCGATGGGAGCATAGCCAAAATCTTTGCATATCTGTGAGATTGTGGTCCTTAACGAAAAGAGCTCTTTATAGCTTTCAGAGACACTCGCATTAGGTTTTGTACCAACTTCAACCTGGCATTGTAAATATTCGTTAACAACTTGACCCTTGATTTCTTCCTGGCAGACCTCCATAAACTTTGGATCCGGTTGTCGAATCAGATCTTTCGTTTTGGGATCGACAAGTAAATATTCTTCTTCAATACCAAGTCGGAATGTGGGTTTAATTGACACTTCAGACCTCATCTTCAAACGTTATTGCCTTGTTGGGTGACCGCCATACTAAACATCAACATCTCAAAAATAGTGAAGGAATGAAGTAACTAAAGTAAGACTCAGACAATATATTGATTTATTGAGTCAATATAGACATTTGCATAATGAATAATTTGGCAGTCCCTAGGGGAATCGAACCCCTCTCTCCAGGTTGAAAACCTGATATCCTAACCGATAGACGAAGGGACCGCTTTTTTTCTATTTATTTAGAAGCCATCCTTCATTCAAGATATTTCAAAAAATATTCTAATTTGGTACCGCGGCATCCTCTACCAACACCGTTGGTAAGGTTTTTCCGTTTCTTACAAGACTAGTGAGAGTTCCTGCCAGGTGAATCCTCTTATTTCGTGATTTCAGCAGGAATTTTTCCAATCTTGGAGGTTTGGACTTGGGGAGAAATCCTTCAATCTTGCAACCTTTATCATCCTTAATAACAAGTTTGTATTGTCCATCACCGAGATTAACTCTGGATGTTATGACTTGGTTGGCAAAACAGTAGCGGGGTTTGGGTGAATTGATACCAAAGGGTTCCAGCTGAGAGAGTTTCTTGATGACAGCATAATTAACTCCCTGTGGAGATAGGAGTCCGTCGATATAAAGGGGAAATGAATCCTCCCAGGACATCCGTTGCAAATACAATTCATTAGTCACTCTATCAATAAACCTGTTGGTGCCCTCTGGGAGTAACTCTACCATAATTCGCATTGGATTTCCTCCACCTGTGGAGATAATCCTATCGCCAAGGCAGTTGGCGACAATCGTCCCAAGGTTTATCCCAGGTACAGATTGCCCAACGGCAATTAGCTTATTGCCTAATTTAGTCATCAATATGGTGGGCTTATTAGTATTCTGGTTTATGTTTGATACAACTTTTTCCAATATACCTAGTGGACATGCATCAAGAACTCCCCAAACCAAGGGTAAATCGGAGTTATGTTGGCGAATTATCACATTGAATTTTTCAATATACTCTTCAGTAAGTTCACTCGATGTGCGATACAAATCATCTAATTGGTTGGCAATTTTGGTAGCCGTTCCCTTATTGGTAGTGGTCAACAAATCCAGGCCCAATTGACTATTTTGAATAACTTCTCCAGCAGTAATCCTCGCCCCAATTTGAAAGGCCAATTGAGAAGAGGTTAGGGGTTTTCTGAGGGCAAGGGTATCAAGTAAAAACCTTAGCGGTAGATTTTCTCGTGTGTTGATACTTGCCAGACCGTTTTTTACAAGGGCCCGATTTAACTTTATCATTGGAAGAAAGTCGGACACAGTCCCTAAAGCAACAAGGTCCAAAAAGGGATACAAGTTTATGGTTTTGCGGTTATTGTTCCGAAAAAGCCGGTTGGTTGCTACCATCAAGAGAAAAAACAACCCGGTGGTACCCAGGTAGGAGAAATCATTATGCTCATCAAACCTGTTGGAATTAATCATGGCAAAAATCTTGGGCAACTTTTCCATACTGACATGATCATCAACAACAATGACATCAGTACCTCTTACCCATTCGGTATCAATCTCCAGGTTGCTTCCACAACCCAGACATAAAACTATGTCATTGGATTTGGCCAATTCTACAAATGATTCTTTGGCAGGAAAGTAGCCAGCAATTTCCTTTTCGATGGCTAAATGGGATACTCCCCTGGAATAGTGAGAAAACCACTTTACCAGGCACCCGGTAGCACAAATGGAGCCTAATCTACCATTGGAGATTACAGCAATTGTTTCGTTTGCAATAATACCCCTGAAAATTCGATGTGCTGCCTTATCAAGGTCCAACAAAAGGCTGGGATCAAACATTAGGTTTTTAAGTTGAGGGTTAAGATAGGATTCAACTTCCTCTGGCGGGATATTCATTCTGGAAAGAGAACGAGCAATAATGTCATCTACGTTACAAAGTTGTTTTAGCTGATGTGATCTGTTGTCCTGCTCAGGAGTAAGACCCAACCACAAACGATTGGTGCAAGAACTGGTGATCCCCAGAAAGGCTTTAATCCGGTTATTTTTGGGAGAATTCAACATAGATCACGGCCAGCCTTATCCTTTAATTTTGAACTGTTTGGCTTTAGGAATATGAGTGCAAGATACCAAAACTTATAACATTCTTCCACAGCAAGTGTATCTATGTTGTAATGTTGGATTAATATCCGATTGTTAACTGTAAAAAAACCATACCTGGCTCCAGAAATACAGCCCGAATATACACACGATAAGCGAGCTCATCGTAATGTTTGGGTGTTATTATTGATCTGCCAGACCGTATTTGAAATATTCTTGAGCTTGACCTTATTTCTTTAGCACTAATCCAGGGAGAACCACAGCGCCAAAGTTTATCTCACTATTGGTTCAAGAAGTCTTTATCCTCTCTCTTGAATGTTAACTTTGAGAGTTATGACGGGTTTTGTGTTGGATGTGTATATACCATTCTTCTCCTGGAGCCTGTTTTGGATCGAAGTAAAATAGTATCAGTTTCCAGATAGCCAGGGATTTTTTTGATCCCACGCAGTAAGGAGCCGTCCGTTACACCTGTTGCGGAAAAGATAATATCAGCCTGTATCAAATCATCAAGGCTGTAAATCCTGCTTAAATTTGTAATGTTCATCCTTCTTGCCTTGGCCTTTTCCAATTCATTTCGGAAAACAAGTCGCCCATAAATCTGGCCTCCAAGACATTTTAATGCTGCTGCAGCAAGAACACCTTCTGGTGCTCCGCCAATCCCCATATAAACATCAATCCCTGTAAGGTCTGGTTCAGAACAATGCATAATTGCAGCCACATCTCCGTCTGTGATAAGTCGTACGGCCACTCCCAGGCTTCTTAACTCAGTTATGATTTCTTTATGGCGCGGTCGATCAAGGACACATGAGGTAATATCACAAGGATTACATTTCTTGTACTTGGCTAGGGAACGAATGATTTCAGAAGGGTTTTGATCCAGGGAAACGATATCTTTGGGGTAAGCAGGCCCAATGGCCAGTTTCTCCATGTATACGTCTGGCGACTTCAATATTGAACCTTTGGGACCCATGGCAATGACGGTAAGGGCGTTTGGCAAATCCTTGGCAGTAAGGGTGGTACCTTCTAGGGGATCAAGCGCTATGTCAACCTCGGGTCCTTTGCCCGTGCCCACACATTCTCCAATATACAACATAGGTGCATCATCTCTTTCACCCTCTCCGATGACCACCTCACCAGAGATGTCAAGTAAATTCAACTGTCCGCGCATGGCATCAACGGCAGCTTGATCAGCTATTTTTTCATTACCCCTGCCGATTTGATTGGCCGAAGCCAGTGCAGCCGCTTCGGTAACCCTTGCCAAACCAAGTGAAAGCATCCGGTCTTTGAATTGAGACATTAGGTTCATGGGATAAATTTCCTACACTTGATATATTTGGGTGTCACTTGATACCTTCAATTCGAATGGCAAAAGGGTCTTCAAGGGATACATCCGAAGATCGGATTTCATCTAATGCAAGGTTCAGGTTTTTACGATTGGTTTTGTGTGTGACTATAATGACGGGAGCTTCCTTCGTCTGATGATCATATTGACGCATACGATTTATGGATATCCCCACATTCCCCAAGGATTTTGCTATTTGAGCAAGAACACCAGGTTCATCTTTTAACAGAAACCTTAGGTAATAGGGCACTTCAACAGCAGACTTGCATGGATTGGCCAATTTAAGAGTGTCAGCTTTTTGACCAAACATCGGAATTCTTATGCCCCTGGCAAGTTCGATCAAGTCGGATAATACCGAAGATGCCGTAGGTCCGCTTCCTGCACCTGGTCCCTGAAGATATATTGCACCAATAAAATCACCTTCCAACACGACAAGGTTGGTTGCTTCTTCTATTTGCCCTAGCGGAGATTTGGCCGGGACAAGGCACGGTTGAGTTCGTTGTTCGAGACCATATTCAGTAAATTTGGAGATTCCCAATAATTTAATTCGGAAACCCATATCTTTTGCCTGTTCAATATCTCCTGTGGAGATCCTTTCAATCCCCTCAATTTCCATATTGTCAAAATCTACCTTGGTACCAAATGCGATCGAACTGAGTAGGGCTAGTTTGTGTCCGGCATCAATACCTCCAACGTCTAGGGTTGGATCAGCTTCAAGATATCCGAGTTTTTCGGCTTCTTCAAATACAGCTTGGTATGAAAGACGTTCATGCTCCATTCTCGTCAGAATATAATTACAGGTGCCATTCATCACACCTAAAATTCGATCAATTGTATTACCTGCGAGGCTTTCTGTAAGTGATTTAACCACAGGTATGCCTCCCGCTACAGCAGCTTCAAAACGGACGCAACAATTCATCTCATCTGCCAATTCTGCCAGCTCCTGACCATGATGGGCCAGCATGGCCTTGTTTGCTGTAACAACATCCTTCCCGTTCGCTAAGGCCTTCCTGACGGACTCCAAGGCCACACCTTCCGAACCACCAATCAATTCCACATAAACATCAATCTCTGGGTTTTGGGCCAGATCTACCGGGCTATCTTCCCACAAAAAGTCGGAAATATCACAAGCTCTATCCTTACCTCTACTTTGTGCTGAAACTGAAGTTATCCTTATGAGTCTTCCTGCCCTGGTAGCGATACTTGATCTGTTTTGCCGGATCATATTGACTACACCCTGGCCAACGGTTCCCAACCCGGCAATACCAATTTTCAGTTCTTTGCTCACTTATTGCTCCATAAAAAATAAATGCATCAGGGATTTATGTTTTCATCAATTGTCGGGTCATGTGGAGGTTCGAAATCTTTGATGGGTAGTAAATCAGCAGTTTTTTCCCGGTCAATTGTTTGCCTCTCATTTTCTTCGATGGCCACTATTTCTTTGGAAGGTGGCAAGCACCCTGATAAAAACATCAAAATACTGATGGATGCTAATATTCCGACAATGGAAATCTTCATAAATCAACCATTCAATTCTGCCTGAGTATACTTGAGTCAAGCCTTATAAATTGGGTATTTGTCACAAAGTTTTTCAACTTCTTTTCTGACCTCTGCTTCAACCGAGTCGTTATTATCCATACCATTTTTTGATAGGCCATCCAGGGTCTTGAGAATGAGTTTTCCAACCAGTTGAAAGTCATCACTGTTAAATCCTCTTGAGGTGCAAGCGGGTGTTCCCAATCTCACACCAGATGTTACCATCGGTTTTTCTGGATCAAAAGGTATACCATTCTTGTTACAGGTAATATTTGCTCTTTCCAATGCAGTTTCTGCTTCCACCCCTTTGATACCCATAGGTCGCAGATCAACAAGCATTACATGTGTATCTGTTCCCCCGGTGATAATATCCAACCCACCATCAATTAACGTTTGGGCCAACATACGGGCATTGGCAACAACCTGTTCGGAGTAGGTTACAAATTCAGGTTTCAGTGCTTCACCAAAGGCCACCGCCTTGGCGGCAATGACATGCATCAATGGGCCACCCTGAATTCCTGGAAAGACGGCTGAATTGACCTTCTTTATTATTTCCTCGCTATTGGTAAATACAGCGCCACCTCGAGGACCCTTAAGCGTTTTGTGGGTCGTTGTTGTTGCTACATCCGCATAAGGAAATGGTGAGGGATGTATTTGGGCCGCAACCAACCCGGCGAAATGAGCCATATCAACCAAGAGTAGTGCACCGACTTCATCGCAGATCTCACGGAATTTTTTAAAATCAATAATTCTCGGAATGGCCGAGCCACCTGCAATGATCAATTTTGGTTTTTCCTGGTGAGCCAGAGTTCTGACCTGGTCAAAATCAATCAAAAAGTTATCTCTCCTCACCCCATATTGTACAGCGTTGAACCATTTGCCTGATTGGTTGGGTTTGGCACCGTGTGTCAGATGGCCACCCGATGCAAGGTTCATACCTAAAAAGGTATCACCAGGAGCTAACAAGGCATTGAATACAGCCTGATTTGCCTGGCTACCGGAATGGGGTTGGACGTTGGCAAATTGGCATTGAAAAAGTTTGCATGACCGTTCAATAGCAAGCTGTTCGGCAATATCAACAAATTCACAACCACCATAATATCGACGGTTTACATATCCCTCTGCATATTTGTTGGTTAAAACTGATCCCTGGGCTGCCAAGATTGTGGGATTGACAATATTTTCTGATGCAATCAGTTCGATTTGGTTTTGTTGTCGTCTGAGTTCTTCCTTAATGGCAGCATTTATCTGCGGGTCACTATTGGCCAACAACTCGTCTTGTGTAGATAACAGGTTCACAATCATATTGGGTCTCCAGCAAAGAAAATTCCATTCTGTATTTAATTGAGTTTTGTGTATTTCAAAAGGGAATTATTCCGAGTACGATAGAAAAATATTTTTCATTTTTCTATATCGTACCAGACAATTGTTTAACATGATGTTCAAAACCAATGGTATAAACAGGACTAAAATTTTTTGCCAGAGGAAACACAAATTCAAGACCCATGTCCGAGACCAAATTAAGTAAAATTTGTTTCCTTGCGAGTACCGACGAGAATGCTCAAAAGTCCCTAACAAGTTTGGAGAATGCATTTGGCAACTGCCAAATGGATCAGGCCGAAGTTATCGTGGCCCTTGGTGGGGATGGATTTATGCTTCAAACACTTCATCAAACCAGACATCTGGTTTGTCCTGTTTATGGCATGAACAGGGGGTCAACAGGATTTCTGATGAACGAATATAAGGAAGCCCATTTGATTGAACGGCTTCAAGCCGCCGAAGAGGAAGAAATTAACCCCTTAAGGATGAACGCGATCGATATTCAGGGCAAAACTCACATTGATTTGGCAATAAATGAAGTGTCGCTTTTTCGAGCTGGCCCACAGGCAATCAAACTACAAATTTTAGTCGACAATAAAGTCAGAATGGAGGAATTGGTCTGTGATGGGGCTTTACTGGCGACACCGGCTGGATCAACTGCCTATAATTTTTCAGCCCACGGACCCATCATACCGATTGGATCAGATGTTCTGGCTTTAACAGCCATGGCTGCTTTTCGTCCACGCAGGTGGCGCGGTGCTTTGCTGCCTAACTCGGCCCATGTCGAATTCAAAGTTCTGGAAAACAAAAAAAGACCATGTCGGGCCGATGCAGATGGCAAGCCCGCTTTCAATGTCTTGTCAGTTTCTGTAGCCAGTGAACCATCCATCAAGCATAGAATTTTGTTTGATCCAGGGCATGGGTTGCAAGAACGATTAATTCGGGAACAATTTTATTGATAATCCCAAATCATGGAGTTCAAAACCTTTGAATAATTACCTTTAACCATTATTCTAATTGGCAACAAGAAATCTAGAATACCGTTATATTGATCCTTGCACTATGGCACTTTCAGCAAAAATACAATTGATCTGGTGGGGTATAACCCTGTCTATTACCCTCCTTTTGCTTTACTTGCTTGGGGATATCCTTCTGCCATTCATTGTTGGCATGGCTTTGGCATATTTGCTTGATCCTTTCGTTGATAAATTTGAGTCTTTTGGTTTAAATCGTACAATTTCAACTGGCATTGTCTCCGTTTTATCTTTTCTGGTGTTGGGTTCCGCAGTCGTGATCTTCGTACCATTACTGGGAGTTCAGTTCAGAGAGCTTTTTGGTATACTTCCTGCAACCCTAGAGGCACTGCTGGAGTTCTTGAAGGTTCTTTTTCCAGATATAGTAAGTGAAGAAACGCAATTGGGGATTTCCCTCAACAAATTCCTGGGGTTTTTCCAAAGTTATACCAATGAAATTGTAACGGGCATATACAATTCTTTCAATATTGCTTGGCAGACTGGCACTTTTTTGATTATCGTTCCGGTTGTCTTGATTTACACTTTAGCCGACTGGGACCAGATGATCGCCAAGATTGATTCTCTTTTACCTGTGGATCACAAGGGAACAATCAGAGAATTGGCCAGGGAAGTAGATTTTATCTTGTCAAGTTTTATCAGAGGACAACTGACTATTTGTCTCATACTTGGCTTGTTTTACGGTATAACCCTATACTTTGTCGGCTTGAAGGCAGGGTTGATAATTGGCTTTCTTGCTGGGTTGATTTCATTCATTCCCTTTCTGGGTTCCATCCTTGGGGGTATAATTTCCATCGGGTTATCCCTGTTTCAATTCTGGGATGATCCACTGTACATCGTTCTGGTAAGCCTGATTTTCGTGTTGGGACAAATTCTGGATGGCAACTTTTTGACGCCAAAAATTGTTGGTAAATCTGTTGGACTTCATCCCGTTTGGATACTCTTTTCATTATCAGCCTTCGGCTTCTTGTTTGGATTAGTTGGTTTGATGGTGGCAGTTCCTATGGCTGCTATCATAGGTGTTTTCCTTAGATTTGGTATCAAACAGTATCTGGAAGGAACGCTCTACCGTGGTAAGGCCAGCATAAAAGACACACAGGATATTAAGTAGGAGAAATACTACTATTCTATTTTAACCATTTCATTTTTGTTGGATGGATTTGGGGATTATTGTTGGCACTTAATGCCTGATTTGCGGGTATTGAATTTTGTTTAGAGTGGTGCTATTACCCATTTTTTACGTGGTCAACCATTGGCCAGATGAGTTGGGGTATGCAAATAAGGCATTGGTTAAGTACCTTGAAGTTATGATATGTCTGAGTTTTCATGGATTTTCGTATTTTAATGAAATTATGTAATGGCATTTATTCAATCTAGGCCCGGTGATCGTTATCCCGTGACCAAGGCGCAAATTTTAGATTTTGATTTCAAGCCATCCTATAAGGAGGCTGATTTTATAGTTGCTGCCTCCAATTCAAAATTATGGGATTTGTTGAATGACACCGGCAATTGGCCCGATAATCGTTTTATCTTGGTGGGGCCAAGTAGCTCGGGTAAAACCCACTTGGCAAAAATTTGGGAACAGAACCACAATGCCCATCATATTGAAGCGAGTGAGTTCTCGGCAGAAGAGTATTCCAGATTTCCATCTACGCAATCAATCATAGTCGAAAATCTGGAAGATCTATCGGGCTTCAGGGATAAAGAAGAGGATTTGTTCCAACTATGTAATACGATTGCCAACGAAAACAGAAAACTGTTAATAACATCTGCACTTGATCCCAAGGAGATCGGTTTTGAGATGCCTGATCTGAGAAGCAGGTTGTTGGGAAGTCGGGTTGGTAAAATTCATCAACCAGATGCCAAACTTCTTTCAATTCTTTACAGAAAACTGTTTTCAGATAAGCAGATAAATTATACTCCTGATTTTATACAATATATAGTCAAGAATGGAGAAAGGTCTTTTGCTGCCGCCCATCAGATGGTAAATGAACTTGATCGCATATCGCTCATTAGTAAAAGGCCTGTTAACAAAAAAATGGTAAGAGAATTATTATCCACAAAAGAAACCGAGAAAAAAAAGTCCAAGGGAATAATGGTCCTGAAAAATTCAAAAAGGAACACTTCCAATTTCCTATTTTCGGAATTTCCCACGGGTGTTGAAGTAGAGCAAGCTGAAATTGAGGGTGCAAAAAAGTATTTCAACCGAGAATTATCCTGGTTACATTTCAACTGGAGGGTTCTTGAAGAATCACAAAACCCTGCTGTTCCCCTTTTGGAGAGGGTAAGATTTTTATCGATCTCCGCTACTAATTTTGATGAGTTCTATTCCGTCAGGGTTGCCGGTTTGATGGAGTTGGCCAGTACTGGTAATTATCCCCCTGGTACGGATGGTCGCCTTCCTTCTGAGCAATTGATCGAAATCGAAAAAGATTCAAGGAAATTACTCTCGGCCCAGATTGATACCTGGAATCTCATACGTGAAGAGATGGAAGAAGTTGGGATTTTAATCCTTGATCGAAGTCAACTTACCACGGAAGATAAAAAATATCTGGACAAGATATTTATAAACGAAGTTTTCCCAGTATTGACACCCTTGGCAATTGATCCAGCTCATCCATTTCCTTTCATCCCTAATGCAAGCTTTACCATCGCCATTCGACTTGAAAGGGCTAAGGATAAAAAACAGCTCAGCGCCTTACTTCCCATACCGGTTCAGATAAACCGCTTCATGCTCTTGCCAGATGGTTCCGAAGGCGAAAAAAGATTTATCCCTTTGGAAGAACTTCTGCTGGAGAAGGTTCACTTTATTTTTCCAGAATATAAGGTCGTGGAAAACTGTATATTCAGAGTACTCAGAGACAGTGATCTGGAAATTGAGGAAGAAGCTGAAGACTTGGTTCGTGAGTTTGAGACAGCTTTGAAAAGACGACGACGCGGGGAAGTGATCCAAGTATCAATCTCGCAGAGTTCATATGGTGATCTAAGGAAAAAGGTGCTGGCCGAATTGCAATTTTCCAATGATAAAGTTACTGAAATTCCCGGAATGATCGGGATGGCGGATCTCAGTGAACTGGTTTTGGAGGATCGCCAGGATTTGTTGTGGTCAAAATTCACTCCCCGTGTACCTGAGAGGGTTCAGGAACATAATGACGATATATTTGCTGCGGTCAAAAGCAAGGATATGTTGTTACATCATCCCTATGAAACCTTTGATATGGTCATTCGTTTTATTAGACAAGCCGCCCAAGACCCAAATGTCGTCGCGATCAAGCAGACCCTCTATAGAACTTCATACGAGAGCCCCATAGTTGCCGCCCTTTGTGAAGCTGCTGAGAATGGAAAATCAGTTACAGCACTGGTTGAGTTGAAGGCAAGATTTGATGAAGCAGCCAATATCAGGCAATCCAGAGCTCTTGAGCGGGCGGGAGCGCATGTGGTTTATGGCTTTATAAACCTTAAGACACACGCCAAGGTATCTTCAGTTATTCGCCGGGAAGGTAACCTGTTGGTTACTTATACCCATTTTGGCACAGGTAACTACCACCCAATTACAGCCAGGGTTTATACCGATGTAAGCTTATTCACATGTGATCAGGAATTGGGCCGTGATGGAACTAAACTGTTCAATTATGTCTCCGGCTATGCCGTTCCCGATACCCTCGAATGTTTATCGATTTCTCCCTTCAATCTCAGGGAAACACTGCAATCGTTAATCGCAGCAGAAACCGATAATGCCAAGAAAGGTAAACCTGCACAAATTTGGGCCAAGATGAATGCACTGATTGATCCATTGATTATTGATGCACTCTATGAAGCAAGCCAGGCTGGCGTAAAAATCAGTTTGATTGTTCGTGGTATTTGTGGCTTAAGGCCAGGTATCAAGGGGTTGTCTGAAAACATTCGGGTAAAATCTATCGTCGGTAGGTTCCTTGAACATTCACGCTTATTTTGTTTTTCCAATGGCAACACCATCCCCTCAGCCAAAGCAAGAATATTTATTTCCTCCGCAGACTGGATGGAACGCAATCTCGACCGAAGAGTGGAAACACTGGTTGAAATAAAGAATAAAACCGTTCGTGATCAGATTATGAGCCAAATCTTGGCTGCCAATCTTTCTGATCAGGAACAGAGTTGGGTATTACAGCCTTATGGTAACTATGTTCGAGAGAAACATACCAGTTCTGAGGAACTATTCAATTGCCATTCCTTTTTCATGGAAAACCCTTCCCTTTCCGGCCGAGGTTCAGCTGGCGCCAAAAAAGAAATACGATTGTTGGGAACCAAGGATTAATTTGAATTCGCGGATAATGATTTGACGAGTCCAGATTTGTATTCATTAGCAAATTCAGAATCCAGTGGTCCAATTTTTCAGGATCCAGTAGTTGAAAGGGTCCGCCGTGTCGCGGTCATAGATGTTGGTTCTAATTCCGTTCGAATGGTCGTCTTTGATGGTGCTGCTCGTTCGCCAGCTTATTTTTATAATGAGAAGGTTTTATGTGGGTTGGGGGCATCTCTGGCCAAAACTGGGAAACTAGACCCAAGGGGTAGGGACCGTGCCCTTTCAGCAATCAGTAGATTCGTAACCATTGCTGAAATGATGAATGTTTCCGATCTGGTATCTGTTGCTACAGCCGCATTGAGGGATGCGAGTGATGGTAAAAGCTTTGCTTCAAAAATAAAAAAGGAAACCGGACTGGAATTAACCATAGCAAGCGGTAAGCATGAAGCCAATCTTGCTGCCAATGGTGTTATTTTGGGGTGGCCGGAAGCCAATGGCCTGGTTTCAGATATTGGTGGCGTTTCGATGGAGCTTGCCGATGTGAAAAATGCTGAAGTTGGACATTGTGCAACTTCATCTCTTGGACCACTGGTACTTGAGCGTCTGGATTTGGATAATGAAGCGCTTAAAAATCATATCGGGAAGGAGGTATCAAATCTGCGTACCAAGTTTTCTAGAAAATATGAAACAATCTACCTGGTCGGTGGTGCTTGGCGAGCGATAGCAAAATTGGATATATACAGGAGGAATTATCCTTTGATGGTTCTGAATGAATATAAATCAACACCCTCCGAATATCTGAAAACGCTTGCATGGATAGATAGTCAAAGTCTTGAACTTCTCCATGAGAAAACGAAAGTTTCACCAGCAAGATTAATTCATGTCTCCATGGCCGGATTGGTTCTAAAAGCGCTCATCCAGAACTTTCGTCCCAAAGAAATTGCCATATCATCAAATGGGATCAGAGAGGGGTTGCTTTATTTGAGGATGCCAAAGAAACTTCAGGATTCTGATCCCTTGTTGGAGGCATGTTCATTTTCCGAGTATAGTTCATCCCGCTTACCTGGTTATGGGGATTATCTTTACGAATTTATTTATCCTCTTTTTAGAAAATATAGCAGGGAAAAGAAGAGACTGATTCGAGCCGCGTGCCTTTTACATGATGTAAGCTGGAGGTCACACCCTGATTATCGAGCTATAATTTGTTTTGAAAATGCCACTAGGGCGAACCTGGGTGGATTGGATCATCCGGGTAGGGTATTTCTGGCCCTCTCCTTGTTTCACAGGTATAAGAATCAAAATGAATATGGTGACTTCGAAAACCTACTGACCCTACTTGATCCAGAAGAAATACGACTGGCGGAAATTGTAGGGAAGGCCATGCGGTTGGGTGCTATGCTATTGGTCGTTTCACCAGAAGGTTTGACCAAATTGAAATTCAAACCTAAAAAACATAATCTTGCTCTCATTTTACCAGAAAGATTAAGGAGCATTACAGGTGAAGTGGTTAATACACGGTTCACCGCACTGGCAAATGCCATGGAATGTGAGGCTGAGATTGAAATTGAAGAGCCTACGGTTTAACTGATACTGTTTTCAAAGGACAAACGATGCGAATGACAAGATACTTTTTGCCTGTGTTGAGGGAGATTCCTTCGGAAGCTCAAATAACAAGTCATAAACTCATGTTGCGTGCAGGAATGATAAAGCAGGCTGTATCAGGGATATATTCATGGATGCCACTCGGACTGAGGGTGCTTCAAAAGATTGAGCGTATAGTAATTGAAGAGCAGGAACGGGCAGGCCACATACCCCTCTTGATGCCAACAATTCAGCCTGCTTCCTTGTGGCAGAAATCAGGCAGATATGATGATTATGGCGAGGAAATGTTGAGAATTAGGGATCGGCACAATCGCGATTTGCTGTATGGACCAACCAATGAGGAGCTCATCACTGAAATTTTTTCCAGTCATGTGAAATCATATCGTGATCTCCCTTTGACCCTATTTCATATCCAATGGAAGTTTAGGGACGAAATGCGCCCGAGATTTGGAGTTATGAGGGGACGCGAGTTCCTGATGAAGGATGGTTATAATTTTGACATAGACATGGATGCAGCGATTCATTCCTATAACCGTCATATGGTCAGTTACCTTAAAACCTATGAACGGCTGGGACTCAAGGCCATACCGATGCGGGCTGATACCGGCCCCATAGGAGGTAAATATAGCCATGAGTTTCTGGTTTTGGCTGATACGGGTGAATCCGAAGTCTTTTTTGACAAACGAATACTGAACTATAATTTTGGTATATCTGAGTTGAATTTTGACGACATTGATGAATGTCAAAGTATAGTTGACAAATGGACCATTCCTTATGCCCGAACTGACGAAACTCATGACCAGGAGACTTTTGACCGTGAAGTGTCGCAAGAACATCAGGGGATTTCAAGGGCTATTGAAGTTGGGCAGATTTTTTATTTTGGAACCAAGTACTCTGAACCTATGGGGGCGCTGGTCACCAATTCAGAGGGTATGCATGTTCCTGTGCACATGGGGTCACATGGCATAGGTGTTTCACGGTTGGTTGGAGCAATTATTGAAGCATACCATGATGAAAAGGGGATTAAATGGCCCATTGTAGTGGCGCCATATAAGGTGGGAATTATTAACGCCGTTATGGGTGACAAGGAATCTTGTGAAGTAAGTGAAAGAATCTATAACGAACTGAATAATGCCAATCTGGAACCAATCTACGATGATCGAGATGAGCGGGCAGGTTCAAAATTTAACACAATGGAGCTTATAGGTATACCCTGGCGCATTACTGTAGGTCCTAGGGGTTTGAAAAAAGGTGTTGTTGAATTAACCAACAGATATAATGGAGACCGTGTTGAAGTCCCAACAGGAAATATTGTTAATACAATGAATAAAATGGGGGATTGTATACTTGATTAAGCGTACCTACTCAGGTAGTCTCACAAGAGGATTATTAAAGTGTGGTTAGTTGAGCACATTTAATGTTGGTTAGGGGTTTTATGAATACACCCATATCCTCGGCCTAGTTACGTTTCTGGAAGTGGGCCTGTTTGGTTAAGTTTTGCCCGCAACTCACTTGCCTCAGCTTGATTCCTCGGTGCCCTTACCTGAGACCTAACCTAAAAAATAATCTTGCCCAGCAGATACACCTTCATTAATCTGCACTGAGACTACCTGAGTAGTTACGATTAAGCAAAAATAAATACCGTATTTGTAATAATGAATTAACAAGTATATTGGGGATTTTAAAAAATCGGTCAAAAAACTCCCGGCAAATTCTACCGAAAAGACATCAGTTTAATAGAACTCTTTGAAATGTTCCCCGATGAACAAACCGCTGAAAACTGGTTTGAGGAAAATAGGTGGGGCAAGGCTGGTCAACCGATTTGTTGTCCGATGTGTGGTTCAAATACCAGAATAAAAGAAACTGAAAACAGGAAGCCATTACCTTACTGGTGTGGTGCTTGCCGCAGGCACTTCAATGTCAAGACCAATACCATAATACACCGATCCAGAATACCTTTGAGAAAGTGGGTTATGGCAATTTATCTGTGGTCCACTTCCCTCAAGGGTGTTTTCAGCATGAAACTGTACAGGGATTTGAAAATATCTCAGAAATCCGCTTGGTTCTTGGCTCATAGATTGAGGGAAGCATGGAAACAGGGCAATTTCAATATGGAAAGTCATGTTGAGGTTGATGAAACCTTTATCGGTGGCAAACGCAAGAATCTACCAAATTCAAAACGCAAGGAAATGACTGGTGGGGGTGCAGTTGGTAAAACGACCATTGCTGGTGCAAAGGACAGGAAAACCAACAAGACCAGTACAAAAATGGTTGCGGGAACGGACAAGGAAACATTGCAGGTTTTTATTTCTGAAAGGGTTTCCCCGGACGCAGACGTTTATACCGATGATCACAAATCATATCAGAAATTGCCCAACAAGCACAAGGTGGTCAAGCATTCTGTCAGTCAATATGTGAATGGTCAAGCCCATACCAACGGGATTGAATCCTTTTGGTCATTGCTCAAGAAGGGCTATCATGGAACATTCAACCATTTCAGTCCTAAACATCTTGACCGATATATGAACGAATTTGTCACTCGTCACAACGTTCGCAAGCAAGACACGATCGTAATGATGGGAGATACTGTGAGATTGATGCAGGGCAAGGATTGATCTACAGACAACTGATAAACAAGGAAGGATATAATGGAAAGTGTCTTATTGCCGATAAAGGAAACGCCAGATCAAATTGCCCAAAGTTTATTTCAATCAGACCCCGACCCATTTGCCCTTTGATATTAAATGCTCCGATTATAGAAAATACTTGAAGGGCATTGAATCAAATTCGGGTGATTTGATTCTAACTGATACGCCATACAATATCAGCAGGCAAACAGGTTTTTCCAAGGTAACTATTCAGGTATCCTGAGTCCCCTGAAAATAGATAAAATCGGAATCCCCCAATGTATTTTTCAGCACAATCCATTACATTTGTGTCTTTAAAAATTCTAATACCTTCAAGATATAGGCAAAAAATCAACTGAAGTTCAATATATGGACAAGTTCCATACCTGAATAGTTACTTTCCAAGTTGGGAAAGAATAGTCTTGTGTCGGTTGCTCTTGGCATGACCCGTTCAAATTCAATAGGGAAGTTGGCAGAAATGCTTAATCAAGTATATAATCCCCAATAATTATGTCTCTTTTAGGAGTTTTTGAAATCATACAAACATTATTAATAGTTGCATTTTAAGACTAAATTTTTAAATCATAAATTATATAGTTGCATTTAATTTTTAAATCATACATTAATAGTTGCATTTTAAGACTAAATTTTTAAAGTCCTAATGACACAAGATAATTTTAAAGGATTTTTTACGATGAACAAACTAGTTTTCAAGAATAGTCTCAAGATGCTAACGGTTGGTGCATTTGTAAGCCTGTCAGCTCTAGCTTCGCCGCCTTTGGCAGCCGATTCGTTTAAGGTTGCTGTTGTTTCTTTTCTGACTGGTCCAGCCGCTGGGCCATTTGGGGTGCCTGGGCGGAATGGCGCAGAATTGGTAATTGATGCAATAAATGCAGGCTCAATGCCTGCGCCTTACGAGTCTGCCGGTTTTGGTGGGCTGCAGCTTGAGGCTATCTTTGCGGATGAGTCTGGAGGCAATGCTAAACAGGTGGCAGAGTACCGCAATCTAGTTGAAAAACAGGAAGTAGACGCTGTTTTGGGTTACATCTCTTCGGGGTCTTGCATGTCGGTAGCGCCGGTTGCCGAAGAGCTGCAAACACTAACTATTATGTCGGTCTGCGGCACTCCGCGCCTGTTTGAAGATAGTGATTGGAATTACACGTTTCGAACCCAGGCACATGCGGTTGGTGATAGTGTGGCGGCTGCATTATATATCCGTGACCAACTAGACGATGTTAAAAAATATAATGGCATCAATCAGAACTATGCTTGGGGTCAGGATTCTTGGAAGTTCTTCGACATTGCAATGCAACAACTTATACCGGAGACCCAAGCCGCTGATAATCCGCAATTCCCGAAACTCTTTTCTGGACAGTATGGAACAGAGATTTCAACTATTCTTTTGGATGACTCAGACCTCGTTCACTCCAGCTTCTGGGATGGAGATATTGAGGCCTTAGTCCTTCAGGCATCTGTTCGCGGATTTTTTGATAAGAAGAAGTTTATTTCGGTGGCTGGAGCATCCGCTGTCGACAACTTGGGCAAGCGTTTTCCGGCTGGTACTGTCATCGGAACTCGTGGCGAATTCGGTATCCTAGTTCGTGAACAGGAAGGGGAATTGAACGAATGGTTCATCAACGCCTATCGTGAGCGATACGGCGTATACCCGCTTGAATCTTCCTATCAGTATGCCCAGTCTGTTTTGGCTCTCAAGGCTTCTATGGACAAATCTGTTGCAGACAATGGAACCACGCCGGAAAAGGATCAGATCATTTCAGCAATGACGGGTCTGAATTTCACCTCGCTTGCAGGTGATGTCAGCTTTGCTCTGGGCGAGGGTCATCAGGCCGTTCATCCAGTAGGCTATGGCATCACTGCTTGGAACGACGAGAAGGATGAGCCGACCGTAGTGGATGTAAAAGTTTATCCTGCACACTGTATCCTGCCACCTCCTGGTCAGCTTTCTGAGGACTGGTTAGCTGCGGGCATGCCCGGTTCCGATTGTTAAAAATAAATTGAGTGGTGCTGGGTAAAAATATCCCCCGTCGCTGCCCTGAGGAAAAAAGAAAATGCAAACAGCAATCACTGTTTTCCTTGATGGCATGACTTATGCTTCGTACTTATTTATCGTCTCTGTTGGTCTAACAATTGTATTTGGTGTGATGAAAATTCTCAATGTGGCACACGGCGGCTTTTATGCCTGGGGGGCATATTCAGCGGCTTATGCAATTGGTTTGGCCGCAGAATTAGGGTTTCCGGATTGGTTCGCGTTCATCCTGATTGGCTTGTCCTCAATGTTCGTTGGCATTGTGCTAGGGGTGCTGGTTGAACGTTTGATCCTACGAAAGCTTTATGAACATGAAGAGGTCATCGTCATACTCGCAACTTTTGGGTTGTTTTTGGTGTTAGAAGATTTCATCCTGCTGGTGTTCGGAGTAAATCCTTATTTCGCTTACCAGCCCATGGTTTTTCTGGGCAGCGTCGAGATGGGGGGTATTTTCCGCGATGTCTATTCTTTGACACTACTAGGATTGGCTGCTTTCGTAGCGTTCGCCTGTTGGTATGTGCTGAATTGTACCAAATGGGGAAAGATCCTGTCAACAGTAATTTATGATCGAGAAATCAGCTTGGCAATTGGGATTGATGTGAAGGCTGTTTTTGTTTGGACTTTTGTTGTGGGTACAATGCTTGGGGCTTTAGGGGGGGCTTATATAGCCCCAACAATATCAGTTGCTCCAGGAATAGGAATTGATATCATCGTTCTAAGTTTTGCTGTAGTAGTAATCGGTGGAATGGGATCGATTCCTGGTGCACTGATTGGTGCGTTAATGGTTGGAAACTTACGCGCTATCGCTGTGCATAAGTTTCCGGAGTTTGAGCTTTTTGTCATCTTCGCGGTTATGGCTGCAGTTTTAATGGTACGGCCTGAGGGTTTGTTTGCGCCCGCTAAGATCCGTAGAATATAATGATGAGATCAATACTATTAGACAACACAGTCCGATGCGTGATTGTCGCATTTATGGCCTTAGCATGTATAGGCCTTGTATTGCCTAATTGGATTCTGAATAATACTATGTTTGGTCTCGCACGTGGCCTTGCTGTTTTGGGATTGTTACTGTTGTGGCGCACCGGACTTATCTCACTTGGTCACTCGCTGTATTTCGGGTTGGGTGCCTATGCAGTTGCTCTTCTTGAAAAACACACCGGTTCGACAGATATAATCCTTCGTCTTGTAATTGCCTTGACTGTTGCTGGCGTTATAGGGTTTTTTCTGGGGTTCGTGTTGCGTCATTACCGCGGCATTTTCTTTGCTATGCTGTCGTTAGCTTTTTCGATGGTTCTTTACGGGGTTTTGGTTAAAACTGAGGCCTTAGGTTCTACCGATGGTTTTTCTGTCTCGCAAACCACTTTTCTAGGATGGCAACCGGCATCCAAATATCCGTTGTTTCTGTCTATCATCGCTATTTGTATTGTTGCGATTATTGGTGTGCAATTTTACCTGCGTTCGGCAATTGGGTATTTGACCACATCGGTGCGCGACAATGAAATCCGTGTGGAATATCTAGGGTACTCGGTTGCTAGGGCTGTTCACATCAAATATATAATTTCGGCTGCACTGGCTGGTGTCTCTGGAGCCTTGATAGCTATGTCTCTGGGGCAGGTCGATCCAGATTCTATGGTCAACTGGACAGTCTCGGGTGAACTTGTCTTTATAACAATTATGTCCGGTCCAGGAAGCGTCGTAGCCCCCTTTATTGGTTCTATCACTTTTGAATTCTTGCGCACCTTTGCTTTCGAATGGGCACCGCATGCCTGGCAATTAATTGTTGGTGGGACTTTGTTGGGAATCATCTTTGCCCTTCCCGAAGGATTGTGGTCTCTGATCCAGCGTCTTTGGACCAAAAAAGGAAAAGTGTTGTGAACAATGATTTAATTTTACGAGTTCGTGACCTGCATAAATCTTTTGCTGGTATCATTGCGGCTAACAATATCAACCTTGATGTGGCAAATGGCGAAATTATCGGGATTATTGGTGCTAATGGTGCCGGTAAGACGGTGTTCGTTAACATGGTCACAGGTTATTTGAAACCGACTAGTGGTTTAATTGAATTCGACGGAGATGAAATTACCGGTATTAATCCGCGTGACATCACAAGGACAGGGGCTTGCCGATCCTTCCAAATCAGCCAAGTATTCATGACTATGACAGTTTTGGAGAACCTGTTGGTTGCGGTCTCACTTGCTAGGCAAGATTTAAAGTCACTTTTGAAACCGTTATATTCTGACGAGCGGATTAATGAGTGTGAGCAGATTATGAGGCGGTACAATCTGACCGAACACCGTGACAAAATAACGAACACTCTGTCTCAAGGTGTCAGGAAATTGCTAGATATTGCTATGGCAGTGGTTTCAAAACCAAAACTTTTGCTTTTAGATGAACCAACATCAGGCGTATCAAGCGAAGAAAAATTTGATCTGATGGACCTTGTTGTAAACGCACTAAAGGAGCAAGGCACGACAGTGTTGTTTGTTGAGCATGATATGGAAGTTGTCCGACGCTATGTAGATCGAATTCTAGCTTTTTACCAGGGGGAAATAATCTGCGACGCACCTCCAGATGTTGCCTTGAACGACTCAAAAGTGATTGAATATGTTCTTGGTGAAAGTCGTAAATCGACCTATGAAAACGAACAAACAGTAAGGGCCGGGTATGCTTAAAGGTTCAAACGTTAATGTAGATATTGGGCCAGCATCAATTATTCGTGATGGTTTTTTTGAAATTCAGACCGGCCAGATGGTTGGTCTAATCGGAGTAAATGGGGCTGGAAAAACAACTTGCATGCGGACAATCATGGGGCTGATTTCCCCTACTTCCGGGCACGTCACTTTTGACCATTTAGAATTAACAAAGACGCCGGCATATCAACGTGCAAAGCTTGGGATAGGGTATATGCCTGAAGACAGGCGATTGGTGCCCTTGCAAACTGCCGAGGAGAACATCATGACGCCAGTTTGGTCGGTTGGTATACCCGATTGGCAGGATCGTCTAGCTTGGATCTATGATCTTATCCCCGAAATTAAGGTTTTAAAAGAGAGGCCCGCCACAAGTATTTCAGGAGGGCAGCAAAAACTTGTCGCCTTGGCACGGGCAATTATGTTGAGCAACAAGCTACTCTTGCTGGACGAACCTTTCGAAGGGATTGCACCGGTTCTAGTAAACCGGATCTCTGACATCCTTGCTAATATGAAAACAGAGGGCATTTCTATTTTGATTGCGGAGTCTAACACTCAGAATTGCAAAAATTTGCTGGACAAGATGTTCGTGATTGAACGAGGTACAATCTCTGAAAACAGCTGAGATATCCGAATTATGGATAAGCTATAATTGATTGTTCTGATTCCGGTCTTATAAATAGTTAGTGCCCGCCCAGAAAATACCCTGTTTTTGACAAATCAACAAAAATCCAGGCAACAAAACCACTCCCGATTTACCAAAAAAGGTTGAAATGTCTCGGTTTTCGCCTGCGGATTAGGAGTCAGACGATTATTCATCCAGCGTATATGTCAGTGTATAATCAGTATCTGTTACGCGGAGCGGTTCGAGACACTCACTGCACACCACCTGTGCCTGAAAATCGTGGTCACATTGACGATGCCTAAGTCGTAGTGGAGTGTTACCATCACTGAGCCATTTATCCCCCCAAGCCATCATGACCAGCATTGGTTTGTAGAGGTCAATGCCCATTCTAGTAAACCTGTATTCGAATCGGTCACCGGTGGCGCTATACGACACCTTGCGCAAGACGCCTGCCTTGACCAATCGATTTAGGCGATCAGCTAAGATATTGGTAGCGATTCCAAGATTTTCACGCATTTCATCAAATCGGCGCACTCCGAACCAACCTTCGCGCAGGATTAGAAAACTCCAGCGGTCTCCAATAATTGCCAAGCTACGTGCCACCGAGCAGGGGCGTATCCTCTGTAGGACCTTCGGATCTGAACTACGATGCTTGACAGGGCGAGTTTCGGGTGGTGAGTAGCCTGCCCCCGCACCGTCGCGATATGCAACATCAAATGCTGTTACAGGCTTTTTGCATTCACCGCATACTGTAATTGGGTGACATTTTTTACCGCAACGGGTGTGAATCAATCTTAGGGGCGGTGGTTCATCTCCGGCAAGCCATTTGTCCCCGAATTCCATCAACGAAAGCATCGTCGAGAATAGATCTTTTCCACGGAAGGTAAAGTAATACTGCTTGCCTTTTCCAGTATCGCGTGTTCCAGTAGATAGTAGTCCGTTTTGCACCATTTTTTTTAACCGGTTCGAAAGTGTTTGTCGTGGGATACCTAGACGCGATTGAAACTTGTCGAACCTTTTAACACCAAAGAACGCTTCTCGGAGAATAAGAAAACTCCAGCTATCAAGAACAATCTCGACGGTGCGACGAACCGAACAGTGCCGCTCCAAGAGGATGGTTGCTGACTTTAGTTTCTTGTTTTTTCTGACAACCTCAGCCTTCATTTAGATTGGCCTTCCTTATTCTTTTACAACTAGTCCCGGCTAACGGTATCTTCCCAAATTTACTTAAGATTTTCAAGGGTTTCATTAAAAACTTAGATATACATTTCGTAACGTAGCTAATTTTAGTGAACGTTACACTCCATTTGAGATATTGATACCTGATGTATATTCCACTTGTTGAGTAGAATAACCCTACACTTCCGTTAACTTTCATGGTTTTGAGGCCTCTTTGCTTGTTCGCGTTTTACAGGATATGAATAATTGGAATTGACTAGCATTTAATTTTTAAGGCGGGTGCGATACAAAAATTGTTCTGTATTTTTAGATAGAACTGAACATTTCACCCGAGACAACCCTTCATCGTTCAGTAATTTCGTAACTACTCTGGAACAGTTCAACCAAGACAGGCTTCATCCGGCGTCAAAGCGTCGATTGATATAGATTAGGTGTTCAAAAGATAATTAGGTATTTAGGCAAAGTGCTGATTTATCAGTGAATTGGATTGATTATCCTGACTTCCGGTTAGGTGTTATACTTAGCATATTTATAATCTGATTTCGCATATAATAAATAAGAGGGTTGCGTAATTAAGACAACAACATTATAATTCTTAATAAGTTTTAAAAATAGACTAAATTTTGATGAGGAAAGCCAGTGTCTGTTGTTGAAATCGAAGAGCATGCGACAAGTGGTTTTATTATAAGAAATAGATCAAAGACAGATTTCATAAACACTGAAACGGTACCCGGGATTATAGCAGAACATGCGAGAAAACGTTCTGAAAAGATTGCAATAATAGACTTAAATTCGGGATTGAACATCGCTTACGGTGCTTTATGGTCACGAATTTGCAAATTGTCAGGTGGGTTGCTCCAATTTAAGTTGAATGTCGATACTCCGATTGCCATTTTGTCAGAAAATAGCATTGACCACGCGGTTGTCACATTTGCCGGTATGGTTCTTGGAATTCCTGTTGTGCCAATCTCAGTCGCCTATTCTCAGTTCTCCGACCTAGCACGCATCCGATCTTTGTTTAGGCAATTGACTCCGGGCTTGGTTTTTGCACAAGATGCCCAAGTTTTTGTTCGTAGCTTGGCCGTCGCATCAGGCATGGGCATTCCTACAGTGACCTCGTGCGGGAATGGTGCGGATCATTTGCTTGCGGATCTTGAAACTGTCTCTGGAGATGTCCCTGATTTGGCGACTATTAATAGCGACACTATCGCCAAAATTCTATTTACCTCTGGGTCAACGGGCGCACCTAAAGGCGTAATTATCACCCAGCGGATGATTTGTTCAAACCAAGTAGCAATTGCGGCTGAATGGCCTTTTATCGAAGATGAAGCACCCACTATCTTAGACTGGCTACCTTGGAGCCACGTGTATGGCGGCAATTTGGTGATAATGTGCGCGATCAGAAATGGCGGCACATTAATAATTGATGATGGTCGTCCAATTCCGGGACTATTTCAAAAAACTATTGAAAATCTGACTAAATTTCGCCCAACAATCCATTTCGGTGTACCACGTGGATTCAATCTCTTGGTACCAGCACTTGAAGAGGATGACAGTTTTGCTCGTGCCTACTTTAGTAAGTTGCGGCGCATGTTTACCGCCGGAGCTGCGCTTCCGGCCATCACCTGGAATCGGTATCATTCTTTAGTCAGTCGCTATGCAAACGAGGATTTTGCGTCGCATGTAGCATGGGGTTCCACCGAGACCTCACCCTTGGTTACAATCAGCCCCCCGAACAATACCCGATCGGATAATCTTGGTGTTCCGGTGCAAGGTTGCGAGATTAAGATGGTTCCAGATGACGATAAAATGGAACTGCGATTACGTGGACCAATGGTGACGCCAGGTTACTGGCGCAACGAGAAGGTAACGGCTGAGGCCTTTGATGAAGACGGTTTCTACCGTATTGGTGATGCGGGCCGATTGTTGGATGACGACCCTGCTCAGGGAATATTGTTTGATGGACGCATCGCAGAAAACTTTAAGCTAACGACTGGTACATGGGTTCGGGTTAACACCTTACGTTTGGCAACGATTGATGCTTTGTATCCAGCTATTTTGGATGCTGTCATTTGTGGGCATAACCGGGATAACATTGGGGCCTTGCTTTTCATGAACATTAATGCTTGTCGTCAGATTGCCGAAGAGTCAGATGCAGAAATGACAGAACTTATGAGCAATCCAAAACTCAGAAGACATCTAGCTGAGGGGTTAGCCAAGATAGGTAAATGTAAAGGGTCCTCTGGAAAGGTCGAAAGAGCACTGATCCTAGTGGATGTTCCATCACAGGAAGATGGTGAGATAACCGATAAAGGATATTTAAACCAAAGGGCCGTACTGCACAAACGAGCGGAAGATGTTATTCGATTGTTTGAAGATGAATCGCACAGAAGCGTAGTGTTGGCAACATATTCAATCAATTAGCAAAGAGAATTATAGTGGAAAAGTTTACATGACTGATGTCTATATCTTGAGTGCAGCACGTACCCCCATTGGCTCATTTGGGGGAAGTCTATCAAGATTTACGCCCACACAGCTCGGTACCTTTGCTGCCAAGGAAGCCATTGAGCGTGCCGGCATAGAACCCAACAATGTAGACAACTCGGTTTTTGGCACCGTAATTCCGACCGAGGCACCCGACTTGTTTTTGGGCCGTACTGTCGTAAAAGCAGCGGGGTGTCCAAATGAAGCACTAGGTTTGACTGTAAACCGCCTGTGTGGATCAGGTGTGCAGGCCATTACAACCGCTACGGGTATGATTCAGAATGGGGAAAGCAAGATTTCGATTGCAGGTGGTGCCGAAGTCATGAGTCGTGCACCGTTAACGGTTGAGGGTATGCGATTCGGTAAAAAAATGGGTAATGGATATATTTATGATTGGCTGACCAACACGCTGGCGGATCCATTTGGTCATGGTGCTATGGGTGAAACTGCTGAAAATGTTGCTGAGAAATACCAGATCGCCCGCGAGCGTCAAGATGAATATGCCCTTAATTCGCAGAAAAAGGCAAATGCTGCAATTGAAGCAAAACACTTTTCTGAACAAATTGTGCCTGTTGAAATTAAGAATCACAAAGGTATGGTGACTTTTGATTGTGATGAATACCCTAAGCAGGACATCTCGATCGAAATTCTAGCGGGTTTGAAGCCTGTTTTTCGCAAAGAAGGTTCGGTTACAGCAGGTAACGCTTCGGGTATCAACGATGGTGGTGCGTGTGTCGTGCTGGCGGGGGCAGAGATTGTTGATCAACGTGACCTGAATCCAATTGGTAAGGTGTTGAGCTGGGGACTAGCTGGTGTACCTGCAGAAATCATGGGCATCGGTCCAGTTAAGGCGGTGCCGATTGCGTTGGAACGTGCCAGTCTGACATTAGACGACATAGATGTTATCGAATCCAACGAAGCATTCGCTGCACAAGCTATTAGCGTCGCGGACGGACTGGGTTTTCCCGAAGATAAGCTGAATCCTAATGGCGGTGCGATTGCTCTGGGTCATCCGCTTGGAGCAACTGGCACAATTTTGACCATTAAGGCACTGTATGAACTCAAGCGGACGGGTGGTCGTTACGGCTTGATCACCATGTGCATTGGTGGTGGCCAGGGTATCGCACTAGTTGTCGAAAACCTTGTCAATGTGGAGGTACTCAAATCATGAAAACCGCCGTTGAATTGGATTTGAAACGGGCTGCAGTTGTTGGTGCTGGTTCAATGGGATCTGGAATAGCTGCCCATCTAGCAAATGCTGGTATTGAAGTTGACCTACTAGATATTGTCCCTGATGAGGCCAAAGATCGTGACCAGTTGTCCAAAGCTGGAGTTGATCGTCAGTTGAAATCGAATGGTTTCATGCATCCAGATTTGGCCACACGTATTCGCACCGGTAATGTCGAGGACAATTTTAACCGTCTGGCCGAAGCTGACTGGATCATTGAAGCCGTCTTTGAAGATCTGCAGATCAAGTGTGACTTATATCAGCGTATAGAAGCGACCCGTAAAGATGGCTCAATTGTTTCGTCGAATACCTCAACTATTTTACTGGCCGATTTGACCAAGAGGCAGAGCAAGCGCTTTGGGCGTGACTTCGTAATAACACACTTCTTCAACCCACCGCGCCTAATGAAACTGCTTGAGGTTGTGTCCAATGATCAGACGGATCCTACTGTGGTGGCACGCATTGATGCAATTAACGACCACTTGTTAGGTAAGTCTAATATCATGTGTTTCGATACACCGGGCTTTATCGCCAACCGAGTCGGCAATTATTGGATGTCGGTCGCTTCAATGGAGGCTTTTCGACTAGGTCTAACAGTTGAGGAAACTGATGCGGTAATGAGTCGCCCCTTTGGTATTCCGCGCACGGGTATTTTTGGTCTATTTGATTATGTGGGTATTCAACTGGTGCCGCTGGTTTGGGGCAGTTTTATGAAAAATTTACCTGAAAATGATGATCACCGAAATTACGACATTACACAAAGCAATACCTTTCTCGCGATGCTAGATAAAGGCTTGACTGGTCGTTTTGGTCCCGGCGGTTTTTACCGCCGTAAGAATGAATTTGGTGAACGAGTGAATGAGGTTTTAGACCTTAACTTGATCAAATATCGAGCGGCAGGTATCGCTAATTTATCGTGTCTAACTGATTATACCGACCTGAAGAAACTGTGTGATCACGATGACAAAGGTGGACAATATGCGTGGTCTGTTCTGTCCAAATTTGTTGCTTACTGTGCCGAAATCGCCGGTGATATCGCTGAAAATATTGGTGATATTGATCTGGCAATGCGGCTGGGTTATAACTGGAAGAAAGGACCGTTCCAGTTGGCTGATCAAGTTGGTGCCGGCTGGATTGCCGAACGGATGGAGGCCGAGGGCCATGAGGTCCCCGCCTTATTGGTTCAAGCGGCTAATAAAGGTGGATTTTATCCGACTGAAGGTCACCTGCAGAAAGTAAGAGGAGGTATTCAGGAGATCAAGCCGGCTGAGGGTGTCCTGGCACTGGGATTAATCAAAAAAAACTCAGACAAGATTATAGGTAATAATTCCGCCACGATTTGGGATTTGGGCGACGGCGTTGCGTGTTTTGAGATACATACCAAGATGAATGCGATTGATCCAGATGTCACCGCAATGGCGGCTAAGGCAATTGATGTGATCAAAGGCGGTTTTAAGGGCCTAGTGATTGGTAATGACAACGCCCGTGCATTTTCTGCCGGGGCTCGTCTGGACGTGTTTGTTGATTTTGCAAATCATCAGGACTGGGATGGTCTACGTGAATTCGTTCGTGGTGGTCAGATGGCTTGGTACAACCTAAAATATTCCGATTTTCCTGTTGTAGCGGCGGCCGGTGGTCTTGCTCTGGGTGGTGGTGCTGAATTGATGATGCATACTAATCATGTGGTTGCGCATTCCGAATTGTATGCGGGTCTTCCTGAACGCAACGTGGGTATTTTACCGGCATGGGGTGGTGTAACGCAACTGACCCTGCGCCATCAATATCTGAACAAGGACAAGCTATTTGGAACTGAGGCAGGTTTCCGTGTGGTGATTAGTTGTGTTAATTCGGGTTCAGCTTTGCAGGCACGTGATCTGGGCCTATTGAAGCCCACCGATGACATTATCATGAATCGCGATCGTCTACTGTCGGCGGCCAAGGCTAAGGTCATAAAACTCGCTCACAATTACACGTTACCTGAAAAATCGACAATTGTTGTTGGTGGGCAGGTGCTGTTTAAACGTCTATTGGCAATTGTTGAGGCAGAAAGGATTGCCGGCCGATTCAGCGATACCGATGTCGGTATTTCGACCGAGATTGCCAAGGTAATGGCCGGTGTAGGGCTTCCACAAGCCAAGTGTGACGAGCTTGCCCTTATGAAACTAGAGCGTGACGCGATCATTACATTAGCTGCCCGTGAAACCTCACAGGCACGCTTAGTTCATATGCTGACCAAGAATAAAACATTGAAGAACTGAACATTAAAGATGAACCTAGCTTATGCGTATTTAGTTGAAGTTGCTCAGTTTGATTTGGAGTGGCTTACCAGCCTCATCAACGATGAGGTTGAGGCTGGATGTTATCAATATATTGGTGCCAAGAATTTATTTGAAAAAACGAGGCTATATGATACTTACACATTAACCAACAGAACCGCTAAACGACTTTTTCTTGAAGGTCTTAATTTATCCAGTATCTCTTAACAGTCTAACTGGTAGCGCAGTCAGACATAGTAAAAAAGAAGTAAAATGCAACTAAATGAGTCTATAAATATCCCCCTTGGACGTGAATCCGTTTGGAAAGCTCTGAACGATATTGCAGTGTTGCGGCAATGCATTCCAGGCTGCGAAGAACTTACAATGAACAGTCCAACGCATCTGACGGCAACGGTAACACTCAAGGTTGGCCCCATCAAGGCAAGATTCACGGGCGATGTTAACTTAAACGAAATTAAAGCACCTGAGAGCTATATTATTCAGGGTGAAGGTAAAGGTGGTGGTGCGGGCTTTGCCAAAGGATCCGCTAGAGTTTGGTTAGAACAAGTATCTACAGACAATACCATCTTGCACTATGATGCAAGTGCGGATGTAGGTGGAAAAATCGCTCAGTTGGGCTCGCGTTTGCTAGATAGCACTGCCAAGAGGCTAGCTAAGAAATTCTTTGAGAATTTCAATACAGTTGTCAGTAATCAAACCTCTTGATGTTCAACATGACAGATATGTTCATCAAAACTGAAAATGGTATCGCAACCCTTACGATCAATCGCCCACAAAACCGCAATACCATCACATACAATATGTGGAATGAATTTGCTGACTTATTTGAAAATCTTTCAACTGATAAATCCATACGAGCAGTTATTTTAACCGGTGCCGGTAATGATTTTTCTGCTGGAGCTGATGTTAATGAATTTGACAACATGCGCGAAAATAAGGAGCAGGCAAAAAAATATGAAATCGCAGTTGATAAAGGCTGTTCTGCAATTATGAATTGCACCAAACCGGTAATTGCAGTGATCTTTGGCTACGCACTTGGTGGTGGTGCCCATTTGGCGATGTCGGCTGATTTTCGCTATGCCCACAGAGACGCAAAATTTGGTATTCCAGCGGCAAACTTGTCGATTGTCTATGGTGTCCAGGCGACCCGCAAATTACTTGCATTGGTGGGTCTAACCGAGGCCAAGCGTATTCTCTATTCAGCACAACGATTCGATGCTGAACACGCCAAGAATATCGGTTTCGTGGATGACATCTCCGACGCGCCGATAGAAGCTGCGATTGAATTTGCTAATAGGTTGGCGACCAAGGCACCTCTGACACAAATGGGTGCCAAATACATCCTCAACAGTGTAGCCTTGCAAGAATTTGATGCTGGTAAGGCCCATTGTCTAATTGATGACGCAGCTGCGAGCTTTGACTATATTGAAGGTCGCAATGCCTTTGCTAAAAAGCGTCTTCCTAAATTTCGGGGACGTTAAATGAAGCCGGCCGCATTTGAATATTTACGCCCTAAAACGCTTGCTGATGCACTCGCCGCATTGGATCACGAGGATGCGAAAATCATTGCCGGAGGACAAAGTTTATTACCAATGATGAATTTTCGCCTAGTTCAACCCGAACGACTGGTTGACATCAATCAGATCGAGCAACTAAACCAAATTGAAAAAACTGACACGGGCATTCGAATTGGTGCACTTGTACGTCATGCTGAGGCAGCACGTAGCAGTTTGTTAGCCGAACATTTTCCTATCATCGCCAAAGCAATGGTTCATGTGGCTCATGTCGCAATTCGCAACCGTGGTACCGTTGCAGGTAGCATGTGTCATGCCGACCCTTCCGCTGAATGGCCACTACTTGTAACCTTGTTAGACGGTGAGATTGAGATTCTAGGAAACAGCGGCACTCGTAGCGCAAAACCGTTCGAGTTTTTCCTAGCTCCTCTTGTTACCGAAATTGAAGAAACAGAAATTTTGACAGCCATTCATTTACCACTGATCGCCAATCCTTGTCGAATGGCGTTTGATGAGATCGCGCAACGTGCCGGTGATTTTGCCGCTGTTGCGGTAGGAACCTTAGTTTGTGTTGAAGGCAATATCTTTTCTGAAATTCGTCTTTGCCTAGGTGGTGTATTTGACACTCCAGTTCGTGCTTTTGCGTTTGAGAACGCCCTTATAGGCCAACCTGCCTCAGTTGAATCAATTGAAGCGGCGCTGCCGTTGGTTTTAAAAGATTTGGAGCCTAATGACGACATTCATGCCTCAGCCGCATACCGACTGTCACTAGTCTCAGCTTTAGCACGTCGTGTTCTTTTTGACACAATTGATGAGATGATGTGATGAGTTATAAGTTAAAGATTGCCTTGAATGTGAATAGTGAATCTTTTGAGGCTGACGTTGAGCCTAGAATGTTAGCCAGCGATTTTCTACGCGATGAGCTAGGATTGACAGGAACACATGTTGGTTGTGAGCATGGTGCTTGTGGCACCTGCACAATCATTTTGAATGGCGTTAGTGTTCGATCGTGTCTGCTGCTGGCAGTTCAACTAGATGAAGCAAATATAGAAACAGTAGAAGGACTCGGGACCACTCGAGAAATGCATCGTATCCAACATGCGTTTCGTGAACATCATGCTTTGCAATGCGGCTTTTGCACTCCTGGTTTTTTAATAACCGTGCGTGAAATTCTAGACACTTTGCCTCTGCGTAATGACAAGGAAATTCGCGAAGCACTTTCAGGCAATATTTGTCGCTGCACTGGTTATGATCATATCGTTAAAGCTGTACGTACACTAGTCAATGAAAGAGATAAGAGGCTCAACTCATGAAAATGCATATTCTTGATGGTGGGCGTCTGACAATGAGAAAACATATTTTTGTCCCTGAGTGCAATGATAAGACTGAGATGTTAAAATTACCTGTTATTGCGGTTTTATTTTGCCACTCAAAAGGCAAGGTTCTATTTGATACCGGTTGCCATCCATCGGTTTCAACTGACGCTGAAGGTCGCTGGGGCAAACTCGCAAAAGTCATGCAACCGATTGGTGATCATTCTAACAATGTCATCAATAGTTTGACCCAACTTGGCCTAACCCCAAGTGATATTGATGTTGTTGTAAACTCGCATTTTCATCCTGATCATTGCGGTTGTAACGAGTTCTTCACCAATGCCCGTTTTGTTGTTCACGAGAAAGAACTTGAAGCTGCCCGAGCTGAGAATGCCGCAATGCAGGGTTATATGCCGAAAGAGTGGGATCATCCTATGCCAATAGAAACTTGCACCGACGGTCATGACATAATGAATGACGGGTTGCTCATCACTATCGGTTTACCTGGTCATACTCCCGGCATGATGGGTTTAAAGGCGTTTTTAAAAAATACCGGTCGGATTCTGTTGGCTTCAGACGCCGTGAGTTTGCGCCGCAATCTTGACAATGACGAAGTACCAAAAAACACATGGGATGCCGAAGCTCTCCTCGCCTCGTATAAAGTCATTCGCAAAAATGAAAATGAAGGCGCTATGGTAATCTGTGGACATGATGATGCACAATATCATCATCTGAGAAGAGGTGTAGAAGCTTATGATTGATTCTACAGCCTTTGTTAGACCTAAATATGTAGGCAAACCGATACGGCGTCTAGAAGATCCGCGCCTGCTGACCGGACAGGGGCGTTACACCGCAGATATCCAACTGCCAAGAACAGCACATCTTGCTTTTATCCGTTCAAATCAAGCATATGCTCGCATTAATGGTATCAATCTAGATGAAGCTAAGACCTTGAACGGCGTTATTGGCGTTTTTACCGCTTCCGATTTTACTCATATACCCGACATCAAGGCTGTATCTAATATGGAGAACTATCAGGTCACTTCTTGCCCGGTTTTGGCTCGTGATGTTGTTCGTTACGTGGGTGAGCCAGTAGTTGCCATTGCCGCCATTAGTAGATATGTTGCCGAAGACGCTGCTGCATTGATTGAAATCGATTATGATACACTTGATGTAGCTGTAACCGCTCGTGATGCCCTTGCCAAAAATGCACCCAAATTACATGATAAGTTAGCGAGCAACATTATCTTGGAGCGTAATTTTGCCACTGGTAACGCTCCTGTCGAGATAGCAAACGCTCCGCACAAGGTTTCGGGTCGATTTAGCTTAACTCGCAAGACATCAGTATCCACAGAACCGCGTGCCTATCTAGCTGATTACGATGTCGGTAAGGACGAACTTATACTCTATGACTCTACTAACATTCCTGGCATTGTTCGAGATGAAATCGGGCATTTGCTGAATCTTAATGGTAATCAGATACGTGTAATTGCGCCTGATGTTGGCGGATCATTTGGTGGTAAGGGGTCTCTCTATCCTGAAGAAATCATTGTCGCCGACCTTAGCCGTCGGTTGGAGCGGCCAATAAAATACGTAGCCGACAGATTAGAGGAGCTCACAGCTAGTTCTCAAGCCTTTGGTGAGGAAGTTGAGGCTACGCTAGCCTTTGATGCAGACGGTCAATTTATCGCATTGGATGCAGAAATTATCGGCGATATTGGAGCCTATTCAATTTATCCGTGGACAGCCGCATTGGAACCCGTGCAGGTTGCTAGTTTCCTTCCTGGTCCCTACAAAACCCCTGTCTATCGTGGACGGGTACGGGGAGTTTGTACACCTAAACCACCAACCGGTCCCTATCGTGGCGTTGGTCGTCCAATGGCAGTCTTCGTCATGGAACGCCTTGTTGATTTAGCGGCAACGAAATTAAATTTATCCAAAGTCGAAATTCGTCGTCGAAATCTGGTTAGAGCAGAAGATTTTCCACATCGTAGCAGTTCTGGGATCGTTTGGGATCAATCGGGGTTTCAGGAATGCTTGGAAACCGCTGAGAAAGCTGTTAGTAAACTCAATTTGGAAAATAGAAAAAAGAAATCCAATAAATGGATTGGTGTTGGCTATGCTTGCTATGCGGAACTTACAGGTATTGGATCGCGTATTTCTGTGGCACCAGGGATGCCAATGAATACAGGGACTGAAACCGCGTCTATTTCTATTGATGCAACAGGTGCAGTCACAGCAAAATTTGGTATTGCATCGCATGGTCAAAGTCTAGAAACTACATTGGCACAGATTGTTGGTGAAGAACTTGGAATCAAACCGGAAGATGTACGAATTATACAAGGTGATACTGCTTTCAGTTTGCATGGAACAGGGACTTATGCTAGTCGATCGGCGGTATTAGGTGGTGGCGCGGCGATAAAAACTTCACGAGCCCTGTTGATTAAAGTTAAGCAGGTGGCTGCAACTCTTTTTAATGTTGATCCAGAGCAGGTAGAGACCGGCGACGGGCTTATATTTGTCCATAACACCAACCATGCAATTAACTTCAAGGAACTTGCACAAGCAGTTTACTCCGACATGAAGACATTACCGATGGAGAAGCGCGAAACACTTGCCGCACAAGAATCTTTTGATCCTTTTCTCGGTACCACCTCTTCATCTGCACACGTGGCTGTGGTTGAAATTGACCCCGAAACATTGGTTATCAAATTACAAGACTTCATCGTGGCTGAAGATTGTGGTAAATTAATTAACCCCTTGGTCGTAGATGGACAGGTACACGGGGGTGTGGCACAAGGAGTCGGCGTTGCTTTGCTGGAAGAATTAAAGTTCGACGATATGGGTCAGCCCATAACCGCAACTTTAGCTGATTATCTCATACCCACATCTGCTGAAATGCCACCGATGCAAGTTCATCATTTGGAAACTCAATTACCCCCCAATCCTGGTGGTTTTCGCGGTATGGGCGAGGGTGGCACAATTGGTGCTCCTGCGGCTATTGCTAATGCGGTTGCGGATGCGGTATCTCATCTTGGGTTGTGCATAGATTCATTACCCATCACACCCAATAAGTTGCACGCATTGATTGCAGCTAAATCTAAACATTAGGAGGAAGAATAAGTTAATGGATCTAAGTCTAAAAGGAAAAGTGGCATTGATTACCGGTGGCGGACGTGATACAGGTAGACGGATTGCTGAAACACTTGCTGCTGAAGGTGCAACTATTGCGGTAAATTATCGAAAATCCGGGAGTGAAGCCGACAGGGTCGTCAAATCAATCAAAGCTACCGGCGGGGAAGCTAAATCTTATGAGGCCGACATTAGTCAGTACAATCAAGTTACTACCATGGTTGATCAAATAGTTGCTGATTTTGGTCAATTGGATATTCTGATAAATAACGCTGGCTATGTCATCTATGAGAGGTTTGTCCAAACCACGCCTGAACAATGGGCGGCACAAATTAACACTTGCCTTTATGGGGCGATTCACTGCTGTCATGCAGTTGCTCCACATATGATCAGGCAAAATAGCGGCAGGATTATCTCTTTAGTTGGTGATAGTTCACGCATTGGTGAAGCTAATTTGGCTTTGGCAGCTGCGGCACGCGGTGGTACTATTGCACTTGGCAAATCGTTGGCAAGGGAACTAGGACGTGCCAACATCTGTGTTAATACAATATCACTAGGTTTAGTCCAAACAGCACATTCAGATATTGAATTTTTAGAAAAAAACATGGACAGGATTATTAAAGCCTATCCGATGCGTCGAATTGGTACGCCTGATGATATTGCACCCATGGTCGCGTTCCTATCATCTGACGAAGCTTCCTGGTTGACAGGTCAGGTAATTTCTGTCAACGGCGGCTTCTCAATGGTCTAAAATTATTGCAATGCGCATCATGAAAGAGAGGAAGCCATGATACGCTACGATTTGATAGCTCCAGTTTCGGAGCTTTTGATACGACACGCTACCGCAACACCAAATAAAGTAGCATTCGAAG
The DNA here is from genome assembly GCA_022822495.1 of Paracoccaceae bacterium. Lineage (GTDB taxonomy): Bacteria > Pseudomonadota > Alphaproteobacteria > Rhodobacterales > Rhodobacteraceae > MPNP01. The sequence goes on along the minus strand of JAJEBQ010000019.1, from coordinate 5,505 downwards.
ATGTTCATCGTAAGATTACTTACGCCCAACTTGAGGCAGATACCCGCAATCTAGCAACGCAGTATATTGCCGCGGGGCTTCAAAGTGGTGGAACGGTTGGAATATGGTTACCAAATTCTGTTGACTGGGTCATTGCAACTTTAGCAGCAATTCGTGCGAATGGTGTTGCTGTGCCGATCCCAGTAACATCACAACCTGGTGAGGTTGCTTATCGTCTCAAAGATGCAGAGATTGATATCCTTGTGACTTGTCGCAAAGTCATACCAATTTTGGAAAAGATAAAACAAGATGAAAACTCTTTTCCTCGTATGCTGATTATAAAGGGTGCGAAACCGGAATATGCACTGTGCTTTGATGAACTCGCAAAGAAGCTTGGCGGCAAACTTCCTGCTGAGGATATTGATGCAGTCTCCATGTTAGTTTACACATCTGGAACGACAGGCAAACCAAAAGGCGTACAATTGAGCACAAGATCAATGTTATGGGTCAATGCAGCAGGGTGGAATCCGATTGTTGGCCTAACAAAAGAAGATGTGGTGATCTCTCCGCTGCCACTTTTTCATTCATACGCGTTGAATTTTTGTGTTTTATCGATCATTGCCAATGGTGCGACAGAATACATTATGGAGAGGTTTTCAACTGACAAGGTTTTAGAACTGTTGTCACAGGATTGGTTTACGCTAATGCCTGGTGTGCCAACCATGTTTCACTATCTCATGCTAAAAGCGAAAGAAACTGGACAAAGCTTATTCCAGAGTTTGCGCCGGTGTGTTTCAGCTGGTGCAATCATGCCCGCTGCACTGAATATTGAATTTGAGAAGCAATTTGGCATTGAATTGCTGGACGGTTATGGTATTACTGAAACATCAACTATGGTAACACTTAACTGGCCGGGAACAGCCCGTATCCCTGGCTCCTGTGGCTTGCCGTTACCCGGTGTATCAGTCCGTTTGATTGATCCGTCTACGGGTAGAGACGTCAACTCGGGTGAAGAGGGGGAGTTAATCTGTCGTGGCCCGAATTTGATGAAGGGGTACTTGAATAAGCCCGAGGCGACAGCGAATGTATTGCGCAATGGCTGGTATTATACAGGTGATCTCGCTCAATTTGATGCACATGGATTTCTGACCATTACGGGGCGTCTGAAAGAACTCATTATTCGTGGTGGTCAAAATATAGCTCCAGCCGAAGTCGAAGAAATCATTGTGCAAATGGATGGAGTACGTGACTGTGCGGTTGTAGGTATCCCGCATGAAACATTAGGTGAGGTTCCGGTAGTTTTTATTGTGCCCGACCGCGACACAGTTCCAAGTGTAGAGGCTATTCAAGACTTTTGTTCTGAACATCTGTCATCGTACAAAATACCCACCAATAGACTAATAATTGATGAGATTCCACGTACTGGATCGGGTAAGATTATGCGATTCAAACTATGCGATCTTTATGAATCTAAATTTTGATCGGCAATAATAGGCACAAATATGAAACCTTTTACCTTTAACACCGTTAAATCGCTCGTTTTTGAAGCAGGTGCTGCTGCACGTATAGCTGAAATTGCCGGACCCACACTTGGGAAGACCGTATTGCTTATCACCGACCCTAGTTTATATGAATTAGGTTTGGTCAATCCTGCAATTACTTCTCTTGAGGATATGGATCACAGGGTGGTCATTTTCAACAATGTTGAATCTGATCCTTCTCGCGAAACACTGATAAAGGCCGTCGAATTCGGACGTGATGAAAAGGTTAATGGGGTTTTGGGCTTTGGTGGTGGCTCTTCACTTGATGTCGCCAAACTTGCTGCCCTACTCATTGGTTCTGATGAAGATTTAGATGAAGTTTGGGGCGTCAGAATGGCAAAGGGACCTCGTCTGCCACTCGTTCTGATACCAACTACTGCGGGAACTGGGTCCGAAGTAACACCCGTTTCTATAATTACCGTAGGGCCAGAGGAAAAGCGTGGCGTTTCATCTCCTGTAATTTTGCCTGATATTGCCATTCTAGACGTCGACTTGACGATCGGTCTGCCAGCCCATACCACGGCAGCCACAGGTGTAGATGCAATGGTCCATGCGATTGAGGCTTATGCTTCAAAATCAGCTAATAATAATCCACTTTCCAAAAATTTAGCACGAGAGGCACTACGCCTATTAGGTACAAATATTGAAACTGCGGTTTTTAATGGGAAGGATAAGAGCGCACGATCAGCAATGTTGCTCGGCTCTATGTTAGCCGGACAGGCCTTTGCGAATTCACCAGTCGCTGCGGTCCATGCACTTGCTTATCCCATTGGAAGTACCTTCCATATCCCACACGGGCTTTCAAATGCGCTTGTTCTGCCACATGTTTTACACTTCAATGCATCAAAATCATATCATGTTTATGCCGAGATTGCCGATGACGCCTTCCCATATCTTACCCAAGTTGAAGAACCACAAGCTCGCTGTACTTCTTTCATTAACGCTCTGGGCCGTCTATCGTCGAAACTTGGAATGCCAACCCGCTTGCGTGATGTTGGTATTTCTGAAGGCGCGATTGGCAAGATGGCATCTGATGCGATGCTTCAGCAACGCCTTTTAATCAACAATCCACGTGAAGTGTCTGAAGAAGATGCATTCAATATCTACAAGGCTGCTTGGTAATGAGTGATAAGAGTCAAATTGCAATCCGCGCCGATTATGCAGAATTTTGTACTTTAGAAACCCGATGGAATGACAATGACATTTACGGCCACATGAACAATGTGGTTCATTATTCACTCTTTGATACGGCAGTAAATGGGTGGCTAATTAAACAAGGCCTTTTAGACCCGCTCAAAAGTGAAACCTATGGCATTGTGGTTGAAACAGGCTGTAAGTATCATGCCGAAATGGCCTTTCCAGATCGTGTCACTGCGGGTTTGCGGGTTTCGAAATTGGGGCGAAGCTCTGTCCGTTTTGAAGTAGCTCTGTTTCGCAATGATGAGGAAACGGCATCAGCAGAAGGCTTTTTCACACACGTTTATGTCAGTCGGCAAACTCATCGGCCCTTACCAATAGAAGACAAACGTCGAACAGCATTTCAGCGTCTAATCAAGAAGGTTGACTAGTCATGTCAAGAGGCAAATTCACAAATTACTTTTCCGGCCATTTAAATTTATTGGTTTTTTGTCCTTCTTAGTGGGCAATTCATCTGTTGATCCCCGCGGGATATAGATCCAATTCCCCCAAATGGAAGTAGATGTCGGTAATGAACCGCTCCTTGTTCCGATACCCCTTGCTTTTCAACTTGATCATCTTCCTGACTTTGACACTTTAGGCACCGAAACATAGATGGCATGGGACTCCGTCAAATGACGTAGGCACAACAAAGACTCTCTTATAACTTTTTACAGCCTTTGATTATGACTTCACAATCTTGCCGATAAGACCTTCCTTGTCTCCACTCGATGTGTTGCGGTTACCAACTTCATACCCATCGCCTTGTCAATGGCCTTCACCTCCTTCGTGTTCTTGGAGGAAACGGCATAGCGTGTGTCCGTTTCCTGATCACGCAAAATCGTACATTGCCGTGCCAGCAACGCGTCCCGAATACGCTTTGGGGATAATCGGTCCTTGCGCCCCGACATACGATGACAAAGAACGCGTCTAAGACGGAAAGCCCTAAAGCCAATCGCCATAGGAGCCTTGATGCGGGGGACGGTCCAATGAAAGATCGGACGACTACGAAGATCCGTCTTGGTGCTCCGAAAACTCTCCTCAATCCGCCATAACTCCGCATAACGGGCCAACACTTCCGTGGCCGCCATCGTCGTGATCTTGATGAGCACGCCATGTAAACCGTCCCAGCGTTCATCCTCCTTGCGTTTCGCTTCATCCAAAACCGCCCGGGAAAGGGAAAAGGTCACGCCAGGCCGAAAAAGCGTGAGAAAATTGGAATAGCGTGAGAAAATTTGTTTCACTTCTGCCGAAATAATGTGATAAATTGAAATTGGATTATTGTGAAAAACAACAGCTGGTACCAGTTCCGGTTGAACCTTCAGTTGCCAGAAGTGGGAACCCAGGAAACCGACCAATGGCAAGAAAAAAACCAATCCGGCCACACAAGTCGGGTTTCGGTCATACAAAAAGACCAGGTGTTTGATTCCGGATATTCACTTGCCGCAATGACCTCCCGATTAACAATCCCCCGGGAATTTGCAAGCGGCAATACTCACCGAATGGGCTTGCGGGGTGCCCCCGCCATTCAGTGAAACCATAAATCTGGTTTTGTGAGTAGGGAAAAAGACCCCTCTCAATCATGGTATTTATTGCTTTGACGGAATGTGGTGTGTTGAGGTCAGGTATTGGACAGCAGTACGGCCATGACGGCAATGATGATTGCCGTGGCAGCGGTAATAACCGCAATCAGCCAGCGGGTATTGGCGGTATCACGTTTGGCAATGTCCTCCCGCAAACGGGCGGTATCTTCTGCCATCTTGGCTTCAAGAAGTTTCCAGCCCTTGTCATAGCGTTCATTCATTGCATCCATGCGTTCCTCCAGTACGGCCATCTGCCGGGTCAAATCCACGAGTCCACCTTGCTCTGGCATGTATTGTCTTTCTTCCCACCATTGTTCGAATACAATATAACCACTCGACAGGGAATAGGCAAGGAATATTCCATAATCAGCGAACTAATTCGGACTGATTTCCAAATATACAGATTTATTCAAATCTTGAGTGTTGATTCGAAAAACACCATCAAAAAATGATGTTTCACCAATTTCGGAATCCAAAACCAGTGCCGAAACGGCTAAAACCGCACCAATTCATTTCCAGCCGCAATTGAAGAGACACCTGTCCTGTCCTCACAATCGGATCCAATCTGATGCTTGGCTGGTGGGTCAAGGGGAGTTATGGAGGGACCGGTTCAAGACGATCCAGCCTCTCCCATGCATCCTTCAGATACCTGTTCGTGGTGATCTTCAGGACATAACCGTTGGCATGGCATACCAAACGACCGCCGACCTGGAAAAAAGAGACTCACAACCTTTTCATTCGACAGTGCAGCCCGTCTCCGCCCCTAGTCGCCCACCGACGAAAGAGCGCCACAATAGTGGAGCTCATGCAACTCGCCATCAGCCAACACCGGTTGGAACCAAAACGATAGGGAATTATATACAAAGATGCCATAATCTTTCATAAATTGATACTCTATCCCGAACACGGATAGCCCTCGTGTTACAACCTTTCCCTGCAACTACGGATTAACTCAACCTTTTCAGGTCAATCCGTGTTATCTTAATCTCAGGGGATTATATACTTGTTTACCCAACTTTCTCTAGTCATCCTTCCTTGCCATGAATCACCAGTCTTTCTTTGAACGAAAAAAATCCTTTTAATGTTGGCTCTTCACCAATTATGGTGGGTAATTAACCAGTTGAATCCCTCAGGATATAAATCCTGACCCCCAATTCCTGTCATGCCAGTGGTTTGCTGCCATCCTGGACAATGTGTATCCCTTTCTCTTTTCCCATGGGGAGAAA
>JAJEBQ010000026.1 GCA_022822495.1 Paracoccaceae bacterium | reverse complement strand
ATCGCCATGGCTGTCCAGATGACGCCAGCGCCGATGACGGTGGTCATAACAGGGACACGCCCTCCCGCATTCGGGACACACCAAAGGCTTCGAACCATCGTGGACAATGTGGATCCGTTCCTCCGCACTCTCGGGGAGCAGTTCAAGATCGGCAACCTTCCAGGGGCGTGAAAGGTGCAGTTTCTTTCGGAATATTGTGCGGCCAACATGCGACAGACATCCTTTGGTCATGTTTCTTCTCCAAGGAGATCAAGACAATTTCTAAGAAAATACTCGTGTATTTTACCTCCAACTATATACGTTTGACACAAATATTACCCATCAAAAAGGGCGAAGACCCTTTTTTTTAATCTGCAATCTTCAGGTGGATTTTGGTTGCCGACCATGATGTAGGATTCTACCGATAAAATTCATGAGGATTTGAGCTGCAAGAATTGCTGTTGAACCCGTTGGGTCGTAATCCGGGGCCACCTCAACGAGGTCAACTCCCCTGACTTGACCTCTTTTCGACAAGCCATCCAGAAATTCCAGAATTTCATAATACAAAAACCCACCATGACTAGGTGTACCTGTCCCTGGAGCAATTGAGGGGTCAAAGGCATCAATATCTATGGTTACATAATAGTTTACATTTTCGGGTATTCGATTGAGAAGACCTTCATCACCCATTGAACGAGCTTGTCTGACCGAGATTATTTCGGATCCCATGTTCAATGCTTCCTCATATCCTTCCCTTGCAGTCGAGGACACATTTCGAATACCAATCTGGGTCAAACCTGTTATGAAATCATGTTCAACCGCTCTGCGCATTGGATTGCCGTGCCCATATCGGACACCATGCCGTTCATCAACAAAATCAAGGTGGGCATCAATCTGAATAAGATGCATGGGTTCCTGTCCTTTGAAAGCTCTAAGACAAGGTATATTAATGGAATGGTCGCCGCCTACAGTCACAGGAACAGCGCCTTTGGAAAGAGCATAGGAAACTTTATTCTCAATATTATTATGGCTTGAAATTGTATCGGTGTGGATGATATCTGCATCGCCCAAATCCACAATTTTCACTTTACCCGGTTCAAGGTAGGTTAGGCGGTCCTCATGGTCATATGCACCGGCGTGTCCAAAGGAAAACAATGTTGAAGCTTCCCGGACTGAGCGTGGCCCAAACCTTGCACCCGATCGCCATTGGGTGCCCATATCAAAAGGAGCTCCGATGAATGCAAGATCAAAATCATTAGCAGAAATTTCTTTCCGGTAAGGATATTTTCCAAAGGTGCAAATACCGACAAATGGAAGGTTTAAATCGCCTTGTTCATAACCATGATTTGCCATTTCAGTCCTCTCTTGCCAAAATAAAAATTATTGCATTTTTCCTAATTGTTCCTTTATCACTTATCCACAATAAATTTTGTTCACTTCATTGTGCAAGGATACAATTGCGTTCTGAATTTATAATTATGTACACGACGACCATAAATTTAATATCAGTATTGGCTTTGCAAATAATCATCATGCGACATTATTTATCAACAAGGAAACAAATTTGAACCAGTTGGAGAAAATATGCCTGTAGTAGTGGTCGAATCACCTGCCAAGGCCAAAACAATTGAAAAGTACCTAGGGAAAAACTTTAAGGTTTTGGCTTCTTACGGACACATCCGGGATTTCAAACCCAAAAAGGAGGCTGTTGACCCCGATAATAACTTCAAGGCAATTTGGGAAATCAATCCCAGGGCACGAAAGCATCTCAATACCATCATCACTGCACTCAAATCCGATCCAAATCTCATCCTGGCTACCGACCCTGATCGGGAGGGCGAAGCCATCAGTTGGCATTTGGAGGAAATTCTCAAGACAAAATTCAAGGATTTTTCCATAGGTCAGAAAAACCGTATCTCATTTTCTTCAATTACCAAAGATAGTGTGCAATCCGCGTTGAATGATCCAAGGCAAATCGACATGGATCTTGTCGATGCCTATCTTGCACGCCGGACATTAGATTTTCTGGTTGGTTTCAATCTGTCTCCAATACTCTGGACAAAACTTCCTTGTGGGTCTTCAGCAGGAAGGGTTCAATCCGTCTGCCTTCGGATGGTGTCGGAGAAAGAACAAAAAATTGAGCAATTCGAAAGCAAGGATTACTGGACAATTTCCGCATCATTTCTGAATGTTGCGAATAAAGAATTTCGGGCCAATCTCACTTTATTTGATGGTAAAAAACTAGGGAAAACTGGTTTTGACAGGTCCGATATTGCGACCGAGGCTCAAACAACCCTGAAGAATCTCAAGCATTATGAGATTGTTTCTGTCAGAAGCAGGGATTCAGCCATTAATCCTCCTCCTCCCTTTACAACTGCGACATTACAACAAGAGGCCAACAGGAAACTCAGGTTAAAATCTTCTGAAACCATGCGAGTAGCCCAAAAACTTTATGAAGCAGGCCACATAACCTATATGAGAACAGATGCCATTAGCATGGCTCCGAGTGCAATAAAGGAATGCCGTTCGGCGATATCTCAATTGTTCGGAACCGATTATCTTGCTTCAAAGGAACGCGTTTATAAGCAAAAAGCAAAAAACGCCCAAGAGGCACATGAATGCATTCGTCCAACACGCCTTGTTCAAAATGCCCAAAATTTAATCAAATCTGGAGCATCCCTTACCCAAGTTGAAGCCAAGTTATACGACCTTGTTTGGAAGCGAACACTTGCAACCCAAATGAAATCTAACCTTGTAAAAAATACTAGGGTAACCATAAAATCTGAAGATCCTGGTATAGAGTTATTAGCTTCAGGTAAGATACAACTTTTTGATGGTTTCAAGAAAGTTTATGAAGAAAGCCTGGGAGATGCAGCCAAGATATCGGATAAGGAAGAAAGCTTTCTAAATCCTGATTTGCCTCCTTTGTCCGAGGGTGAAAAAATCAATCTTAAGACTACCGATGTAAAGAAAAACACCACCCAGCCTCCCAGCAGATATTCCGAAGCGTCGCTGGTTAAGGCCATGGTAGACCATGGCATAGGGAGACCTTCAACTTATTCAACAATTATTTCCACCCTTGTTGATCGAGGTTATGTTGTTGCTGTCCCCCGTTCCAACAAACTCCAGCCAACTGCTTCAGGAAGAGTGGTTGTTGCCTTTTTGCAAACCTATTTTCCCAAATATGTGGAATATGGCTTTACCGCAGAAATGGAAAATCTTTTGGACGAAGTCTCTGGTGGGAGAGAAAACAAAGGGAATGTATTAAATGACTTCTGGAACGATTTCTCACCGAAGGTTGAAAGTGTAAACAATCAGCAAATCAAGCAGGTTATTGATAAAGTTGCTGAAGTTGTGGCACCCCAAATTCTGAAAAACGGTTCCGATTCTGGACATGCGCTGAAATGTCCCAATCCAGATTGTAAGGATGGTACTCTCCAATTGAGAATCTTCAAAAATTCTGCTCCTTACTTTTCATGTTCCAAATGTCGATTTAACCAACCCTTTGAATATGGCAAAAAGGGGTTTGTGCCTTCTCACAATGAAATCGGTAAAGACCCTGAATCAGGTAAGACCATCTATTTAAAATCTGGCCGATACGGCAAGTTTTTTGAATTGGAAGAGGATTCAAAATCAAGGAAAAAACCAAAGAGAGCGGGGATACCAAAAAATATCAATGAAGCTGATTTGAACCTTGAACTTGCGGTAAAATTATTCTCCTTGCCCCGGTTGGTTGGACTTCATCCAGAAACGGGTAAGGATATTACGGCAAGTATTGGGCCTTTAGGTCCCTATTTGAAATATGAAGGCAAATATACCAACCTTGATTCAGATAACCCCCAAGAAGTTTTTGACATCGGAATTAACCGTGCTGTAAGTATACTTTCGGAACCACCTGCGACTGCACCCGGAGTGATGGGGCAGCACCCCAGCGGTGGGGGAATTAGTTTGCATTCTGGAAGATACGGCCCCTATTTAAAATGGAATGGAGTCAATGCTTCACTTCCGAAATCTATTGATCCTAAAACCCTGACGTTGGAAAATGCCATAGAAATAATTGATCTTAAGGCAAGCAAATCGACGACATTAAAGTTGGGCGAACATCCTCAAAAAAAGGGACCTGTTGAAGTCCTTAATGGCAAATTTGGACCTTATATCAGATGGAATAAGGTAAATGCTTCAGTACCGAAGGGAATAAAAATCAAGGATGTTACCATGGAGCTGGCGGTACAACTAATTGATAAAAAACTCGGGAACAAAAAATGATTGGAGCCTTAAACCATATTGCCATTGCTGTGCCGGACCTCAACCAGGCAACAAGGCTGTATAAAGAGGTTTTTGGGGGCAATGTGTCCAAACCAACTGCTATCCCGGAACATGGCGTTTCAGTAGTTTTTGTAGAATTATCCAATACCAAGATTGAGCTCTTGGAACCTCTTGGTGACAAGAGTCCCATTGCCGCTTTTTTGAACAAAAATCCAGCAGGGGGTATTCATCACTTTTGCCTTGAGGTTGATAATATGGATAACGCATTGCGTAAGATGAATGATGAAGGTCTGCAAGTCCTTGGACCACCAAAGACTGGTGCTCATGGCAAATCCGTCATCTTTCTTCATCCCAAGGATTGCCTTGGGACCCTTGTAGAATTTGAGGAGACGTAATCATGTCCATCGCCGGAGCTGTGGTTTTGTATGCAATCATCTGGGTATTGTGTTTGTTTTTATTTTTGCCAAGGCGCATTAAAACTCAAAAGGAAGATGGTAACATAGAAATTGGTACTCCCCAGTCAGCACCAACACATGCCGGACTTAAAAGCAAGGCTTTCTGGACAACTTTAACATCAGCCGCCATCTGGCTTATTGTTTGTCTTGTTTTAATTTACGGTAATTTGAGTATGGAGGACATAGACTTTTTTGGTCGATGGGGTGATGGCAGTTATGGTTAAATCAGTGCCTCTGCATCCCGAATCCCATAATTGCAAATCGTTGACCTGCCATTCAATGTCTTTAGCCTTATTGGGTAGGTACTGTATATTGGAAGATTCTGAACACACGGAGAGGGCTATTGCAGTGAGCACCCCTCGAATTTAGCATAAGTTAAGACCAAGTTTCATATCAATTTAAAAACAGTAGACCGTAGACCCATGGAGCAATAAAGCGCAAGTTCTTGACATGATTGCTTCACCTGAAATCAGAAACGCCGCAAGTGTCATACTGGTACGGACTGATTTTAACCCACCTAAGGTTCTCATGGGCAAGCGTGGAAAGAAGGCCGTGTTCATGCCTGAAAAATATGTTTTTCCAGGAGGAGCTGTCGAGCCAAACGACTTGCAAGGCTGCTTTATACCAACAAGCCGGATCAGAAACTATCATAAACTGGCGGTAAAAGCGGAAATAGGTCTCATGCAGCCCTTGGTTAATAGCGCCCTTCGTGAGCTGACTGAGGAGACTGGAATTACGATTAGCAAGGATAATATACAGGATTTTGGCATGGCTTTTGTATTGCGAGCCCTAACTCCAACGGGTATGTCAAGGAGATTTGATACTAGATTCTTTATATTTAGAGCACGGGAGAATTTCGACGTTAGGCACTTCGACACTTTTAAGGATGCGTCCGGCGAACTTTCAGATCTCGCGTGGTTTACATTAGAGGAAGCTCTTGATCTTGATATTCCTGCCATCACCCGTAAAGTGATAAGGTTCGTCAAGTCCATCAACAATCATGCTGCCCAACTGGATAGCATTCCTTTTTACCAAGAAGGTTCATTGGAGGAACTAACATACCTCTAGAAATTGGGTGGCAATAGGTCCTCAACGGGTTAATCATCCAGGTGCAGGCATTGCCGTTTTGCCTTTGAATAAGTCCGAGGCATTTAAAATAACATTTTTACCCCATTTCCCTTGTATTTTGGACAATCCAAACAAAGATTGAATAGGTCTACAATCAAAAGAGAGGATGTTAAAAATGCTAGATCATACAAACTTGGTCTCAATCCTGAAGGATCCAACCCTGTTGGCCACCAAGGCCTATATCAACGGTGAGTGGGTTGATGCTGATGATGGAGCGACCTTTGAAATTACCAACCCTGCCCGGGGGGATGTCATCGTTTCCATACCCGATCTTGGTGTGGCTGAAGTAAGACGAGCGATTGAAACAGCTGAAACGGCTCAAAAAGAATGGGCTGCTAAAACAGCTAAGGAACGATCAGAAATCCTGTATCGCTGGTATAATTTGGCCATGGAAAATGCTGATGATTTGGCGGCAATCCTCACAGCTGAAATGGGTAAGCCTTTCGCCGAGGCCAAAGGCGAAATTATCTATGGGTCTTCCTTTATTCAATGGTTTGCCGAGGAAGGCAAACGCGTATATGGTGAAACAATCCCGGGGCATCAAACCGATAAAAAACTGATGGTTTTGAAACAACCTGTTGGCGTGGTTGCATCAATAACACCTTGGAATTTTCCCAATGCAATGATTGCCAGAAAAGTTGCACCCGCCCTCGCCGTGGGTTGCTCCATTGTTTGTCGTCCAGCAAGTGAAACACCCCTATCAGCCCTTTCCATGGCGGTATTGGCCGAAAGAGCTGGGGTCCCAAAAGGTGTGTTTTCTGTTGTTCCTTCGACCAAGTCACGACAGGTGGGTGAAGAATTTTGTTCAAATCCAATTGTCAGGAAACTCACCTTTACAGGATCAACGGAAGTAGGACGCATCCTGATGCGACAGGCTGGTGAGCAGATTATGAAGGTATCGATGGAGCTTGGTGGTAATGCACCCTTCATCGTATTTGATGATGCGGATATAGACGCTGCCGTTGAGGGCGCCATGATCAGTAAATACCGAAACAATGGCCAAACCTGTGTGTGTGCCAACAGAATTTATGTTCAGGAAGGTGTTTACGAAGAATTCTCCAGAAAACTCGCTGAAGCAACCAAATCTCTTGTTCTTGGCGATGGTTTCACCGATGGCGTTAACACGGGTCCACTGATCAACCAGGATGCGGTTACAAAGGTCAAATCACATATTGATGATGCCCTTGATAAAGGTGGTCGGGTTCTGATTGGCGGCAGGCCCTCGGAATTGGGAGGTTACTGGTTCGAACCAACAGTGATTGCTGATGTTACACAAGACATGATGGTCGCCTATGATGAAACCTTTGGACCCCTTGCGCCGTTGTTTAAATTCACTACGGATGAGGAAGTTATTGCGTTGGCCAATGATTCCATCCATGGTTTGGCTTCTTATTTCTATACCAAGGACGTATCCAGGGTCTGGAAGGTTTCGGAAGCTTTGGAGTATGGTATTGTCGGTGTAAATACCGGAATTTTCTCAACAGAATCTGCTCCCTTTGGCGGTGTCAAACAATCAGGTATTGGTCGTGAAGGATCCAGACACGGTATAGATGATTATCTGGAAATGAAATACATTTGTTTGAGTATCTAACTGCCTTCCACGAAACGAACGGCAAAATGAAAATTATTGGCTAGCAGTTTTACAGATACACTACTGCTAGCTAGTCCCTGCTTTAAACCACAAAGCGAAAAACACCTTTCTGTATAAACTAGGATGGCCGGTTTTTGTTGAGGAAATTTTCACTGCTTATATGCCATGTATTTTACTTGGCAGTGAGTTGAATAACCAAAAACATCAGAAGTCATTTGCGATATAATTTGATAAATTTTCACCCTGACAGACGCTTAGTTCGATAAAGATTATCGCGTTATAGTGGTGGTGCTGCTGAAAGATTCTTGGTAGGAGATGAAAAATTGAGTCTTGCCCAAAACCGGGACCAGAACAGTTTTCTGCGGTATGACACGCAGATCGTACCAAATACTGGTTTCAATACACTCAGCAAAACTCTTTGGGAACCTCTCTTAAGTTCTACAGGATCTGAAAACCCTCAACAGGGACTTATTAATCTCCGCCTATTAAAAGTTGATGAGTCCGGTAATATCCGTGCAACAGTTGCTGGTATTTTACTATGCTCCAAGAAACCTGAAAAATGGCTACCTCAGGCCACGATTATGGCAACATGTTATAGGGGACCAGATCGTGCTTCAGGCCAAATTGATGCCCAAGACATAGTTGGCCCCCTTAATTCGCAGATTATAGACGCCATGCATTTTGTCAAACGGAACATGCGCGTTGCAGCCCGAAAAAATCCTGATAGAGAAAACATTCCGGAATATAACTTGTCAGCTGTTTTTGAAGCTGTGATTAACGGTGTTGTGCACCGTGATTATGCGTTAACAAAAAGGCGCATAAGATTATCTATTTTTCAGGGACATCTTGAGATTGATTCACCTGGCAGTCTACCAAACGGCATAACTATTGAGAATATGGATATCAGTCAGGCAACACGTAACGAAGTTATCGCTTCTGTTTTTGGTAGAACTTCGGTTGGTTATATTACAGGAGCAACTGATCGAAAGTATCTGATGGAACGCAGAGGCGATGGTGTTTCCATTATAAAAAAAAGAACATATGAAGCAACTGGGGAGTTACCGGTTTATAGATTGATAGACAGGTCTAATCTCTTACTTAAAATTCCAGCCACAAAACTGGAATTAACACCTGCCACCTCAACAATATCGGTTCACTCCGATGGTCTCCCCTTGGAGGGCGTGGATGTCCTTTCTTTGTTTCCAAACAAAACCTGGCAACGCTCGACAACCAACCGCGATGGAGAAGCATGGTTCGATTTTTACACAACCCATCTACCAATGACTGTTTATGCTGCTAAGGAAGGGTATGCAGGAGGATTAGTCCTTAATTGGCGACCTGATCAAAAAGGTAAACGTATTGAACTCACAAAAATACCCTTGGGAGGTTCGGCGATTTTTCCTAATGCGACAGGCTTTGTACCTGAACTCAACGGGCGACTTAATCCCATACTTGATTCAAAGGATAGGATGTATTTATACGCGGATAATATCGCGATTGAAGATGGGTTGCAGCAACCCGTTTCTTTTAAACTTGGGGACCCTATCAAACTTACCGATTCCTACGGCTCTGAAATGTCAGTTACGATACTTAAAATTATCGGGAGGTCAGCTCTCATTGAGTACAAACCGCTCAAGATCCATATTTAAATTCTAAAGACACCATGCAATCCATTGTTTACCACTTGGTAAAGGTTTGGATGCCGGTATGGAATGGATTCTGGTGTCTTCGTGTGGGATGACCATGCAATAAAAGTCGAAAACCCCCGGCATCTCACGATACCGGGGGTTTTGGTATGTTTGCTTGAGCTTAGCCTTCTATTTCAACGGCCTTCCCGTTTTCAATTGCAGATCCTGTTCCCTGACCATTGCTGATAGCTATCTTCCTGGGCTTGTAGGCTTCAGGAATCTCCCTCTCAAGGGTGATATTCAACATTCCGTCGTGGAAATCGGCAGAAATGACCTTAACGTGATCGGCCAACTGAAACTTCCTTTGGAAACTTCTCTGACCTATCCCCTTGTGAAGGAACACACGCTTGGAATCATCGGACGTTTTTTTACCCGTAACCATGAGCTTGTTCTCACGAACTTCAATTTCAAGCTCCTTGCTTGAGAAGCCCGCTGCAGCTATGGAAATCACATAACTCTCGTCCGAAGTCTTTTCGATATTATAAGGGGGGTACCCTGTAGAAACAACTTCCGAGGTAAAAACCTTGTCCAGCAAATCCTGAAACCGGTCGAAACCAACAGTAGTTTGATATAAGGGTGACAAATCATATGTTCTCATGACATAATCCTCCAATTGAGCAATTTTCATTTAGTGCCCTTCATTTAGAACGGGCGGTTAAGTATCAGACCTTATCGGCTCCGATGGGAGTGATATAGGTCTGTTAGGAAGTATTTCAAGAGTTTATAATCAAAAAATAACTGCATTTTCAAAAATTGAGATCCGCTTTGAGTGACACCAAAGATTTGGGTGAAGTTGAAGGTGTTGCGACCCAATTCAAAAGTTCTACTGTGTGCACAACCGGAATCCTGGTTCCTGAGGATATTTGCAACATGCAGCCAATATTTCCTGTAGCGATTATATCAGGACCCTTTGCTTCCAGGGTGGCAATCTTTCTGTTACGGAGTTCTTCCGCAATTTTAGGTTGCAACATATTGTAGGTACCAGCAGACCCACAACAAAGATGGCTGTTCAACGGCTCCAAGACCTCAAACCCGGCTTTCTCCAACAACTCTTTAGGAGTCGTTTTAACTCGCTGCCCATGCTGTAGTGAACAAGCGGCATGATACCCCACCCTGACAGATAGGTCCGCCTGGTAGGGGAAACCTATTTTGTCAATGAATTCCGTAATATCCAGAGCCAGTTCTGAAACTTGCTCCGCTTCCCCTTGGGCAGGATGGTTTTGGAACATGTAGCCATAATCCTTAATGTTTGTCCCACAACCGCTTGTATTTATGATTATTGCGTCCAGCCCATCCCCCACAATCTCTTTCGTTATGGATTTGATCGTTTCCATGGCTAATTTATGACTATCATCCCTAGATCCCATATGATGTGGCAAAGCTCCACAACAAGCATATTTGGGCACCACTACTTCGCACCCCAACCTGGTTAGCAGGTTTATGGTAGATTGATTAATTGTAGGATTTATCGCTTGTTGTACACACCCCATTAAAAGTGCCACACGGTATTTCTTTTTGTCTTTTGGTAAAAATGTTTCTCCCCGGATGTACTGTTCTGCCTTTTTCGTTTTTGGAGGCGATAAACTGAGCATAGCCCTTAACCTTTTATCGGGCATCAGTGGAGCAAATGGTTTGGCAAATCTGGAAAAAAACAGGCTTAAACCGAATAATTTTTGATTTGTCATCAAAATTTTTAGAATCTTTCTCAAAATCCGATCGGTTATAGGGCGTTTGTATGTTTGTTCAATGTATTCGCGGGCATAATCAACGAGATGCATATAATGCACATCAGAAGGGCAAGTGGACATGCATGCAAGGCAGGAAAGACACCTGTCTATGTGCTTGACTGTTTTTTCATCAGCAGGTCGCTGGGATTCAAGCATATCTTTAATCAGGTAAATTCTTCCCCTGGGGCTGTCCAGTTCATCTCCCAAAACCTGATAGGTCGGACAGGTCGCCAGACAAAATCCACAGTGCACACAGGTCCTGAGGATTTCATTAGCCCTTTTTATTGGTGGGCTGGCAAGTTGGTGTTCGGTAAACCTGGTTTCCATGCAAACAACCTTTAACGCTCAAATATTCCAATATCTACGGCGGGAAAGCAGGCTCATCCTCACAACACCATTCCCTTGTTCAGTATATTGTTCGGATCAAATTGTTGCTTTATTCTATGCTTGAGGTTCTGAACGACATCGTTTTGTCGGTGGAATACCTGTAATCTTGATTTGGTTTCATCACTTGCTCGAATAAGGGTGGCATTTCCATTCAACCCCTCAAGATACTCTCTTAAATTGGTTCCCTCCGGAACCAAGGCCCAGATCAGACTACCGGCCCAATCGTAAAACACTTCTATATCAATTTTTTCTTTTATATCATTGACCAGCAAATTTGCTTCTGTTGGTTTGGTTACGATCCTCCAAACATCCCCCTCCCTATCATGGAAGGGACCAACATCACGGATATATTTCCACCCCTCACGGGTTCGTTCAGGATCAGATTCAATTGTCAATGTCCCAAAACCTTCAAAAAGTTTTGACAACTCCTCGCTTCTATAGATTACCGAAGAATAAAAACCCTCAACACGGACCATCGTCACCGGATTGCCATCAATACCGCGACATAAATGGGCTGCACCTGTAACCTCGAATGGCGAATTCAAAGCCCTGTTAAGGAGTTCCAAAGCTTTATCATCAGCCAAACCCTCAATCAAAATAACGGCAGTGTGTTCAGGAGAAGGCAATACCTTCAATGCAACTTCAGTAATTATACCAAGTGTTCCAAAACTGCCGGTCAATAACTTGGTTAAATCATAACCGGTTACGTTTTTCATGACCCGCCCACCGGTTTTCAAAATATTGCCCACACCATCAATAAACCGAAGCCCTATGACAAAATCCCGACAAGCACCAACCTTAACTCTTCTTGGACCAGATGAATTGGTAGCAACCACACCACCTATCGTTGGCTTCCCAGCGCTACCAAGTAATGCACGATAATTGATTGGCTCGAATGGAAGCATTTGTCCATTGCTTGCAAGTGCGTCAATTATGGTCATGAGAGGGGTACCCGCATCAGCCACCAGTGTGAGGGAAGCTGGTTCATATTGGTTAATTTTATTGAGATTTAGCAGGGATAACCTCTCCCCACTTTGCGGCAAACCAATGGGTCGAGTACCACCACCAGCAATTTTTACTGGCGATATCCTTCCTGAAATCAGTCCAGCCAGTTCAGATTCGCTATTCGGTTTCAATTTAGTCTTCTTTCCATTGAAAGTTCCAATGGAAAAACTTTTGCCGGGTTGAGCAACCAGTTGGGATCAAAAACATCTTTTATTCGCATTTGAATTTCCAGATCTTCTCTGGTGAATTGATTGAGCATCAAGTCTCTTTTTTCTACTCCCACACCGTGTTCTCCACTTAAACATCCGCCCAGTTCAACACACAAGTTCAAAATATCTGCACCTAAAAGTTCACACTTTTCCAATTCACCCTCCTCGTTGGCATTGAAAAGAACCAAAGGGTGAAGATTTCCATCCCCGGCATGAAACACATTGGCAACAGCCAAATTATACTTTTTGGACAGCCTGGTAATACCCGCGAGCATTTCCGGAAGGCGAGAAACGGGTATTGTTCCATCCAGGCAGATATAATCATTTATTTTGCCCATTGCACCGAAGGCGGATTTTCGACCCTTCCAGATCAATTGTGACTCTTGTTCGGATTTACTTTCTTTCATGGCTACTGGGTCATGACGTGAAGCGATCTCCTTGATTTTGGCTAGTTGTTCATCAATCTCATTTTCTGACCCTTCCACTTCTACGATCAGCAGGGCATCAACGTCAGGGTATCCGGCCCCCACAAAATCTTCACAAGCCTTAATGCACAACCGGTCCATAAATTCTATGGCAACAGGAAGCAATCCTGCACCAATAATATCCGAAACACAATTACCAGCTATGACATTTGAATTAAAACCCAATAAAATAGGCCTGGCTCCCTCCGGTTTCGGTGTAATTTTTAAAACGGCTTCTGTAACAATTCCAAGTTGACCTTCCGATCCGCATATAACTCCAACCAGATCCAAGCCACCAGTATCAAGGTACTCACCTCCGAGTTCAACGACTGTCCCATCCATCAATACGACTTTTACACCCAACAGATTGTTCGTAGTCACACCATACTTAAGACAATGTGCACCTCCTGAATTCATCGCTATGTTTCCAGCGATTGTACAAACCACCTGACTGGAGGGATCAGGGGCATAAAAGAACCCTTCCTCCTCTACGGCCGCCGTTACGGAAAGATTTGTTACACCCGTTTGGACCCGAACCATTCGGTTCTCAATATCAAGGTTTAATATATTGTTTAATCTGGAAGTTCCCAAAATGATGCTATCGCTGGTTGGGAGAGCTCCGCCGGCTAGAGAGGTTCCTGCACCTCGTGGTGTAACTGGAATTTTTTCAGCGTGGCAAATGGCAAGTGCCTTGGCAACTTCCTCGGTTGATCTGGGAAGCAAAACAGCCAATGGTGGACATTTATAGGCTGTCAAACCATCACATTCATAGGCTTTGGTTTCAAATGGATCGAATATAACTGAATCAGGCGAGAGAACATCCCTAAACAAATCAATTAACCTGTCCTTGTCGTTGATAATTGAAACCTTGGTAGAGGGCATTTCCATCTTATGTGACCTCAAGTAAATTTACACAAATTTGAATGAATTCTCCAAGGAAAAATCATGATTGCCCTTTTACCACTTCAATATTTTTCGTCAATTCAAGATTAGTTGATATAACACCATTTATCGTGCAATTACACGAGAATTTTAGTCTATCGTAGTGCAAAAAAGTATCAAGCAGGCCGGATAGTTCGAGATCTTAATTCTGTCCAAGGTGGGAGCCAATTTTGTCAATGACAACACTTCAGGATTTCAAAAACAACCCGTAGAAAAACAGTCTTTCATGCCTGAATGATGAACCCTATTGTGCGATCAATTACACCGCGGTCAATATATGCCGGGGTTGGGATTGTCAGGGAGAAGCAACTAAATTTTTCCCAATTCCATTTCCAAGTCGGCCATTTCAGCGCCACCCGCCATCAATCTTCGAATATCGTCACCGGCCAAACTTTCCCTGGTTCCTGAACCTATAACCTCACCAAGGGAGAGGAAAGTATATCGATCAGCAATCAGTTTGGAGTGAATTTCGTTATGCGTTATAAAGATTATGGCAATATTTCCCAATCCCCTAACGCGCTTGATGGTTTTCAAAACTTCCATTTGCTGTTTTTGTCCCAAGGCTGATGTTGGCTCGTCAAGAATCAAAATCTTGGCTCCAAAATATATGGCCCTGGCAATGGCCAAGGTTTGTCGTTGTCCACCAGACATGGTCCCCACTGCCTGATTGGGATCTGAGATGTCAATCCCAATCTTGATCATTTCATCATGGGTGATGGTATCCATTTCCTGCATTTTCATCATTCCAACGGGAGCAGGGCCATTAAAAATTTCCCGTCCCATGAAGAAATTGCGGGTTACCGACATCAACTGGTTTAAGGCCAAATCCTGGTAAACCGTACCGATACCGGCAGCTGAGGCATCCCTTGGTGATCGGAAAATGACCGGGGTTCCATCGACAATAATTTCACCACCACTTGGCTGGTGAACTCCCGATAAAATTTTGATGAGGGTTGACTTGCCAGCGCCATTGTCACCAAGCAACGCATGGACTTCACCGGGGTAGATGTCCATATCAACCCCATTAAGTGCAACGAAGGGGCCAAATTTCTTCTTGATCCCCCGGAGTTTAACCAAAGGTTCCGAATTTGTTTCAGCCATGTCAAATTCCTCCAGTTATTCTTTTGCGTATATTTTCATTGGCAAAGGCGGCTATCAGCAGCACAGTACCGAGGAAGACGCGATAATAGGATCCATCAATCCACGATATATAGAAAACCGAATTTTGGACCAAACCAAAAATAACCGCACCGAATATCACCCCGACGATTGATCCAAATCCTCCCGTCATGACGGTTCCACCAACCACGGCAGCGGCGATAGCTTCCAATTCTTTTAGATTACCCTTGGCAGCATCTGCCGTATTGGTATCAAAAACCTGACAAGCTGCAAAAACAGTTGCACAAAAGGCCGTAAACATAAAGAGGCCAACTTTAACATGATTCACCGGAACACCGTTTGCTCTGGCACTTTCCTTGTTGTCACCGGTAGCATAGATCCAATTGCCAAGTTGTGTCCGCGAAAGAATAACATAGGTGATTAGCGCTATACATATCCACCAAGCCACCTTGGCATCCAAACCAGTCACCCACTGGTTACCCAACCGGTTCAAGTTAAATCCCATTTCGTAGAGCAAGGTAAAAAACCACTTGAAGGTTTCACCACCAAATAAATAGGCAAAAAAGTCAGTCTGCTTGAAATCCGGTAATCCTGATATCTGGGTCGACCCTTCATTAAACTCCCGAAAACTTACCTCTGTAAGACCTCTGAGAATGAACAGAAACGCCAATGTAACGATAAACGAAGAGAGCCCCGAACGAACGACAATGTTTCCGATGATCCACCCTATGAACAGGGTCATGCATAACGTCAAGGTAAAGGCCATAAAGGGTGTCGCTTCTCCTAATCCGAATGGCAATCCCCATTTCAACATCATGGCCATAGACATACCCGCAAAACCGATCATGGATCCAATGGACAGGTCAAATTCTCCTGCTATCATCAGCAAACATGCCCCGATTGCAATTATCCCAAGTTGCGAAATTATCGACAGGTTATTTTTTATTCCCAATGGATTATAAACGACATCACCAGCGACTATTGCAAGAAATATCAGAATTACCACCATTCCAGAGAAAGCGCCAATTTCTGGTCTTCGAATAAACTTTTTGAATGCTCCCTGATTGACCTGTCTATCTGCTTCTTTTCTATCTGCTTGCATTATTATGCTCTATAATTTGTAATATCCCGAATATTCGCATCATAATAAAAATGGGGAACGAACAAGATATCCCTTCCCCAAAATTTTTTACCACAATAAAGTGAACGGCAATTCTATCTGTTGACCCCTGCCTGGGCTTCAACAGCTGCAGCGTTGGACGCATCAACAAAACCAGGTCCTGATGGAATGTTGCTACCTGGCAACATACCAGCATTGGAGTTGTAGAGATGCAGAACAACAATTGGCATATACCCTTGCAGCCTTTGTTGCTGGTCTATTGTATAGGCAGCCCTTCCTTCCTTGATCAGATTGATAACACCAGGTGTCATATCAAAACAGGACAGGTGAATTTCAGCACCAATGTCAGCCACAGCCTCAGCAGCTGCTTCACACACGTGTGGTCCTACAGCAAGCAAGGCATCAATTGAGGCATCAGCCTGAAGGGCGGCAGCTGTTCTGGTTTTGATTTGGGCAACATCGTTGGATACATCAATCATGTTAAGTTCTTTTCCCATGGCATCAAAATATCCGGTACATCGATCGACCAAGGCAGTGTTGAATGCTTCCTGGTTAAGGCAAAGACCGTTGGTTACTCCTTCGGCCATAGCACGTTCGCCAGCTTTTTCACCGGCAAGTCGCTCAGGCTGGCCAACATGCATGATTGCACCGACATCCTTAGATGATTCCAGGCCCGAGTTAATCGTTACAACTGGAATACCGGCATCAGCAGCAGCCCTGATGGCATTACCCAATGCATCCGGGTCTGGCAGTGAGACAACCAACCCATCTGGGTTTGTTGCAACCGCTGCTTCAATCAACTTTGCCATATCAGCCATGTCACCACTTGGGGCAAACCGATATTCAAATTCGACCCCAAGCGCTTCAGCGGCATCTCTACCACCTTTTTCTACAACGGGCCAAAAGGGATCAGTTCCCTGAGTGTGCGTTACCATTATATACTTTTCAGCCATGGCAGCACCTGCAAATAACAGGAATGCCGTTAAAGACAGTATAAATTTTTTCATTGCTCCTCCATTTACAAAGATTTAATGAATCATAAAAATTCAAAAAAATAATTAGGGAGGAGTTGATAAAATATTAATCTAAAGATTACAAACAGGTTTTTGCGTAATGGCAATCAAAACTTGTGGGAAATATACTCAAATCCACAAATGCATTTGTTTCATTTACAGTAGGAACCTTATCCAAGTGGTTTGCCCGAATTCGGCGGGACATCATAAGCCCCCCATACTGATTGATCAAAGTTGATCACCGAACCTGTCATTAAACCCGAGTCATCAGATGCCATAAAGGCAACTGCCCGTGCTACTTCGACGGGATCAATCAGCCGACCGGTTGGCAAGTTTTTTGAGGCTTCTTTCAACCATCCGTCTTCCGCACCGTGGTATTTTTTCTGAATGGCATCTTCACCATCGGAAGCCATCCATCCTATATTTAGCTGGTTAATCCTAATTTGATTGAACAGCAATGAATATGCAGCATTTCTGGTCAAGGAAGCAAGAGCGCCCTTTGATGAGCAATAGGCAATTATAAAGGGCTGGCCTGCAAGAGCGGACATGGAACCTATGTTGATAATGGATCCCTTAATTTTCTCTCGTATCATTATCTTGACCGTTTCCTGCATCATAAAAAACGGACCTCGCACATTAACAGCAAACATTTGGTCAAACAATTCCGGTGATGTGTTCAGCAAATCTCCCCTGTCAGTAATTGCTGCGGCATTGACCAGGATATCTATGCGACCAAATTCATTATCCGTATAATTGATTATCTTTTGACAATCCTTGACAGTTCCCAAATCGCCTTGAACAAACTTCACCGGGACACCCGATTGTTTGACAATCTCTTCGGCAACTTTCTGACCTTTCTCAGCCCTCCGGCCACAGGTGACAATACCGGCCACACCGCTTGCCGCAAACCGTTCGGAAATCGCCTTTCCCAACCCTTGTGTACTACCGGTTACTACAGCTATCTTACCATCAAGTCTATTCATTGTTCCTCCT
The DNA here is from genome assembly GCA_022822495.1 of Paracoccaceae bacterium. Classification (GTDB taxonomy): domain Bacteria; phylum Pseudomonadota; class Alphaproteobacteria; order Rhodobacterales; family Rhodobacteraceae; genus MPNP01. Next base: position 15,606 of record JAJEBQ010000026.1, on the reverse strand, counting down.
AATCAATTGGTATCCCTCTTTTCTTAAAATGGGCTCAAGTGTTTGATAGCCAATAAGTGCATATTGTCGGGGTGGTGCCTTGGCAGGATCCTGTTCAGCCTCAACGACAAACCAACCTTCATAGCCTGTATCGGCAAGACGGTGGACAATTTCTCCGAAATTAAGCGAACCATCTCCTGGAACTGTAAAAACGCCCTTCAAGACCGCATCAAGGAAACTATCTCGGGCCCAATTTAATTTTGTCAAAACATTGCTTCTTACATCTTTTGCATGGACATGTCGTATCCTGTGGACATGCTTGGCAATGACGGCAAAATTGTCTCCACCAGAAAAAGCCATATGCCCAGGATCAAACAGCAAATTGACCTCTTCACCAGTAAAGTTCATGAGAAGATCAAGCTCGTTCTGTGTTTCAATAGCTGTGCCCATGTGATGGTGAAAGGCTATGGGCATACCCTTCCCTTGGCACCAGGCACAAAAGGAAGTCAATTTCCGACCATAGTTCATGATTTGATCTTCATCAAGCCTGATTTTTTGATTCAGCGGAACAGTTTTGAGGTTTTGAATGGTGTGTGCTGTTTCACCATAAACCAGACAGGGTGCCTTGAGATCTCGAAACAATTCGAGTTGTGAAGCCACCTTATCTTTCTCTTCCTCCAGATCTGTAGTCAAAAGAGTACCTGAATACCACCCGCCGCAGAGATCAAGTTTATAGTGATCAAGAATGGGACCCAACTCCTTACTGGTTGTGGGAAACTTCCCTCCAGTCTCTACCCCTGTGTAGCCGACTTCGGAAGCATCACTCAAACAAGTTTCCAACAGCGTATCACCACCCAATTCGGGAAGATCATCGTTCGACCAGGCAATGGGGGCAATCCCCAACCTAGCAAACATGCCTAAACTCCAATTCTTTGCTTGCTCCGTATACTTACCTGTTCTTTACGTGCCAACTGAACATCTTGGCTTTCACTGACCTCAGGTACACCTAGATCCCAAAAAGCATCTCCTGGTGTCCACTGATAAGCATCCGTTTTGATCGAAATTACGGTGGTACGATCAGTTGTTCTTGCCCAATCCAGAGCGGTTTGCAGATCACCAAGCCCGGCGACAGTACGAGTCAACGCCCCCATGGATTCAGCGTGTTTTGCAAAGTCAACATAAAAAGGTTCAACAACCTTGCAATCTTCTATCTGGTTGTTGAAAGATTTTCCTCCCTTGTAGTTCTGTAGTCGATTTATAACGGCAAACCCACCATTGTCGCAAACAACAACAATCATTTTATGCCCAGTCAACACAGAAGAGTATATATCCGAATTCATCATAAGGTAGGAGCCATCCCCGACCAAAACAATTGGAACAGCACCCTCTTCCAGGGCCATGGCCGTTCCCCATCCACCTGCAACCTCATATCCCATACAGGAGAAGCCGAACTCACAGTCAAACGTATTTGGGTTCTTGACACGCCATCCCTTTGACACCTCACCCGGCAAACCACCTGCAGCGGTTATCATCCTGTCATTTTCACCGGCAAACTTGTTGACCATTCCAACCACTTGGGCATAGGTTGGGACAGGTGCATTGGTAGGTTTCTGATGATCATCCAAAAGAGCATTCCATTGGGCAAACTCATCCTTTGCCTTGGCTAACCAGTCCCTTTCAGCCGTCCAGTCACAAAGCCTGGATTCCAATTCAACCAGAGTTTCTCTGGCATCACCGACCACTGGTAAGGCCTGGTGTTTATTTGCATCCCACCTGGCAGTATTAATGGCAAGAAATTTCGTCGACTTGTTAAATACGGTCCAGGACCCGGTGGTGAAATCCTGCAGTCTGGTCCCAATGGCAATCACCAGATCTGCTTCAGCCGCAATGTTATTGGCAGAAGTCGAGCCAACGACACCAATAGGGCCGATATGGGCCGGGTGATCATGGACAAAGGTTCCCTTACCGGCAATTGTTTCAGATACCGGGATACCGCGGTTGATCGCCATTGCAGCCAACTCTCTTTCGGCATCAGAATATTTGACCCCACCTCCTGAAATGATCATCGGTTTTTTGGAATTTGTAATCAGTTTGACTGCATCCTCAACACTGCCCAAATCTGGCCTAGGTCGAGGAATTTTATGAATAACTTCACGGAAAAATTCAACAGGATAGGCAAAGGCAATCTCCTGGGTGTCTTGACATAACCCTATGAATGCGGGGCCACAATCAGCAGGATCAAGCATGGTAGCGATCGCTTGTGGGAAGGAGGAAATGATTTGCTCGGGGTTCGTTATCCTGTCCCAATATCTTGACACCGGCTTGAAGGCATCATTAACCGATAATGTCGGAGCATTAAAATTCTCCACTTGTTGCAACACAGGATCAGGTCTACGGTTATCAAAAACATCTCCTGACAATATCAATACAGGCAACCTGTTTGAATGGGCTACCGCAGCAGCAGTCACCATGTTGGTAGCACCTGGACCTATTGAGCTCGTTGCAATCATGAGTTGCTTGCGCTTTTTTGTCTTGGTGTAAGCGATAGCTGCCAAGGCCATCGCCTGTTCGTTTTGCCCCCGCCAAGTTGGCAGTTTATCCTTTACTTTTTCAAGCGCTTCACCGAGGCAGGTAACATTCCCGTGCCCAAAAATGGCAAAAACGCCTGCAAATAAAGGAACTTTTGTGCCATCAATCACAGTGTACTGATTGCAAAGATATTTGACAATTGCCTGGGAAACCGTCAATCTAACTGTCTTTTGTACCATCCTTTAAATACCTCCCTCCAAGATCATAAATAATTCTGCAGTAAAATAACCCTCACATGTTTCAGAGTTTTTGATCACTATAAAACCCACAATAACAAAATGAATCTAATTTCCAACATTTTTACGGTCACTCAAGACGTGAGTTTCCTTTAAAGGCAAGTGCTAATGCACCTAGGTTTTTGCCAATACCGCTTTAGCCATTTCCAGATGAAGTCTTTCTACCATCGCCCCATTGACCACGATTACCCCCTTGCCCTGGGCTTCTTCTGTTGAAAAAGCTGCTACAATTTCGTGGGCTTTGGCTATTTCCTCTTCACTCGGCGAAAAAATCTTATTGGTAGAGGCGATCTGACTCGGATGGATCAGGGACTTGCCACTCATGCCCATCTCACGACCACTTTTGGCTTCTCTTAGAAAGCCTTCCTGGTCAGAAATAGTATTGTACACTCCGTCAAGTACATCCAATCCATAACCTTTGGCGACGGCTACGACTGACATCAACCAAGGTATGAGATATTTTCTGTGTTCTCCCGGAATTACTCCCGAATCCTTAACCAGATCATTAGTCCCAATGACAAACCCTTGCAGATTTTCGTGAGTTCGTTTTTTCATACCAATTTCGTTTATGTTTGCAATGGAACCTGGAGTTTCAATCATGAGCCAAATGCCCAGTTTGGGATTATCGGAATGTCGCAGTACGGCAGAAACAACATTTTCAACGTCGGAACCTTTATTTATTTTTGGGATTAAAACACCATCTGGAGAACAATTTGTAAGCACATTCATGTCTTCCTGCCAAAATGGTGTTTGTTCACCATTAAGCCTCACGACCAATTCTCTTTCGCCAAATCCACCTTTTGTCACTTCTTCGACAATCTTTGCCCGTGCTTCCTTTTTGGACCCTGGTGCTATGGAATCTTCTAAATCCAATAGCAGTAAATCTGCTTCAAGACTTCGAGACTTATTAATGGCCCTTTCGTTCAAACCTGGAATATAGAGGGCAGATCTTCTGCGTGATTGCTTCATCATGTTTCGTATTTTTGAAATTAATTTTCGGATTACCTAGTCACCAATTGTTATGGAACAAGTTACAACCCCTCAAAATTAATCCCTTATTGTGGTTTCAAATCGACTAGCTTAAACTGCTCGCCGTGGTGGTCGCGACCGGGAACCATCATCTTTACTGGTAGTTGTTCTTTATGTAAACGAGTTTATATCGGGTTTTTGGCAGTATTCAACCCAAAACTGATTTGATCAATTCAAGATAAAACCCAAGATTGTTATCCCAGCCGTTAGTAGGCCTATTACGGTCAGGATCATTGTCAACTCACGGGTTCGCAGTTCGGCTCGCAAGGCGTTTTGATCTGCTCGTAAGGCGTTTAATGTGGAATCAATCTTTGCTTGATGGGTGTTCATTCTTTCCTCCAAAACAGCAAATTGCTTTGCCAACTCTTGATTATCCTGGGGCTTATTCATCAAAAAAATGTAGCAAATGATTTATGACAAAGCAACTCTAAAATCGGTTTGCTTGAAATAAATATTGAGGGTCTTCGTACTCATTACACCTGCAAAACAGATATGGTTTTGTCAGCAAGAAGCAGACTCACTTTGATTGTAATACTTTTTTCCCGCTGGGACATCTCTTCAATTCCTGATTTTATTCTTTAGGTGTTGAAACATGGATGGTAAGGAACTCAGTCAAGTGACAAAGGCACAACCAGCCCTTTCCATGGGAGAATAGAAAACTGGATTATACTAATGTCAGGTGATTTGGAGAGGTTAATTCGGATTTTGATGTTTTCGAAATAAAAACTGACTTGATTAGTCCAACCAGACCAGAATGGAAATACCGGCCGTCAATAGACCGACAACGGTTATAATCAATGTTTTGTCACGCTTGGCGGCATCAGCCTGCATTTCCTTCAGGGTTGCATTTATATCGGTTTTCATGATCTCATAATCATTCCTTAGAAGTTCAATTCGCTTATCTAACTCACGATTGTCCGGTCCTCCATTTATATCAGTGTAATATAGCAAGGCTGACCTAATAAATCAAATACATCAACCTTTTTTCTGCACATCAGACACCATCATTCTGAAGGCACACACAATCCTGAAACCTTGATTCCGGGGTACCTCTTCCTGCTGGCTAGCGGGGAACCTTGTCCCATAAATAATCTTGCCCCGTGAACGTACCTTCATTAACCTACACTGAGGCTATCTGATTGGTTATAGAAATAATTGATGTTGAGTCTACCTTTAATGCTCCACGCAAATACCGAGTTGGTATCACATAGAACCTTAAAAACTCCAACAGGCAAGTAAACATGCACAATTCATTTCTAAAATTGTTGAATAATACCCCTCTAAAGATTAACAGAAGACATCTTATTTTACCGTCTTAGAAATATCGATTGTGGAGTAAGGGTACAGAATTCGACACAAAAGATTGGAAGTAATTTAATCGTTCACCCTAAGTTTTTTGATCATCCATGATGCCTAACAAGATTTCCTTAAGAAGTGTTAACTACCAAGTAAACGGCGAGACAATAATTGATGTCCCCAATCTTGAGCTTACTCAAAAAAGAGTAGGTATTGTTGGGCGTAATGGTTCTGGAAAATCAACACTTGTCAAACTGATTGGGGGGTTAATAAAGCCCACCAAGGGTGATATTAAAATTAATGAAATTAAGGTTTATACCGACCGTAAAAATGCTATCAAGACAGTAGGTATGGTGTTTCAAAATCCGGATCATCAGATAATATTTCCTACTGTGTCACAGGAACTGGCATTTGGTCTGAATAACCTGGGGTACACCAAAAAGGAGTCCCTTGATAAAGCCTTGAAGGTGCTGACGAGTTTTGGTAAGTCCCATTGGGCCGAACGACCTGTATCAACTCTTTCTGAGGGTCAGAAACATTTGGTTTGTTTGCTATCGGTCCTGGCAATGCAGCCTGCTGTCATTATTTTGGATGAACCGTTTACGGGCCCTGATATACCGACTGTCAGGGTTTTAAGCCGATTTCTGGCAACGCTGGAGCAAACGATCCTGCTGATTTCACATGACCCTCTTACCCTAAGTGATTTTGATCGGGTTATATGGCTTGAAAAAGGCCATATTGTCCTAGATGGCAAGCCATCTACGGTACTCGAAGAGTTCGAAAAGGAAATGCACCGAATTGGCGATAATGATGTTGAATTTGAATTCTCCAATTAAAACCCCCTATCATGGACTCGCGGTAAGTCTAAAACTTATCCTTCTTGCCTTGACGACCGTTTATGTTTATCAATTGGAAACCCCACTGCTTCTTGCCTGCTTGTTTATAATCACATTGATCCTGAACCTCATACCAGGAAAAGATTTCCTTAAGCTGGCTATCAGAAACCTTACCCCCGTGATACCTTTTATGGTGTTCATCCTTATTTGGCACATCATTACGGCAGCATGGCTTTCTGGGGTCATTTTGCTGGTGAAATTCCTTATTGTCATAACTCTTGCCAATTTGGTGACGATGACATCCCGATTGGATGATATGATTGCCTTTCTTGAGCGTCTGGTGCAACCACTCAAAAAAATAGGGCTGGACCTTTCATTTCTTGGGCTGGCTTTTGGGCTCGTATTGCGATCGGTTGCCAATCTCATAGCCATCGGAAAAAAACTCAATCTCGCATGGCGTAGCCGGTCCTTGAAAAGGCCTACATGGAGAATAGTTTTTCCTTTGGTTTGCTCCGCCCTGGGTGATGCAGATCATGTAGCCTATGCTATAAAGGCTCGACGTTCGAACACAAGCTAATGGTGACACTATGGAAAGAAATATTGCATATATAGCCTTGTTTGCAGCACTGACTGCTGCCTTGGGATTTATCCCTATAATTACTCTGGGTTTTGGTGTCCCAATTACCGCACAAACACTTGGTGTCATGCTAAGTGGTTGCATTCTGGGAGCTTGGCGAGGAGGTTTGGCTATCCTTTTGCTGATTATCCTCGTTGCATTGGGTGTTCCATTGCTGGCTGGTGGTCGAGGAGGGTTAGGGCTATTTTTGTCCCCTTCAGCCGGATTTCTGATCGGCTGGCCAGTAGGAGCTTTTGTCTCCGGTCTAATCATGGAACGATCCAAAACCCTTAAACCTCTTCTGAGTAGTTTGATAGCTTCAATCATTGGCGGTATTCTCGTCATATACACCTCCGGTGTCATTGGCATGTTTGTGATCCTGGATCAAACCTTTATCGAAATTCTCTACCTGGCCATGGCCTTTATCCCCGGGGATATGATAAAAGCTGTTATTTCTGGCATGATAGTCATGCTGTTGTGCAAATACCGACCACATTCAGTGATTTCCCGTAATGGATAAATCGACCCTGCAGGATATAATTTTCACCCGAAGTTCCATTCGAGGGTTTCTGGGCGAACCAGTACCCAAAAAGACTATAGAAAAAGTTATAAATCTTGCTCGAAGTGCTCCAAGTGGAGCCAACCTGCAGCCGGGTCGGTTTACTGTTCTGGCCTCTACCGCCTTGAATGCATTATCAAACACTCTGGTAGAGGCCATCCAGAAAGGTCGTCCAAGTGTATCAGAATATTCCTATTTCCCCTCCCCTCTTCCAGACCATCTATTGGCAAGAAAAAGAGAAACTGGTTTCGGCTTGTATGAAACACTTGACATCGCCCGAAGGGACATCCAGGCAAGGAAAAAGCAATTTGAGAATAACTATCGCTTTTTTGGAGCGCCCGTCGGAATTGTGGTTAGTATTGAAAAGAACATGGGCAAAGGGTGTTTCATGGATTTGGGGATGGCTATCCAGAACCTCTTTATCGGCGCCGAAACCGAAGGGTTGTCAAGTTGTGGCATTGGTGCACTGGCAAATTATGGTGATCTTGTTCATGAACACTTGCAGTTGTCCAAAGATGAAATCGTTGTCTGTGGTATTGCTCTCGGATATGCTGATCCTGAGAATCCAGCGAACAAATTCAAAACTCCCCGGATGAAACTCGAAGAATTTTCAGACTTTCTTGGGTTTGAATAACCTTTACTCCTAACTGTATTTTCTACCTTCATCCCGGCGGTACCCTGCCGTTGCCAACAGTATGAACACAATCGTGTATCCCAGTAATACAAGAAATGGTTGAATTGACCAGGGAGCACCCAGAATTCCTGCCTGAGTTAAATTGACGATATGCCTTACAGGGGTAAAAAGGGATATTGTATTCAATAAATCAGGCATCAAACTCGGTTGGAAAAATATGCCACCTAGAAAAGCAAGAATTACATATAAAAGATTAGCCGTCGGTAACGCACCTTTGGGAGTGCACCAATAACCTATGGTTAAACCCATTGCCGCAAGCGGTAAAGTTCCAACAATAACGCTCAGAAACATTCGAAACCAAGACGCTACAGACATGCCAATATCTGTTGTCAGGATACCTACAACAATCAAAATTCCTATTGATACAGTAACAAATACCAGGGAAGCGAGGATTGTTGTCAAAAGTCTGGTAATTGGTGGTACTGGCAAAACCCTGGCATACTGTTCCCATGGAGACTCCCTATCTTCGGCTATGCCAACTCCAAACTGAAAGAAAGCAATACCTAAAATGGCAAATACACTAAACGATCCCAAGGCAAAGTTCGCTTCCTGGCGATTTTCGATAAAGGTAACCCCAAGTATGACAAATATAGCCGAGGGAACAAGAATTGTTACAAGTGAGTAACTTGGTGTTCTAATTAACCTAATTAGCGAGGCTCTGAAATGCTCTAAAAGGATCATTTCTGGTCACTTTCTCCAATCAATTTAATAAAAGCTTCTTCCAGATTGGCAGGTCGAATCTGAAGCCCCTGAAAAGAGACTCCCCTTTGAACCAATGATCTGACTACTTGATCAGAATTGTACGTCATAATGATTACTCTTCCGTTTTTAAATTCGACATGATTTGCACCCTCAATCGATTCAGACAGATTTCCTCTAAAACTAACTCGGCTAATCCCAATCAGTTCACGTATATGATCCAGTGTCCCATTGATTAAATCCTTTCCCTGATGCACAACCGCAACCTTCGTTGCCAAAAATTCTGCTTCTTCAAGGTAATGAGTGGTTAGTACAACAGTACCACCCGATTGACGGTAATTCAGGATTGCTTCCCAGATTTTTTGTCTGGTTTCAAGGTCAAGACCAGTGGTTGGCTCATCAAGAAACACCAAATCTGGGTTGCCAGCGAATGATAGGGCAACAGCCAAAGCCCTTTGCTGTCCGCCACTAAGACTACCCGCCTGCTTATCATATATGCTTTCCAGCGAAAACCTTTTGAACAAGTCCTTATTTGACATCGGGGCCGGAAAATGACTGCGAACCAGTCGCAGGATTTCCGAGACACGCAAATTATCCGGGAAACCCGATTCCTGGGGAGTAAGACCGATACGCAACCTTATTGAATTGTTTCCTGGGTCACCACCAAGTATTGATACCGACCCCAAATCAGCCTTTCGCAAACCAGTCATAATCGCAATGGCAGTTGTCTTACCGGCACCATTGGGCCCAAGCAAGGCATGAATCTCTCCTTTTTCCAAGGTCAAGGTCAATCCATTTAGTGCCTTGGTAGTTCCAAATGATTTAACGACATTTTCAAGCTGTACAGCATTAGATGCAGAACTGGATGATGAAATTGGTTTTCGTAAGGTTGAGTTGGTCATGGTCGGCCTATATAATCATCAAAATTCGTATTGTGAACAAAAGGTTAAACTGCATGGAAAAAAACCTGGATTTAATAACCATAGGACGATCTTCCGTTGACTTGTATGGCGAACAAATAGGGGGACGTTTGGAGGATATGGGTTCCTTCAAGAAATACATAGGCGGCTCACCAACCAATATTGCCGCAGGTGGTGCAAGATTGGGACTCAAAACGGCTGTTATCACCAAGGTTGGAGATGAACATATGGGCAGATTTATCCGCGAAGAGTTAATGAGGGAGGGTGTTGATGTTTCTGCAGTCACAACCGATCCTGAAAGGTTGACAGCCCTGGTTTTGCTTGGCATCAGAGATGAGGACAGATTCCCTTTGATTTTCTACCGTGAAAATTGCGCTGATATGGGATTGACCGAGGATGATATTGATCCAGAATTTATTGCCAGAGCCAAATGTCTGTGTGCAACGGGCACTCATCTTTCCAACCCCATAACCGCCGCCGCCGTTAAAAAGGCGGTCACATTGGCCCAGGAAACAGGTGCCAAAACCGCCTTGGACATTGACTATCGTCCGAATCTGTGGGGTTTGGGAGGGCACGACAAGGGTGAAAGTCGGTATGTTGCTTCCACGAAAGTCACAGATACCATCCTGGCTACAGTAGGTCTTTTTGATCTAATTGTCGGCACAGAAGAGGAGTTCCATATTGCAGGTGGATCGAGTGATACTTTAGAAGCACTAAGGAATGTTCGCAAATGGACAAAGGCATTGTTGGTGTGCAAGCGAGGACCCATGGGAGCAGTAGCTTTTGAAGGGGATATACCCAAACATTTGGAGGAAGGGGAAACCGGCCCGGGGTTTAGCGTTGATGTCTTTAATGTTCTTGGTGCAGGCGATGGTTTTATGGCTGGCTTCCTCAAAGGTTGGTTAACAGGAGAAAATTTATACACATCCCTCAAATTTGCCAATGCCTGTGGTGCCTTTGCTGTATCCAGGCATGGTTGTACCCCATCCTACCCTTCCCAAGAAGAGTTGGAATATTATTTTAGGAAGGGATCCAGTTCCAAAGCCCTGCGAAAGGATTTCCAACTGGAGCAAATCCATTGGTCAACAACACGGAGGGCCCGGTGGAAAAATTTAGCTGTCCTCTCATTTGAAAATGCACCTTCAAAAGCACCTGATGCCGAGGAGGGTTATTTTAATCGCGAAAAAATAGAGCAGTTCAAAGGCATGATTATTCATTCCTTGATGGCCATTGATCGTTCAAGTGGTCATTATGGCATCATTTTTCCTGTATCACAACATCGTTCCTTAATTGATCAGATCACTGGCCAGGGAGTATTTATGGCCAAGTCAGTTGGAACCTTGGGGCTGGATTCTCATCTTGAAATTGAAACCAATTACGAAAACCTGTCCGAATGGCCTTTGGAACATACTGTCAAGATTAGGATGGTTCTTGAGAAGACTTCGGATACCACATTTGATAACCTTCAAGAATCATTACGCAGAGTCTTCAGGTTTGCCCGAAAAAATGGTTTGGAATTTGCCCTGGAACTGAGTTTTGACCAAATCACGACAAATGTTGCCGACTTGCGTCTTGAAAACATAAAAACACTTATGAAAAACAGTATACTGCCGGATTTTTGGATACTCGACTATCTGGGTCAATCCGATCAGGCAAATGTAAGTCAATTAATATTGGCCAGGGATCCCTACACACAGGGGATTATTTCCAAGGTTGATAACTCCGACCAGCCCAGATCTGATCTATGTGCAGATATAAGTTGTGGTCAGGTACTTTCTTGGAGGGTATTTGAGAAGATATTTACTTCCTGGCTGGCTGGAAATATATCCAGTTCGAGTTCCCAAGCCAAAATTACAAAATTGCTTCAACAAATTGCCACTAGAAAGAGCCTAAACTTTTCATGAAAGGGTAGAATATGTCACACCTTCTTCGGCGCCCCACACGAAATCGTGGAAAAATACATGATATTTCAGCATCAGATGCCCATTGGAAATATGTTGGTTTGGGCGTTTACTGTCTAAAGCAGGGAGACAAATTCAACGAATTTACTGGAGAAAATGAAGCCATCGTGGTCATTATCGAAGGGAAAATAGAACTGGTGGTTAACGAATACCCTTCTTTTGGAGTACTCGGTAGTCGTATGAATGTCTTTGACAAGAAACCACCCCACTCCATTTATATCCCACGCAATCATAATTGGAATGGTCTAGCAAAGACTGATTGCACTTTAGGAATTTGTCTAGCTCCAGGGAAAATTGGCAGGAAACCCAAAATTATTGGTCCTGAGGATGTTAACCAACTGGTTCGTGGGAAGGGATCAAATCGAAGAGAGATCAACAATATTGCCATGGAAGATCAGGACGAAGCTGACAGTTTATTGGTAACAGAGGTATTCACCCCACAAGGAAATTGGTCTTCTTATCCACCACACCGACACGATGTAGATGACTATCCCAACATTACCTATCTGGAGGAAACTTACTATCATCGCTTGAACCCACCGCAGGGATTTGGCTTTCAACGCGTATTTACCGATGATGGAGACCTTGATGAATCTATTTGTGTTAAAAATCACGATGTTGTCCTTGTTCCGAGAGGACACCACCCGTGTGGAACACCCTTTGGTTATGAGATGTATTATCTAAATGTCATGGCCGGACCGATAAGAAAATGGCGTTTTGCCAATTCTCCCGACCACGAGTGGGTTTATGGATTTGATCCAGGCTAATGAGAAATTCACAACAAATTCAACTATTATAGAGATGCAGGGATTGTCCAAGTGTTTAAATCCACGATATGGAGTTCGACCGCTCTCTGACACCGTTCCTGTTTCTATATCAGATTTGGATTCTCGGTTAGGCTGTGCCTCAAAATCGACACAAATATTGATTCAGACCAGTTCATACCCCCTAAGTTTGAAGAATAAATTGTATTTCTCTTTGATTGAATCAAAATTATACTGATTTCAATTAAATATTATGGATGATTAGCGTTGTTATAATGGAATTCATGGCACCATATGGCCCTTCCCTGGTTGTTGGGGGTGTTGTGATAGTGATGTTTATCTCCTTTGTTAAACAGTATTTTACTGTTGAAGTTACTGCTCTGGCTGGTGCCTCCGTACTTTTGATATTGGGTATCCTTCCATTTGAAAATGCCTTACAAGTTTTCGCAAGCCCAGCACCTTGGACCATCGGCGCCATGTTTATTTTGTCTGGCGCACTCGTTCGTACCGGTGCGTTGTCATCAATAACCTATTTTGTTCTGCGTGGCGGTAAAAAATACCCCCTTATGACGATTGGGTTACTTGCATTAGTTGTTATTTTTGCATCCGCTTTCATGAACAATACCCCAGTTGTCGTTTTGATGATCCCCATAGTCATTCAGGTAGCCAAGAAACTGGGAACCTCTTCCTCCAAACTCCTTATTCCTCTTTCTTATGTTTCAATATTAGGAGGTGTTTGTACCTTGATTGGTACTTCAACCAACCTTCTCGTTGATGGTGTCGCCCGAAGTAATGGCATGGAACCGTTTACCCTTTTTGAAATAACTCCACTTGCCGTGGTGTTGGTGGCTGTTGGTTTTGTTTACCTAATCATTTTTGCTCCCAGACTCTTACCAGATCGTGAATCCCTGTCTGAATTATTGCGGGACCGAGCCGCAATGAAATTTTTTGTAGAAGTTACTCTTCCAAAAGAGAGTGCCTTAATCGGGCAGGTAAGCGGGGAAACCAATTTCTTCCGTAAAAGGGGAATTAGAATTGTCGATATATTTAGAAACAATATCTCCCTCAAGGATCAAAAAAATACTTTGGAATTTCAAGCCGGTGACCGACTGGTACTGCGGACCCAGGCAACCGAACTGGAAGAGATTTTTGGGGGTGGTAATTTAATCAGAACCTCTGATGCAAAAGAAGGGGCCGTACCTTCTTCCGAGAATATGGAAGAGGTAAAGGCCTCTATAAGCAAGATCTCTTCCAAACAATCTCAGACATTGGAAGCATTAATTTCACCAGGGTGCAGGATGATTGGAAAAAAACTTGGTGACTTAAATTTGCAACAAAACTACAACATTTACCCCATTGCAATGCATCGACCTACGGCGAAAAGTCTGCCCGAGTTTTCGAATGTTGTCTTGAGGGTTGGTGATACCCTTTTGATTGAGGGGGCGATTGAGGACATGAATCGTATGTCCAAGGAACACAATCTCGTAGAAATAACCAAACCATCAACTCTTCCTTACCGAAGAAACAAAGCTCCACTGGCGATATCTGCTCTGGCAATGATTGTTGCTCTTGCTGCCTTGGGGGTTGCCCCCATTGCCCTATTGGGAATTTTAGGTGTTACATTTGTACTCATTACCCGATGTATAGATCCGGATGAAGCCTTTGCCTTCGCTGATGCACGGTTATTGGTTTTAATCTGGTCAATGCTGGGAATCGGTAAAGCGATGGAGTTATCGGGTGCTGTAGGTCTAATTGATGGCCTCATAAGCCCTTATTTAAGTGGGCTTCATCCTTTCTTTATCGTTTGGGGAATTTATCTCATAACTTCAATCCTGACCGAGATGGTTTCCAACAATGCGGTAGCAATCATAGTTACACCGATTGCCATCGGTGTTGGTATTAATTTGGGAATTGACCCTAGAGGATTGGTGGTTGCTGTCATGATATCGGCTTCAGCCAGTTTTGCTACTCCCATTGGATATCAAACCAACACTTTGGTTTATGGACCTGGCAGTTATGAATTTAAGGATTATTTAAAAATAGGTCTCCCTTTGAATATTATCATTGGTCTTGTGGCAAGCTATCTGATTCCCTTTTTATGGCCTCTTACGTGACGTCAATACCAATTTATAATACTGCATTATACCGAAAGAGTAAGAGCCCTTTCCAATGCATAAAAAATAGACAACTTGTTGGGTATAGATAGCAAAGAGACTTATACACCAAAGTGACATTGCTGTTTCCCGGTATCAATTTCATGGTTCTTTTTGGTCGGCAACCCGAATGCCTTCCCTATGCGGAAGCCTCTATCCCGGGAACAAGTATATTAAAGGCCGTATTCAAGTCTGCACGAACCATGTGGCCGCAAACCATGCATTCAAACTCTCACCCTCAGCGATTGCCCTTTTGGCCCGATGGCCACAACGATTGTATCCCTCCTAGCTGGTATAAGTCGTATTAATCGTTATCACCTCCAAAGCCTTGAGGTAAGCCTCGCATGAAAAGCACCCCAAGCGGTATTTACCTTTATGCCGATATGAGACTGTGAAAGTATTCTGGCGCCTGAAACAGGAAGTCACTTTTAACTGTTATGTGCCAAGCTAAGGTGTCCTTTCGAGACATTTATGTGTTGTTTTTGGGACGTTCGTTTGCAAAAAACAACCCAAAGGCGCATTTTCTTGGTGTACAAATAACCTTTTGAAGAATTCGTTTGAATATTTTCACAATCTCTTATCGGCATAAAGGTGAAAAGTAGAGGGTATCGAAACAAGAAACGGTTCATGACTGACATCTCTTTCCATTTGGGAGGTCTGGACCTCTATCCCGAGGGCGCCAACAGATGAATTATCCACTAAAAAGGGTGAAGAGCCTTTTTTTACTGCTCGACATTGATTTGCGGTTCAGTTTCAGTAATAAGGGATTTAGTAACCAGATTGACAACGGGAAACTGGAAGAAAAATTTTCAAGGGCTACTTATGATGACCTGAGTAGTTATGAATTATGTTTTACCCAATAATTACTGATATCAATCAGTTTACATCCTCGGTGTAAAGTCATCTGGTTCATGGCGGGTTTGAAGGGTTGGTTCCTGATTTGGGTCCATTTCGGGTTTTGCTTCCAACCTGTCTGCCTTTGCAATGATAGCCTCAGTCAACAGTGGAGCCGTAAGAAGACTATAATCTGGTTTACGGCTGGGGCATAAAATTCCCAACTCAGAGAAAAATGCCAAATGATCGTCTGCCTGATTCTCCTGACCGGCTTCCTTGAGAACCGTTCGCAAATTTTCCTCCAGATATGTGGTTGGCAAGAGGGGTGCGAGTTTGAAGTACGAACGAATCCTTCGAAAAGACAATAGCGCATTCTCTTCCCTGATCCGGTCCAAAACCATTGAAACTGCTTCCTTGCGAACATAGGTGGCAAGACTGGGA
>JAJEBQ010000049.1 GCA_022822495.1 Paracoccaceae bacterium | reverse complement strand
CTTTCTATCGGTAGGGCTCGCATATCATCTATTCCTTCTCGATTGGATTCTCTGGTTGATTTGAAACCAATAGAGGAATCTTGGAAAGCCACGACACTATTCTTTTGTGTTAACATGCGGATGAGTTATTTGTTAGTTGGTTTGGTATTAGTAGGATTCTGCATGAAGTATACCGGGCAAATTGGGTTTTACGAGTTGAGTAAAGAACAGGTGTGCTGTGCCCAGGATATCAAGCAGAGGCTTACTCTACATATGACTTAAGACGTCCCGCTTTTTCAATGAAAAACGAGGTCAATTTACAGCATTATTCAATTGATGAAAACGGAGACCATTCCAGTTAAATTTCACTTAAAAATTCATAACACCTTTGTAGGAGTACTATTCATGTGCCTCTAATCGGTAATCATCCAGCTCCTGCTGAGGGTCATTTGATACGCCATCTGAGTTAGACATCTTTACGATGCAAAGCTTGACAAAGACAGTGTACTCCGCCTCCACCCAGAGTAAACATTGACATGTCGGGGTCGTAAACCTCAAATCCTAATGATCGCATTTTTGCATTAAGGTCGGTGGCTCCTGCCATTGAAAGGACCTTGTCATTTCCCAGTGCAACAAGATTAACACCGAGGTTTTTAGCTTCACGGTATTCGACCTCAACGATTTCAATACCCCACCCTCTTACGATATCAACCAACCAGGGCTCCATGGCATCAACACAGGCCACGGCCAATTTTTCAGCCAGAGGTACAATCAATCCATCCATATGTACGAATTCTCGGCTTATGGGAGCCACGATTGCTTCCCACCCTTCGGCTCGTACAAATTCAGCAATCTGTTCAGAACCTTCTTTTTCTGAGCGCTCTCCACAATGACCGATTAATACCCGACCTGGCTCAATGATATTAAAATCGCCACCTTCGAAATGACCTGCTGTTGCATATTTCCAAATGGGAATATTGTTATCCTGGTAGAATTTTATTGCCGTCACATAATCTGCCCGGCGGCATTTCAACTGCATGTGACAAATTAATGCCCCCCATGGTGTCATTGCAGAACTGTCCCTTGCGAAAAAATTTCGATGCAATGCTTCATCACTATCCAGATAATGACAGGTTACCTCATTTTCCTTATAGATGGCAACCATTTCTGCATGTTGGGCCATGGCGGTTTGGAGATTGAAAGTAACCCCGGTCATATGTGCATTGTTCAAAGTCCGACCAATCAAAGGGCCGGCTTCAACCCACTTGTAGTACTCGGGTGTACCCAGAAGCACATCAGTGAGCTTAGCATAGTCATTGTTGATGCCCCATTTTGGAGATACAGCCGTATTTGTTTCCATTTGCATGCCTCTCAATTTTACCAACTTATACGCACAAAAATGCTTTCAATAACTGCAATCAATAAAGTGTGCAAGGTAAAAATCAAATAAAATCCGCAGTGTAATTATTAAAATTTTAAAGACACATTTTAATCCGATTAAATGTGCACGGATACCCTATTTTTTTGCCATTTTGTTTTATTTGTTCATTCGGCTTCATACATACCAAATGTAATGAATAACAAACCAGTACATTTTCCATCAATATTGTCCGAAACGCCTGAAGGTCTCGATGTAAGGCTTATGTTGAAATTCATGCAACAAGGTGAAAAACCAATAATCCATGTTGCACGGGATGAACGAAGGATGGAGGAGGTAAAGGAGCTATTCCATTTTTATTCACCTCAAACAAGAGTAGTCGAGTTTCCAGCTTGGGACTGTCCGCCCTACAGTCGTATTTCTCCCAATCCAAGAGTAAAATCCAAGCGCATTTATACCTTGGGTACTTCCCGTGGATTAAGAAGAAAAGGAGGATATGTCGTACTTTGTACAGCAAGCAGTGCAGGTCAAAAAATTCCACCACAATATGTTTTTCACAAGTCGCATTTTAGGATTGAGTTACATCACAAGGTAGACTTGATTAAATTTCAAAAATACCTTGTCCTGATGGGATTCACCAATGTATCAAAGGTCCTGGAGCCAGGAGAATTTGCTCTGCGGGGAGGAATAATTGATGTTTTCCCGCACGGGTATAGCAATCCCTTTCGAATTGACTTTTTTGGCGATACTGTTGATGGGATCAGAGAATTCTTGCCAGAAACACAAACCACTATTACCCGAAGAAAGAGAGTGGATTTTTTCCCAGTTTCAGAAGTTATTCTTGATGAGGGTTCAATCACGCGCTTCAGAAAAAATTTTCGTACGCATTTTGGTATTGATCAAGATGACCTATCCATCTACCGGTCTATTACTGAGGGGATATTAATTCAGGGTATTGAGCATTGGTTGCCCTTCTTCTATGACAAGATGGAGGTTATTTTTGATTATTTTCCTGAAGCCTTTGTTTTTATAGAAGAAGAAGCGAAGCAGAGAATCTTTTCCAGGATGGAGATGATATCCGAACTTTATGAATCCAGAATAAATCCCGGTTTCAAGGCCAACCAGTTTGAACAAAGTTATTACCCCTGCCCACCTGATAAATTTTTCTTGGAATATGACGATTTAGAAAAAGCAATCAAGCCAGAGAATCGATGTCTTATTACTCCCTTTAAAGTACCACTTGGAAAAGGCGTGATTTCTGGCGAAGGTAAAAGAGTCAGCCCCATTCAACCTGAAATGGGAAAGGCCATAAGCAGTATAAACAAATTATCTGGTTTTTTAGAATCCGAATTACGTCAGCGAAATGTGTTTATTGCTTGTTGGAACGAGGGATCAGTAGAAAGGTTACAGGAATACCTTTTGGATGAGGGAATAGAGAACGTAATCAATGCAAAAGATTTTTCTAACCATAGTACTTATAACAATAAACTGCTCATTGGCGTATTAAAGCTTGCATGGGGATTTACCAGCAATGATTTAACAATAATTACCGAGCAGGATATTTTTGGCCCCCGCAAGAAGATCCGCTACTCCCAAAAGAAATCTACAGCAAAATTTTTACAAGAATTTGGTGGTTTGTCACCTGGAGAATTGATCATTCACAGTGATCATGGGGTGGGTAGATTTCTTGGGATCGAAATCATTGCCACTTCAGGTCGGAGTCAAGATTGTGTTGCCTTGGAGTACGCCGGCGGTACAAAGTTGTTTCTCCCTGTTGAAAATTTGGACTTATTATCAAAACTGGGTTCGAATGAAGCCAAATTGGATGTTATCGGAGGGACAGCCTGGCAGGAACGCAAGGCAAGGGTCAAGAAGGATTTACTTGCCCTTGCTGGAGAATTAATGGAAACATCTGCCAAGCGAAAGCTGGAAAGTGCACCTGTCATCAAGCATGATACAAGGGAATGGGATTTGTTGGTTGCAAAATTTCCCTTTTTGGAAACTGCTGATCAGGAAAAGGCCATTTCAGATGTTTTGCATGACCTGGAAAGTGGCAAACCAATGGACCGGCTGATATGTGGAGATGTTGGTTTTGGTAAAACAGAAGTCGCAATCAGGGCAGCGTTTGTTACAGCTATGGCTGGAAAACAGGTTGCTGTTGTTGCCCCCACAACGCTACTTGTCCGACAACATCTTGCCAAATTTCAGGAAAGGCTTCAAAGTTTTCCTTTGCAAATTTCTAATTTGTCCAGATTGGTACCCCAAAGCAAGCATAAAGAAATTCATGCAAAAATAGGAAATGGTGATACCGATATCGTTATTGGGACCCATGCTCTCTTGGGACCTAAGGTCAAGTTTGCTGATTTAGGCCTGTTAGTCATAGATGAGGAACAGAATTTTGGTGTCGTTCAAAAGGAAAAGTTAAAAAAGCTGAAAGATGGGGTGCATGTCATGACCCTAACCGCGACTCCTATACCGAGGACACTGCAATTAACTATATCCGGGGTCAAGGATGTATCCTTGATTGGGACTCCGCCTATAGATCGAATTGCCATAAAATCATTCGTTACTGAATTTGATCCGGTTTTGGTGAGGCAAGCCTTAATACGCGAGAAGCAAAGGGGAGGGCAAAGTTTTCTGGTTTCGCCTCGCATCAAAGATCTGGCCCCCTTGGAAAAATTTCTAAGAGAACAGGTCCCTGAAATCACCTTTACCAAAGCCCATGGCCAGATGAACCCGGATGAACTTGAGAACAAGATGGCTCAATTTTATTCCGGGAAAATTGATGTTATGCTTTCAACGACGATTGTTGCCTCAGGATTGGATATTCCTTCTGCTAACACGATTGTCATTTATGATGCACAAAAATTTGGATTGGCTCAACTTTACCAAATCAGGGGCAGGGTAGGCCGTTCGAATATAAGGGCTTATGCTTATATTACTTATCCTCCCAACAAAAAACTCACAGAGGGTGCCGTATCAAGATTACGTATCTTTTCGTCGCTGAATTCACTTGGTTCAGGTTTTTCTCTAGCTGCCCATGATTTGGATCACAGGGGTGCTGGTAATCTATTGGGTGAACAACAATCAGGACATATTCAAGAGGTTGGTTTTGAACTGTATATGAAAATGCTTCAAGATGCGGTTGAAGATTTGGAAAAAGTAAGGGAGGAACAAAGGGAAACCAAACCTCAACCGAGGGTTTCGCCCAAAATAAACTTGGGAATGGAAGCAAGAATTCCAGAAAGTTATATTCAGGATATGGGTACTAGGATGGGAATTTATCGTAGACTTTCCGATCTGGCAAACGAGGAACTGAATAGTGTTGCTGATGAGATTACCGATCGATTCGGCGCTATGCCAAGGGAAGTTAAGAATTTTTTTGTTCTTTTGCGTATAAAAGGGCTCTGCATGAAAGCTGGCGTAAGTAATCTGGATTGTGGCGCAAAAGGTGCCTCAATTAAATTTAGCAACAACAAATTCAATAACCCCGATATGCTGATTCAATTTATTAAATCACGAGGTTCTGGTACCAGGGTATATCAGGACCGTTTATTTATACCAGAGAACTGGCAGGACGAAAAAGATAGAGTTTCAGGGGTAGTCAAATTGCTTCAATTATTGATTGACATGGATGCAGAAAAACCTTCCAATGTGGGTTACTAAAGAGCTGTCCAGCCGCCATCAACGGGCATGGATAAACCTGTAATTTGATCAGCAGCACTTGAACAAAGAAACACGGCAGCATCAGCAATTTGTTCGGCTGTGACAAAATTCTTGGATGGTTGTCTGGCTAAAACGACGTCGCGTATGACACTTTCACGGTCCTTGTTATAAACCTTCATCAAATCAGGGATTTGCTGTTCGACCAGCGGGGTAAGTACATATCCTGGACAAATGGCATTGCATGTTATTGGTGATTCAGCAGTTTCCAATGCTATCGTTTTAGTAAACCCAATAAGTCCATGCTTTGCGGAAACATATGCAGATTTAAATGGCGATGCTCGCATACCGTGGCAGGAACTTATATTGATAATTCTACCCCATCCGTTAACCTTCATTTTGGGGATGGCTTCTGCTGTTGTATGAAAGGCTGAAGAAAGATTTACGGCTATAATTTCATTCCATTTATCCACCGGAAAATCTTCTACAGGTGATACAAGCTGGATACCTGCATTGTTTACCAAAATATCTATAACAGGTGTTTTTTTAACAAGATTCCTTGCTTCTTGTGGGTCTCTTAAATCAGCCTTCTGATAAACAGCCTGGGTTTTATACTTTGTTGCTATTTCCTCGGCTAAACTATGGTCTTCGGGGGTATTGGTAAAGGAATTAAGTATAACTTTAGCTCCAAGTGAGGCAAACTTTCTGATTATTCCCAGGCCGATACCTGATGTTGAACCGGTTACTAAGACAGTTTTTGATGAGAAATTCATAAACCCCATTCATTTACAAATAAAATCTGAAGTTGATTTAGGTTTCGACAACAAGATTAACATACCGGACGATATGAATCTCATTGGTTTAACAATATTCTTAATAGCCAAATGATATTTAGAGATGTCAAATATGAGAACTAGAAGAAAATAGTTTTTCTATTTTATTTTCTAGTTGCAATATCAACCACGAATTACGTAATTGTGTGGTAAGGATTTTGCATGATTTTATGGTTAGGCAGGTATGTTGCAAAAAAAATGCCCGCACTATGGCGGGCAAGAAGTCATTGAGGCAGGTTTCGTACAGACAAGAAACCTGTCGAGCAGTGCTTTGATATATAAACTATCCATGATTAATTGCAACTATAAATTGTATTTATATCAAAATTATATTGGGTGTTGCTGATATGTTACAAATGAACCACAGGTTAAACTTTGCTTTTTCAGTCTTTTTTGTGTTGGTTGTGCTGTCCTTTCTGGGGCTGACCAGAGCAGGGATTTCTCAACCAGTACATGGAATAGCAATGTATGGTGAACCAGCACTTGGTCCGAATTACCCTCATCTGCCATATGTCAATCCGAATGCACCAAAAGGTGGAACCATGGAATATGGTTTTGCCGGTTCATTTGATTCATTGAATCCATGGATTGTGAAGGGAAGGGCGCCATGGGCGATTCGTTCACTGGTATATGAACCCCTGATGGGAAGGAATTGGGATGAACCCTTCTCCCTTTATGGCTTGCTTGCCGAAAGCATCGAAACCAGCGATGAAAGGGATTGGGTCGAATTCACCCTCAGAGAAGAAGCAAAATTCTCAAATGGGAATCAGGTTACCGTCGAGGATGTTATTTGGTCGTTTGAAACGTTGGGCACAAAAGGACATCCAAGATACCGTACTGCCTGGAACAAAATTGAATCGATAACACAAACGGGTGAGCGCTCAGTAAGAATAGATTTTAATGTCATTGACCGAGAAATCCCACTCATTGTAGGACTAAGGCCCATTTTGCCAAAATCGGAATGGGAAGGCAGAGAGTTTGATCAAAGTTCGCTGGAACTTCCGATTGGGTCAGGACCCTACATCCTTTCCGAATTTGAAACAGGTCGGTTTCTGAAGTTTACCAGAAATCCAGATTATTGGGGTGCGGATTTACCCTTCAACAAGGGAAGGCATAATTTTGATGAATTAATCTATGAGTATTACGGTGACGGTGGAGTTGTTTTTGAAGCATTCAAAGCCGGAGAATTCTCTACTTTTCGAGAATATAATTCTGAGAAATGGGATACACTATATAACTTTCCTGCAGTTCAGGATGGCGATGTCGTAAAATCTGAAATACCAAATGAAAGACCGTCCGGGATTAGAGGTTTTGTATTCAATACGCGAAAGGAAAAGTTCCAGGACTGGCGGGTAAGGGATGCCTTGATCCATGCATTCAACTATGAGTTTATCAACCAGACCCTTGAAGGTGGCAAACCACCCCGCATAACATCCTATTTTTCCAATTCAGAACTTGGCATGCGGACTGGCCATGCCACTGGCAAGGTCAAAGATCTCCTTGAGCCTTTTCAAGACCAGCTATTGCCGGGTGTACTTGAAGGCTATGTCTTGCCCCAATCTGATGGTAGTGAACAGAACAGAAGAAACATCAGGACGGCATCACAATTTCTTAAAGAAGCAGGGTGGACTGTTGATGACGCAGGAGTGTTGAGAGACAAGCAAAATAATGTTTTTGAAATAGATATGGTCTTGGTACAAGGGGCAAGCGAAGCACTCGCCATCGCCAATATATACGAACAGGCGCTTCAAAGGCTGGGTATTAAACTAGTCATTACCATAATCGACAGTGCGCAATACAGGGAACGTACAAATTCTTATGACTTTGATATGGCATTTTATTCACGCGGTATGTCACTAAGCCCAGGTAATGAACAATATTTGTACTGGGGCAAAGATGGTATTAACACCCCTGGAAGCAGAAATTGGATGGGAATGGATAATCCCCCGGCTGAAGAAATGATAGCCAGTATGCTTAGAGCACGCGACAGGGAAGATTTTGTAGCTGCCGTAAGAGCCTTGGACCGCATCCTAATCGCCGGAAGATATGTTGTTCCTATCTGGTTTACGGATGTTTCCAGAATAGCCCATAAGAAGGAATTGAAATATCCAGATACCTTGCCGATTTATGGAGACTGGATTGGTTTTCAACCAGATGTGTGGTGGTATGAGGATTAACTATCCTGCTTATAGTTTTGAGGGTACACCAATCCAGCAGAGATAACTAGTTTGACTGCATCCTCAAGGGTCATGTCAAGAACAATGACATCTGATTCGGGTACCATGAGAAAAAAACCTGAAGTTGGGTTTGGAGTTGTCGGAACGAATAATCCAAGCAAATCATCATCTCTCCCATACCTGGATTTTATTTCGTCTTTTACGGGGCGAGCAATAAAAGCAATGGCCCAAATACCCTTCCTTGGATATTCAATCAGACAGGCTTTTTCAAATGAATGAGATGATTGATTGATTACGGTTTCGGCTATATGCTTTAATGAATTGTAAACAGTCCTGACAACTGGCATTCTGTCGATCAAACTTTCCCCCCACCTGAGTAAGGTTCGGCCAATAAACCCCTTCATGAAGTATCCCACCAAAAGGGTAAATATTAAAAAGATAATTAAACCTAATCCCCGAATACTGAAACCAAGGTTGGTTTCTGGAAAGTATCGATCGATATACTGGTCTGGGATTAAGGGCAAAACCCAGGAATCAATTATACCGATTGCAGTCCAGACAAAATAGATTGTCAAGGCTGCGGGAGCCACGATAACCAAGCCGGTAAGAAAGTTGGCCCGAATATGTCCAAAGAAGGTCGATTTGCGCTTTCCTAGTTTGAGGAAACCTCCTTTTGGTTCTTTCACGTCAAAATTCCTAATTTATCAAAGCATAATAAATTTATATTTGTTACTATTTTCTCCCTAATTTCAATGCAATATGGGCTGCCAGGGTCGCATTATTTTTTACCAACGCAATATTTGCTTGCATCGATTGACCTGCTGATAGCCGATAAATAGAATCTAACAAAAATGGTGTTAAGGCTTTTCCTTTAACTTTTTGTTTCCGAGCTTCAGCTAAAGATTCTTCAATCATGGGCTCCACTGTGTTTTGGGGAATTTCATGGGAACTGGGAACTGGGTTGGCAACAATGAAGCCTTGAGTGTGTTGTACTTCTTTTGAAAGGCTGAAAATAGAGGCTATTTCATCGACGGAAGAAAGGCGTAGTGGTGTTTCCATTCCTGACGTTCTAGACCAAAAAGCCGGAAATTTGTCACTTCTAAATGTTCCTACCATGACACCTAAAGTTTCCAGTATTTCCAAAGTTTTGGGTATATCCAAAATTGCCTTGACACCAGAACACACAACAATTGCTTTGGTATTTGCAATTTGTTGGAGATCAGAGGACATATCGTGTGTTCGGTCGAAATCTCGGTGAATACCGCCAATCCCACCGGTAGCTAGGATTTCTATGGCAGCCAACTTGGCACAGGCAAGCGTGCCCGCTACAGTCGTGGCACCTGTCCTTTTTTTACTTAATGTGATTGGGATATCTTGAGCATTTACTTTATGAATGTTTCTATCCGTCGCAAACACCTTAAGCTCATCGGGAGTTAAACCTATTTTGATTTTCCCATGCAAAATTCCAATAGTTACAGGCACCACACCTTGTTCCCTTATCCTTTCTTCGAGCGATAATGCCGTTTCATAATTATATGGGTAGGGCAGGCCTTGGGAAATTATTGAGGTTTCCAGAGCAACTAGGGGCTTTTTGTTGGTTAATGCCTTTCTGCCTTCTTCAGAATATTCCAACAGGTAATGAAATTTCACTTGATTAAGCAATTTTACCTCTGACAAAATTACATGCTCCCCGTAGGGCCGCCATCCTTGAGTACCCTAAGAGTTCATAAGCAATGTGAGCTCCCATAAAATAATCACCTGCACCTGTGAACCTTTTTGGTTGTAGTGCGGGAGGAACAACTTTAAAATTATCCTTAGAATCCGCGTCTATGATTTCATTTGGACCATCAGTAACGATGATCCTACCAAATTTTTCCTGAAGTATTTGGAACTTGTCTCTAACATCAGAGATATCCAATCCATACTCAGCTAAAATTCTCATGGCTTCGACTCTATTTGAATAGAGTGTTGTACACCGATATTGATGCGTAAAATCAATGTGTTTAAGTCGTCCAATCTTGTGGCTGGATGCTGATGCAATCTTTATGGGATAATTCTTTAAATAAGGAGAGTTAAGTAAATTTTTGATAAAATGGTTTGAAAGGTTGCAATCAATTACAAGAGTTGAGATCTCAAAAGTATTATCCATTGATTTGATCCAGTTAAAGACCTTTTCCAACAAATCATTGTCTTGCTCTTCTAGTGATTTACAATCAGCAACGGCTGCAACCAAACCACTTGTATCCTCAATTGCGAGATATTTATCAGTTTTAGGTGAAATGTTACAAATCAAATCACAATTTATACCAAAACCCTTTGCAGTATTAATTAGCTCTTGCCCTTCAATGTCAGAACCAATTACGGTTCCAAGTAGAACTGGGATTTTCAATTCAGTCAGTGTTTTTGCCACATTAAATGCAACTCCACCGGCAGTTTTTTTAATTCTACCCGGCGAATCATCTCCTCTCGCCAGCAATTTAGAGGAGATGGCAATTTCATCCCAATGAAACGACCCTAAGCAAATTACAGGTTTTACAACATTGTTCATTTAAAGCCCGCGGCGTTTCTTGAATTTAGTATTTTCTTCAATATATTGTTCCCCCTAAAATACACAGACGGGGTTGTTGGGTACAAGATATTTACACTTGGATCCACCGGTTGATCAATTATTTTGCCCTGTCGAGGTCTAAACCGGAAAGGAAAAAAATGGCTGAACCAGATTTCTCACTGAGATCATTATTAGAAGCAGGGGTACACCTTGGACACCAGACTCATAGGTGGAATCCCTTGATGGAACGCTATATTCACAGCAAAAAGAATGGGATCCATATAATCAATCTAACCCAGACTGTGCCTATGTTCATTAAGGCACTCAAGGTAATTGAAGATACAGTTGCAAAGGGAGGCAGCATACTTTTTGTTGGTACCAAGAGACAAGCACATGCACCAATTCAGAAGGCTGCAATGGAAAGTGCGCAACATTACGTAAACCACCGCTGGCTTGGAGGAACATTAACAAACTGGAAAACAGTTTCCAATTCGATTTCTCGCCTTGATGAGTTGGATGCAAAAATTGAGGCAGGTTTAGAGGGGTTAACCAAAAAAGAGCGCTTGGGGCTGTTAAGAGATCAGGACAAACTGCAATCATCCCTAGGAGGCATCAGGAACATGAAGCATGTTCCAGATCTCCTTTTTGTTATTGATGTAAAAAAAGAAAGCCTTGCCGTTGCCGAGGCCAAAAAGTTGGGTATTCCAATCGTGGCAGTTGTTGATACCAATTGTTCTCCCTTGGGTATTTCCCACATAATTCCGGGCAACGATGATGCGATTCGTTCAATCAACCTATACTGTGAACTTGTAGCAAAAGCTGTTATTAATGGAATGACCACACAGATGGGTGCAGTTGGGGTGGATATAGGTTCATTAGAGGAGACCCCAGAAGGTTCCTCCATGGTTCCAACCGAAGAGAAGAAAGAAGGTAAAGAAAAAACAAAAGGTCGAAGATCTCGTAAAGATACAAAATCAGAGGTAGAAGCGAAGGCTTCGGAAGATTTGTCTAAAAAAGAAATAAAGCCAAAAAAAGAAGGGACCAAACCAAAGAAAGACAGTAAGGCCAAGGTAGAAGACGATTCAGGTGATGAAGAGCCCAAGGAGAGCAAATCCGAGGAAAAGGCCAAACCAAAGAAAGAAACCAAGCCTAGTCAGAGGAAGAAACCAAAAGAGGGCAAGCTGGAAGAAGATAAGATTAAAAATGAAAAGGTGGAAACAAAACCAGCTAAGGAAAAAGGTAAGACTGAAGAAAAAACCTAATTCAATAATTGTCTTGCGAAATAGGATAGAACCTCTAGTAGCTCTAGGTTTTAAACCTGCCCCCTGGATGTTTTCAACATACAAAGCAAACTGTATTTATAGGAGGATATAATGAATATAACCGCTGCCATGGTTAAAGAATTAAGACAACGATCTGGAGCCGGTATAATGGATGCCAAAAATGCTCTCAAAGAAAACAATGGTGATATTGAGGCTTCCATTGATTGGCTTAGGTCAAAAGGTATGGCCAAAGCTGCCAAGAAATCAACTCGTGATACCGCTGAAGGTTTAATTGGCATTTATGTGGATAGTGGTAGGGGTACTATGGTAGAGATTAACTCCGAGACTGATTTTGTAGCAAAAAATGGAGAATTTAGAAAGCTGGTAGATCAAATTCGTAAAAGGGCAGTTGGCCTCAATAATGTAGACGAATTGTTAAATGCAGATTTAAATGGCCAGAACGTTAAAGAAGCTATTACTGAAAAGATTTCTTCCCTAGGTGAAAACATTACCATTGGGCGTGTAGGTTCAATTGAAGGCAAAAATATTGCAAGTTATGTTCATACTTCTGTTGATGAAGGAATGGGTAAGATTGGTGTGTTGGTTGCTTATGATGGACAGGAATCAGAATTAGGCAAGCACATCGCGATGCATGTGGCTGCAACGAAACCGCTTGCACTATCTGCTGATGAAGTTCCTTTGGAAACTATCGAAAGAGAAAAACAAGTGTTAACTCAAAAAGCATTGGATATGGGTAAACCGGAGGCAATAGCAGCTAAAATTGTAGAGGGAGGGATCAAAAAATTCCTTTCAGAGGAAACGTTACTCAATCAAAAATTCGTTATAAATCCAGAACTAACTGTTCAACAGGTGATCCAAGAGGAAAATCTTACTTTAAAGGGTTTTCTGCGTTTCCAAGTTGGTGAATCAAAAGCAGCATAGATAAGGATTTTGTAGTTATTACCCCATTACAAGTTATTGTGGGGAGTATAGCCACTAAATCATGGCAGATGTTGTACTGGGTTCACCTTGAAGCCATAATATAGATGAATCATATCGAAATTTGAGTGAGAACAGTATTCGCATCAAGTTTTCAAATATGTATTCAAGGCTCTTATCGCCAGTAAATAGCTTTCTGGCCCAAAACCAAATATGCCACCAATGGCAACCGGTGATATGTAGGAATGCTTTCTGAAATCCTCACGAGCATAGATATTTGACATATGAACTTCAATTACTGGGAGGTTGACTGCATGAATTGCGTCAACCAGGGCAATTGAGGTGTGGGTAAAGGCTCCTGCATTCAAAACGATTCCCTGATGTTTATTCGGTGCTTGTTGAATAATGTCAACAAGTTTACCTTCACTGTTTGATTGTTTGGTTTCAATCTTTAAGTCAAGTTCGTTGGCCAGGTTCAAACACATCTGGTTTATTTGATCCCATGTAAGGGAGCCGTAGTGGTCATGTTCACGTTTGCCCAACATGTTGAGATTTGGACCGTTCGCAAGTAGTATTGAAGTCATAATTAATCCATTTTGTATCTATTGTTTGAGAATACACCTTTATTTAACATAATATATATTATCGGCCTAAAAGATTGATAGTCATTGTTGGCATCTCAGGCCTTTCCATATCGTATATATCCTATTTTTAATAATTAATCCCTATTCCCAAGGTTTTAATAATTCCCATCCATTCGCATCGGTTATAGCGTATTCAGGTGGTCCTAATTCACATAAAAACAAGCACTCATCATCTTCATTTCTATTTCACCAAAACGATAAACAATTATACCACCAGGAATAAAGCAATTGGATCCATTTTTGATGTTGAGGAAGAACAACTTGAATTTGTATTTGTTGATAGTTGGCACCTCGCCAGTGCTGTCATGTGACATCATTGCCCAAAGAGAGTTGAAACCTTTAAGATTTTTCACAAAAACCAACCCTCTGCCGGAATTTTATATTCTTTTCCCTTATTGTTTGAAACTATCCATATTTCATTCATGGGATAGTCTTTTTCATCCTTTGCAGCGAGTTTCCCAATGACTTCAACCTAAAATTCAATCCATCCCATCCGATGAATATGAGGGACTTTTTGTTTTATTTTGTCATTCAATCTCTTCAATTGCCAAAATGGTACACCAGAAAATATAGGATGTGCGGTATGGTATGGCGTTTGCCAACAAATCCATCATCGCATCAGGGTGTTTGTTCGCGTAGACTGCGAATTGTTCATAATATCATTCTCATGACTTAGTCCCAAGTATTCAATCGTATTCCGTAGTTGATGGACTAGCCTGGTAAGTACCATGGGAATCATCCGGCACCTGAGACTGAGACCCACCAAAGAAACTTGTTCCCAAAAATAATCTTGCCCAGCGGATGTGTCTGCTCTAATCTACTACTGAAACTACCTGCACAGTTACAATTACGTATATATCACATGAAAACATACAGTATAGTTGTGTAATAACACAATTATTACCCCTGCTATAGAGCGTCAATCAAGTTGGGGACTCAGCGTCAATCAGGGTGATAATTTTGATATGAGTGAAAAGTTCAGTAGTTGTAAAACTTACGTCTTTCCAGTTTCTTAACACCGCAGGTTCTAAAATTTATCCCAGAAGTAACTTGACTAGTTGAATGAATATTCGTATTGTATATCTTGAATATTCAATATGCATATTCAAATAAGAACATGAGATTATCTATGCCACTATACGTAAGAGATGAAACAGTAAATCAGCTTGTCGAGAAAGTTGTAAAAAAAACTGGTGCTAAAAATAAAACTGAGGCTGTTCGTTTTGCTTTGCTAGCTTTAATTGGTCCAGAGGAAGAAGAAAAGAAATCGCTTTTAGAGGATGTTCAAGATTTACAAGCCAAGGCAGACATTATTGGTGTCCCTGATCCTGGGTTTAACATAAAAAAATTCACCGATAGGATGTGGGAGAATGACTAATGTTCATTGATGCCTCTGCTATAGTGTCTATTCTAAACCGCGAACCTGGGTACGAAGAGATTGTCAGGCGGATAGAGGAATCCAGTTCCAGACGCTATGTCTCTTCTCTAGTCAAATTCGAAACAATTGCGGCCATCGCAAGGTCCCGTTCAGGTGCTGTTCGTCCAACTTCTAAGCAGTTAGAACTTTCCGAAAAAATCGTCAATGATTTCTGTGAAAGAATTGAAGCACAAGAAATCAACATTACTCCCCACATCGGTCAAACCGCCATTCAGGTGGCACGAAGATATAGCAAAGTAGTTGGCCATGAGGCCAACTTGAATTTCGGTGATTGCTTCGCCTATGCCTATGCTTCAGTCTACAATACTCGGCTTGTCTATAAGGGTAATGATTTTTCAAAGACGGACTTACCCTGAATCCGGCAATTAAGTTAAACCAGGCACAACAGACCAGAAAGAATACGTGGTATACTGGACATTCTTCTTTAGAAAACATCCCCTGCACCCGGTCTACCCTTAACTCCTTAACCCTCTTGGTTACTTTCTCAAAGTCCCTGCATTCGATTTGTCGAATTCTCTCACGGCTCACCACCGTAAGCCAAAGAAAGGATTTCCAGTGTAAAAGTCGTTTCGTTAACTTCTATTGATCTTTGTCCTTCAGGACATTGAGAGAAGCATAAAGCAGTTTTTCTGAAATCGAACTCGTCTTTTTCAGCATAAACTGTTTCCTGATCTGCATTGGGATCAATTAGCATATCCTACCGCAATTGTTGAATCATCAAAGGAGAGACCTGCGTTCAAGGATGAACCTTGAGTTAAAAGGCGGTCATTCATTTGAATGACTTTCTTTTTTCTGATACTCACCATCTCGGCAATTTTACGTATTTCCTCCAGTTTCAGGTTGTTACTATCAATAACCCCAATCAATTTACGTGCCTTGCGAAGATTAAAAACAATTTCTTTTGGAAAGTTATTGTACCCAGTTTCACCAGACTCCAGGTTCTCAAAATAAAATCCTAGACTTGAACCCTACCACTAACCAGAATAAGTAGCCAAGCAGAACCCCTTCTCTAGATCAAATCTTTTTACCATCTGCATGAGACCGAAATTTGCTTCCGAAATCAATTCCCCGATGTAAACCATAAAACCTATAATTCAATGCGATTTTAGATGCCAACCTCAAATGTGAAGTTACCAGCTTGTGGGCAGGTTTAATATCACCTTTAACAATCAGTGCTTTCGCCAATTGTGCTCTTCGTCATGGATCAATATGGGACATTTATGAACTTTGATTAGATATTGGCGAAGGCCACTCTATCCTGCTATGGTACAGGCAAACATTTATTAGGATGCCATTTTCTTACTGTCCTTAATCTATTTCGGTGTATTTCCTAGTTACTCCAAGCAGAAAGGGAGTCATTCCCGCAGGAAAGACACCTTATAGGTACAAAAATGACAAATGAAAAAATGTAAGGCAAGGACTTCAGGACTACCCCAAGGCATATCCAGCACTACGTACAGTTCTTAAATAATCTTCTCCTCCAAACTGACATAGAGATTTTCGTAGACGGCCAATATGAACGTCAACTGTCCTGATTTCAACATAAATATCCCTTCCCCAGATTCGATCAAGCAGCTGATCTCTTGACCAAACCCTCCCTGGTTTTTCGATGAATGTAGCCAGTAGGTTGAATTCTGTTGGTCCCAATTTTAACAGTTTTCCACCTCGGTAAACTTTGAACTGTTCAGAATCCAGGATAATATCCTTATAAACAAGTTTTTGGCCGACAGAACTAGGCCTTGTTCGCCTTAAATTTGCTCGAACCCGAGCAACTAATTCAGATACTGAAAAAGGTTTGACTATATAATCGTCGGCACCAGTCTCCAAACCACGAATCCTATCTTCTTCCTCTTCTCGTGCCGAGACGATTATTACAGGTATGTCTTGGAATTTTCGGGATGACCTTAAGTAGGTACAAACCTCTATCCCTGACATTTTTGGGAGCATCCAGTCAAGTAATACAATATCGGGTTGATGTTCCTTGGTAAGTTCCAAAGCATCGCGGCCATTAGTTGCTTGGATGACCTTGAATCCTGCGTTTTCAAGGTTATAAGACAACAATTCAATATGAGATGGATTGTCCTCGGCAATCAGTACTACTGGAATATTTTTTTCCATTTAATTTTCTATGTCGATGGATAAATCTTCAAAGGAAGTTGATACTAGTTTGGATCTATTATCTTTGGGAAGTTCACCTGAAACCAAAAAGATAATCTGCTCGGCAATTCCAGTTAAATGATCACCAATCCGTTCCAAATTTTTAGCGATGAATAGTAAATGCATTGAGGTTGATATATTCCTCGGATCTTCCATCATGTGGGTAAGGTGTTCACGGAATAAGGCATTGTACATCTGATCTATGTCCTCATCCGTATTTATGACTAATTCAGCTTTTTCGATGTCCTGCTGGATAAATGAATCGAGGGTTTCTTTCAATTGATTTTGTACGGCCTTGGTGAGCCTCCTAACTGAGCCCACGGTTACCTTTTCTTGACCCTGATAATAGATAATTTCACCTACTCTTTTGGCAATATTTTTTGAATAATCACCTATTCTCTCAAGATTCGTGGCAATTTTCATAATTACGACGATTGTTCTGAGATCCTTTGCTTGCGGCTGGCGTAAAGCGAGTAGTTCAATCGCAGAATTTGTTATGGTTTCTTCCATAAGATCGATTTTCTCATCACCACTAACAATCTTTTCAGCTATTGCCACATCTCTCTTTTTAAGCGACTTGTTGATAAGCCTGATACTATCTTCCACTAGTCCACCCATGGAAATAAGTTGGGTTGTAATTTGATTCAGTTCATCATCAAAGGCAGAATGAATATGCTTGGTTTCCATTTTACTACTCCTAATTTAGCCAATTCTCCCAGTGATATAACTTTCAGTCTTTTCGTCCGATGGATTGGTAAAAATTACATTGGTGGCATTTTGCTCCACCAAATAACCCAAGTGAAAAAATGCAGTCATTTGACTAATTCTGGCAGCTTGTGACATGGAATGTGTTACAATAACGACAGTATAGTGATTTTTTAATTGATCAATGAGATCTTCAATCTGTGACGTTGCAATCGGGTCAAGAGCAGAACAAGGCTCATCCATTAACAAAACTTCTGGTTGCGTTGCGATGGCTCGTGCTATACACAATCGCTGTTGCTGTCCTCCAGAAAGGCCAGTTCCAGGTTCGTTCAAGCGATCTTTAACTTCATCCCAAAGGGCTGCATTTATTAAAGATTTTTCAACGATATTCTCCAAATCCTGCTTGGTGTTTGCCAACCCATGTATCCGGGGGCCATAAGCGACATTATCAAAGATTGATTTCGGAAATGGATTCGGCTTCTGAAAAACCATCCCCACCCGAGCTCGCAACAATACCGGGTCCACCGACTTCTTATGAATATCTTCGCCATCGATTTTAATCTTACCTTTAACCTGGCAATTGGGTATGGTATCATTCATCCTATTGATACATCGTAGAAATGTAGATTTCCCACAACCTGACGGACCAATTAATGAAGTTACTGTCTTATCCTGAATATCAAGGCAAACATCAAACAGTGCTTGCTTATCGCTATAGGAAACACAGACATCCCTAGTTGTAATTTTGGTTGTGGTCATTTGGTTAACACGATACAAATAAATTTAGTTCCCTTGATATAGTTATTTACACTGTCCCATACATATTGTTACGTGAAAATTTTATGAAATATACCTCTATCCCATAACTTGATTATTCTACCCTTGGTTTATCTTTGGTAGAATTACCGAGAAAACACTACCTTTTCCTATCTCACTCTCAATTTCCAGCCGACCATGATGGCGATTCAGAATATGTTTGACAATTGCCAGCCCCAACCCAGTACCCCCAACTTCCTGTGACCTATGCTTGTCAATCCTGTAAAACCGTTCAGTAAGCCTTGATACATGAACGGGGTCAAAACCCTTACCATAGTCCCTGATATCAATCCGAAGCAAAGTATGGCCTGAATTTTGCTCATTGACCATTTCAGTTGAATACACTTCTACGGAACTGTTTTTGGCACCATATTTCAATGAATTTTCAAATAGGTTTCTGAACACCTGGATTAGCTGATCATTATCACCACAAACAAAAATCTCTTGCTCCAACCCCTTTAAGTTTATCACAGTATTGTACTTTTTTGATAATGGTCTGAGGGCATTCTTGGCTAAATCCAATACCTCACAGAGATTTACTTCACTGGAGGGTTTGGTTCCTTCAATTACTTCTGCTTTTGAAAGAGATAATAAGTCACGAACAAGACTGGTCATTTGATCAGCTTCCTTTTCCATTATCTCAAGAAATCTGTGACGGGTAACTTGATCCTCCCAGCTTTCATTTTTAAGGGTTTCGATAAATCCAGAAAGTGACGTTAAAGGCGTTTTCAACTCATGACTAACGTTGGCCACAAAGTCCCTTCTCATTTCTTCGGCACTTCCTCGGATCGTTTCGTCAACCAAGGAAATTAGCAACCCCTTCTCTCCTTTCTCATTCAAAACTACTGGGTTAAACATGAGTTTTAGAGTAATATCAATTTCACTTTGAGATTGATTTACTGTAGCTACTTTAACCACCCCTTCCGAAAACGAATTGCTGATACTGTTCAACACTTCCGGCTGCCTAAATAGCAAGAAAAGTGAATTGCCGACCAAGTTTGAGTTAAAATATTGCGTTGCTTCATTATTTGCTGAAATGATTTGCACGGATTTGTCAATCAGTAGGACAGGTATGGGGAGACCATTTATGATTTCCTGCAAATTACCCGAAGATTTGTACATTTTACTTGATTATACTCGAACACCTATCCGGAAATAGGATTATTGGAACAATTTCCGGCAAAGAACCAGCCCGTCAACCAGTTTATCAACCTCTTCTTTAGTGTTATAAAGGGCAAATGAAGCTCTGCAGGTCGCATTGACCCCCAAATATTCCATCAATGGTTGGGCACAATGATGCCCTGCTCGCACGGCAATACCTCTTTGATCAAGGATTGTTGATAAATCATGTGGATGAGCTATCTCACCCAATGAAAAAGAAAATATTGCAGCCTGCTTCTTTGGTGTGCCATACAATTTTAGCCAGTTCAAATCCTTAAATCGTTCCAGGGCATAATTTTTGACTGATTCTTCGTACTCTTTGATTCTCTCCATTCCCAGTTCAGTGACATAATCAATGGCAACACCCAAACCTATCATCTGCGCTATGGCTGGTGTACCTGCTTCAAGCATTTTAGGAGGTTTGGCATAAGTTATTTTATCTCTTCCGACCTCACCAATCATGTCACCTCCACCCTTGAAGGGTACAAAATCGACCAACAGATCTTCTTTTACATACAAGGCACCGGAAGCAGTTGGGCCATACATTTTATGGCCAGTTATCACAAGAAAATCTACATCCAAGTCCTGTACATCTATGGTCTGATGAACTGCTGATTGTGAAGCGTCTACCAATACAGGGATCCCGGAACGATGGGCTATATCAATTATGGCTTTGACATCCACAACCGTACCCAAAACATTCGACATCTGCGTAACCGAAATCAATTTTGTTTTATCAGTTATTTTGGCTTCAAAGTCTGTAGGGTCCAAATTTCCATATTGGTCTGTTTCAACCCATTTTATGACGATCCCCTTACGTTCCCGTAAAAAATTCCAAGGAACAATATTGGCATGGTGTTCCAATATTGATAGAATAATTTCGTCACCTGCCTCCATGTGCGACCAAGCCCAACTATAAGCTACAAGGTTAATACCTTCGGTAGTTCCAGAAGTATAAACGATTTCACTTTCCTTTCGGGCATTGATAAACCGAGCTATTGTACCTCTTACATTTTCGTACTTTTCCGTAGCAAGATTTGATAAGTGATGTAGACCCCGATGAACATTGGCATATTCACTCTGATAAAATTGACCGACAGCATCTATAACTTGTTTGGGTTTTTGAGCTGAAGACCCATTATCCAAATAAACAAGTTGATGATTGTTTATTTGGGTTTGCAGGATAGGAAAATCTTTCCTTATCCTTGTGAGTTCATCCGAATTAAACACTTGACATCAACCAAACGACCATTGAGCCAAGGATCAAGATCAGTATAAGAAAAAAACCGATTGAACCCAAAAATACCATCAATGGCGACCTGAATCCGTGCAATTCAGCAACA
Source organism: Paracoccaceae bacterium (assembly GCA_022822495.1). GTDB lineage: Bacteria > Pseudomonadota > Alphaproteobacteria > Rhodobacterales > Rhodobacteraceae > MPNP01. Next base: position 159,657 of record JAJEBQ010000049.1, on the reverse strand, counting down.
AAAATACAAAAAAGAAAAATGAAGTAGGCAAAACCAGCTATTCCAATCCAATTTGAAATCAATTGTGGAAGTAAAATACCAAAAGCGATGTTTATGATTTGAATGCCAACCATTATGGTTTGAATAAGGGTAAGAGTGAATAACGTGCGTTCTAAAGTCCCTTGACCGCCAAATAACTTGCCAACAAGGAAGGTGCCAAGTATCAAAATGGCAAAGCTCATGAAACTATAAAGAGTTACTGAAAAGGGAGAAATCATGCCAAGGGGAAATGCAGGTGCTTCTCCTGCTGGAAACAATTCGATTTGGACAGATGTAAAAATGGACCCAGCCAGGCAGACTAGGGCTGCTAACATAAAAAGTTCAGACCTAGGTATGGCAAATTGTTGTGTTTGCCTTGCTCCCGTCCTGGGTTCCCTGAGGGATGTTAATAGTAATTGCCGAAAACTATTCATGCTCCAACTTTTAACTTGTTTGCTTCATTCATGCCAACAAACCAATAGAATAGAAATATAGCAAAGATAGTAAATGAAAGAACAACTTGCAGTGTTTCATCATAAGTTTTTGGTGCATATGAAAGCAACCCACGTACCATGGTCAGTGGGAATACTACGTATAAGGCCCAAAAAAGGGCAATTCTAGAGTGCATCCAGCTAATTTTCCAGCCTATGACCACAGCTCCCAACTTACCCAATACCGCAAAAAAATAAAATATCAGAGGAGCCAAAATTACTACACCTATAAAATTAGCTGAAAGAAAAACAGTCAAGGCTACATCACCGGAAGATTTTATCAAAAATGGAATGGACCCAAAGAAATGCAGGATTGACCCCAAAATCAAAAATAATAGAGCTTGTGATTCTCCAGACGAAGTGATTATGGATTTTATTGTCTTTCTGGGTGCCCTGTATGTCAAAAAAGTATCTTTAACTATTGACATCAGATGCCATCGTTGACCAGTTCGGTTAGCACTTCCTCCAAGCCCTCGGCAATAGCCTTGTTTTCAATCTCTTCAAGAACTTCTTTCAGAAACCCAAGGGACAACATGGAAGTTGCTTCCTGTTTGCAGATGCCTCTTGATCGCAGGTAATAGAGTGCATCGGTGTCAATGCTACCACAAGTTGAACCATGGGAACAGGAAACATCATCGGCATAAATTTCCAACTCCGGCTTTACCAGAAATTGACTTTTTTCATCAAGAAGCAGGGCTTGACTTTTTTGGTAGCCGTCTGTTTTCTGTGCCCCTGGGTTGACATGTATTTTTCCCTGAAACACGCCTGTGGCACCTCCGTTTAATACTTTTCGAAACACCTGTCGACTGGTACCGTTCAAACCCTCGTGATGAATAAATACTGTATCATCCTGTGAAACCTGCCCATTGCCAACAAATATACCTGAAACATAGGCGCTGGCGTTATCTTCCAGAAGCTCGATTATGTGTTCATTTCTTGCCATTGGAGTGTTGCCATAGAGTGAAAAAGATTTTAGCGACGCACTTTCATCAACTTTTGCATATTGATGGACAATACTTTTGGCCTCAGGGTTTTCGTAAGCAAGCCGGATGTGATTGAATTCACCCTTTGGCTCAATATGAACTTCATTGACTTGGTTAACACCTGTCCAGGGGTTGCCAATTTCAACCAGCGTCAAGCTGGCGCCAGATGAGACTTTGATGACATTATGAAGCAAAAAATCATTTTCTGCAAACCCGTCTCCATAGGTCAAAAATACTGGTTCTGAGTTTTTTTCCTTGGCCCAAATACAAAAGCCATTTTGACTGTTGTCGACACAATATTTTGCAAAAGGTCGAGGAATTGGTTTTTGCATTTTCTTTGAAATCACACCAGTAATTTCAGTAGCCCAGGATGCTCCTCCATCAGCCTTGTTTAAATGACCAATCTCAAGAGTTTTGCCCACCTTTTTGCCATTGTTGCAATATATAATTTCATCGGGTTGAAAAAGTATGCCAATATTGCTGACATCATTAAGAAAACCAGTTCTTGCTGGGGTAGGTTTTTGAGCCTTGATAGCAACTGATTTAATCAGTCCTGGTAATTTATTCTGCGTTGACCTCGCTGTTATCTCAATAAACTGATCAGGTTTCGTAAATCTCCAGTATTCATCTCCTCTGTTGGGAAATTTGTAATTATGTTCAACCACATCAGTCATATTGGAATCATCTCATATTTATCGTAATTCGGGAGACAGTTATCAGGGATAAAGATCTAATTGTTGAGGTTATTAAGAATATTTGCATAACCATTGTTTTCGATATCAAGGGCAAGATTGGCACCGCCAGATTGAACAATTTTCCCATCGACCATAACATGTACGATGTCAGGCTTGATGTGGTTCAACAATCTTTGATAATGGGTAATGACAACAATCGCACGATTCGGGCTTCGCAATGCATTTACTCCTTTGGAGACCTGCTTCATCGCATCTATATCCAAGCCTGAGTCTGTTTCATCCAAGACACATAAGGACGGTTCCAGTACAGCCATTTGTAAAATTTCGTTACGCTTCTTTTCACCTCCAGAAAACCCGTAATTAACAGGTCTTTTCAGAAGATCCGGGCCAATATTGAGCTCCGAAGCTTTTTGGCGGACTAATTTTAGAAAATCACTGGCCGAGATTTCTTCTTCGTTACGGGCTTTCTGCAATGAGTTATAGGCAGTACGCAAAAAGGTCATGTTACCAACACCGGGGATTTCAACCGGATACTGAAAAGCAAGAAATATACCCTTGGTTGCTCTCTCCTCTGGCTCAAGATCAAGAATATCTTCATCATTATATACAATTGAACCTTTTGAAACCTCATACCCGTCCCGTCCTGAAATTATATACGATAGGGTTGATTTGCCCGATCCATTAGGGCCCATGATTGCATGAACCTCACCTGGATGGACCTTGAGGTTTACACCTTTAAGTATAGGTTTTTTTTCCTCTTCAAGGTGTGCATGTAAGTCTTCAATATTTAACAAAAATAACTCCTTAGTTCAGTTGCGATGTCGTAAACTTGATAAGATGAATCATGGGTTATCCGAAGGTGATGCCCACTCTTCCTCGCCATGAAAGTATTTGACCTGTGAATCCATCAAACCAATATACTTCAAATAAGCTGACATGAAATCATTGCCCGGTTTAATTCCTAGGGCAAGTATTTTATTGCTGTCAGGATATTCACATATATCCGGATCGTTTAATGTCGAAATCGCGAGGTATTTCAACTCTTTGTTACTGTTGTTGATAATCTGGTGAGCACCTTCTTTACCACCCCTTGGTGCTCCACAAACAGAACCTGCAGAAATGGTCATTTCCTTATCACCATAGCGGTATACCCCCTGCCCTTTCAGAATGACAAACATTTCATCATTTCCCAAATGATTGTGAAAGGGAAAGGCCCTTCGGCCCGGCTGCACTTCCAGGTATCTGCATCCCAAACCCTGAAGGCCTAGTGGCTTGCCAATATCAGCTGTCTTGCCACCAAACTTGTTTGATTTCTCCGGAGTAAAATCAAATGGATTCAGGGAATCCACATGAATTACTTTTTTTTCATTTGCCATAACAGATTCCGTAGATATCAGAAGTTTAATAGGATGACAGAGTGCAAATTATTACTGGTGCTCAAGTGGTCTGACAAAGTTCTCTTGTCAAGATTTAACCCACTGAACCTTCGAGGGAAATAGCAACCAATTGCTGGGCTTCCATGGCAAATTCCATGGGGAGTGATTGCAATACTTCCTTACAAAAGCCGTTTACAACGAGAGCTACAGAAGCCTCTTCATCAATACCTCTTTGGCGACAATAGAATAACTGATCTTCATCAACTTTTGATGTGGTAGCCTCATGTTCAACTCTGGAAGAATTGTTCTTAACCTCAATGTAGGGAACAGTATGTGCACCACAGGTATTACCAATCAATAAACTGTCACATTGTGTAAAGTTTCTACAATTGGATGCTCGAGGATGGACTGAAACCAACCCACGATAGGTGTTTTGGGCTTTACCTGCCGAAATCCCCTTTGAAACAATTCTAGATTTGGAACCAGAACCCAAATGGACCATTTTGGTACCCGTATCAGCTTGCTGAAGGTTGTTTGTTATTGCTATGGAATAAAACTCACCTTGGGATTCCTTGCCCCGAAGAATACAGGATGGGTATTTCCAGGTAACAGCAGAACCTGTTTCTACCTGGGTCCACATGACATGGGAACGGTCTCCGCGACAATCAGCCCGTTTGGTAACAAAATTGTAGATTCCTCCCTTCCCTTCTTCATCACCTGGAAACCAGTTTTGGACTGTTGAATATTTTATTTCAGCATCTTCAAGGGCTACCAGTTCAACGACTGCGGCATGCAATTGTGTTGTATCTCTTTGTGGAGCAGTACAACCCTCAAGGTAACTTACATAGGAACCCTCATCGGCAATGATTAATGTTCTTTCAAATTGTCCTGTGTTTTCGGCATTGATTCGGAAGTAGGTTGACAGTTCCATGGGACATCTCACACCAGGTGGTACATAGACAAAGGAACCATCTGAAAATACGGCAGAATTCAAGGTCGCAAAATAGTTATCGGTAATAGGTACTACAGATCCAAGATATTTTCTTACCAACTCAGGGTGCTCTTCAATGGCTTCGGAAATGGGACAGAAAATAACACCTGCTTTTTGTAACTCCTTGCGGAAAGTTGTGCCAACAGAAACAGAATCAAACACGGCATCAACCGCAACTTTTTTTGTATCTGCCGGTGAGCTCGCTGCGCCTTCAACGCCAGCCAGCACCATTTGTTCTTTGAGTGGAATTCCCAGTTTTTGGTAGGTTTCCAAAAGACTTGGATCTACTTCATCAAGGGATTTGGGTCGCTTTACCATACTCTTTGGTTTGGCATAGTAATACTGATCTTGATAATCAATTTCCGGGTAATTAACCATGGCCCAGGTTGGTTCTTTCATTTCCTTCCATCTATCAAAGGCACTTAGCCTCCAATCGGTCATCCATTGAGGTTCGTAGTTCTTTTCAGAAATTAACCGCACGATATCTTCGTTGAGGCCCTTGGGAGCAAATTCCATTTCAATATCGGTGTTCCAGCCATGCTTGTATTTGCCTCCAACGGATTTGACCGTTTCCAAGGTGCTTTCATCAACACCTTCTTTAATTTTTGCCATCTCCATACAAAGTATCCTTTCAATATCGTTACTTATAATTTAACTGGAACAATCAATCACTAATACCTTTAAGTTTCCTAATCCATACCTGGGCAAATTTAAGGATTTCATCTTTTGTTGTGGTTGGTCCCAATGATACCCTGACAGCAGATGTTATTAGGTAAGGGTCTATTCCCATTGCCTCAAGAACTCCACTAGAATGCAATTTCCCGGATGAACAGGCCGACCCTGCCGATACTGCAAAACCTGCCAAATCTAGATTTATGATTTGATGCTCACTTTTCCAACCTGAAGCGGCAAAATAACTTGTGTTTGGTAATCTTTCTACACCCTTGCCGAAAACCACAACATCCTTTACAGCATCAGAAATTGTGTCCTCAAATAAATCTCTGAGCTCTTGAACCTGACTCCATACTCCATCCTTCAAATCCCTATCGGCCGCTTTAAGTGCTGCCTCGAATGCTACGATACCGATAACATTTTCTGTACCCGAACGAAATCCGAATTCCTGCCCTCCTCCTCGAATTGCACATGCGATTTCAGCATCGGTTTTTTTTAATATTGCACCAACACCCTTGAGTCCCCCAATCTTGTGGGCCGAAATAAATGCAATCTTCACTCGCTCCAAGAGATCTTTGGTTGGTATTTTCCCCAATGCCTGGGTAGCATCGGATACATGAAGATGATTTGGAATGGATTGAATGACACCTGTTTCTCCGTTGGCAAGTTGCAAGCACGAATCGGGTGGTGACTGAACTTCTACTCTCCCGAATTTATCGGCTGGTAAAGAATTATGAGTCCATGATTTAACACATTCATGCTCAATGGCAGAAGCAAACAATCCTTTGTCTTGAAGGGCCATTGCTGCACTTTCAGTAGCTCCTGATGTAAAGATAACATCCTCTGGTGAAAACCCACAGATTTCACCGATCGTTACTCTAGCCTTTTCAATCAGACCTTTTGCCTCCCTTCCCTCATGGTAAATTGCAGAAGGGTTGCCCCAAAGGTTCATAGCATTGCTTACGGCTTGAGATACCTCTTTCCTTATCGGAGCTGTTGCATTCCAGTCAAGATAGGTTCTGAAGCTCATTGCTTTCATAAATATTAAGTAAATCAGGTACAGCCGGGCAAGGCACCAAATCATTACTGATAACATCTGAAAGCCTTATCCCATGAAGATAAACATAGACTTGGGCGGATAACCCTTCCCATAATCTGTTCGACAGTGATTGAGCCTTTGTACCAGAACTACCACCCGAAACACCTGCGCCTGTCTCCAAGGCATTCATTGGTTCTTCAACTGCTTCCAATATCCTTAGTATTCTAATTTCGTTGGGTTTTTTGGCTAGCTTATATCCACCAGTTGGACCCCTTGAGGCAATAACCAAATTGGCTTTTTTCAACTTCATGAACAACTGTTCGAGATAGGTAACCGAAATCTTCTGCTGGTTGGCGATATTGAGCAGATTTGTATACCGATTATCATCCGTCAAAGCCAATGCGGTCATGGCAACCATCGCATACCTACCCTTAGTACTTAACCGCATTTTTAATTCCCTCCTTAATTTTATTGTTTGCTAAGTGTATATCTCGGTAGCCCTTTTCTCAAATGAAGCAACAATTTTTTGCATTGCCTCCTGGAATATTAATCCAACAATTTTTTGAAAAATTAGTGATTTGAACTCAAAATCAACGTGGTATTCAATGGTACACCCGAAACTATCCTTCGTAAATACCCATTTACTTTCCATATATTTCAGAGGGCCTTCAAGATATTTTATATTAATATCCATTGTATCAGGAATTAATTCCACCTTCGAACTGAATTTTTCGTGAAACACTTTGAAGGAAACCAAAAGATCGGCATCAACGATGGTCTTGTTCCCCTCCTCTTGTATGGAGCGAATCAGAGCACCTGAACACCAAGGGATAAATTCGGGGTAGGATTTGATATCGGCAACCAGGTCATACATCTGTCGTGCCGAAAAGGGTAACTTTCTTACTTCACTATGCTTGGGCACGTTCTTTCCTGAATTACGTTCTAATCAAGTTAAAACTGCATAGAATTCTGCAATTGTTTGAATCTAGCTTCACGCAAGCGGTCAAAATCTTCTTCAGCATGATAACTTGACCTTGTCAATGGGCTGGATGAAACCATAAGAAACCCCTTACCATAAGCCATTCGTTCATATGTTTTGAATTCATCCGGAGTAATGAATGTTTTAATAGGGTGGTGCTTTGGAGTCGGTTGGAGATACTGTCCAATGGTTATAAAATCCACATTGGCTGATCGTAGATCATCCATTATTTGTATGACTTCATTCTTTTCTTCACCCAAACCAACCATAATTCCCGATTTGGTAAAAATCGTGGGCGCTAATTCCTTGACCCGGTAGAGCAGTTGTAGGGAATGAAAATAGCGGGCACCCGGTCGTACGGTTGGATAAAGCGCTGGTACGGTTTCCAGATTGTGATTGAAAATATCTGGTGTGGCATCAATAACCATCTCAAGGGCACTCGGTTTACATCGAAGAAAATCTGGAGTTAAAATTTCGACTGTGGTTTGTGGGTTTTTGTGCTTTACGGCTTTTATTGTCATTGCGAAATGTTTGGCACCACCATCCTCCAGATCATCTCGATCAACACTTGTAACAACCACATGCCTTAAGCCAAGTTTGGACACAGCATTCGCTACTCGCCCTGGTTCAAAGGGATCTAGTGCATCAGGTTTCCCAGTGGCAACATTGCAGAAGGTGCACCCTCTCGTGCAGATTTCACCCATAATCATGAAGGTTGCGTGGCTCTTGCTCCAGCATTCACCAACATTTGGACAGGAAGCCTCTTCACAAACAGTAACAATCTTATTACCCCGGAGAATATCTCTGGTCTTCCTGTATCCTTCGGAGGTGGGAGCCTTGACCCTTATCCAGCTTGGTTTGCGCAATATAGGATGAGATTGTCTATGTGCTTTTTCCGGATGCCTTAACTTTGGTACCGAAAGGTCTGAAGAAGTCATTGCTTATAAAATATAAATTGCTAGAATTTTTAGACAGATTCAATTGAATCCGTAATAGGTAGTCACCATTATTCATTAAGGGAACATTTTTTAAATATAATATATTTTTTTCTTACCAAGAGGAAGGATCATATGTCACAAAATATACCTTTAACAACGACTGCAGGAGCGCCGGTTTCTGATAATCAAAACGCTATCACGGCAGGTGAAAGAGGTCCGGTTTTACTTCAGGATTATCAACTTATTGAAAAGTTGGCTCATCAAAATAGAGAGAGAATACCTGAACGTGTTGTACATGCCAAAGGCTGGGGAGCATTTGGTACATTAACCATTACCAATGACATTTCCAAATATTCCAGAGCGTCTATTTTCGCCGAAATTGGTAAGCAAACAGAAGTAATTGCCCGCTTCTCCACCGTTGCTGGCGAATTGGGTGCTGCTGATCATGAGCGAGATGTCAGGGGATTTGCCTTGAAATTTTATACTGATGAAGGCAACTGGGACATGGTTGGTAACAATACACCCGTTTTCTTTTTAAGGGACCCTTATAAGTTTCCAGATTTCATTCATACCCAAAAGCGACACCCCAAAACCAACCTGCGATCACCTACGGCTATGTGGGACTATTGGTCCCTATCACCAGAAGCACTCCATCAGGTAACAATATTGATGTCCGATCGTGGTTTGCCGATTTCACCCATGCATATGAATGGATATGGATCTCATACCTACAGCCTTTGGAATAATGATGGTGAAAGATTTTGGGTAAAATTCCATTTCAAAAACTTGCAGGGACATGAATTCTATACCAATGAGGAAGCTGCCCAGGTGGTCGGTAAAACACGTGAGGGATATCAGGAAGCCTTGTTTGGGGCGATTGAAAATGGTGATTATCCGAAGTGGAAAATGTGTATTCAAGTTATTGGAGAAGACGATATTGAAGATATGAATTTCAACCCCTTTGACTTGACCAAGGTCTGGCCACATGGGGATTACCCACTCATTGAAGTGGGGATTATGGAATTGAATCGTAATCCTGAAAATTATTTCGCTGAAATTGAGCAGGCCGCATTCAGTCCCTCAAATATAGTTCCAGGTATAGGGTTCAGCCCAGATAAAGTTCTTCAATCCAGAATCTTTTCTTATGCCGATGCCCACAGATACAGGCTTGGAACGCACTATGAAGCACTTCCAGTGAATCGACCCAAATGTCCTGTTCATCACTACCACAAGGATGGTTTAATGAATTTCTTTGGGCATAGCACGAGTGAAATTGATGCTTATTATGAACCCAATTCATTTAATGGGCCCAAGGAAACCAGTTCTGTCAAAGAACCTCCCTTGAAAATTTCAGGTGATGCTTCCCGCTTTGATCATCGTGATGGCAATGATGATTATTCCCAACCCAGAGCGTTGCACAATCTCATGAATAGTAACCAAAAGGCTCGTTTATATAAGAACACAGCCGAAGCGATGAATGGAGTGCCACAAGATATTATAGATCGGGTACTTGGTCATTACGATAAAATCAGCCCTGACTATGGAAATGGAATTCGTAAAGCACTGAATGCATTGGCCGGGTAGAGCACCTCCTAAACTATTATTCCTGCCCTAGATTTTCTACAAACTATTTTACGCCCTTCTGAGTTAAAGGAGTTTTGAATGTCACGAATTAAAGTTGCCAATCCCGTTGTCGAGATTGATGGGGATGAAATGACTCGAATTATTTGGCAAAAAATTCGTGATAAATTAATTCTGGATTATCTGGATATTGACCTTCTCTATTTCGATTTGGGAATTGAGGAGAGAGATCGAACAGACGATCAAATTACCATAGATGCTGCAAACAAGATTAAGGAAGTTGGTGTCGGTGTAAAATGTGCGACAATTACCCCAGATGAAGCACGTGTTGAGGAGTTCAGCCTCAAGAAAATGTACCGATCACCAAATGGCACCATCAGGAATATTCTTGGAGGTGTCGTATTCAGAAGTCCCATTATTTGTAATAATATACCTCGATTGGTACCCGGATGGACGAGGCCGATCGTCATAGGAAGACATGCTTTTGGGGATCAATATCGTGCAACTGATTTCAGATTTCCGGGGGCAGGAAAAATCACCATGAAATTCGAAGGTGAAGATGGTGAGGTAATCGAAAAGGAAGTCTTTAAATCTCCTTCATCCGGTGTTGTCATGGGTATGTATAACCTGGATGAATCAATAAAAGACTTTGCTCGCGCTTCACTAAATTATGGGCTGTCGCTTGGCTGGCCAGTTTATTTATCAACCAAAAATACCATCATGAAGGTCTATGATGGTCGCTTTAAAGATATCTTTCAGGAAATCTACGAGAGTGAGTTTGAGGACAAGTTCAGGAAAGCCAATATATTTTATGAACATCGACTCATTGACGATATGGTTGCCGCTGCTTTGAAATGGAGTGGTGGTTTTGTTTGGGCCTGTAAAAATTACGATGGTGATGTTCAATCAGATACGGTTGCACAAGGTTATGGTTCACTTGGACTCATGGCATCAAAGTTAATGACACCAGATGGTAAAATCGTTGAATCCGAAGCAGCTCATGGGACCGTAACTCGACATTATCGTCAGCATAAGGCCGGACAGCCCACATCTACTAATTCCATTGCGTCAATATTTGCCTGGACTAGTGGCTTGCTTCATCGTGCCAAGTTGGATGAAAACTTCCAGTTGGAAAAGTTTGCCAAAACTTTAGAAAAAACTGTTATTGATACGGTAGAGAGTGGTTTCATGACCAAGGATTTGGCATTGCTTGTGGGACCTGATCAAAGTTGGCTTACAACAGAAGGCTTTCTTGACAAGGTAGAAGGGAATCTGGGTAAAGCACTTTCGTAATACACGTAAAAATCGTCAATTTGATGTTTCATAAGTTGGGTTTGGTGGTGCATCCATTTGTACAGGTGTTATGTACAGCAAAGCAACATGAGCGAAACTCACCGTAAAAAAAGGATTATATACAATAGTGCCATGGATATTTGGTCGTTTTATCTTTTATCGGGTGTAAAGCTGGTATTGCGACAAAATTTGTTATAATCGGACGGATTTTGGTGTTTTGGCTATTTTCGAATTGATTCGTTTGAGGCCTGTGTTCGTTTTTCATTTTGCACTGCCGAAACGGTCACATGGATGATTTATGGGAAGGTCGGGAATGTCAATATAACATGGCGTATGAACAAATCACAGGAGCAATCCCGATGACCTTACCTATAAGAGTCAAAGAAGATAATTCCAAGAATTTTGTGAATGATATTCCCCCGGAACTTCTGCCGATCATTGCCAAGTTTGCGACACAGTGCACGGGTTTTTACCGTTCTGATGACCCGACGGCTGATTGTGCCGAGGTTGAGAACAAGCTTTTTGCGATGACTAGTGGTTCAATTCATACAAATAGTACCCTTTTATTTTCAGAAAAAGCCAGTCAGAACTTGGTTTGAAGTTATTATATTAGGATCATTTTGTATTGATTACACCACTAGGTTATTAGTTCTTCCTTGCTTCTACATTTTCCATAAAATCATCAACCTCACAAACAGTCGCTGATCCTGTTCTGTTGATTGTGAGTCAAACCTCTGAGTTTGATGATTTCCCATCAGAATCCAAAACCATTAAGGAAGGATTAAAAGAGAAGTGGTTTGTGTTTTTGTAATTTTCTATTGCCTTTCGTGATATTTTACCTTATTTTTACAACCAACATAGCCTGCTGCGTATGCAAAGTTGGTACTTCTGTTCCAGAAATGTATCCCGGCAGGATTTTTTTTATTTAAATTTTAGAGTCAACGCCATTCAATATACCAAACGGTCATTAACAATAACTGATCAACTCAATCAGTTGGAAGACCGTGGTATAGATATGGGTAATTCACAAGAAGCCAGTATTTTTTTAGAATTTGTATCCTACTATCGGTTGAGCGGTTACTGGAAATCTTTCGAACAACCTTGCACAAACAAGCATATCTTTCAGGAGAATACCAGATTTGGGGATGTCAAAAGACTCTACGAATTCGACCGAAAATTACGTTTGCTTATACTAGATGCAATTGAACGAATCGAGATTGCCCTAAGAACCCACATCAAGTGAATTGAAGATGGCGTTCTTGAGCCTCTGGCAAGCGAGTTTGGAGAAGAAGCCTTCGACGGCATTCATCCAGGAGGCCGATGTCGGTGTGAAGTGGAACGTCCAGTTTTCCTTGTTCTTCAGCCATTGATGAACCTCGGCCGGCTTGTGGGAAGAGACCCGAATTTAGTCTATACCAGTTATGAGGTTTGGCGCCCCCATTTCTGGCAGTTTGAATCGCTTCGCCCCTTGTTGACTCCCGAAGAAACCTACAATTACAAGACCTATGTTGAACTCAATCCTGAGGCCGAAAATCTCTTGCATATTCTATGTGCCGGTCAATCTGGCGGTGTCCCTCGCACAGAGATTTTTAACCAGCCGGATAAAATCAAAGCGTTAGGTAAATACGAATGGCAAAAGACAGTCGAACGAAATTTGGTCATGCTGGAGCAACATCTCCAAATGATTCAAGGCATACAAAATTATGGTCCTGAGGAAACAACCCCGTCCCGGTATCGTATCATAGACAATGATACAAGACACCAGTTGCTGGTCCAAAGGCTGGGGCTGAACCTGCAAGGTCTGAGTAGCGGTAAACCGAATGTCAAGTTTGCACAGTTACTCCATCGGACAACTGGTCATGAAGGTCTTGATCTAGAACGGCTTGCGGCGGAATTCTTTGAGGATCAGCGCTTTCAGGAGATTGGAATACGGGCCTGTGGAGGCTTGTACAATGTCCAGACTGTCCATGGTCCGGAAGTTGATGTCTTTGCTGACATGGCTGATCAACCTTTTGCAGAGGCTGTTGCGTGCAAGGTTGCCAGTTGCAAGAGGAATGCCGGAAAGTTTGATACATTTACCAAATCGGGTTCCTATTTTGAAAACTCCCTGGCCAGCCTTTATGATCTGAACGGCCTGTCCCGGCCGCCTGATATTGAACACCTTTTTGTTGCCCCGGCATTTACGGATACACAGAAAGGCAGGTGGAAAGACAAGGGAATTAAAGCTCTTGATTTGCCTCAGATGGCAAGTGAACTGGGCTTTGACCCGACCCCCGACTTGGCAACAGAATATGAACCTGATTCCCAGCAAGAGGCTCCTTCTCCACCGGTCTCCAGTTTTCGACTTAAATGATTATTTGGTTACCCAATTCAGAAAAAATTATTGAAAGGTAATTATATACAAAGGTGCCATAATCTTTTCATAAATTAATACTCTATCCCGAACATGGATAGCCCTCGTTTTACAACCCTTCCCCACAACTACGGATTAATTCAGCCTTTTCAGGTCAATCCGTGTTATCGTTACCTTAATCTAAAGACCAAACGCTTTCAGTTGTAGGTAGTGGATCATGATTGATCCTCCTATCTGTTGTGAAAACACATTGAAGTCGGCACGCATATGAGGTTGAGAAGGGGTTATGGAAATTTTGTATATAATTCCCTAAAAAACTAAAACTTGGATGGAAGGATATTCCGTTTCATCAATAACTTATCAACCGAAATAGGTCCGGCACCTTTCAAGAAGATGAACACTAGTAAGAAAATCCACAGAGCTCTTTGATCAAAGATTATTGAATCAGGGGCCCCATCAAACCACGCCCCCACACTTTTGCCTGACAAACCATGCCCGGTTATATCAACAACACTTTGTACAATGACAAAACCAATCATCCCGACAGCGGCCAATTTTGTTAACAATCCGATAATAATTAGCAGAGGAAGAATGATTTCAGCGTAGGTTCCCAAAAATACGACAAGATCATGAAAAAAACTTAACTCACTTTCATTGTAACCAACTCTTTCCATCGCTTTCGGAAAAATTTGAACATAAGCTCCTGCACTCAATGAAAACAATCCATCCCCAAACTTCGTCAGAGCTGAATTAAGATAATAGATTAGGAGTATTCCCGCAAAATAAAGCCGAGCAAGAGACGGTAGGAACCAATCTGAAAGATTTTCATCTATCCAGGCAAAAACACAATTAACAAATCTCACGAGTGACATATAACCACCTTCCAGGGTCAATCCCTAATACATAATTTACATAATTATCTACAAGATCAGATTACTAAATTTTACACTACCTTACAACTTTGCCTATTGAATTCGTTGTAAGTAATAAGCGAAATAATTCAGTCAGATCAAATTTATAATCATTCGAATGAAAAAGAGTCATTTCACAAGCCTGTCCGATCGTGTTTCCTTTCATTAAAGCCTGAATAAAATAAAATCCTCCCTGAGACATATTTATTGGATAGGGATCAAACTCGGGACGAACTATTATCACATATTCTTCAACGGGCTTAGGTTTTGGTCCGTTATTGACATTCGCCTCCCAAATACTGGCAACAGGGTACTGCGAGAATAATAATTTGACAGCAGGGTTAAATTCCAGACAGGTTTGCACCTGCTCCTCTGGTGTAAGTTTTACCAGAACCTCTGGATCAACCTGCTCTGGATCACCTGCATGATATGATTCTCGTAGTAAAAATTCCAATTGTGCTGTATCGTGAAGATAAGGGAGATGTTGTACAGGCTGGAATGATTTAAGAAATTCAGGTAGTTTATTCCCATAAAACATCATTAGCGGAGAACTGGGAGGATACTGCCTGACATAGAGGGCGGCCATAGCTTGAAAAAATTCATCACCAACCAGTTTCTTTATGACTGGGAAAGCGACCTCCAAACTTTCAATTAAACTCGCTACAACATTGTTACGATAGACAGAAAATCTTCTTCCAATATTATCATGTGGTATTTTTAAATTGGAGGGAACAGGTTCATAGGGCTTCAGAACTGCCTCAACGAAATCCCCATTGTACGGCTTCATGCTGCTTTAGAAGTTAACCCGTTTAAAATGTAATTGGCTTTGGTAGCTTCGGATAAAAGTTTTTTCCAATCCGGCAAATCATTGTCCCACTCAATCAAGGTTGGAAGGGCTCCAGTTTGGCCAATAAGGTACTCATATAAACGCCAGACTGGATCCACCACTTCTGAGGCATGATTATCAATCAGAAGATCTGGCTTTCCCGCCTCGCTTTCTACCTCATGTCCACCAAGATGTATCTCACGGATCAGATTCAAAGGATAATCATCCAAGTATTGATGGGGATCAAATCCTCTGTTTTCGGAAGAAACATAAACATTATTGACATCCAGAAGCAAGAAACAACCGGTTTGTTTGGCAATCTCCTTGATAAAATCAACCTCGCTATATGTACTTTCTTTAAACTCCAGGTAATTTGATGGGTTTTCCAATAACATTGGTCGTTGTAAGGCTTCCTGAACCTGATGAATATGTGAGGCTACGTTTTCAAGAGTTGTATCATTGTAGGGAAGCGGCAATAGATCATTGAAATAATGACCCTCATGAGTTGACCACGCCAGATGTTCAGAAAAAACAACTGGCTCCAGCCATGCAAGCAACTTTTTCAAGCGCCTCAGGTGGTTTTTATCCAATGGGTCTTCGCCCCCTATGGACAGGCCGACACCATGACATGAAATAGGGAACTTTTCTCGTAGGTGATTGAGTTGGGCTAAAGGTCGTCCACCATCACCCATATAGTTTTCGGCATGAATTTCGAACCAAGCGACATCACCAGAATGTTCAAGGATGTCTTTAAAATGTTGGTTTTTGAACCCTACTCCGGGTTTGGGGGGAAGCGTACAGGATTCAATATCAAACGATGGGGCCATAGCTTAGTTTTTGAATCCTGTACCACATAAATATTTTTAGGAGGGAAGATCCCTTTCCAACGGCTCAAGGGAGCCCATGCGTTCACCAGGAAGTTCCATGGTCGTACATGTTCCAGATGGAACCAATGTCCAGGCATTACCTTGGTAATCAACGGTGGATGAGCCCGCACAAGTTGTGCCTGGACCAGCGGCACAGTCATTTTTACCCGCGAGTGAAATACCGTAACACTTTTCCTTTTCGTCAGCAACCCCTGGAACCGCGTAAGCTACAAAGGCAGCACAAACTGCACTGGCAACAGCAACTGATTTTGCATTTATATTCATTAACTACTCCTTAGTTATAACTTTTGGATAATATGACTTATTATACCTTATATAGTAAATCAAAACAATAATTTGTAATGAAGTAAACTAGTTTTAATCAAGCCCCTTCCAGAATGATAAATTCCCGGACCGCAGATTTAACCGCGTACTCAAGAGCTTTTTGATAAGTGGATGAATTGTAGCAATTATTGGCAACCTCAATACTTGGAAATTCAACTATGACATTTCGACGACGACTAAGACCTTCCTTAGCTATGAATTTCCCCCCGCGAGCCAGAAACTTACCACCAAACTCTTTGACCGCAAGAGTTGCCAGTTTGGCATAATTCTTGTAGCCATCAGCATCACGAACATCAACACGCACAACCCAATAACCCTTCATATTAACCTCCAATAATTTGCTCTATTTTTGGAAACAAACTCTCCAATTGATCTACTTTTGTTCCTCCTCCTCTGGCGAAGTCATTTCTTCCTCCACCGCCCTTTCCACCCAAAAGAGGTACAATTTTTTTAACTATATTAACAGCAGAATACTTGTCTTCAAGATTTTTTGTAATGCCAACAGCAACTGAGTTTTTCATGTCAAGCACTGTGAAGAGAACAATTATACCGCTTTTCAACTGCTTTTTTTCTTCATCCATAATAATCGGCAGATCCTTTGGTGCTACTGATGAAAATATCCTGATAATTAGTTTATCGCCATTAATGTCGCCCTTATGGTACTGATTTTGACTCTTCTGTGAATTATCCAAATTTGCAATACTTTTTCTGGCACCTGCTTCTCTTTGGGTCAATAAAATACGCTGAAGCCGCTCATTTTCCTTCTTCAATGTATTTCGCTCTTTTTGGAGAAGTTGTACCCGATCAACTGCCTGATTTGGATGAACCTTCAAACCGAGGGCAATTTCTGCCAATATTCTGTCGTGGTTGGCCAGATATTCACGGGCGATTTGGCCTGTGATTGCCTCTATTCTGCGAACTCCAGCTGAAACAGATGATTCGCCAGTGGTGACAAACAAACCGATTTGACCAGTCGATCCGACATGCGTTCCTCCGCAGAGCTCAATGGAAAAAGTATTTTTGTCTTTACCTTTGCCTGATTTTGGTTTTCTCCCCATTGAAACAACCCTGACTTCAGCACCATATTTTTCGCCAAAAAGGGCTTGTGACCCCAACTTCAATGCCTCATCATAATTCATCAGTGAGGTAGTGACTGGAGAATTCTGCCAAATATAATCGTTAACAATTTTTTCTATCTTGGCCAGATCCTCAAGATCAAGGGGATGGTTATGCGAAAAATCAAACCGCAATCGGTTTGCATCATTCAATGATCCCTTCTGTACTACATGGTTACCAAGGGTTTCTCTTAACGCCTCATTCAGCAGATGGGTAGCGGAATGGTTGCTCTTGATTTGGCTTCGTATTTCTGAATCAATTCTTAGTTCAGAGTTAATCCCCTTCTCTATAGTACCCTTAATGATTTCAGCAAAATGATATGTAACTCCCAAATGGTTCTTGGTATCGTAGACATTGGCAACTCCGTTTTCAGTTTTGATAGTCCCCTTATCACCTACCTGACCTCCTGCTTCGGCATAAAAGGGAGTTTGGTTCGTAATTATTTGAATCTTGTCACCTGATTCTGCTTTTGATACAAATTTTGATCCTTTGATAAGGGCGAGTATCAAACCCTCAGTCTTTTCCATTTCATAACCTAGAAATTCTGTCGGGCCACATTTATCCAGAACTTCATACCAGATTTCATCTTGGCCCACCTCGCCTGAACCAACCCAACTTAATCGTGCCAACTTCCTTTGTTTGTCCATTTCTTCATCGAAACCAGCTTCATCAACAGCCATTCCCCTTTCTCGAAGAGCATCTTGTGTAAGGTCAAGTGGGAAACCAAAGGTGTCATAAAGTTTGAATGCAGTTTTACCTGGAAGTGGTTTTCCAGCTTCAAGTTTGGTTAATTCTGACGAAAGAAGTTTTAATCCTCGGTCCAAAGTTTTTTGAAACCTGATCTCTTCTCCCTCAATTGTCTCAGAAATCATGGTCTGGGTCTGGGAAAGTTCTGGAAACGCAGATCCCATCTCTTGAACAAGGTAAGGAACAAGCAAATATATCAATGGCCTATTGTATCCAATGAGATGCACATGCCGGATGGCTCTTCGCAGGATTCTCCTGAGAACATATCCCCTACCCTCATTGGATGGTAGAACACCTTCAGCAATTAGAAATGCAACCGCTCTCAGGTGGTCAGCTATAACTCTATGATGAACATTGTCTTTACCATCAGGTTCAGTTGAGGTAATTGAAGCCGAAGCTTCAATTATCTTTCGGAATAAGTCAGTATCAAAATTATCGGTTTTGCCTTGAAGGACTGAACCTATTCGTTCCAATCCCATTCCTGTATCTATGCAAGGCCTTGGTAAGGGCGAAAGAGTACCGTCATCACCTCGGTCAAATTGCATAAAAACCAAATTCCAGATTTCCACAAACCGGTCACCATCTTCATCAGGTGAACCTGGAGGGCCACCGGCAACTTGGTCACCGTAATCATAAAAGATTTCTGAACATGGACCACAGGGCCCGGTATTACCCATTGACCAAAAATTATCAGAGGTCGCAATTCGAATGATTTTGTCATCACTGAAGCCAGCAATTTTTTTCCAATAATTTACTGCCTCTTCATCGTCATGATAAACGGTACACAGAAGTTTATCCTTGGATAATCCCAACTCCTTCACGATAAGATCCCATGTATAGAAAATTGCCTGCTCCTTGAAATACTCTCCAAAGGAAAAATTACCCAACATTTCGAAAAATGTATGATGTCTTGCGGTATAACCGACGTTATCAAGATCATTATGCTTACCTCCTGCACGGACACATTTCTGGCTTGTAACGGCCGTTGAATAGTCTCTTTTCTCCAAGCCTGTAAAAATGTTCTTGAATTGGACCATACCTGAGTTGGTAAACATCAAGGTAGCATCATTCCTGGGAACGAGAGGTGAACTCGCAACCACCTCATGCCCATTTTTCTCAAAATAGGACAAAAATTTTGTTCGAATATCGTTTAAATTTGTCATGTTGCTTTGAAGGCTGTTTGATTTCTATTAAATGAACGAGCAATTTTGGATTTGAGGTTAGCTAAACCTCAAATGAGGTTTCCAATAATAATTAACTCTCTTCACCTTCACCGTTGAGTCCACAAACTTGTCTGATTTTATCTTCAATCTCGGTTGAAATTTCTGGATACTCTTTTAGGAAATTAATAGCGTTGATTCGTCCTTGAGCCATTCTTTCATCATTATAGGAGTACCATGACCCAGATTTTTCAACGATATCATGTTTGACACCCAAGTCAATAATTTCACCTCCCTTGGAAATCCCTTCTCCATACAAAATATCAAATTCAACTTGTTTGAATGGAGGTGCAAGTTTGTTTTTAACAACCTTTACTCGGGTTGAACTTCCAACAATCTCGTCTCTTACTTTAATGGCACCTATGCGTCGTATGTCGAGCCTTACAGACGAATAAAATTTCAAGGCATTACCACCAGTAGTAGTTTCAGGAGAACCAAACATCACCCCGATTTTCATTCTGATTTGGTTAATGAAAATGACCATACAGTTGGAACGGTTGATTGAACCGGTTAATTTACGCATGGCTTGGCTCATCAGCCGTGCCTGTACGCCCACTTGTGAATCACCCATTTCCCCTTCCAGTTCAGATTTTGGTGTCAGGGCCGCAACCGAATCCACAACCACGATTGATACTGCACCTGATCGAATTAAGGTATCGGTAATTTCCAAAGCTTGTTCACCCGTATCGGGCTGAGAAATCAACAATTCGTCAATATCAACCCCCAGCTTTCTGGCGTATACTGGATCAAGGGCATGTTCAGCATCAACAAACGCTGCTATTCCTCCTTTTTTCTGTTCCTCCGCGATTACCTGTAAGGTAAGTGTCGTTTTACCAGAAGCTTCTGGCCCGTAAATCTCAACTATTCTACCTTTTGGCAAACCACCGATGCCAAGAGCTATGTCCAATCCAAGGGAACCTGTTGAAGTCGCTTCAATCTCCTGTGTCGTTTTATCCTGCCCGAGTTTCATAATCGAACCCTTGCCAAAATTTCTTTCAATCTGGCTTATGGCCGCATCAAGTGCTTTATTTTTTTCCATTACTATGTTCCCTAAATTTGAACTAATTACATAACCAGATCAGTTACTCTGTTTCCAATTGATAACCTTTATCAGTAGCGACAACATTACAAATTTTTGGCCCATGAATATGACCACCTGAAAAAAGGATTTGATCAGTAGCAAGCATATCAAGGCACTCTACTCTCATCGTTGATGCCAGCTGCTTGTCAACATCAAATGCAAATTCGGCTCGAGGTATTTGTAGTTGGATATCCTCAATTACGATTAAATCAGAAGTAAACAAAAACTGCTGTGTACCAGAGTCAACCATTACGCCACAATGACCAGGGGTGTGTCCTGGTAGGCTGTGAAATGAAACTCCTGATGAAATATCACCCTTTGGACTAATCGTATTAACTTGCTTTGAATAAATACTCAGGAACTCTTGGGCAACAGGTAGCCAGGAGGTAAGCGGTTCCCCGACAGAAATAAAATTATTGGCATTTGTCCAGAAGTTATATTCGGTATTGGACATAATCACTTCAGCATTATTGAAAATCGGTTTCCCTTCATCATCCCATGATCCACATATGTGATCTGGGTGTAGATGCGAAATAACCAACTTATCTATTTGTGCAGGTGTTATACCTGCTTCTTCCAATGCTTCAGGCAAGAATCCTGCTACTGGGCCAAAGGCATTGCCGACGCCAGCGTCAACCAGTATTTTCTCATTTTCAATTTCAATCAAGCATACATTAAATCTAGTTGACAATCCGGTCTTACTAGCATCACCAAGAATGTGTTTCAGTTCCTGCTCTTCTTTACCTGGAAACAAGTCAAAACCAAATTCTGTTCCACCATCATTTAAAATGGTGATTGTTTTATCTCCGATAGTTTTTGAAATTATTCTCGACATTTTCAATTCCATCCTTGAAAAATTCTAAGACCCGTATTCGATTTAGTTATCCAGCGGGTAATTTAGAATAAAAACTATGAAATAAGCAAAATAAATTATTTTTCCTTGCCCAAGAATCTTAAAAAAAATTCTGGACAGAAAATTTTGTCACCAATTCTTTGGGGTTTATATCCTTAAGTGATACAGTCGTGAACCCTACCTATATACCAGTAGACAAAATGATGAATTCCTTGGCTTTTTGAAATCAATCAATCCGTTTCTAAAGTGCCTCTCAAAGGAATTTCCTTATAGGTTACAACACCATTAGAATTAATAGTCAAAACATGGTTTAGCATAAGATCCATAGGCTCACCCATCTCTCTGAGAAAACTAATAGCAATCTTAAAATTTGTCTTACAATATTCACAGTTGGTATTGGGGAGGATGATTAAACGAGGGTGTACTCGACTAAGTAAGGATACAAAATCGTTGGCATCAGCAGTGACGATAACCACATCATTATTAAGGCATCAATCTACAACCCTATGATCAGGGTCCCCCTTACCTCCCTGATTTCTTGGATGTACGACATAACAAGCAAACTCCTGAGCGACCTCCAAAGTAACTCGTGGGGATAAACATTCGTCGAAAAAAATCTCAACGTGGTAGGCCTTTGGCCCTACCCCTAAGAGGATGTGATTTGGCATATAAAACTGCAACTTTTAATGCCTCAGGAGAAATTTCTGGGTAATCATTTAATATACTATCAATTGTATCACCACCTCTTAACCTACCACGAATGGCATAAACTGTTATTCGGGTACCCCTCAAGACCGGTGTGCCCCCAAAAATTTTCTGATCCACTTCCAGAAATTTTGCCCTGTCATGAATATAATTCTTTACTAACTGCTTAAATTCTTGAACAGGAGAATTAAAATTTTTTTCACATTGCTTTTTGGACTGCTGATGAAGGGCTTGAGGTTTTTCCCTCTCAAACAATTTTTTTCAGGCGAAACAAATTTGGGACCAATAGTTTTACCACCATTTAGAAATTCAACTTCTTCGTTAGTAAAGTTAACTTCATCACCCTTAATCTCCACCTGCAAAAATTTATTTTTAAGATTCTGCTTAACTATGGTGACCGGAATACCAGCAAGTGTTGCAACTTCTCGCTCAGAAAGATCTGTTTTAAGCATCATATATTCCAATTCACGTAAGTTTGTTTCAAAACAGGTTTCTAAATGGCTACTCAATAATCAAGAAAGATAGTGTGACTGAAGCGTATATAATTTGTGAACAAACTGTAGTCGATTATTATAATTTATTTGATAATGTTCGGGACAAGGATGAATTCTTGGGGAGCTATTGCATTCCACGAAAGCCAGGGTCAACAATATACTTTTCTGAACTATCTTTTCTACTTGTCTCGGGCTTAACCGTCTTTACTGTTATAAAATTTGCTTTCTGTTGCTTCTGTGACTCTGATCTAACTCCACCCTCAAGGACTTTTGCTACAAGAACTCCTTCAGGCATCAAAAACTCTTTGGCTATGTCGAGTGTTACCTCGCCAAGTGTTGATATTCCTAAGTGATCTGTTTGTTTATGACCTGTCGATGGAACAGCCATATCAGATAATATAACATCGACTTTATTTTGCCCCAATACAGTGTAATGGCAAGTTTTTGGTTTTTGTTTGGATTGGTTCAAGGTAAATTTGAAGGGATGTGTGCACCCCAAATTATTGTAAGATTAAGTGATAATTTTTCACCTAAATTTGCTAATTTGTAAAGCAAGGGTTGTTGTCCTTTGCATAATTAGTGGTATGTCTTGAATTCAATTTAGGATTTGGCTTGCAAAAATAATTCTACCAACAAATCAGTTTTATCCAAAATGAACATGAACACACCTCCAAACTCGGATAAAGAAGAATTAGAAGGTTTGGATGAACCTTTGCACTGGGGAGATTATCCCATTGATGCCTTACTGATCAGAAATGAAAACCGTACTATACATGACGTAATCAGGCGAATAGATCAGTTAGGATATATTATGGACCCTGAATTTCAAAGAGATTTTATCTGGGATGATATTAAGCAAAGTAAACTGATTGAATCGGTTATGATGCGAATCCCATTACCAGTCTTCTATATGGCAGAGAATTTTGAAGGTAAGATGATTGTAGTAGATGGCTTACAACGTCTTTCCACCTTTGATCGGTTCTTAAAAGGCGAATTGAAATTAAGGCTACCTGAGAGAGGAGACCTCAATAACAAATTATTTTCTGACTTGCCCAACAAACTAAAAAATCGAATAGAGGGTTGTAACCTCACATTTCATATTATCGATTCTAAAGTACCTGAGAGAGCACGGCTAGATATTTTTGAAAGAGTGAATGGGGGAGTTCCACTTACAAGACAACAAATGAGAAATTGTTTGTTTATGGGTGAAGGTACAAAATTTTTAAAGAAAGAGAGCGAAAGCAGAGAGTTCAAAATAGCTACTGGGCGTAGCCTGAATAAAAAAACCATGAGAGATCGAGAATTCGTTAATAGGTTTTGTGCTTTTCAAATATTAGGTGTAGAGGAATACAAAGGAGACATGGATGAATTTCTAGCCCAAGCGTTAGTTGAGATGAACAATTGGGGCCCGACTGGATTGTCAGAACTTTCATTTATATTTCGTCAAAGTTTAAATAATAATTATGAGGTATTTGGAAAACATGCCTTTAGAAAATCTCAGGGCAATTCTCAAAGAACTGTCATAAATGCTTCAATTTGGGATGTATTGATAACAGGTTTCACGAATTATGAAGAAGATAATGTAAGAGATAATTCAAAAAAAATTCGAGATGCTTTTCACGATTTGCTGTGGGATCAAGAATTCCGTAGTGCAATCACATCTGGTACAAACAATAAGAATAAAGTAACCACAAGATTTTCTATGACGAAGAACGCTCTAGCAAAAGTCGTGATAGAACACCAAAAAGATAATCTTCATCTCCATGATTAATCGAATTGATATAAAACATTTTAAATGTTTTGAAACACTAAAACTTCCCTTAGCTGCACTAACCGTACTTTCGGGAGGTAATGCCTCTGGAAAATCTATTGTGATACAGGCTTTAGCATTATTACACCAGACAATGCATGAAGATGAATGGTCTTCTCACTTAAAACTTGGGAAATCTACGACAGACTTACATAGACATGAAAATTGTTTTATGATTTTGGATAATCGGTAAAATGGTTTGCTCAAGATTCATGGCACCTAAAATATTCTGAATCAGAGAGTGCCTGAATAGTTACTATATTTGGTAATGTTCGGGACAAGGATAAATTTTTGGGGAGTTATTGCATTCCACGAAAGCCAAGGGCAACGATATACTTTTCTGAACTATCTTTTCTACTTGCCTCGGGTTTAACCGTCTTTACTGTTGTAAAATTTGCTTTTAGTTCCTTCTGCAACTCTGATCCAGCTCCACCCTCAAGGACTTTCGCTACAAGAACTCCTTCAGGCATCAAAGACTCTTTGGCTATGTTGAGTGCAACCTCACAAAGCGTTATTATTCGTAAGTGATCTGTTTGTTTATGACCTGTTGAGGGTGCTGCCATATCGGATAATATAACATCTGCTTTACCCTGCTCCAAATCAATTTTGGACAACTCTAAGGAATGTATATCCGCCTGGATAAACATGACACCTTGTAGAGGGTCCATTTCAGTTAAATCCACTGCAATAACTCTACCCATTTCGCTGTTGGGTTGTTGCTTATCGGAATTTGTCCTGCTTGCAGCTACTTGGGACCAACCTCCAGGGGCAGATCCCAAATCCAAGACAATCTTGCCAGGCAAAAGGAATCTGAACTTGTCATCAAGTTGCATAAGTTTATACGCAGCCCTTGATTTAAATCCTTCTTGTTTGGCAAGCTTTACATAGGGATCGTTTAATTGCCGCTTCAGCCATCGAGTAGAACTTAATTTCCTTCCTTTGGCAGTTTTTACCCTTGTATGCAGTTCCCTTTGTCCACGCATTAAACTACACTTTTACTTCGATTAACTATTGAAAATTGTATTTGTACAACTTTGATTGCGGTTTGTATTCATTGTATTTCAAATTATTCAACGAGTATAGAGTTTTATCGGGGAGATTGTATGCCTGAAGTGTTAATTGTTTATTGGCGGGATATACCAGCCCAGGTCATCGTTGGTAAGGGACGTAGGGCGAGTAAGAAGCAACTTGCTGAAAGATTTGAAAAAGCTATTGATCGGTGTGCCATGAAAACCGGTATGAGTGACACGGATAACTATCTGGACGAATGGAGAAAATCGTCTAGGGGTATGGTTGATGGTATCCAGGAGGAAATTGCACTGGAAATTGCCCAACAACTGGAAAATGATTTTGACAATAAAAAACTTAAGAAACTGATTGCCAATGACGGTTGGGAGCGCCCCAATTAAATTTAGTATCTATTCTTAGATAAATGGTGAGGTGGGTTTAGTGGATAAGAAATTTAGCAGGACTGGATTACGAAATATCCTTGACGGCTTTTCGATTGAGGTTATGCCCAAAACAGCAGCCAAAATAAGTGATTTCAGGCAACTATTTCCCCAGGACACGTTAATATATATTGCTCATATCGAGGGGACTCCATTTGAGGATATGCTTGCAACTGCGAAAAGGTTGCGCAATGAGGGATTTGCCATCATGCCCCACATCACCGCTAGAACTATAAAGGATAAACATGAACTTGAGAGTATTCTAAAAAAATATCATGAGGAGGCCGGAATAAACTCTGCCTTGATTCTTGCAGGTGGATCCAAGAAAGTTTATGGCGATTTTGACAGCTCCATGTCCTTGCTGGATACTGGATTATTTGACAAATTGGGTTTCAAGCACCTCCATTTCGCTGGCCATCCTGAAGGTAACAAGGATATTGACACAAAAGAGAGTACGGAGAATGTTGATATGGCGTTGGTGTCAAAAAAAGATTATGCAAAATTCACTGATGCAAAGGTCGCTCTAGTAACTCAATTTTTGTTTGATGGCCAGATAGTTGTCGATTGGGCTAAAAGAATAAACATCATGGGAATTGACCTCCCGATTGTTGTTGGTGTTGCCGGTCCTGCTAAATTGCAAACACTGATCAAATTTTCCTTGGCTTGTGGAGTTGGTCCCTCCCTGAAAGTCCTTAAACGAAGAGCCAGAGATTTATCCAAGTTGCTGGTACCTTTTGAACCGCATGATATCTTGGTTCAGTTGAATAATAGTTTAGCATCACACCAAAATAGCCAAATCATGGGTATTCATTTTTTTCCTTTGGGGGGTATTCAAGCAACCTCTAATTGGATAAAGCAAAATCAGTGAATTTACCTTTGTTTGGGAGAGTTTTAGTTGCAAAGGACCATAGTAGAATCAAAAACAAAAACCACAGTCATCGGGTTTGATGAACCCTTTTGTGTAATCGGCGAGAGGATAAACCCTACAGGTCGAAAAATATTGGCAGTCGAACTTGAAGCAGGCGATTTTTCGACAGTAGAAAAGGATGCCATACAACAGGTTGAATGCGGCGCCAATATGCTGGATGTAAATGCCGGCGTTGTCTATAATTCCAATCCCAACCCCAACGAGACTGAACCACCACTGCTTAAAAAATTAATTAAACTGGTACAAGGTTTGGTTGATGTTCCAATCTGCATTGATAGTTCAGTACCAGAAGCCTTGGCCGCGGGGCTGGAGGTTTGTGAAGGGAGACCCCTGGTCAACTCCGTCACGGGTGAAGAAGCAAGACTGGAAACAATTTTGCCATTGGTCAAGAAATACAATGTACCGGTCGTGGCGATTTCCAATGATGATACAGGCATTTCAACTGATCCTGACGTCCGTTTTGCAGTTGCTAAAAAAATTGTAGAAAGAGCCTCCGACTTGGGTATTCCATCGAACGATATTGTCGTGGACCCCTTAGTGATGCCCATTGGGGCTATGGCTACAGCAGGTAATCAGGTATTTCGACTTGTACGAAGGTTACAGGAGGAACTGCATGTCAATACAACGTGTGGTGCGTCAAACATTTCCTTCGGACTACCAAATCGGCATTCTATCAATTCGACTTTCCTGCCTATGGCAATTGCTTCAGGTCTGACTTCTGCTATTATGAATCCGACCAGACAATTGGAAATGGATGCCATAAGAGCAGCCAATCTTCTTACTGGAAGAGATACAAATGGTTCTGATTGGATCAGATTCAACGCACCTGCTGATAGAGATGCGACATCAACCAGGGTTAGAAGAAGGCGTAGAAGAAGCAGATAGTGTAAATTTGCTTTTTAACTCTTTCAGTTTCTATGTGTTAAATGGGTAATGTGACTAAGCAAGATCCTTTGATTGTATTTTCTCCTTCTGGCAAACGAGGAAGATTTCCGGCTGGAACACCGGTGTTGACAGCGGCCAGAAAGCTTGGTGTTGACCTTGATAGTGTTTGTGGCGGTAGAGGAATTTGTTCAAGATGCCAGATTACCCCCTCCTACGGATCATTTCCCAAATACCAAATAGACTCCTCAGAGGACTCTCTTTCGGAATGGAATGCGATTGAGGAGAGGTATGACAGAATTCGTGGTTTGAAGGCAGGTCGCCGGCTGGGGTGTCAATCCCAAATTCTCGGTGATATTATCGTTGATGTTCCTCCTGAATCACAGGTTCACAAGCAAGTCGTCAGGAAATCTGCTGATACCAGATCAGTGACAATGGACCCGTCAACAAAGCTGTATTATGTTGAAGTTCAAAAACCCGATATGCATAAACCGGAAGGGGATTTTGAGAGGTTAAAGAAATCTCTACATGATCAATGGAATATTAACAATGTAGAAATCGGTATAAAAGAGCTGCGTAACCTCCAGATGGTTCTGAGGAAAAAGGATTTTGGTGTAACCCTTGCAATATGGCGAGATCATCGTGGTGGACCATCCAGGATAACGCGGGTTTGGCCTGGTTTTAATGAAGACCCTATTTTTGGCCTGGCCATTGATTTGGGATCCACGACTATAGCTGTTCATTTGTGCGATCTAAGAGATGGAATGGTACTTGATTCCGCCGGAATTATGAATCCCCAAATCAGATTCGGGGAGGATTTGATGAGCCGGGTTTCCTATGCCATGATGAACCCCGGTGGCGACAAGGAACAAACCGATGTGGTTCGTGAAGGTTTAAATACTGTTTTTGAGGACATAACGACTAACAATGAAGTAGCACTTGAGTCTATATTAGATGTCGTGATTGTTTGTAATCCTGTAATGCATCATCTGTTGCTGGGAATTGATCCGGTTGAATTGGGGCAGGCTCCTTTTGCCTTGGCGGTGTCTTCTTCTTTGAGTATCACTGCTTCAGATTTGAAGCTCAATTCCCTAGAGGATTCCACACCTGTATATTTGTTCCCTTGCGTTGCTGGACATGTGGGAGCCGATGCTGCAGGGGTTATCCTGTCGGAAGAACCGCAAAAATCTGATGACAAGGTATTAATTGTTGATGTTGGTACCAACGCTGAAATAATCTTTGGTGATAAATCCAGAGTACTGGCATGCTCATCACCGACAGGCCCAGCTTTTGAGGGGGCACAAATTTCGTCTGGACAAAGAGCTTCACCAGGTTCAATTGAGCGGGTAGAAATTGATCCTGAAACTAAAACTCCACGCTTCAAGGTCATCGGTAGTGATTTGTGGTCAGATGAAGAGGGTTTTGATGAGGTTATCCTGAAGACCGGTGTCAATGGCATTTGTGGTTCGGGGATAATCGAGGCTATCGCTGAAATGCGCATTGCTGGAATAATTGATCAGTCAGGTTTGATTGGCTCGTCCGAAAACCTTGCAACCGGCAGGATTGTAGCTGATGGCCGAACCTATTCATATATTCTTTACCATCATAAGGAACCCGAAACCCTGCCGATCATGGTAACCCAGAATGATGTAAGGGCTATACAGCTGGCTAAATCAGCTTTGTATGCCGGAGCCAAGCTTCTTATGGATAAATTTGGATCAACTACCGTTGATCGAATTGTGCTGGCAGGGGCATTCGGATCGCATATATCTACCAAGCATGCAATGGTGCTGGGGATGATTCCCGATTGCAATTTAAATAATGTCTCCTCATCAGGAAATGCAGCCGGAACCGGCGCCAGAATTGGGTTATGTAACTTGGAAGCTCGCAAGGAAATCGAGAAAACGGTTTTTCAAATCGAAAAAATAGAAACTGCCGTCGAGCCAAAGTTTCAGCACCATTTTGTTAATGCCAATGCCCTTCCCCACGCGGAAGATGCCTTTCCAGAATTAAACAAGGTTGTCAATTTACCCAAGATCAATCATTTGGCTGGTTCAAGTAAACGCAGAAAACGCAGGCAACGACAAAGGTAGCTGGATGCTTTTCTCAGTTTCCTCTATCTCGATAAGCGTGTGTTTTTGCAATTAACTCATTGAGAGAGTTACTGAATTTATCGTTATTTTCTTTCTTTCTATATATTGACGGGAAAATATCCTCTGCCAGCCCCTTGCCCAATTCAACACCCCATTGATCAAAACTGTTGATTCCAAGAATGACTCCTTCCACAAATACGCGATGTTCATAGAGTGCTATCAATTGCCCTAATACATAAGGTGTAAGTAATTGATACATCAGGGTTGTGGACGGACGATTTCCGTTAAAATACCGATATTTAGGTCTTGATTTATTGTGATCAGATGAATCCTTCGAAACAGTTCCACACATCAATGCCTCAGCTTGGGCAAGGCAATTGGCAACAAGGTAGTCATGATGCGTTTGCAATTTATCTTCATGTCCCCTGGCACCAACCAGGAATTCACATGGGGTTATGATGTTACTTTGATGTAGATGCTGAAAATAAGCGTGCTGCCCATTGGTACCTGTACCTCCCCAAATTATTGGGCCAGAAGGAAGTTTTAATGCTGTGAGATCCTGTCTGGTTACCTTACCATTTGATTCCATTTCTAATTGTTGCAGGTAGGCTGGAAAAAATTCAAGTCTTTCTTCATATGGAATCACCGCACGTGTGGATAAACCACAAACCTGATTATGCCATATTCCTACAAGAGCGAGCAGCACAGGCAGATTGATATGTGACGGTGCGGTTCGAAAATGGTTATCCATACTTTTACCGCCCTCGAGGAGTTGTCTAAAGTTACGTTTTCCGATAGCGATCGCGGCACTTAACCCGATTGCCGACCAGACAGAATATCGTCCCCCTACCGACTCGCCAAAGGTAAAAACTCTTTCTTCCTTAACTCCCCACGCAAGACATTTTTCCCTGGCATTGGAGATTGCACAAAGATGTTCACCCACACTCTCCTCTGGAATGACGTTCCTGAGCCATTTCTTGATTTGAGTGGCATTTCTCATGGTTTCCAAGGTTGTGAATGTTTTTGAAGCGATGATTGCAAGGGTAGTTTTTGGATTGAGGCTTTTGGTACAATCGAATGCTTGTGCACCA
The DNA here is from genome assembly GCA_022822495.1 of Paracoccaceae bacterium. GTDB lineage: Bacteria > Pseudomonadota > Alphaproteobacteria > Rhodobacterales > Rhodobacteraceae > MPNP01. The sequence goes on along the minus strand of JAJEBQ010000049.1, from coordinate 128,832 downwards.
TCAATATTGGAAAGAAAGTGTGTGCGGGGACCATCGGCATAAGGTGAAAGTGCTTTTGACACCATTTTGGGTCCAAGATCTGATCCTCCAATACCAATATTAATGATGTCAGTAAATTTGTTGTTATTGCTGGCAAGTGCTGTTCCATCACGGACAGCTTCGGCAAAGTTCAGAAAACTGGTTTGTGCCGCTTGCACCTCGTGGTTTATAGTTTCTCCATCAATATAAATCTCGGGACCAGTTGGATTTCTTTCGAGGGTATGAAGGACAGATCTGTTTTCCGTGAAATTTATCCGCTCGCCAGCAAACATTTCTTCACGGTATTGACCAACATTTTTTGCATGGGCCAAATGGATAAGCAAGTTCTTTGTTGGTAAATCAATTGATGTTTTGGAGTAATCGAAGTACAGACCATCAAATTCAATCGAAAAATCTGCCAACCTACCTTTAGGGCCTTCGAAGAGGGAGGTGATTCTTTTTGTCAGTGCAGTTTTTTTTCGCTTTTTCAATTCTTGCCAAATCATCGCATTAATCCAGACAATGAAAAGTCGCTTTTTTTGCAAAATATAGAATTGGTGCGTTTCTAGGATTTTCAGATCGAAAGCTTTGCATAAGATTTTGCTTTTTTGTCTTACCCTTAAAGATGACATGAATGTGCTGCGCTTGAACAAGGACATTGAATGAAAGGGTGATTCTTTCTTCCGGTTGATTGGGTACCGATACTCTTACCGCATGAGAAGAATGAGCAGAAAGGGCTGTATCCAAATCAGGTGAGTTTGGAAAAAGTGATGCCGTATGAAGGTCTTCTCCCATACCCAAAATACATACTGAAACAGGCAAAACTGAAGCAAGCTTTTGCTCTAATTGATGGAAATGAGATGCTTTCCAATTTTCTTTATACAAGGAAATAATTTCTGCGGATGAGGCGTTATTTTTTAAAAGTGTTTGCTTGATCAGGTTATAATTTGAGCGCGCTGTATTTAACGGGACACATCTCTCATCAGACGGTATTACAATGACTTTTGACCAATCAAGACAGCCTGTAGAAAGTTTTTCGAATATCGGTCCTGGAGTTGTTCCACCAGGTACAACAAGGGTTTGAAATTCCGAAACCTCTGCTTCCCGTTTTAACTCATCTATGATTTGTAAGGTTATGCCTCGTTGCCAATCAAGTTCATTGGTATATGTTATTAGTTTCAAACTTCTATTTCCCGCCATCTTCGTTGATCTTTGTTTGTAAGCATGTAAGCGTCTTCTGGTCCACTTGTATTGGGATCGTATATTTGCGGCTGTTTACGGTTATTCTGCCAGCAGGATATAACAGTATCAGTCCATTTCCAAGCTGCCTCAACTTCATCACCACGCATGAATAATGTTTGATTTCCTCTTATGACATCCATGATCAATCTTTCATAAGCATTGGTTAAGTTTCCAACCTCTCCGTGCAGAGACTTGGCAAAACTCATGTCTAGTGGGACTTCGATCAAACGCATGCCACCAGGTCCCGGCTCCTTGATGGTTACGGTCATGTTAATTCCTTCATTAGGCTGTAATCTAATGGCCAAGACATTGCCATTGATTTGAGGATGATCCAGAAATATGGAATGAGGTAGCTTCTTGAAAACTACTGCAATTTCCGAAACACGTTTTCGTAGTCTTTTTCCTGTCCTGAGATAAAAAGCCGTATTGGCCCACCGCCAGTTCGAAATGTTACATTTCAAAGCAATATAACTTTCAGTTGTACTCGTATTGTTGCCAACATCTTCCCGATAACTGGGTACTGATCCACCTTGTCCATATTGGCCAAGAACAATATCATTTGCTGCAAGTGGCTCAAGCGATCTGATAACTTTTAATTTTTCATCACGTACAGCGTCAGGAGAAAATTTTGAGGGAGGTTCCATTGCTACAAGACACAAGAGTTGCATCAGGTGGTTTTGCACCATATCCCGCATTGCACCCGAATTGTCGTAATATTCTCCCCTACCCCCAACGCCGCCCTTTTCAGCTACGGTTATTTGGATATGATCAATATATTGTGAGTTCCAAAGAGGCTCAAAAAGCACATTTCCAAACCTGAGAGCCATTAGGTTTTGAACAGTTTCCTTGCCAAGGTAATGATCAATTCGGTAAATTTGGCCTTCATCAAAGACTTTACTTAATTTACGGTTCAATTCCTTGGCACTGGCCAAATCATGCCCAAACGGTTTTTCTACAACGATTCTGGAATTCACACGAATTAGGTCATGATGAGCCAAATTTGAAATAATACTACTGAATATACTTGGTCCCACTGACAAGTAGTAGGCTGTGGTTAGCGACAAATCCAGCGACCCCTTCAATGATTCCCAATTATTTTTATTGTTAGCGTCTAGTGACCGGTACGAAATCAAGCTAAGGAATTTAACAAGGTTGGTTTCTTCTATCAATTTGGAATCAAGATTCTCGGTAATGGCTTCTCGAACAAAATTTAGAAATTCTTGTTCCGTTAAATGCTTTCTTGCTATGGCAATAATTTTTGAACCCGGTTGCACCTGCCCAACATGAAACCTTCGGTATAGTCCTGGCAGAATTTCTCTTCTGGCCAAATCACCTGTTCCACCAAAAAGAACTAGGTTAAACGGTTCAACTGGTATAATCTTGTACAAAGTAGTAAGCCCGACTTTTATTATCTTGAGGAAATTACTTGCGTCCTGAACATGAATCATCAGATGGGATTAAAATTGCAATTATCCATATAACTCTTTGTAATTAACTCTATATGATTGTCAGGTTGCGCTATATTTTCAAATGAATATGCCTGGTTTTGCTATAAATAAATTACTTTATTTGAAATACACAGGCATTTGTGTAAATCAAACCATTTGCATGGGCAATATATAAGGACGTTAATTTCTCCAGGGTTATGAACGATAGCAATTATGGATAATGAAAGTGAATATGTTGGAAATGAAGTTGAAGAGGTTTCACTTCAGAATAAGATTCCCAAATTCTCTAACACCCATTATACTGCCGATGGTTCACAACGAGCCTTTGTTCCCTTACTAAAACCTGATACCCTTTGGTTTAACACAGGAACCCTTTGTAATATCACTTGTAAAAATTGTTACATTGAAAGCTCGCCCTATAATGATCGACTGGTTTATATATCGGCTAACGAGGTTCGAGGTTTTCTTGATCAGATATCAAGCCGTAAGTGGCCAGTGGAAACAATCGGCCTGACAGGTGGTGAGCCTTTCCTAAATAACGAAATCATGGACATTATAGAGAGTATTTGCACAAGGGAATATTTACTTATCATTTTAACCAATGCCATGCGACCCATGATGCGCCCGGCTATAACTTCTCGACTAGCAGAAGTTCAAAAGAAATTTCAAAATCAAATTAAAATACGAGTTTCACTTGACCATTTTAATGAAGATAAGCATGATTTCGTCCGGGGAAAGGGTGCGTTCCAAAAAGCCATAGAGGGGCTTGAATGGCTTTCTCAGAATGGTTTTCAGATAGCCATAGCGGGTCGAATGTTCTGGGGTGAGGATGAATTGCAATCACGCGACGGGTTTGCAAAGCTTATTGCGGAATATGGTTTGAATATTGATCCTTATGATCCCAATGAACTGGTTCTATTTCCTGAAATGGATATGACTAAAGAGGTTCCAGAAATTACCACCTCTTGTTGGAAGATACTTGGTAAGAAACCTGCAGAGATAATGTGTTCTTCGTCAAGAATGGTAATTAAGAGGAAAGGTGCAAATCACCCAGTGGTGGTATCCTGCACACTTTTGCCCTATGCCAAAGAGTTTGAACTCGGCAATACACTTAAAGAAGCTGAGAGCCCTGTATTTCTGAACCACAAGTTTTGCTCACAATTTTGTGTACTGGGTGGTGCATCGTGCAACCCTAGCGAATAGGTGTTGACATCTAACTGTATTTAACCGGATCGAATAACTCGTCAAGATAGATTCTCAGCGAGTACTTCCTGAACCATATTCATTTCCAAATTACCTGCTAAAAAGGCTTGTCCGATACCACCTACGAGAACAAAATTAAGGACCCCTTCCTGTGACTTTTTATCTTGATGCATGATGTCAATTAAGTCATTGATTGAGGGGAGATTACCCTTGAGTTTAACAAGGGGATTAAGCATTCCCATATCTGTCATGTGTTTTGAAACCCGCAGAACATCCTCTTCCGAGCATACTCCCAATTTATATGAGAGTTCAAAGGCTAATTTGCAGCCAATTGCAACTGCTTCACCATGTAGTAACTTATCACTGTAACCCGTTGCTGTTTCCAATGCATGCCCAAATGTATGTCCCAAATTCAAGAGAGCCCTTTGCCCTTTTTCTCTCTCATCTTGGGTGACTATCTTAGACTTAATTTTGCAAGAACGGTTAACAATATTAATCATGGCTTTTCGATCACGTTTTTTGATTGACTTTGCATTTGACTCAAGCCATTCAAAGAATCCTTTGTCACCAAGGAGGCCATATTTGAGTACTTCACCATAACCTGCCATAAAATCCCTTGATGAAAGTGTTTCAAGTACGGATAGATCTGACAATACCAGTCTTGGTTGATAGAAGGCCCCGACAAGATTCTTTCCCTGTTGCGAATTAATACTGGTTTTACCACCAACAGAACTATCCACTTGAGCAAGTAATGTTGTTGGTATTTGAATAAAGGGAATACCCCGTCTCGTGATGGCTGCTGCAAACCCAGTTAAGTCTCCGATAACACCTCCACCCAAACCAATAACAAGGTCATTTCTTTCAATTTTCTTGGTTAGAAATTCTTCAACAAGATACTCGAGGTTTTGCCATGATTTTGTTCTCTCACCTTGTTCAAGCACAATTAAATCATGGTCAATATTATTCTGATCTAGATTTTCCTTAAGCCCAAGGTAGTGATTCTTGTACAGATAAGTATCTGTGACAACAACAGTTTTAGGTCTTGGCAGTAAGGGTTTGATGAAATCACTTGCATTTGCTAATAGGTTATAGCCAATATTAATGTTGTAAGATCGTGACCCCAGATCAACGAGAACATTCTTATAGGTGTATTTTAAAGTCATAATACTGCTACTCCAATGTTGAAATATGTTGTGAAATCCGGGCTTTCATATGGATAATCAAATCTTCAGGCAAAATATCGGCATCCGTTCGAAATCTGAGCATTGCCTTAAGATAATCACTTTCCCGTTTGGCAAGCAAATCGTGGATTTTTTTGTCAGAATCATCTCCCTTTAACAAAGGTCTGGAACTATCTGTCATTGTTCTGCTCAAAAGTGTTTCGGGATTAGCCTCAAGCCATACAGATATACCAATTTTGTCAATTATGTCACGGTTTCTCTGGAAGGTATAGGCCCCCCCACCAACTGCTATAACGCTCCCTTTTCGTTCTAGAGAACCTAAAATAGCCTTGTACTCAAGATCTCGAAAATACTGTTCACCATGATTGGCAAAAATATCTGAAATTGAGTTTGAGTTCACTTCTTCAATTACCTTGTCGGTATCTATAAAATCGACATCATAAGCTTGAGCCAACTTCAATCCTAAATATGATTTACCTGCCCCCATCATACCTACAAGCACTATCGGTCTATCCAACTCTGTATTATTCAAATCAACCCCTTCTCACTGTGAGTATCGTGTGCATTATAACCTTTTTGGTGTTTAAAATTTATTGCTTTTTACTAAAACCCCTGATTTCAATTTTACTTGGCCATGTATAATGTTATACCAGTTAATTTAGTGCTGTTTCCCAGATTTTTCCCCTACACCCTAAGGATAGAAAAAATTGCTAAGAAGATTATTTTTTATACTGATTATCGTTATACTTTTACTTTTTGGAGGATTAGTTGGGTACTCCTACATAGGGAATATAGACCCGCCCGAGGGAACTCTGGTTGTACCTATTGAAGTAAATGTCGATTAAACGTTACATTCTTACGCCAATCTCTTTGATCTTCCTTGCTGAAACAATTCTTTTTGCCCAGGAACCCGACTTCTTTTTACCAGGCAACGTAATTCCAAATTTGGAAACCCCATCGGATCAAGAGGTTCATTTTGATATAACTTCTGAACCTATCGTGGATATAAACATTGATGCTGTTGGGCTTATTCCCAGTGGAGTTTCTGGATTTCCCAACGATCTTTGGGCGAGTTCCAAGGTTGAAACAATTCGAGAGAAGATTTCCAACCTTGATCCCAACATGATTCCTGCCGCCCTAGAGCTGTTTTTTATCCTATTGCTGGCCGAAGCAAAACCACCTTGGGATTCTTCAGGTGAAGGCAAACTTTTTTTGTCAAGGGTTGATAAGTTGATTGAATATGGTGCCTTGGAGCAAGCCAATGAATTGATGGAAAGATCTGGGGGAGTTGGAAATGAATTCGACACTCGCCGATTCGATATAGCCTTATTAACGGACACTGAGCATGTGCCTTGTTCGGGTATTAAATCCAAGGCCATCAAAGCTCCCTCATTTAGTCATCAGATTTATTGCTTTGTTCGATTAGGTGAATGGAAAAATGCTGTTTTGGTATTTGAAGCCGCAAAAACTATTGGTGATTTTACCCCACAGGAAGAGCAAATTGTCACTATTTTTCTTTTTCCTGAACTTGCTCTAAGCATAGGAAATCAGGAATTTGATAAATTAACCCCCCTGTTTTTCAGAATGTTGAAGGACAGTGGTTTTTATAATTATCACCAGAATATAAAGCCTTCACTTGCCTATCATCTGAAGAGTTCTAGTCCTGAGTGGCGGACAAGAATCGAATCTCTGGAGAAACTTGTTCGATCAAATTCACTTCCGTTTGAGACCATGTTGGTCGCCTACACTGAATCAAAGCCTCCGTCAATTGATGGTGTTTGGGAAAGAGTTAGAGTTGTTCAAGCTTTGGAGAAGGCCATTGCCTCACAAAATACCCTAGAGATAAAAGATCTGTTCCTGCAGGGTTTTTCGTTGATGGAGGATGTGGGTTTGAGTGTACATTATACCGAGTATTTTGTACCTAGAGTTTTACCTCATATCATTGAGTTTGGACGCATAGCACCAAGTTATTATTTCCCAGCAATACTGTATGATTTTACGGTAGAAGAAATAGAACTAATGGCCCCCTCCAACAGAGAAGAAAATTTACTGTACGCCTTGCGAACCGGGGACCTTGCAAAGGCTACACCCTCAACTCCTCTTGAGCAAGGTATAATTTCTGGGTTGACAAAAACATCATCACCTAAGGACGCCTTGAGCAATATGGCTATAAAGGGTAAGTTTGGCGAGGCTTTGCTGGATATATTGTCCATCCTGCAGGACGTAAATCAGGCCAGCCCAAATGAGATCGGGCGAGCGATAGCGGGATTGACTTCATTGGGCTTGCAGCAAACGGCACGTGAAGTTGCTATACAAATATTGGTAATCAAACATGAAAAACTTAATCGGTGATGAATTAATCAACAATTTCCTTGAAATGCTGAGAGCTGAAAGATCAATTTCAATTAACACAATTCTTGCTTACTCAAGAGACCTTTTGGCCTTCCAAAAGTATCTTAAGAAGACAGGTTCTGATTTCATGAGGGCACAAACTGATGATATTACAAAATACCTCAACTACCTGGTTAAGATGAAAGCTGCCAATTCAACGCGTGCCAGGAAATTGTCCGCTATCAAGCAATTTTTTATATTTCTTCATGATGAGGGTATCAGGTCAGATATTCCCAGTCAGAAACTGAAAAACCCAAAGAAGGCTAACACCTTACCCAAGAATCTGTCTGAGGAGGAGATTGCAAAGATAATCGAGGCTTCAAAATCGCATGGTCGTAATGAGTATGAAAATGCCCGTAATCTATGTATTGTGGAACTACTTTATGCGTCAGGAATGAGGGTCACAGAATTGGTGAGTTTGTCATTAAATATAGTTAGGGGTGATCCTGACTTCCTGATGATTCAAGGCAAAGGCTCAAAGGAAAGGCTAGTCCCTTTATCACAAAAAGCCAAGTACAGTCTGACAAAGTGGTTGAAAGAAAGAAATCAAAAGGAAGCAAAGAAGCAAAAAAAAGGGTCTCCACCCTCACCTTATTTATTCCCCTCCCCCAAGGGTAAGGGCCATTTAACACGAGTGACTGTCTTTAAACTTATAAAGGATTTGGCCCGTATCGCTAATGTTCCTGCTGAAAAAGTTTCTCCCCATACATTACGGCATACATTTGCCACACACCTTCTTTCACATGGTGCGGATTTAAAAGTTATACAGGATTTATTAGGTCATGAGGACATAGGTACCACCGAGATTTATACACATGTTGTCGATGAACATCTCAAAAATACGGTATTAACAAAGCATCCTCTTTCAAAACAAGCATAATTATATTTCACAACTATATCCTTATCAATCGTGTCAACATGTTATCCTGACAATAGTAAAATTTAGATACTTACACCAAGATGCTCTTTCAAACCACATTAGATTTCCAAGCTCAAGTCTGGCTCAATACCGGTGCAATAATTCTGCTTATTGTCTTATCTGGATTGTTTTCCGGATCAGAAACGGCTTTGACCTCGGCCTCAAGGGGAAAACTCAAGACACAAGCTGAAAAGGGAAACAAAGGTGCTCAAAAGGCGTTGGATATTACCAACGATCGGGAAACATTGATTGGTAGTGTTTTGGTTGGCAACAATCTCGTCAATATCCTTGCAACGGCCCTGGCAACAAATTTGTTTACCATAATTTTTGGGGATTCGGGTGTGTTGGTCACGACCCTTGTCATGACAACCGTAATCCTCGTTTTTGCTGAAGTCTTGCCAAAAACATATTCCATTGCTCGACCAGAGGAAGCCTCACAAAAAGCTTCCAGGTTCATGAACCCATTCATCCTTATATTTTCACCTGTAGTCTTTCTTCTTAAATTGATTGTTACATTTTTCCTTCGTATAATGGGCATTCTGCAAAGAGAACCTGAAAGTCTAGAAGATGTTCAGGATGAAATCAGCGGGAGGATTGAACTCGAAATTCCAACAGGCATGTTTGATAAGGAAGACCAAAGGAGAGTTCTGGGAGCTTTGGACATTTCCAACCTTACCGTTGAAGAAGTCATGCAACATCGGTCAGAAATTGAAATGTTGAACGCCGATGATCCGATTGAGGATATTTTAACCCAATGTATGTCTACCCCCCATTCGAGATTACCAGTCTTCAAGGATGAAAATGAAAACATCATCAAAATAGCGCATGTCAAGGACCTCTATCGTAATTACTGGGGGCAAATGGAAAATATTGCGACAACATCACCCCCGGGAGAAAATTGGTATTCCAATCTGAAGGAACCCTATTTCGTAATTGAAACTACTCCTCTTGGGGTCCTTATAAGGGAGTTTCTGGAAAAACGAACTCACTTTGCCTTGGTTGTAGATGAATATGGTGCACTTCAGGGACTGGTTACCCTTGAAGACATAATTGAGGAAATTGTTGGTGAAATTGAGGACGAATATGATCAGGAACAAACTGAACCGCTGCGCAATGAAGGTAATGGTGTTTACTTGGTTGATGGTTCCCTCCCAGTAAGGGAATTCAATAAAATGTTGAATTTGGATCTTCCTGATGATCTCGCTGTGACCTTGGCAGGTCTGGTTATTAATGAAATAAAATACATACCTGTAAAGGGTGAAAGTTTTACCTTGTTTGGTTACTCTTTTGAGATTGTCGAACGAATACAGAACAGAATTACCCAACTTCGAATCCAGCAGGTTATTGAAGATGTTGATTCTTAATTGGTGCTGATATTTCTTGCTTGTCTGCTTGGCGAGGTATTTTTTACCCCATCAATATTGGATTTTGAATGAATTTACACTAATATAACTCAATCAAGGGACCAATACACCCATGTTTCTAATTTGTTTTTGATATGCAATTCTCCAAGGAAAAAAAATGAAGTTAATCAAAAAAGCCGTTTTGTTTGCACTATTTGCAGCCTTTCTGAAGAGCATGTGGTTGGTTCCAGTCAACGCGCAATCTGAAAGTGCCGAAACCAGCGAACCAACATCAAGTGCACAAGATAGTGAAGATTTTTCAACAGGTTCAGTTGTACCGGAATTGTTGGAGATTGGGGATTGGGTTGTAAACTGCACAACTGAAAGGGAAACAAAGACTACCGAATGTGCCATGATACAACCTATCTATGATGGCACTGGAGAAACCCAATCAGCTATAATTGAAATTTTTGCTGCTGGAAATGATAATCCTCTCATAAGTGCCAATGCCATCCTCGTTACACCATTGGGAACAAACCTTGAGCAGGGAATATTCCTCCAGGTAGACGATATCCTTCCGCAACGTAATTATCGTTTGAATTACTGTTTGCAGAATGGGTGTGTCGCACGAATGGCCTTTTTTGGCTCAGAGGTTGAAGAAATGAAGAATGGTAGTCAAATGGTTTTAACCCTTTTCGCGTATAACTCAGATCAACCTCTTGGCTATACGATTTCATTAAACGGCTTTACCAAATCCTTCGAAATCCTGCAAAACCCGGCTTTGATTAGAGAACAATAAGCGAGGGTTAATACGTGCTTTGTTTGGCAAATTTAACCGGCAGATCTTAGGACCAGTACGGCATTCAAGCCGCCAAATGCAAAGGCATTTGAAACTGTTGCACTAACCTTGGCATCGCGAGCAGAGTTGGGAACGATATCAAGGTCGCATTCCTGGTCGAATTCTTCATAACTGATGGTTGGTGCTATGATGCCTTCCCTGAGGGCCATGGTGCAAGCAAGGAGTTCAACAGCCCCAGTGCTGCCAATGAGATGACCATGCATGGATTTTGTTGAAGAAACCATCAATTTGTCAGCATAATCACCGAATACATTTCTGATAACAGCCGTTTCAACTCGATCATTAATGATTGTACCAGTACCGTGGGTATTGACATATTGGATTTCCGTGGGATCTATTTGAGCATCCATTAAAGCATCCCTTATGGCTCGTGCTGGCCCCTCTAATGAAGGAGCAACAATATCCTTAGCATCAGAAGTCATGGAAAATCCAGCAATCTCGGCAATGATGTCCGCTCCTCTGTCAATGGCTTGGTCCATGTCTTCCAGAACAAAAATGGCAGCACCTTCACCTAAGACCATACCTTTTCTGTTTTTTGAAAACGGTCGGCATTTTTCGGGTGACATGACACGTAAGGACTCCCAAACCTTAACCCCGCCAAAGCATATCATACACTCACTGCCACCGGCCAGCATGGACTTTGTCATGCCACTCCTGATCATTTGATAGGCTATACCAATAGCATGATTCGAAGAGGCACAGGCAGTTGCAACAGAAAAGGTAGGGCCTTGTAAATTATAAACCATTGAAACATTGCTGGCAGCAGCATTGTTCATTAATCGGGGAACGACAAAAGGATGAACACGATTTTTCTTTTCCTCGTAAACACTACGGTAACTGTTGTCCTGGGTCGTTAGTCCTCCTCCGGCTGTGCCTAGAACAACACCTGACTGCTCGGAAAGTTCACCTTCAAATTTTATACCTGACTGATCCAAAGCCTCTTTGGCTGCTAGCAAGGCCAGCTGTGTGTAACGATCGTATAAGGAAATTTCCTGTCGGGTAAAATGAACAGTGGGGTCAAAGCCCTTGATCTGGCCACCGACCTTAACCGATAGTCTTTCAATATCCTGGATTTCCAGATCTGAAATCCCGCATTTGCCATTCTTAAATGACTCTAGGGTTTCTGATACCGAATTTCCAAGGGGATTGATTGTTCCTTGGCCAGTAATGGCAACACGAGGCATAGAAAGTTAGCTGTTTTTACCCAGAACCAGATTCTCTATCTCACGGATAATGGCCCCAACACTGGTAAGATCCATGTCATTACTTTCAGGGTCATTAGAGTTAAAGGGAATTTGAATACCAAAAGTTTCTTCAAGGGCAAATATCGATTCCACAATACCGAGTGAATCCAACCCCAATTCTTCCAAGGTGTTTTCGGGGTTAATATCTGAAACATCCAGAATTGCCTGCTCAGCAATTATTTCGACAACTTGTGAATATATCGAATTTTCCATACCAATTTCCTGATAAACTCATTCACACCATTCAGGACATATCTGAGAGTTTTTTCTCCATTTTAGATACCTTATCAAAAAGTCTAGGCAACTTTCTAACGGCTCTATATGTGGCAATGTTTTTCTTCATTTCAACAGCGGGAGATCCCATTAGGATTGTTCCCTTGGTTACATTGGAGAAAATTTTTGTAGCACCCCCGGCAATTACATCATCGCCTACGTTAATGTGATCTTTAACTCCGGTCTGTCCAGCGAACACGACCCGATTGCCAATAATAGCTGATCCAGCAATTCCAACCTGACCACAAAGGAGACAGTCTTCGCCAATACGAACATTATGGGCTATATGTACCAAATTATCAATTTTTGTTCCATTTCCGATAGTTGTAGATTGAATTGTGCCTCGGTCAATTGCTGTACACGCGCCAATTTCTACATCATTACCAATAACAACATTCCCGAGGGAAAATACTTTGGAGTATTTCGATTGAACTTTATTGACCCGGGCACCAAGCGTTTCCTTGACCTGCTCGACGGCACCTTCCGCTGCAGTTTCGTAGGAATATCCATCACATCCAATTACGGTGTTGTGATGGCAGATGAAATTATCTCCAATCTGAGTGTTTTGACCTATTCTTACACCCGATAATATAACGCTGTTGCTACCAATATGGGAACCGGCTTCGATCGAAACACCAGAACCGACGACACATCCTTTCCCGAGGGTAACATCTGGGCCGATGTAAGTAAAGGGCCCGATTAATGTATCTTCACCAATTTTGGTACCATCAGAAATAAGTGAGTGGTCACGCATATCTCTGGAAAAGGAAAAGGATTTCTTGAAATAACCGGTTAGAGTAGAAAGTCCCAAACGGGGATTGTTAATGACAATTACGGCCTCTAATCCAAGATCTTGCCAATTAGTGTCATTTCCAAGTACAGCAACTTGAGCACTCCCCAAGGCAATGTCAGCTCGGAATTTATCAGAAATTGCCAGCGCCAGTTCATGTTCATCGGCTTCCTTAGGGCTTGCAACACCTGTAACCTCCAGCTCTGTATTGCCAAAAGCCTTAGCACCAATAGCATTCGCTATCTCACTAACCGAATATTTATTTCGTGATGAAGTCATATGCTAGTCTACAAAAATCAGTCATTCAGTTCTGTATAATTATAGTTTTTCAAATGATACAAATCGTAAACCGGATCATGTGTCAATGCCTTGTATACAAGTTTGTCCCGCTCGTATATATCCTTTCGAAAATTAACCCTGTTATCAGGGGTCACCCAGGCTGTCCTGTAGGTAATATGAACTGGAATGTTTAATGTAAGTTGAACTTCTTGTTCTGCATCCATTTTTTTTGATTGTGAGGCGATAGCATCATAGTCCTTACCCTCCAGGGTAAGAAGGAATCTGGCAAAATCATGTGCTCTTTTCAATCTTATACAACCATGGCTGTATGCCCTGTACTCCCGATCAAACAAATTACGTATGGGCGAATCATGCAAATAAATATTGTGAGAGTTTGGAAACATAAACTTTACACCACCGAGTGGGTTGGTTGGCCCAGGTAATTGTCTAGCGGTAAAATTTAGATTGTTCTCTGTAAAGTTTTTTGACCAGTTGATGCTGGTACGATCAATCTGATTGCCGTCTCTGTCTGCAAAGATAATCATGGCTTCTGATTCCAGACTTTGTCTGAGGCTTGGTATAATTTCCTCCAAAACAATTGAAGCTGGGACATGCCAAATTGGATTGACAACCAGATATTCCATTTCATCTGAAAATTCCGGGGTTTGGAGATTTTCTTCATTCTTGCCGACTACAACACCAGTTTCAAACTTAATCTGACCCTGATCAAAAAACCGTGCTTTGTATTCAGGAATATTGACCAGTACGTACCATGGCCCCAAGGATCGGTTCATCCATCTGTTTCTTTCCAGGGCAACTGTTATTGCTTCCAGTTTTACCTCCACGGGAAGGTTAATGGCCTCAATAGTATTATAATTTGCTATCCCCGTCGGGGTTAAACCATGATCAATCTGAAATATCTGAACGGCCTTCTTCAAAGCGAGGTTATAATTGGACGAAGAACTCCTTGGCAAATAGCCCATTCTAATCAGGCGATTACGAAGTTTGGTAACCTCTGATCCCACCTGCCCCGGCAACAATTCTGCGGCAATAATTTGCTCACCGAATCCTCCGTCAGATTTATTCTGGCGTAATTTGAAAAGGGTTTTTTGAAGGACCGCATATTCGTCATTTTGAGGTGCAAGTTGTAATAGGTATGTTTCAGGATCGTTTTCGGTGATCCCTTTTAGTAAATAATAAGGTGGCAATGGTTCCAGAATATCTATATCCATCACCTCGGAAATTTCACTTGGCTTTAGAAATCCTGAATTAATAACCTTTGCATAGCGGAGGTAAATTTTAGTTATTTGAATTTCTTTTTCGGCAATCTGTTCATAGTCAGTGTCACTATATGAGTCCTCCCAATTAAATTTTTCCTTAAAGATATCTTTTGTCAATCCATGTGAGTCAAGATTGGCGATTGCCTTCACCAGAGCTCTTAATCGTATTTGATTTTCCTCCTTATCACCGATCCAAATGGGCTCAAAGTTTCTTTCAACATAAAATTTTTCAGTTGAGGAATTGCCATCAATATTTGTAACCAAAGCCAACTCAAGTGGTGTGGGAAGGGAAATATCCAAAGCAGCCTTAACGGGTATGGTCAATAACATAACCGTTAACATGCAGTACAAAAGTGACTCAATAGAGAGTTTGATAAATTCTATAATCTGCTTTTCCATCGGAGGCCTCAATGTATTTTTTGTACTCTAAATATATCCAATATCTTGTTTGGAAACAAGATAAACGCATTACGGCAAGGTCATTTAGAAATTAATTTAGAAAGTTACTTGCAGAGGTCGGAATATTAGTTTATCTTGTGAACTTGCAGTGGGAGTTGATTATTGGGTCAAAGTAAAGTGATCCAAGTCTTTTTCGAATAAGAATAAAAATAACTGCGGACGGACTTGAAGCAATTTTATCCCTTCATCAAAAAAATAACCAATTTTATTCGGCCTTTGGCGGTTGTCGAATATAAATGTCCCGGAACCGTTTTTGAAATGAAAAGCAACTTTACACGACGATCCTTCGTACTTGGAAGTACGGCTGCGTTGTGCTGTAGTGTTGCTGCTCCTGTTTACTCGAAGACCCCTGGAGTTCTAAAGGATGCTGGAATTTATCGACAACTTCAGATGTTCAATGGCCAAACCAGTGAGAATATAAAGATAATTTATTGGATTGAAGGGAAATATATCCCCGAAGCCTTGATCGAAATAAACAAATTCATGCGTGATTGGCGAAAGAACAAGTGGACCAAGATGGATATTAGGAATATCAATACCTTGTCGGCAGTTCACAAGATTCTTGATACCAATGAACCGATCCAGCTTCTGAGTGGTTTTCGAACAGTCGAAACAAATGAAATGTTAAGGCGACGGTCACCCGGAACCGTTGTTAAGAATTCCTATCATACACGCGGGATGGCAGCTGATGTCAGAGTTCGTGGTGTTTCCATCAATCGACTAGCCAGAGCTGGGTTAAACTGCCACTCGGGTGGTGTTGGCAAATATTCACGTTCTAATTTTGTTCATTTTGATTGTGCGAAAATTAGAAGCTGGGGTGCTTGAATACTTCTATTTTGTTTGACTCCACAACAATGTATCCAAACCAGTTTGTTTAGAAGAACTATTTCATACAGTTGCCAGAAATTGTAATCTGGAAGACATTCATACAAAAATTAACAAAAGGCCCTATTATTGGACATCTGGATTTGTTACCTGGCGGATAGATTACATAAAGGGATTTTTGCCACCATTATGATTTGTGGAGAAATCATTGGACAGGATGAAAAGAATAGTCTGACAGGTTTAACATCCAATTTATGATAATTGCTCAAGGCCGTGTTGTTCCATTACCTTCAACCAAATACTTGAAGCTCACAAGTTGTTCTATACCCACCGGCCCCCTGGCATGAATTTTCCCGGTGGCAATACCGATCTCGGCCCCCATTCCGAACTCTCCTCCGTCGGCAAATTGCGTTGATGCATTCTTCATTAGAATGGCTGAGTCAAGATGGGCAAAAAACTTTTCAGCAGTATCATCATTTTCGGTAATTATTGCTTCGGTATGGCCAGAACCATAACGCCTTATGTGTTCAATGGCTTCATTTACACCTGAAACAGATTTTACAGCGATAATGTTGTCAAGAAACTCTTTTCCAAAATCTGTGGCTTTGGCCGATACCGTGCCTTTAACCTTTGAATGTTTCTCATCTGCTCGAACTTCTACACCTTTATCAATGAGATCAGTAATCAGGGTCTCGCCTATCTCATTTGATAATTTTTCATCAATAAGAAGGCATTCAGCAGCACCACAGATTCCTGTTCGACGTGTTTTTGAATTGATCACAACCCTTCGTGCTTTCTCAAAATCCGCATCCCGGTCAACATAAACATGGCAAATTCCTTCGAGGTGAGCAAAAACTGGTACCCTTGCTTCTTGCTGGACTCTACCAACAAGATTTCGTCCCCCTCTTGGAACAATGACATCTAGGTATTCTGTCAGTTGTAATAACTCTCCCACTGCGGACCGATCAGTCGTAGGAACCAATTGTGTGCTGGCTATCGGAAACCCTTTCTGTGATATGCCTTCAACAAAGTATTGATGTAGTTTTGTTGAGGTGTAATAGCTGTCTGAACCCCCCCGTAATATTGAGGCATTTCCTGATTTCAGGCACAAGGAAGATGCATCAATGGTCACATTAGGTCGAGATTCAAATATGACCCCAATCACACCAAGAGGTGTAGAAACCCTTTTGATTTTAAGACCTGATGGACGATTCCATGAAGCCATGATTTTGCCTACTGGGTCGGATTGATGTGCTATACTATTCATCGATTCTTCAAGAGAATCCAAGCGTTCTGGATTCAATTCCAGACGATCAAGCATGGCTGATGAAAGACCTTTTTTAGAACCGAGTTTTAAATCCCTTTTATTGGCTTCAAGGATCTCAATCCTATTTTTTTTGATTACCAAACAGGCATGTTCCAGAGCTTGGCTTTTTGATTCGTTTGAAGCAGTAGCAAGGTAGCGAGCAGCATTTTTTGCCTTCTTACCCAAATCTTGAATTAATTTTTTGGTATCCATTGATCTAACTCAAACTCATTTACAGTTTGTTACCAAGACAAATCATCTCTGTGAATTAAGGCTGCCCTTCCCGAGAACCCTAAAATTTTTTCAATCTCGGTCGATTTATGCCCCATAATTAATTCACTTTCAGATTTCGTATAACGGATAAGTCCGGCCCCAAGCCGCTTCCCCTTACAGGAAATTATTTCGACAGCATCACCTCGGCCGAATTCTCCGGCAACCTTATGAACGCCAGCTGGGAGTAATGACTTACCATTTTGCAAAGCTTGAACAGCACCATCATCAATATAAACACTTCCTTTTGGTTTCATAGAGGCAATCCAATGCTTCCTCGCAACCTGAGGATCATGTTCGGGCTTGAACCAGGTACATTTACCCCCGTTTAGCAGGTTTTGAACTGGGTTTCTTTTATAGCCTTCAGAAATCACCATCGCACAGCCAGCCTTCATGGAGGTTCTTGCGGCAATTAATTTGGTTTTCATGCCCCCTCTTGCCAGATTGGTACCTGTTGAACCGGCCATGGCAAAAATTTTTGAATCAATTTCAGCTACTGTTTCCAATCTTATGGCTTTAGGGAATTTCCTGGGATCCTTGTCATAAAGCCCATCAACATCCGAAAACAGAATCAAAATATCTGCTCCAACCATAACCGAAACCAGGGCAGCAAGGCGGTCATTGTCACCGTATCTAATTTCATCAGTAGCAATCGTATCGTTTTCATTGATAATTGGGATAACGCCCATAGTAAGTAATGTTGACAGGGTCGCCCTGGCATTAAGGAATCTCTTGCGATTATCATTGTCATCCAAGGTAAGAAGAATTTGTGCCGTTGTATGACCAAAGGGGTGCATGACTTCTTCATACATCCGAGCCAACTTGATTTGACCACAAGCTGCTGATGCCTGGGTTTGCTCCAGCGAAAGTTTGCCTATGGGGAATTGCAAAATTCTGCGACCCAATGCGATAGAACCGGAAGAAACAACAATGATCTGCTTCCCTTGCTGCTTGAGCATGTCTATATCCTCAGCAAGAGATCGTAACCATCCATCATTCAACAGGCCAGTATCGCTATTTACAAGAAGGCTAGAACCTATTTTGATTATGATTTTGGATGCATTATTGAACGTCTTCAAGGTGTCCATGCTGAACTCCCTTTCTCGCTCATTTCAAGTTTTTGTAATCTCTCTGCAATGAGGTGTTTAACCAATTCATCCAAACATTGATTAAGACCCTTTTTTTCAAGAGCAGAAACAGAAAACAATTTGTATAAACCTTTTATCTTGGACATCTTATTGATTAAATCAATATCACCTTCTTTAAGGAGGTCCATTTTATTCAAGGCAATGATTCGAGGCTTGTCTGCTAGACCATTCCCATAATTAAGTAACTCATTATTTATTATCTCGAAGTCCTTCAGGGGGTCTTGACTAGTTACATCAATAAGTTGAAGTAAAATTGCACTTCTTTCAACATGCCCCAGAAACCTGTCTCCCAAACCCTTGCCATCACTGGAACCCTGAATTAATCCTGGAATATCTGCAATCGTGAAATCATAGTCTTGCCAATTAACTAGTCCAAGTTTTGGATATAGAGTTGTAAACGGGTAGTCTCCGCTTTTTGGTTTGGCATTAGAAACCGCTGCCAGAAAAGTTGATTTACCTGAGTTTGGCAATCCAACCAACCCAACATCAGCAAAGATTTTTAAGCGTAGAAATATGGTTAGTTCTTTGCCATCCATTCCCGGATTGGAAAACCGAGGGGCCTGATTGGTTGATGACTTGAAATGGGCATTTCCAAATCCACCACTGCCTCCCTGAAGAAAGATTACTTCTTGATCCTTTTTAACAAGATCAAAAAGCAATACAGCTTTGGATTCATCAAGTATTTCTGTTCCAATTGGGACCTCAAGTATAACATCCTTGCCATTGGAACCATGTCGCTGGCGACCACTTCCGGATTTACCGTTTCCTGCAAAATAATTCCTTCTGTATGAAAAATCGATGAGTGTGTTCAGACTTTCCTGGGTACGGATAATGACATTACCCCCTTTTCCACCGTTGCCACCATCAGGGCCACCAAATTCTATGAATTTTTCCTTTCGAAAACTCACAGCACCATTGCCACCTGATCCTGAGCGGACCCTAATCTTGGCTAAATCTAGGAATTGCACGGTAAATCAAAAGGACTAAGTTCGAAAACGAAAATAAGGTTACAATATATGTAACCTACCAATCTGGTTGACTAAGTTAAAGGGATGAGTTGCGTAATTTATAGGGCTATGGCTATTTTCAAGTCGGGCTTTGTCTGAAGCTATTGAAGTCAGCTTTGGAGTACGGACACAAAACTACGTCCCTTGAAACCTTTAGAGAAAGTAACATGTCCTTCGGTTGTTGCAAAAATGGTATGATCCTTACCTGTACCAGTACCTTCTCCAGCCCAGAATTTATTTCCTCTTTGGCGCACTAAAATATTCCCAGGGAGAACTTTTTCACCACCAAATTTCTTTACTCCCAAACGTCTGCCTGCAGAGTCACGTCCGTTTCGTGATGAACCACCAGCTTTTTTATGTGCCATAATTAATCCCCTTAATTTTCAATATTTGTCCAGGAAGTTAAATTAATTTTCAATATATGAATTTGGTAAACCCGGTATCTCAATTCGTGTTGCCACGAACACTGTCGACTTTTGTCGATAACCTCTGGTTGTCTTGGAAGAGTTTTTTCTGCGTCTTTTCTTAAAACTAATCAACTTTTTTGTCTTAAGATGCCTAGCTTCGAGAACAATCTTGGCATCCTCAATATAAGGATTTCCAATTATAGCTTCAGAACCATTACCCATCATAACTGTATCTATGGTGAGTTCTTTACCAATTTCTGGAATCTCAAGATCAAGGATGTTGCATCTTTCGCCAACTTTTACTGGAAACTGTTTGCCATTGTAGGCGAAAACAGCAGATATTTCTGGATTGACTATTTTTCTTTCAACAATCTTGTCCTCACTTATGATATCCTGATTGTCTTCATCTTCATTAATAGCCTGCTCAATTTGTTCTTCCTCGGAAGCCTCTTGTGTTTCTTCACCTTCCAGGGTTTCAGAATTATCCATGAATATCCTCAATATATCAGGGGTATATAGTTTTGCCTCTGTTCCACTTTCTCAAGACATAAAACCAAGTTGATTAATCGTCTTGGAAGTTTGGAGTTGAATATTGAATTTATCTACAAAATTTCAACACTTCAAAGAAAATACTGATTATTTTTCCTAAAAATCACAATTTGGGGTCACCAAGTTCTTTCAAATTTGTTTCGCAAGTAAACAGCGAGTGCATTCATTGTTAGCAAAAATCCAAGTAGCACGAGAATAGCAGCAGATGCTCGACTTACAAACCCTCGTTCAGGACTGTCGGACCATATAAATATCTGGGTTGGAAGTGCAGTTGAACTGTCAAGCGGAGTGCCTGGTGCAGATGTAATAAAGGCGTTCATACCAATAAGCAATAAGGGAGCTGTTTCACCTAAAGCCTGAGCAAGACCAATAATTGTACCCGTCAAGATACCTGGCATGGCAAGAGGCAGTACATGTCCAAACACAACTTGCTGTTGGGAAGCTCCAACACCAAGTGCGGCTTCCCTGATACTTGGTGGAACTGCCTTTAATGCAGCTCTTGTCGCAATAATGATTGTCGGCATTGTCATAAGTGCCAAGGCCATGCCCCCCACCAATGGAGCAGATCTAGGAAGCCCAAACCACCCAATAAATACAGCCAGTGCTAACAATCCGAAAACAACAGACGGAACAGCAGCAAGGTTGTTAATATTGACCTCAATCAAATTGCTGAATCTGTTTTTTGTTGCGAATTCTTCAAGATAAATAGCAGCCCCTATTCCCAATGGGAAAGAAATGATAAAGCAGACAAGAAGTGCCCAGAAGGAACCAATTAAGGCACCTTTCAGCCCTGCCAGTTCTGGGAAACGACTGTCAGCATTTAAAATCAATCCCCAATTGAATGGCTTTGAAATCATACCCTTTTCGGCCAAGGAATCGAACCACTGAATTTCGTCATTATTTAGTCTTCGAAATTCTTCTGGTGTATCTCGATCAATCAAATCTTTGCTTAACTGATCGTACGGGTCAGAGGTTGGAACAATCAAAGTTATTTTCTCACCGATGATCTGAGGGTTTGCCACCACCTTATCACGTAATTCAAACTGTGCACCATTACTAAGAATTTTTACCAACTGCTGTTTTTCACGATTAGCCAGCCCCCCCTCATAATAGGCAAGTAAAGAATCCTGAAGTACACCTCTAAAATTACCTCGTGGTAACTTTTCAAGATTAATCTTGTTAGGGTCAACAAACACAGTAAACTCTATATGAGTTTGCGTTATGGCCTTGTATCCGCTGGAAACCAATGAAACAATTAAAATGACCAGCATCATAAAGGCAAAAATAATAGCCGTAACACCCAATCCCTTGAGAATTACCTGATTACGATTCCGCCGTGGAAGGGTTCTCTTTACCAGCTCAATTGTATTGATATTATCAATATTCATTTTCGTTATTTACCAGTCATATAGGAAATCATCAGTCATAAATTTCACGGTATTTTTGAACAATTCTTAGGGCAAAAATATTGATAACCAGTGTCACTAGAAAAAGCATCATACCCAGAGCAAATGCTGCCAGTGTTTTAGGATTATCAAAGGAAGTGTCACCAATTAAAAGTGTTACGATTTGGACCGTAACTGTCGTTACGCTGTCAAGGGGATTCAATGTCAATTTAGCTATCAAACCAGCTGCCATAACAACAATCATGGTTTCTCCAATAGCTCTACTCACGGCAAGTAATATACCTCCAACAATTCCAGGTATAGCCGCCGGAAATAATACTTTTAACATTGTTTCCGAGGGGGTTGCTCCAAGTGCAAGAGAACCATCACGGAGTGACTTGGGTACTGCCGAAAGGGCATCATCTGTAAAGGAAGAGATAAATGGGATTAACATAATTCCCATTACACCACCTGCTGCTAAAGCAGTATTAGGCGCAACATCAACCCCAATAGTATTACCAAAACTACGAAATGCGGGAGTTACAACTAAAATGGCAAAAAAACCATATACGATGGTTGGTACTCCGGCTAATATCTCTAGAATGGGCTTACTGACCGCCCTAATTTTGGAATTGGCAAATTCATTGAGATAGACGGCCGACATTAAACCAATGGGAACTGAAATAAACAGAGCAACAGCAGTTATAACAAGGGTACCAACAAAAACAGGAATCCAACCAAATGCGCCTTCGGCTGCAACCTGGTCTTCTCTAATTGGTATTTGTGGCTCCCAGTTAAGCCCAAATAAAAAATCTGTTATGGGGACAAGACTAAAAAATCTACTGGTTTCCACCACTAGCGAGGCAATGATTCCAATAGTTGTAAAAATTGCGACAACAGAACAGGCTATCATCAGCCACGAGACAATTCTCTCAACATTTTGACGGGCTTTGAATTTTTCCTTAACTCTCGATCTTGCAACAATTATCAAAGCCAACGACAAAATCGTTACAGTTACAACAAGGAATCTAGAGGCGTTTTCCTGAAATCCAACCAATGCGGCCGCGGCATTCAGTTTCCAAGTTTCAGGTTCACCAAAAATTCGATCACCAGCAATTGAACGTATCTCCGCCAGGATCAAATCTTTTTCGCCCTTGCTAGTGTTAAGTAAATGCTCCTGAAGTAAAGTTTGAGAGATATACAATTCTATCAGGGGATTTTGCAGGACAATCCAAACAAGAATCAAAAGTAAGACCGGAATGAAAACGAGGAATAACGAAAACAATCCATGATAGAGTGAAATGGATGTAAGCTTTATTCCCCGATTTCTAACCGATACTGCCGATCGATGATTGATGAAACATCCTGCACTTGCAAAGACAATTACTAAAACAAAAGCAAGGGTTGTCATTGTTAAATTACTGAAAAAAAGAAATTTTATTTGGGATCCATGTTTTCAGCATTGATTACGGCATTTTGCAAACTGATTCTTGCCTCATCACTCAAAGTAACCAATCCTCTTTCGGAAAGATAGCCACCAGGACTTAGAGCTTCGTCGGACATATATTCCTCAATAAACTCCTGGAAGTTTTGAATAACTCCCCTGTGGGCATTCTTTGTATAGAAATACAAAGGTCTGGAAATAGGATATGATTTATCCCCGATGGTTTCAGAATCAGGTAAAACACCATTTACGGCTACGGGCTTGAGGGTGTCGAGGTTTTCATACAGGAAGGAATAACCAAAAATACCGAAAGCAGTTGCATCAGCATTTAACCTTTGAACAATGAGATTGTCATTTTCACCAGCTTCGACGAAAGGGCCGTCCTGTCTCATACGGCTACAATTTTCAGAAACCCATGCTTTATCCTTACCCATGCCACTTTCCATTACATAAGGAAGCTTCTTACAACCGACATGCATCGCCAATTCAACAAAAGCATCACGTGTACCAGAAGTCGGGGGAGGTCCGTAAGCCAAAATATCCTGATCTGGTAATGATGGATTAATATCAGACCACTTCATATAGAAGTTGGGTACCATTTTACCGTCTTGTGGGACTTCGGCGGCCAAAGCCAAGAATATTTCTTCCAAAGTTAAATCCCAGTCATGATCGCCAGATCTAGAAACAGCAATGGAAAGGCCATCAAAACCAATGAGTGCCTCTGAGATATCAGTCACACCATTACTGGTACAAAGCTCATATTCAGATGATTTCATAGCTCGTGAAGCACCTGTCAAATCAGGGTGCGATTCACCTATTCCACCGCAAAAAAGCTTCATTCCACCACCAGTACCGGTTGATTCAACGATCGGTGATGGTGACCCCGTCATGTTTGAAAATTGTTCGGCAACTGCTTGCGTATATGGAAAAACAGTTGAAGATCCTACAATACTAATTTGGTCCCTTGCTGAAGCAGAATTTACTCCAAGCATGATGACCATAATGGAAGATACAAAAATAATGAATCTTTTCATTAATAACTCCTAAAAACTTATACGGGATTTAACGAGTTCCGACATAGTATGTATTTGAATCATTTATATTGTGTAAATATTAAACTTTTGTGAAACCTGAGATGGATTGGGATTGATACCAAGATACTTGTATGGGGATATTAAAAAGTGATGTTGCAGCACTATTCGAATGTCAATACCCAAACGACTTGAAGGAGAGTACTGGAGAAAAACAATTTGGACAGTTCACAAGGTTTGATTGCGGATACAATTAGATAACTAAGATAGGGAAACACCATTTCATATCCTTTTTCTGAAGATACCTGATTTTAATCAACTTATGGCTGAGCAATGCCACGGGTTTATGGCTGCAAGTAAGTCAGAATAATTTTGAGCAAAATGATTAGTGATAACACGAAGTTTGTTGATTTGAGCGATATCGTTCGGCATGCAACACAACGTTAGCCAGGGTAAAATTTTCTTAGTTAATATACGTTAGAATTAATCGTATAATCACAATCAAAACTCAAGAGGAGAAAACATATTTCTCCTTGTTTGTTGAAATCACTGTTTTTATTATTTTATCTAGTTTACTGACAAAAGGAGAGGTGCCGGAGTGGTCGAACGGGGCGGTCTCGAAAATCGTTGTGCCTTAGGGTACCCAGGGTTCGAATCCCTGTCTCTCCGCCATAGTGCCTAAATAACGCTCAATATCATTGGCAAACGACATTTTATTTGCCTAGTCCGAACTAAAATGGACTAATCCAGATTACTATGGTTTAACATATTTGATGAACGGGGTTAATTTTCCAATCTTGTCGTACAATTTTCTTGCCTCCATATTGAAATCCTGGGTTGTCCAATAGACACCTTCAAGTCCCAATTCGTCAGTTCTTTCATAGATTCTCGAAATTAATTTACCACCTACACCCTGCTTACGACAATTTCTGTCAACATACAAATCTTGGAGATAACATATTTTTTTCTCCTGCCATAGATGTATATGATAAAGGCAATGGACTATTCCTACACCTTGGCCGTCATCCAGGGCAATAAAACCTTCACAGTCCGTAAATGATGTACTCACTAATCTATGGAATGTAATCGTGTAGATTTTTTCTGATCTGGCTGTTTTATAAAAATCCAGATACTGCTTCCATAATTTTGCCCAAGAATCGCGGTGATTTTCAGCAAGTTTCTCAATTTTAATGTTGGTATTCATCTTGATTTAACATTCACCTCCGCGTGGTCCATAAAAAATGACCCATGCTTCCATTTCTTCACCAAAATCAAGAAATCTATGGTTTATTCCCGCAGGAGCAAACAAAAAATCTCCAGCTTTGAACTCTACAGTTTTTGAACCCACTTGGAATTTACCACTACCCCTCGTAATTATGTAACACTCATCTTGATCATGTGGTTCTTGATGGTCATCTTTCTTCGGAACATACAGCTCAACCTTTAAAGTACCTCTTTCCAACCCGATGTGAAACCTTACCGGGGCATCATCGGGAATGTTGGCCAACATTTCCTCTCGGGTTAGCTTTATTCCTTCATAGACCAGCCCTTTATTCTTGTTCATATAAATCCTTATTTCTCATGCTCAACTGCAGTCCTAAATTATTGATCTAATTCGGACTTAACAATATACAGATTTGGGTCTTCCCCTGTTTTAGTGGGCAATTCATCTTTGGTACCCCCGGGATATAGATCCAGACCTTCCAAATGGAAGGAGATATCGACAAGGAACCGTTTCTAGTTCTGATATCCACCGCTCTTCATCTTTATGCCGATAAGAGACTGTGAAAATATTCAAACGGATTCTGCAAAAGGTCATTTGTGCACCAAGAAAATGCGCCTTTGGGCTGTTTTTTGCAAGCGAAAGTCCCAAAAACAACAAATAAATGACTCGGAAGGACACCTTAGCTAAGTAAATAACAGTTAAAAGTGACTTCCTGCCTTAGGCACTAAAATACTTTCACAGTCTCATAAAGGCATAAAGGTGAAGAGCAAATCATGCGAATTCTGAAATTTTACCTTGACATTAATTTTTAGTAATACTAAAAAATATTGTATAATCTGAGAAATCCACATGAATACTTTCGGTGGAATCTAACCAATTAATAGGAGATTAACATGGCCCGAAAAAGTACCATTACACTTATCGCAGTATTGATTTCATTACTAGGTAGCGGAGTCTTTGCAGGAGGAAAGATTGCCTATTTTGCGGCAGCATCTCAAAACGGATTCAATCAGGCTACTTATGAAGGTGTACAGGAAATGGCAGCTGCCCGTGGCTATGAAACCGCTGTATTTGATGGCCAATTTGATGCTGCTGTACAATTTTCTCAGGTCGAAGATGTTTTGGCAAGTGGCAATTTTGACGGCTTCATTATTGCACCAAACGACAACGTAGGTATCGCTGGGGCAGTAGAGCAGGTGATTGCAGCAGGCAAACCAATAGCAACTGTGCTGTTCCCCGTTGGCCCGGAAATGAATAGTTTGGAACCACAGGTTGAAGGGATTACTGCAACTGTTGCATCCCCACCCGTACCTGGCGCGACCATTCAAGCCGAAGGCGTAGTCGAATTTTGTGCCGACAAAAATCCTTGCAATGTCATTATATTGATTGGTGCCAAAATTTTCCCCTTCGACAATCTGAGACTTGAAACCTACCAATCTGTGCTCGCCCAACACGAAAATATCAAAGTTTTGGCTGTTGGTGAAGGATACTATTCGCCTGAAGTTGGACTTAATGCCATGACCGACATGCTGCAAGCTAACTCCGATGTTCATGCCGTTCTCTCTAACGCTGACCAGCAAATGGCCGGCGCAGATATTGCACTAGAAGCGGCTGGTTATAATGTTCCTGACCTTTATATCATGGGTGGTGGTGCTGCTCATGTCGCAATTGAAGCGATTCGCTCTGGACGCTGGGATGCAACACTGGCTTATTTTCCAAAAACAATGGGTGCATTGGCAATGGAACAAATTGCTAATGCCATAGAGGGTAAGCCGGTACGAAACGCAATAAATATGGATGAGGAAGGACCTGTTCAGGCGCTGATTGATAAATCTGTTTTGGATGCGAATCCCGATTTTGTGGCCGAGTGGCAACAGTAAAATATATTAGATTGAAAGGTAAATCCCCTCTTCCATTTTTCAGTAAGGGTTGCAGTGCCTACTCATTATCGTGTCTCCGCTGATATAGGCGGGACATTCACTGATATTGTGTATCAAGATGTAAATACTGGAGCATGTGGTGCAACCAAAGTTCATTCCACACCAGAAAACCCTGCGCTGGCAGTTTTGGAGGGTATCAACACTGCTTTATCTTCATACGATCGAATTGATTTCTTTGTTCATGGAACGACTGTTGGACTCAATGCTCTCCTGACCCGTAGTGGAGCTAAAGTTGCCCTGTTGACGACACGAAATTTTCGTGATGTCTACACCATTCAGGGTAACAACCGGGGAGAAATATTTTCAATCCGATGGAATAAACCCGAACCTCTTGCCACGCTAGAACACACTTATGTCGCAAGTGGCCGAATTGCATCCGATGGAACTGAGGTGGAACCTTTATCGGAAGTAGACCTTGAGGTTTTTGCTAGGGCGGCAAAAACAGAAGGTTACGAGACGGTGGCGGTTTGCTTTCTATTCTCTTATGTAAATCCAAGCCATGAGCTCGCCGCAAAATCTTACCTTGAGAAACGACTGCCCGGCATTCCGATCACCCTCTCCCATCAAGTCTCACCAGAATGGCGTGAGTTTGAACGTACCTCAACCACGGTGATGGACAGTTATTTGGCCCCTATAGTTCGCAAATACTTGGCTACTTTGATGAACGATTTGGGAACACGTCTACCTAAAGGCCAAGGGCTTCACATCATGGAGTCCAATGGCGGTGTTATGAGTGCAAAAACTGCTACCGAAAATGCCCTACAGACTCTTCTATCGGGGCCTGTTGGAGGAACCATTGGTGGCCGAACGTTAGCCCTTCAAACTGGACGCAAGAATCTGATCTGCGTCGATATGGGGGGCACCAGTTTTGATGCAAGTCTAATTATCGATGGCCAGCCCTCAAGATCTAACGAGACTGTACTTGAAGGTCTACCCATTCAGATACCAGTTGTTGATATTCATATTATTGGTGCTGGTGGTGGATCATTGGCTTGGAAAGAAGTTGGTGCTGTGCGTGTTGGACCACAATCGGCTGGTTCAATACCAGGACCGGTTTGCTACGGCACTGGAGGTACAGAACCCACTGTATCGGATGCCAATCTTGTATTAGGTAGATTAAATAGTGCAAACTTTGTTGGTGAAATGGCTCTGAACACTGATGCGGCAACAGCGTCATTGGCAGAGATGGGAACGGAATTTAACATGACTGCTCTACAAATGGCACAGGGGGTTGTCGATATTATCAATGCCAAGATGGCCGATGCGATTCGAACGATTACAATCAAGCGAGGCATTGATCCACGCGATTTTTCGTTAGTGGCATTTGGAGGTGCAGGACCTTCGCAAGCAGCGGCACTAGCAAAGGAGTTACAAATCTCCGAAGTGCTTATTCCTGTTCATCCAGGCGCTTTTTCAGCCTGGGGAATGCTACAGACTGACATGCAACACGATTTTAAAGAAACGATGTACGGTTTTTGGGATCTTACTACACCTGACGCACTTACTGCGGCCTTCGCAGCATTAGAGGAAAAAGGTCGTGCCTACATGCTTGCCGAGGATATAAGGGCTGAAAATATTCGGTTTGAGCGCGGAATTGATTTTCGCTATTACGGGCAAGAATATGTACTGACAATTCCCGTACCTGATGGCGTGATAAACATGAAAAAAATACGCCAGAGTTTTGATTTGACTTATGATAAACAATATGGCCATTCCAGCCCTGAAGCTCGCGTTGAAATGGCCAATATCAGACTTGCGGTTATTGGAACTATTCCACGTCCGAAAAATAGTTCACCTTTAATTATAGAACCGAAACCAGAATGTAGCCGCCAAGTTTATTTCGACGGCAAACCACGAGCAACACGAATTATTGACCGAGCCAGCCTTGCAATCGGTGAATGTATAATTGGGCCAGCGATTATTGAAGAAGGTACTGCCACAACACTTGTGCCCCCAGAATGGAAGGTAGATATGATTGCCGGAGGGCATTTGGTAATGAAGAATAAGGGAGAATAAACTTGAGCAAGGCAGATCCAATTACCACTGAAGTGGTACGCAATTTTGTAATCTCATGTGCTCAGGATATGAATGCATCACTTTGGAGATCGGCACATTCATCGGTAATCTACGAAGGTAAAGATAGCGCAGTTGCTCTCATGGATGAGCATGGCAATATGTTAGGGCAATCGACTGGTGTCCCGTTATTCATAGGAGCGATTGATGCATGTGTCCGTATTGTAAAGGAATACTATCGTGATGACATTAATGAAGGTGATATCTTTATTATGAATGATAGCTACATGCAGGGTACACATTTACATGATGTCACTGCAGTGGGGCCGATCTTTCACCAGGATGAACTTGTCGGCTTTGGAGCAGCTCGTGCCCACTGGGGCGATATTGGTGCAATGGATCCAGGATCTGTTATGGGATCAACAAACATCTATCAAGAGGGTATTCGTCTTGGGCCAACCCGCATCATCACTCGGGGTAAAGAGATTAGGGAATGGTTCGATCACTTGCGACTTAACACTCGTCTGGAAGATGCGACTATAGGCGATTTAAGCGCTCAAATTGCTGCTATCCGGACCGGTGAACGTCGTTTGGCTCAACTACTAAATCGCATTGGCACATCAGTTTATCGCAACGCTTGTCAAAATATTTTTAAACAATCTCGCCAAATGGACCGTGAAGCTATTGCGGCCATTCCCGATGGTACTTGGTCACGCCAAGGCTATTTAGACGATGATGGGGTTGGCACTGACCCTGTTAAAGTCTGCCTGACACTGACTATTTCCGGAGAGCAATTGAAGGTGGACTTGACTGGAACTTCAGGTCCTGTTCCCGGGTCTATCAATTGCGGAATCAAACAGACAGAGTCGCTGCTTCGATTGGCTTATAAAACAATGATTAATCCAGAACGAGCAATCACTGGAGGTTCATTTGAAACCATGGAATTTCATGTTCCTGACAATTGTATGTTCAATGCGACTGAACCTGCGGCGTGTGAATGGTATTTTACAGGGCTTGGACTTTTAGCTGACCTCTTTATTTCTTGCATATCCGAAGCAGTACCTGAACGTTCCACTGCTGCACATTACGGCGATAGTATGGTAGCGGGATTTTTCTCGGTTGATCCTGAGCGAGGACAATGGATTGCGATTGAAGCTACTGCTGGCGGTTGGGGTGGTCGTGCCGACAGTGATGGGGAGAGTGCATTGATCAACCTGGTCAATGGTGGTTTTCGTAATATTCCGGCAGAAGTATATGAGACTAAATTTCCTGTTCGTGTTGAAGAATTCGCTATTCGCACCGATAGCGGCGGTGCAGGAAAGTATCGTGGTGGTTGTGGTGTGATTCGGCGTTACAAAATGCTTGAAGATTGCCATGGGGCTTTGTGGTTTGAAAGATCGAAAACACCGGCATGGGGGCTTAATGGTGGTGAAAATGGTACTGGCCCTTTTATTGAAATCACCCATCCTGATGGTCAAGTTGAGAATATTTTTAAAATGCGGGCACGAGTCTGTTTGGCTGGTACAATTATCGAAACAATGACCGGAGGTGGAGGAGGTAATGGAAATCCAAAAGCGCGAACTTTTGAAAACATATCATGTGATGTAGCACGTGGCTTTGTAAGTCGAGAAGCAGCTAGAATCCATTATGGTGTAGTAATTAGTAATACAGGTGAAGTTGATAAAACCGCATCTGAACCTCGTGTAAAATGATTGATGGGAACAGCGCTACAAGCCAAAGGGCAAAATCTTCAAAGCGACTGTTTTTTTGGTGATAAGATGTCCATTCTATCTCTAGTTCAAAATGATATCACATGTGAATCAACATCTCACGCTAGAACTATGTGAGATTTTAGTCTCATGCGTATTTTGGTTATTTAGTTTCATACAAGATTCTATGACTTGCGTCCAAAAGCGCTAATTCCGATTGCCGCTAGAATGACAAGACCAGTCGTTAAATCCCGAAAAAATGGATCTGCATTTAGAATGTTAAATCCATTGTTGATGAGAGCCAAAAGAATAACACCGGCAATTGAACGCCAGACAGCACCGCGTCCGCCATAAATACTAGTACCACCCAAGATTACTGCAGCAATAGCTTGTAATTCCATCCCATTTCCTGCCGAAGCTTGACCCATAGAAATTCTTGAAGTGGCAATTGATGCTGCTAAACCAGCCGCAAAACCGGCCGTTGCAAATGTACTGGTCTTTATCCAACGGGTTCGAATTCCAGAAAGAATAGCGGCTTCCTCGTTCCCTCCAACCGCAAATATCTTTCGTCCCAGCGAAGTTCGGGTGAGTAAGAAGGTAAGCAGCACTGCAAATACAGCCGTAACCCAGATAGAAGTATAAATGTTAAATATTTTGCCACGCCCCAACCATGTAAACTCGTCCATTCGCACCGGAATTAACCTGCCATCAGAAATTACGATGGCAGTGCCGGTGAATATCAGACTAGTTGCAATCGTAGCTAAGAATGAATGCACATTAAGAGTTGTAATTATGACTCCATTTATAGTACCGAGCGTCAAACCAATAATGGGAGCAGCGATTAGTCCAACAGCAGGATGTACGGCCAAGGCAAGCCAAGCTGAACAGACAGCTCCCATGGAGAAAATTCCCCCAACTGAAAGATCAAAGCCTCCCGCAATAATTACCAGAGTCATCGCTGAGGCAATAATCATAAGAGGTGCGCTTTGGTTTAGGATATTCAATACGTT
The DNA here is from genome assembly GCA_022822495.1 of Paracoccaceae bacterium. Lineage (GTDB taxonomy): Bacteria > Pseudomonadota > Alphaproteobacteria > Rhodobacterales > Rhodobacteraceae > MPNP01. Next base: position 96,634 of record JAJEBQ010000049.1, on the reverse strand, counting down.
TCTTGTCGTCAGAAAACTGTCAGACAAAAGAGATAATGCAATAACAAGAGCAACCACCATGATGAGGACTGCGTAGGATTGCAAGAATCTCAAAATTGAATGTTGGTTCATAAAATTTTCTTTCTGATCTCGTTTATTGGAAACTAAAAAGTGTATTTAACACATCTCTTTCTGTAGTCTCGTCGGGTAAAATTTCTGCTTTAATTTGTCCGTCATTTACAAGATAAGCCCGATGGGCTAATCCTAAGACCTCTTCAATTTCGCTGGAGATTAGAATAAAGGATGCACCGCTTGCAGCGAGTTCAACAATTGAACGGTGAATCTTTTCCCGGGCTCCTATATCAACGCCACGCGATGGTTCGTCTAGTATGACAATTTTGGGAGACTCAGCAAGCCACTTGCCTATCAAGATCTTTTGCTGATTGCCTCCAGAATAATTTGTTACATCACCGTCAATCACGGTTGGTCGGATGTCAAAAAAATCTATGATTTCTTCAGTCTTTGATCGCTCTTTCTGGGTCAAAATAACTCCACCTGCTGTATAAGATTGAAGGTGTGGTAGAGTGACATTAGCTCTTACCGGTAGGGTTATAACTAGTCCTTGTCCTCGTCTGTCCTCGGGAACCATGACAAGACCTCGCTCAGTAGATTTGGCAGGTGTTCTGTTTGAATAATCTGAAGTATATAATTTTACCTTGCCATCTGTGCTCGTATCAGCTCCAACAAGGGCGCGAGCGATTTCTGTTCGGCCACTTCCAACAAAACCGATGAGTCCGACAATTTCATTTTCATGTACCTCGAAAGTAACATTTTTTGTACCGTTTGGCGATGTCAGTCCACTGACGTCCAATATTTTTTTTCTGGTCTTTGGAGGCGATTTTTTCGGATACTGAGTCTCGGTTTGGCCAGTGCCAAGAATCGCTGCCACCAAGTCTGGTTTGGAGATCTTATTTCGGTCTAGCGTAGCAACATGAGATCCATCTCTCAAAACGGCGATACGGTCACATACATCAAGAATATCGTCAAGAAAGTGAGAAATATAGATAATTGCAGTACCTCTTTCTTTCAGTTTCTTCATAATCTCATGGAGTTGTGTGATTTCGTCTTTAGTGAGTGAAGAAGTAGGTTCATCCATCACAATCATCTGTGCTTTTCGGGCTAATGAACGGAGTATTTCGACTTTTTGCTGATCAGCGATTGGAAGATCTGAAGTTACAATTGCTGGATTTAAGAAAAACCCTGTCTCCGACATCAACTGTTTAAGTCTTTGTCTCTCGTTCGGCTTTAAGATACCAAACTTGGTGTCTTCAAACCCCAAAAATACATTCTGTGCAACGGTTAGTGCAGGAACAATCTGAATTTCTTGGTGCATCATGGCAATGCCGTGATTAAGTGCGGTATGTGCCTTCCAGCCCGATACATCTTCACCACCGGCATATAGCACGCCTTCGCTTAATGAATAGTATCCACCCAGAACCTTACCCAAAGTTGACTTTCCAGCACCGTTTTCTCCAACAAGGCCAAGAATCTCACCATGGTTGACTTCAAGGGTTACACCGCGGAGCACGCTAACACCACTAAAGGAAACTCCAATGTTATCGGCTCTCAACAGTGGAGCTTTCAAGGACATCAAACAAACTCCATTAGTTTTGATTGATAACGACCAACTCTTAATTGAACACTGTGGGTTCCAATCCGAGCAACTTTATCAGCAATTAGCGAAATGCAATTTTTTTGCAAGAGTTTTTCTCGCTATACTTTTATTCAAACGATCAATGATTTGATTTAACAAGTGAATTACTATTTTTTGCGATTTAAGATGACCTTGGTCCGGTACAATTTTTTCATTGGTGTGAAGAAAAGCAGGGGAATTGTCCAAAGCTACTATCGAACTTGACCTAAATTGAGCTCATTTTGATACCCGCTGAAGAAGAAAACCAAGGCTATCGCTTTTCAAATGCCCCATTTTCAGATAAAAGTCCAGCAAAACTGATGAGTTTCAACGCCTAATTGTGATTCCATCCGGCTTTTTTAAGCCTTCCCCGAGTGGATGGAGTCCTCTTGTCTACGGCCAAGCGAGCCAGATTGAGGGCCAACCTTCGCATGACCGCTAAGTTCTCCGGCCCCAGACCAGTACGGTTGCGTAAATAATCTTCGTTCATTGTGACATCAAGAACCCAATGAAGCACGTTCTCAATCGCCCAATGTGATTGGACGTGCCGGAGTAAGTGTTCCGGTGTCAGTTTCTTGTTCATAATAAAGGAGCGGGTCTCACTCCCCCGTATCTCGCGTCTTGCTGTGACCGATCCAATTGCCACCAAGGCCGGCCAGTCATGTGCCCCCAACCAATCAATGTCATGACAAACCGATGCTGTGAGGGTTTCAATCCGGCCATGCCCCGTGTTAACATCGGGGCCCGAGACCGTGATGGACGACGCCTGATCAAGACCGTCCAAATACAGTTTGACATCCTCTGTAAGGTAAATACCTGAGTTATTTCAGACGAACGTTGCGACCATCACCCACCAACATTAATCTTTTGCCAAACTCCTTTTTCAATCGTTCCATATGTGGTTTCCATGCCTTGCCATTCCGTTGGTTTCGATCAAATTGAGTGACAATAAGCCAAGGTTCACCCCTAATGAATAGTTCTAATTCGTTCTTGGCAACTCTATTAATCAAATCCATGACGTTTGAAGAATACTGGTTACCACTATCACCAACACCTTTCAGTGCAACGATATTTTCGCACACTTTACGATAGGATTTTGTCAATAAATCCCGATTCTTATTTATCCGGCCTGTATATTTGAGCATTTGGTGGGTAATACCCTTTTCCGTATTTTGCATGCGAAGTTCTGGTTTTCCAAACAGCTTAACTTCATAAAAGGTTATTTCAGCTCCTTCATTACCTTCTTTGATTGCTGCCAGGTCAATAAATGAATGTTCTCCCAGCTCAATTTCAGTATCAATAATATTTGAATGCTTCCTTATAATTTTATAGCTTTGGACTTTTTCTCCTATGGCAAAAGGTTTGACAGTCTTCTTCAATGTCTTGATGTCATGAAGATCATTCACCAACAGATTAGGTAGAACATCAGGGTCTTTGACCCCACCGTCATTATTGAATTTGATGTAACAGTCTCCCTCAATTTCTGGTTTCAGGAGATATTTGTAATGTGTGCCTCCTGTAAGGCATTTGTGTCGCCTGTTGAAAGTCAACTTGATTATACTGCAACCACGGGAATAGAAACTGATACTTCCATTGCGAATTGCCATGAATATTTCCTTGTCATTGACCAATTCATATAACCAGCTGCCCTTATCATATTCGTGATTAAATTCGTTTATAAAATCATCACTTAATCCTCGACCTACCATGAATTATTTTCTCCCATAAACTATCTGACGTCCCACCATTCACCATCCTGATGACATTCAACATTGTGGAAGTGTTCACTGTACTTTTCCGGTTCAAAGGTATGGATGGGAACAAGTCGTTGGGGATTGATTGCTTTTGCAAATCTGATGAGATTTGTCACCGAGGCATGCCCAGATGTATGAATTTCCTTCAATGGAATTTGATTTTTCTCTAACCATTCCAATACCTTGCGAGAACTATCTTTCTCAAGGTAACCATTCCACATGGAATAACTAAGTGCAGTTCCGCCCAGAGAGTTTTCCAATCCCTTGTCTCCCATAAACCCTGGTCTGAAAAGCATTACAGAGTTTTTTGCCAGTTTCGGAAGGTCTTCATGAAAAACACGGTTACTTTTATGTTGATCAAGGGTATTGAAAAGGTTCTTGTCTATAATTTGCTTTCGTTGTCGATGGGTAATATATAAACGAACATCTGGCCAGCCCGATTGGGGAATGGTATCTCGACCAGTGGCTTTGAGTATCTCGGCAGTATAAAGATCAATAATGAACAGCCGCTTGGCCTTATTTGCGGCCTTATAGATGGTTACCAAACGGTCGATATTCTGTGAGGAGGCCCAAACAAGATGCAAACCATCGGTTTCTCTGAAAGCCCTGAAAAAATCATTCTCTAGGTCAGTCTCTGTCTTGAAACCCTCCATGGTTCCAACCCGACCAAGTGTTGTTCCCTCCATTAAAAGTACATCAATATTGCCCGGGGGTTTTGCCAACAATTTATCAAACAAACTACTCTTGCGACCATGTCCCCTGAAATCACCAGAGTAAAATACCTGCTTTCCATCTGCTTCAATAAGCAATGCGTAGGCATCAAAAGCACTGTGATCAACAAGATATGGTGTTACACTGAAAGGGCCAATCTTTACCTGCCGGTCATTTTGCAGAAAATTAGGATTTTTGAAGGCAAAGCCATTTCGAATGAAAGGAATTGCGGCCTTCATCATGTTATGGGCACTCCGGCCTATCCAGACTGGTATATCTTGGCGGATTTTATGTCCCAAACCATAATGGTCCATGTGCATATGCGAGATTAAAACACCAAGAAGGCTGTCATCCTGTTCCTTGAATCCGGAAACCTTTGGCAATAGACCTTCTAGTGATTGCTCATCCTCGGGAGCATCAAGGGGCACTCCAATATCCAGTACTATATGCTTGCCTTGTGCCTCAATTTCGATACAAGTTCCACCAATTTCCTTGGCTCCCCGATGGATACAAATTTTCATTTTACAGATACTTTCATCGGATAATTATGCTTCCTGACAAGTAACCATGGACTCGAAGGTAAACTTTGGAGAGTATATTCTTTATTAGCCAGAGTAAATCCTATTACTTGTTGACAGAAGTAATTCAATAGTCTTTGTTGTACCTACATCATTTGACAGAGTTCCTAGCCCTATATGTTTCAACGCTTAAGTGCCAAAGTGAGAATCTCGGGTATATTTTATGTGATGCAAAAGTTTTTTGTTTCCTCTACACTAGAAACCATCCTTCCTGGCTTCCTCATGCATTTTAGGTTGCTGATCAATCTCTATCCTGACAGGTGTTTTGTGCCCATGAGTCCTGCCCTTCTGCCGAAGATGGGTCCGAGGTGGTATCCAGGCACATTCCCCTGTTATAGTCAATTACATACCTCCCAACCAGTCATTGAATAAGAAAAAGACACCCCATCATTTCCTTGATAATTCCAAACGGTTGGATGAACGGCCCGTTTTGGTTTCGTGTTATTAGCCCCATTCGTTTGAAACCGCTTCGGTATATACAGGGAGCTTATTATAAAGGGTCATTCAAATGGTACTGGCATTTTCGCTACTGAAATTGATTTTGGTTAATAAAATAAAAACTACCCTAAAATTGGGTTGCGAAATCAAAATGCACCCTTGAATTATGTGGCTAAAGTATTTAGGTAAATTCACTTATTTCGTAACTAGAGTTTGATTAATGGCAAAGATTTCTCGTAAAAAAGCCATGAATGTTCCCGTATGGATTCTTCTGGGGTTGTTGATCCTCGGATTAATGGGATTTGGTATTGGTAATTACTCCGGTATAGCAGACAAAATAGGGTCAGTGGGTGATGAAGAAATCACCGTTGATCAATATTACCAGGCTTTGCAAGAGGCAACTCGGAATCTTTCCTCGCGGATAAACACTCAACTTACATTTCAAGACGCTATATCACTCGGTGCTGATCAAGAAGCTATAGGTATGGTTTCAAGGACAGCTGCCTTGGATAATGAAGCTTATCAGATTGGAATTTCTGTGGGTGATCCTGTGGTTTTAGAGCGAATCAAAAATGAACCGAGTTTCCAGGGTTTTGATGGGGCATTTGATGCAGGTGTCTACAATCTTACCCTTGAGAATTTGGGCATGTCGGGGTCTGAATTTGATGAAGTCATAAGAAAAGAAGTTGCCCGAGGATTGTTGAGCAGTTCCTTGTTTTCGGACCTTGTTCCTTCTGCCGTTTTTTGGGATAATTTTATAGAATATAATTTTCATCGAAGGACTTTTCGCTGGATTGAAATCACTGAGAACATGTTGAAGAACCCTGAACCTCAGGCAACAGATACGGATCTGCAAGCATTTTATGATAACAATCCTGATAATTTTACTCTTCCTACCACCCAGGAGATAACTTACGCATGGCTTACACCAGATATGATTTCTTCAACATTTTCAATCTCTGATGATGAATTGCAAACCCTATACGATGCACGGATTGATGAATACATACGGCCAGAAAGTCGTATAGTTGACAGGTTGGTTTTTCCTACCGCGGAAGAGGCTAATCTTGCCTTGGAAGAAATAAATGCCGGCAATACGGACTTTGATCAGGTTGTTATTGACAGCGGTATAAGAATTGAGGATGTCGATTTGGGTGAGGTTCGTAGAAGCGATCTTTCCGAAGATGAAGCAGATTTGATTTTTTCGACTGAAGAATTAACCATTCTGGGCCCAATTCAATCAACAGTTGGACCTGCCCTCTTCAGAATTAACGGCATAATTCCTGCAAAAGAAACTTCCCTTGAAGATGCTCGTGAAGAATTGATGCAAGATAGAAGTTTTGAACTTGCTGTTGAAACTATTCAAAGTAATTTTGAATCTTATCAGGATTCGCTGGCAGCAGGTGCAACGCTCGAAGAATTGTCCCAAGAAACTGATCTTGTCTTGGAAACCATTAGATACAATGAACTGTCCAATGAACCGGTAACCGAATTTACCAGTTTCCGTGAAACTGTTGCAGGAATTAATGAGGATAGTTTTCCTGAACTGATAGAACTCGAAAATGGTGGTGTCATTGCCATGCGACTTGATCAAATCATCCCTCCTACTCTGCAGCCATTTGAAAGTATCAAAGAACAAGTAAGGGAAGAGTGGATAGCTGATGATCTAGCCAAGCAAAAAGTCAAGGTGGCCGAGGATCATCTGGCAGCTTTGGAGGGAGGTGCTAAATTTGGAACAATAGGTTTGGGCGAACCCTTGCAGGAAACAGAAAAAATGCGTTTGGATACGGTTCAGTCAGCACCACAAAATCTGGTTAACGAAGTATTCAATATTGAATTTGTTGCCAAAGGTGCTGTTGTTGAAGGTGACGATAACAGTGTTGCCTTGGTAATCCTTGATGAAATTCTTCCTGCAGACACGCAGTCAGAAGAAGTAACCGGGTATCTTTCTTTTGTGGAATCCCAAATCAAAAATGGGTTGTCCAGGGATATTTTAACCTCCTATACCATCAATTTAATAGGCAAGTCGGAATTGATTATTAACCAGGAGATATTAAATTCAGTACATTCTCATTTGCAATAAAGAAGCATAATGATCACCCCTTCTTTTGATCAATTCAATAAGCAATACAGGAAAGGCAGTAATCAAGTTTTATTTGCCAAAATTCCAGCTGACCTGGAAACCCCCGTTTCACTTTTCTTGAAATTGGCTAACAAGGATAATTGTTTTCTTTTGGAATCTGTAACCGGTGGTGAAGACAAAGGTCGGTACTCCATTTTGGGCATGGAACCAGATCTAATCTGGCAATGTAATGGAAAGACGTCATGTATTTCCTGGATGGAGGGATTTAAACAATCACCTGATATTACCTCAACCGATGACGATCCTTTCTTATCATTACGCTGTCTGATCAAGGCAAGTGAAATTGACCTCCCTTCTCATCTACCAGCGAGTTCTGCAGGCTTATTTGGATACCTTTCCTATGATATGGTTAGATTGGTAGAAAACCTACCCTTGACTAACCCCGATACGATAGGCACACCTGATGCCCTCCTGCTTAGACCGTCCTTGATCGCTGTACTTGATGGAGTTTTGGATGAATTGATTTTAGTTTGTCCTGTTTGGTTCAATGAATCGGTGCAGGCAGAAAAAGCTTATAAACAAGGTTATAGGCGTCTTGAACAAACATTGAACAAACTCCAAAATGTAACCTTCAATTATTCACCTAATTATACACAGCCGGTCAAACCGGCTGACTGGGTAAGCGAAACCTCAAAAGACGATTTCTTGGCGGCTGTTAAAAAGTCCAAGCAATATATCATTGAAGGTGACATATTTCAGGTTGTTCCCAGCCAGCGCTGGAACCTGGATTTTCCATATCCACCGATTTCGCTTTATCGAGCCCTTCGGAGAACCAACCCTTCCCCTTACATGTTCTTCTTCAATTTCGGTGAGTTTCAGGTTATTGGAGCCAGCCCTGAAATTCTGGTACGTGTTTCAGATAAAGAAATAACGCTCCGTCCTTTGGCTGGGACAAGCCCACGAGGAAAAACTCCAAAAGAGGACCAAAGACTGGCCGATGATCTGCTTGCCAACGAGAAGGAAAGGGCCGAGCACTTGATGTTGTTGGACTTGGGCAGAAACGATGTAGGGCGTGTGGCCAAAATTGGCACTGTAAATCCAACTGAACAATTCGTTATTGAGCGGTATTCACATGTCATGCATATCGTATCCAACGTAGTGGGTGAATTGTCTGATGATGAGGATGCCCTTTCCGCCCTAATGGCTGCTTTGCCGGCAGGTACTGTTTCAGGAGCACCAAAGGTCAGGGCAATGGAAATAATTGATGAACTTGAAAGTTCCAAACGTGGAGTTTATGCCGGAGGTGTAGGATATTTTTCATCCAATGGTGATATGGACATATGTATTGCGTTGAGAACTTCGGTAATTAAAAACAACAAACTGTATATCCAAGCAGGCGGCGGTATAGTTTTTGACAGCGACCCGGAGCTGGAATGGCAGGAAACTGTAACCAAATCTATGGCTTTACGTAAGGCTGCCGCGGTTGCCCCCGATTTCATACCGGAAATAAACGACTAAATTTCCCAACATAATTTTAAATTTAACTATAATCAGTTTTCGGTAAATTAGAATCAAAATAATAGAAACCTCCTGAACCATTGGATGGCTGATGTATGTATTAATCGATAATTATGACAGTTTTACCTATAACCTTGTCCAATATCTTGGCATTCTGGGAGCTCGGGTAAGTGTTTACAGAAACGATGAACTTACCTCAGAGAAAGTTATCGCCCTAAACCCCAAGGGGATCATTATCTCGCCCGGACCCTGCGATCCCCCCAAAGCGGGAATCTGTATCAAATTAACCCAAGATGCAGCGAAAACGGGGATACCTCTTTTCGGTGTTTGTCTTGGTCATCAGGTTATAGGTGTGGCTTTTGGTGGTCGCACCAAAATCAATGACGAAATTGTCCACGGGAAATTGGGTGAAATTCAGCATAACAACACCGGTGTTCTTGCCGGCCTGGACACACCGATAGTTGCGACACGTTATCATTCCCTGATAGTAGAAAAAGTTACCCTTCCGTCATGCCTTGTAATCAATGGATGGTTAACAAATGGAACCATAATGGGACTTCATCATGAAAGTCTACCGATCCATGGTGTACAGTTTCACCCCGAAAGTATTGCAACCAAGGAGGGATTGCGAATCCTCGATAATTTTTTGAAAATGACACACTGAATAAGCATTATGACTGCATTTAAAGAGTTGATTTCAGCTGCCTGTGACGGGCCTTTAACCAGAAACCAAGCTGAGTACGCATTTACAGAAATTATGAGTGGCAAGGTTTCACCCGTTCAAATAACTGGCCTGCTTATTGCCATGAAGATGCGCGGTGAAGCCATTGATGAGTTTGCCGCCGCTGCCACGGTTATGCGAAACAAATGTCTGGCTGTCGAAGCTCCAAGGAGGGCCATGGACATTGTTGGTACTGGCGGAGATGGTAGGGGTACTTTAAACATATCCACCGCTACTGCTCTGGTTGTTGCTGGTACGGGTGTTGTCGTTGCCAAACATGGAAACCGAAACCTCTCTTCCAAGTCCGGTGCAGCCGATGCCCTCTCGCACTTGGGTATAGAAGTCATGGTTGGTGCTGATACCGTCAATAAAGCCATCGCGGAGGCTGGTATCGGGTTTATGATGGCCCCGATGCATCATCCGGCTATGAAACATGTCATGCCAGTTAGACAGGAATTGGGTACAAGAACCATCTTCAATATTTTGGGACCTTTAACTAACCCGGCTAAAGTTAACTATCAATTGACCGGGGCCTTTGCCAAAGAATTGATTTTCCCTATGGCTCTAACTCTCAAGGAACTTGGAACCAAGGAAGCTTGGGTGGTTCATGGAGAAGATGGAACTGATGAAGTTTCAATATCTGGACCAACTCATGTGGCTGTACTGCATAATGGTAAGGTTTCTGAAATGACACTCCACCCAGAAGATGCAGGCTTGCCAGTTCATCCACTTGAAGCTATCAAAGGTGGTCGACCTGAGGTTAATGCCGCGGCCATAAACGATTTATTGGCAGGAACACTTTCGCCCTACCGGGACGCTGTTTTGCTGAATGCAGGTTGTGCACTTTTGATAAACGGTAAATGTGACAACCTCAAAGAAGGTGTTAAATTAGCTTCGGAAAGTATCGATTCCGGCTTAGCAAAATCAAAACTTAATAAACTTGTCTCAATAACGAACAGTTGAAAGTTGTGAGTTCCATACTTGACAAAATTCGATCTTATAAGGTTGAAGAAATAAAGAAACTGAAAGCCCTGCACGACCTCAGTTCCCTGGAAAGTTTAATTAAGACACAAAAATCTCCCAAAGGTTTTCGCAATACACTCATCGCAGCAACGAGTGAGGGTTATGGTTTGGTTGCTGAAGTCAAGAAGGCAAGCCCTTCCAAGGGTATTATAAGGAAGGATTTTAATCCGGTTCAATTAGCCAAGGCTTTCGAAGCAGGAGGTGCCAGCTGTATTTCCATTCTTACTGATTTCCCAAGTTTTCAAGGAAAAGGGCAATACTTGAAGGAGATCTCTGAAGCTATTTTGCTTCCTACCCTTCGCAAGGATTTTATGCTGGATCCTTATCAGGTCCTAGAGGCCCGTTCGCTAGGTGCGGATTGCATACTTTTAATTCTTGCCATGATAGATGATGTTTTGGCTAGCGAGCTCAAAGAAACCGCTCTTAAACTTGGTATTGATGTTCTGGTGGAAGTTCACAATTTACCTGAATTGGAAAGAGCTTTAAAATTGAATTCAAACCTTATCGGGATAAACAATAGAAACCTGAATAATTTTAATGTAACACTTGATACTTCGTTGGAATTAATAAAGGAGGTTCCCTCGGGAATCCATGTCATATCCGAATCCGGATTGTTCACTAAGGTAGATTTGGATACGATGGCTGTCAATGGTATCAGAAGTTTTCTGATAGGTGAAAGTCTCATGCGACAAGATGATATTGTATCCGCAACTCGTGCCCTTCTTGTCAATCCAATTCAAGGAACATAATCCGATGGCTAAACTTACACATTTCAATGATGAGGGTAAGGCCCATATGGTCAATATTTCGGACAAGGATGAAACCAAGCGTATTGCCATCGCCAGAGGTGCGGTTTCGGTTAATCAGGACACACTTGAACTGATTAAATCTGATAACATAGCTAAAGGTGATGTCCTTGGAGTTGCGCGATTGGCTGGTATAATGGCTGCCAAAAACACATCCTCAACCATTCCTCTATGTCATCCCATTCCGATCTCTTCCATTAAAATTGAATTTCAAATTCAAAATGAGTTATCTTCTATTGACATAGAAGCAGTGGTATCCACAGTTGGAAAAACAGGTGTCGAAATGGAAGCTCTGGTTGCTGTTTCTACTGCCGCCTTGACCATTTATGATATGGTAAAATCAGTAGATAAGAGCGTCATCATCACCAATATCCACCTCACCTACAAGGAGGGTGGCAAGTCGGGTACCTTTGTAGCCTCATGATATCGGTCAAGGAAGCGACAATACGCATAACGAACCTTTTGGGTCAAACTCCTTCAGAAACAATATCTATCACCCAGGCTACCAACCGCGTGTTGGCCGAGAATGTTCAAACCGATCGAAATCAACCTCCCTTTGATACCTCGGCGATGGATGGATATGCCATCAAAGCTCAAGATGCCATACCCAATAACATTCTCACGGTTGTTGGCACTATACCGGCCGGTGCTGGAATACCTGATGCAGAAGTTGGCTCCAACGAAGCATTTCGTATCTATACAGGTGCACCAATCCCCAAAGGGGCAGATAGAATCATCATTCAGGAAGATGTTAAAGTATTAGATTCAGCCATAAAAATAAATGAAAACTTTGAATCCAATTCGTTTATTCGCCCCCTTGGTAGTGATTTCAAACAGGGGTTTTGCATCAATGCACCACAACTTATTACACCGAGTTTGATTTCATTGCTCGCGGCCATGAATGCTGGTGAAATTAAAGTCAGGAAAAGGCCGATTGTTGCCATAATACCAACTGGTGATGAATTGGTAATGCCTGGGTCAAAAGTCCCAAATGACAAAATTGTTGCATCCAATATTTTTGGTCTACAAAGTATTTTGGAAAACATGGGTGCGATAGTGAGACTATTGCCAATAGCCAAAGATAATACAAATTCCCTTACTACGACTTTACGACTTGCTTTGCATTCTGACCTGATTGTAACTGTTGGAGGTGCCTCCGTTGGCGATTATGATCTGGTCAAGGATTCAGCCACTAGTCTGGGATTTGAATTGTCATTCTATAAAATTGCCATGCGTCCAGGAAAACCACTATTTGCAGGCAATAAAGGATCATCAGTACTGATAGGATTGCCAGGCAATCCTGTTTCGGCTTTGGTTTGCGGTTATATTTTTCTGATCCCGGCCATTCAATATATGATGGGGTTGACCAAAATTGGCCTCCCACGAAAGAAAGCTCTCTTGGCAAAAGCACTGAAGCGGAATGGTAACCGTGAACATTTCATGCGGGCTGTCGTCGACTGTACGGCTGGTAATGCGTCCATTAGAGCACAAGAGCGACAGGACAGTTCCCTTTTAAAAACTTTTTTTGAATCAAATGCCCTACTTATCAGACCGCGGTTGGACAAACCTCGTAACGCTGGTGAGATCGTTGAGTATATTGAACTTTAACTGTGAAAGCATGCAATTTAACTCAGGACTTACCTTATACTAAATCAAATCTACTATATATTCAGGTTACCAAAATATCTTGATAGGTATGAATGTGTCCACACCCAAAATAGTAACAAGGTTTGCACCATCCCCCACTGGAAATCTTCATATAGGGGGAGCTCGAACGGCATTGTTTAACTGGCTTTTTGCAAGGGCAAATAACGGCAGATTTTTACTTCGTATTGAAGATACTGATCGTGAACGCTCAACAGATGAAGCAACCAGGCAAATACTTTCCAGTTTGAAATGGTTGAATCTTGATTGGGATGGCGCCCCGGTAAGCCAATACTCACGACAAGAATTTCATTTGGCTAAATCTTATGAGTTGCTACAAAATGGCAAGGCTTATAAATGTTTTTCGACAGCCGATGATATAACAAAGTTCCGAAAAGAGGCCAAAGAAAAAGGAGGCTCGACATTCTTTGTTAGCCCATGGCGAGATGTGCCTGCTGAGCAACAACCAAATACACCTTATACGATAAGGTTAAAAGCACCTCAAAATGGCGTATCAACGATACAGGATAAAGTGTTTGGGGAAATCAGCGTTAACAATGATTCATTAGATGATTTTATTATCCTCCGCTCTGATGGCACACCAACCTACAATTTTGCTGTGGTGGTTGATGATCACGATATGGAAGTATCCCATATTATCAGAGGGGATGACCATATGGCCAATACATTTAAGCAAAAATTGATCTATGATGCTTTTGGTTGGAATTTACCGGTATTTGCCCATGTACCACTTATTCATAATGAGCAGGGTAAGAAATTATCGAAGCGAGAAGGATCAACCGGTACCGAATATTATCAGGACAAGGGTTACCTCCCCGAAACCATATGCAATTTCCTTGCTCAATTGGGTTGGAGTCACGGTTTTGAAAGCTATTTCAGCATGAACCAGGCTGTCGAACATTTTCGATTGGAAGATTTGCGTAAATCACCATCTCGCTTAGATACCAATATTCTTAACCAGATTTCAGGTCACTATATTTCCCATCTGGATCCAGATTTCCTGTATCAGGAACTCATAAAATTTGCCAAGTTCAGAAATTACGACAATATACCCATAAACCGAGATGAAAAGGTTAGCCAAGCTCTCCCCTTGATTCAGTCTCGTTCGAAAACTCTCCTGGATGTTTGGCAAGGGTTGGAGTTTGTTATTACCAATGAAGTTCATTATGATGAAAAAAGTTTAAAGATACTAACTAAAACACCACAGAAACAGGTTGAAGAATATTTGAATGGGTTAACTACGCTTGAGTGGAAGAGACAATTGTTGGAAGAATATTCGTCAAATTTCGGTTCCGAACGCGGGTTGGGGTTGGGAAAGATATTACAGCCATTACGTGCTGCTTTGGTAGGCAAAACTGTTTCGCCAAGTGTTTTTGATGTCTTTATTATTCTAGGGAAGGAAGAAAGCCAAAAAAGAATTAGTACCTCAATGCATTTAATGCAGACAGACTATTAATTCTCGTAATTGCTTTTTCGAAAAGCAATGTGTTTGACAAGAAGGTTTTACTTGGTTAAATTGATGCCAGGTTGTTAATTACAGTCGAATTGATAGAAGCCTCAGGACCAATTACAAAGTAACGGCAAAAACCCAGCCCCTACTGAATTGGCTCAGCGAGACGCACAACCACTTCAATTTTTTTTATATTCAGTTACCAAGTTGATCAAGTTTACAAAGAGGTTACATGACTAAAGCCAATAGATTCGTTACTATGGATATCAAGGGAAAAACACACAAATTTCCGATCACGTCTCCAACGGCTGGTCCAGATGTTATTGATATCAGAAACCTATACAAAGAGGCAGATGTTTTTACCTATGATCCTGGATTTACCTCTACAGCCTCTTGTCATTCAGATATAACATTTATTGACGGTGAAAAGGGTATCCTGCAATACCGTGGTTACAGTATCGAAGACCTTGCTGAACATTCTCACTTTCTAGAGGTATGCTTTTTGTTACTGTACGGTCATTTGCCAACATACGATGAAATGGTTCGTTTTGAAGAACGCGTCACCATGCACACCATGGTACATGAACAATTGATTAACTTTTATCGTGGGTTCCGTAGGGATGCTCACCCAATGGCCATTATTACCGGTGTTGTAGGTGCCTTGTCAGCCTTTTATCATGATTCAATTGACATCAATGATCCACAACAGCGGGAAATAGCATGTATCAGAATGATTGCCAAACTCCCCACCATTGTAGCGATGGCTTACAAATATTCCATCGGTCAACCGTATATGTACCCAAGCAATGATCTTGATTACTCATCAAACTTTTTGAAGATGTGCTTCTCGGTGCCACCCGAGAAATACGAAAACAATGAAATCATCAGTACGGCCATGGATCGCATTTTCATGCTTCATGCCGATCATGAGCAAAATGCCTCAACATCTACCGTTCGTTTGGCTGGATCTTCAGGTGCAAATCCATTTGCCTGTATTGCCGCCGGTATAGCTTGTCTGTGGGGGCCGGCCCATGGTGGTGCCAACGAAGCCTGTCTCATGATGTTACATGAGATTGGTTCACCAGATAAAATTCCAGAGTATCTTAAAAAAGCCAAGGACAAAAATGATCCATTTAGATTAATGGGTTTTGGTCACAGGGTGTACAAAAATTTTGACCCTCGGGCTCATGTAATGAAAAAATCGGCTGATTCTGTCCTTAACCTCGTGGACAGTAAGAACAGACCCATCCTACAAGTGGCTAAGGAGCTTGAAAGGATTGCTTTGGAAGACGAGTATTTCAAGCAAAGAAAACTTTACCCGAATGTTGATTTTTATTCTGGTATTATTCTTGATGCACTTGGTTTCCCGACTTCAATGTTTACTCCAATTTTTGCTCTCTCCAGAACAGTGGGATGGATTTCGCAATGGAAGGAAATGATTGTCGACCCAACCCTAAAAATTGGACGCCCAAGACAAAAATACATGGGACAAGTAAACCTTGAGTACAAACCTGTTATGGAACGCCTCCCAGCGTAATTGTGAGATGCAGAATTATCTGTAATATCAAGACTAACCCCGGATTAGACCAGGATTCGATTAACAACCTCAGTTAGAGAGGTTTTGGACGTTCAGGATTCTTTGCGCCGACCACGGGTTCTTCTTCGTTTTGATATTGAACTTTTTGTCATCAACCCTTCTCGGAGGATAAAGGTCATGGGGTGTTTAGGATATTCATCCTGATAACAGGATAAAAGTTGTTTGATCAATTCAACCATTTCATGTTCAATTGGGATACCCAGGGCCCAATCAAGAAAAATACTCCTATACTCTTCTTCTTTTAGAGGTTTCATTTGATAGGCTTCATAAATCAAGCCCCTTGGATCGGCCGGGTGGTGCCTCAACTTATTATTTGTCACTTAGGGCTGCCAATTTTATCCAACGGTTATCAATCAAATCAGAGATAATGGCTGTGGTTGTTACAGTCTGCTTTTCAACCTTAACGGCCAGTTCATCAAGTGAATCCATATCGGTTTGCTGCAACAGAATTTCAATAACTCCCTTGCCCGTTGTGTCGGGGCTGAAATTACCTTCAACTGTTAGCCTTGCAACCTGCATTATTTGCCGCAACAAAAAGTACTGCGAAAGCAACTCATTACATTCATCTGAAGTCATTAATTGTCCTTCAATTGTTGCTCTGAGTTGAGTTGCTATATCCCTGTCAACACAGTTGGTCATAAGTGCTCCGGCCTGAGCTATCAATTCAATGTCTAACAACTTACCCGTACCTAATCGACATTCCCAAATACTGTCTTTTTTTTCATCGGGGATGTTTTTTGCCAACCTCCTTCGCATGTCAATGACATCAACAACAATTTTGCTGTAATCGGTACGTGTAAATATCAAGTCCCTTCGAAAGTCCTCAATTTCTATTCCCAGGTCATTGCAACCCGCAAGAAAACGTGCTCTGGTAAGGGCTAAATGCTCCCAAGTCCAAGCGTTTTCCTTTTGGTAATGTTTAAATGAGTTAAAGGATGTAGCAACAGGCCCCTTTCTTCCAGAAGGTCGAAGCCGCATATCAATGTCATACAATTTACCTTCTGCCATCTGGGAAGAGAGTGCAGAAACCATTGCTTGGGTTAGACGTGCATAATACACCTGTGAAGCAAGAGTTTTTTTACCCTTGGAATACTCTTCATTCTGGTGGTCATAAATCAAAATCAAGTCAAGGTCTGATTGTGATGTTAAGCTTTCAGCTCCTAAGGATCCCATGGCCAAAAAAATAAAACCTCGACCGGGAGGGTCACCATAGCTCCTGGAAAATTGCTCGGTAACATAGGGAACAAGTGATCTAATCACTGCATTCGCAAGTCGGGCATATGATCGCCCCGCCTGCTCGCTGGTTATGAATCCTTTAAGGAGATGCACCCCTATCTTGAAATGGTGTTCATTGTTCCATCTTCTTGTTGACCTCAAAACACCTTCATAATCAGATGACTTTGAAAGAATGGATTGAAGATTTTTTGCCAGAACCTCTTCATTTTCCAACGGTACAATGAAATCCGGTTCTAATACCGCATCAAATACCTGCGTATTTCTCGACAAAGAATTTGCCAATCTTGGTGCCATGGCACAAGAATCAACCAAAAGTTCCAGGAGCTGATGGTTTGCTTCAAAAAGTGAAAACAGCTGCACTCCTGCCGGCAATCCCCGCAGGAAACCATCCAGATGGAACAATGCTTCACGTGGCTGACTTGATCTCGCCAAACGGTTAAAAATTGTCGGTTGTAATCTGGTAAAAATCTTGGTTGCTCTTTCAGTCCTAAAGGCTGGTAATCGACGCCAGTTTTCTATCGTCTTCCAATCAGATTCTTCCAGAAAAGAAGTATCATATTCTTCCTTGTCACTCCCTTCTTTGGCAAAGAAGGATTCTGTTGTTGTATGGACCGCTTTGAGGGTAAGTTGTATTTCTTTCAAAAAGTTATCCAAATTATTTTCACCATAGAGGGCAGCCATACGTAAGATTTCATTTTCAACCTTCGGGATTTCATGGGTTTGAGCATCCCTGATCATCTGAGCTCTGTGTTCCCAGGTTCTAAGTTTGTAATAGCTTTCTTCTAAAACTCTTCTTGATTCATCATCAACCCATTTTTTTTGATTTAAGGCTTTCAAAGCGCCCATAGTATCAGGGACACGCAGGGATTGATCACGCCCTCCTGCAATCATTTGAAAGGTTTGCACAAAAAGTTCGATTTCTCTGATGCCTCCTCGCCCCAATTTCAAATTGTAACCTGGCAGGTTTTGTAAATCACCCGTCCCTCTGCTCTCCCAGATTCTTAGTCGCATTTCACTCGAATCCTGAACCGCCGAGAAATCTAAATTCATGCGCCAAATAAAGGGTTCTATAGCTGAAATAAACGCGAATCCTGAACCGAAGTCCCCGGCACAAGGCCTTGCTTTGATATAGGCTGCCCTTTCCCAGGTTCTGGCAAAACTTTCATAATATCTCTCTGCTCCTCCAACCGAAATACATACGGGGTTAACAAAGGGGTCAGGTCGAAGTCGCAAATCAGTACGAAAAACGTAGCCATCACCTGAAGCTTCACCCATCAATTTGGCAAATTTTCTGGTAATTTTAACAAATTCCGCTTTGACAAAATTGAAGGCTTTGACTGAATGCTTTTTTTCATCAAAGAAGACTACAAGATCTATATCTGATGAATAGTTAAGCTCCCTGCCTCCCATTTTACCCATGGCCAATACAAAAATTCCACCAAAGTTATCTGGATCTTGGACTATATCGAGGTCTAGTCGATTCCTCGAAACAGCTTCATGCACAAGTGTCCGCAATAGGGTTTGGCATGAAAAATCAGCGAATCTTGTTAATGCGCCAGTTACTTCAAACAGATTCCAGATACCTCCCAAATCTGTGAGGGCTGCTAAAAGTGCAATCTTTTTCTTTCTTAACCGCAAGGTTTTGATAACTTGCGAAACGGATGTTGTATCAAAGGGCAAACATAGACTTGAAAGAGCATCATTTGGGTTTTGGGTGGCAATTTCTTCTAACCACACCGGGTCGCTTGTCATTAAACTATTCAAATATGGGCTGGCACCTGCTGTATTTGATAGTAACTGGGCGAAATCGGGGTAAGTTTTTGCTGTAGATTCAGGTAATATATCTGGCTGCTCATTATCAAAGGGTATTGGTAACTGGGTTATTTCAGATTCAAAACTGTTCATTAAACTGCCTTGATGTTCAGTGTTATTTTGTAACTAAATTCTTAAATACCGCACTTCTTGAAAAACATCAATTACGTTAAGAAGCCTGAAACAATCAAGGCTTGTATTTGTTTAGCAGAGTATCTTTCTTAGGTAAGTGCAATATTTTTTTTGAATTATCAAAAGCAGATTTTGATCAAATCCCCAAAGGAGGTTTTAATGAGGGCGATAATTACTGGTGGCTCAAGCGGCATAGGTAAAGAATGTACTCAATTACTCGCTGAGAATTCTGCTGAACTAACAATAATTGATGTTTTAAAACCCGACTTTAAGAACGCTCGCTGGATACAGGCAGACTTAACAGAATTTGATCAACTTCATGAACTCGAAGCAAAATTGGAAGGCCGTTATGATGTGCTGATTAATTCTGCTGGATTGCCTCCAAGAGAAAATTTGGAATGCGAAATTCTAGCCGTTAATTTTATTGCATTAAGACAGATCTCAGAAGTGGTAATCCCACATTTGAATGCCGGCGCCTCTATCATTAATCTTGCCTCCAAGGCAGGTTCCAACTGGAAGGACGGTGTCTCTCAGGTGAAACGGCTTTTTGAAGTGAGGAATAACGAAGACCTGATTTCCTTTTGCCAGAATGAAAATCTGGATCATATTCGAGCTTATGATTTATCAAAAGAGGCTGTTATCGTTTGGACTATTGCAAGTTGTGAAGGGTTAAAGAAACGGGATGTTCGAATAAATTCCGTCAGTCCTGCAGCCATACAAACCAGAATACTTGATGACTTCGTTGCAGCTTTCGGTGCAAGAGCCTCACAAATGATTAACAGAATTGGTCGACCTGGTACTCCCCAGGAGGTCGCGGAAGTTATACTTTTTCTGGTTAGTAAAAAGAGCGAATGGGTTACAGGAATTGATCTGCCTGTGGATGGCGGCACTTCTGCCGTCGTATATTGTAATCAATTTGCATTGCAACAACTTGGTTACAAATAAATCAACCTCAATATGTAATTTAAGTCCTTGGTATGTTAAATCCGAATATAATCTTGCAAGATTGGGATAAACTTCGAGTATTTCTGGAAGTTGCTCAATCAGGCTCCGTTTACCGTGCAGGTGAAAAACTGCATTTGCATCAATCTGTGGTAAGCCGCAGAATTAGGTCACTGGAGGAAGATCTCAACACACAACTTTTTCATCGACACGCACGAGGTACTATTTTGACCGAGCAAGGAACCATACTCTTCAAAGCGGTCGAAAAAATGCATAAGCATTTGACAAAGGCAACCAACGAAATCAAGGATTTCAAAGAACTTGCCAGAGGAGAATTAAGAGTTACGACCACCACCGGTTTTGGAACTTTGTGGATGTCTCCACGTTTACCAAAATTCTTTCAAATGAACCCAAATCTGAACCTGACATTAATACTTGATGAACGAATTCTTGATCTTCCCATGCGTGAAGCTGATGTAGGTATAAGAATGCAAGAACCGACTGAAGCTGATTTGGTAGGAAAAAAAATAATGACAACCTATTTGGGGTTATACGTGTCCAGAGATTTTGCACAAAAGGAAGGAGTACCACAAACCTTGGACGAACTGGCTAATCACAGATTAATCAGCCAAAAAAACCCAGCAATTGATACCACTACAATCGAATTTAACAATAAAGTCTTCTCCAAAAAAATAGATAATCATATGGTTATCAACAATTACTATGGCGTGTTTCTGAGTGTCCAGAACAATTTAGGAATAGGGATACTTCCGGATTACGTGGCTGAAATGTTTCCAAACATCATACAGGTGCTACCTGATATAATATCCGAAAGAATACCCCTATATCTAACCTATTCATACGAGTTAAGGGAATCAAAAAAACTGAAGGTTTTTCGCGACTTCATTCTCTCTGAAATTAAGAAGGATAAATAAAATCGGTTGATAATGACAAACTGGGGCTGAACAAGTTATTTATTAGTGGTCGAGATTACACCCAACTTGTCAATTACACCTAGCAATCATATTTAGTAACCAAGAAAAATTTAAACTGCCAAATGTATAGAATGATGACATTGTAATAGCTGCATTTAATTTTCCACCCGTAAAACAAAAAATACGATGGTATAATGGCGATAACGCAAATTGAATTGGAACAACTCATTAAAGACTCATTTCCTGATGCTGAGGTGATTATCCGTGATTTGGCAGGAGATGGTAATCATTATTCAGCTGTCGTTGTTGATGAAAGTTTTAGGGGCAAGAACCGAGTTCAACAACAGCGAGCGGTTTATGCAGCCTTGAAAGGCAAGATGGATGGGCCAAGTGGTGAGTTACACGCTTTGGCATTAACAACGAAAGTACCGGAGTAAACAGCATGGATCAAGAAACTAGGCAAATCATTCAGGAAACCATCGATAATTCTGACGTTGTACTCTTTATGAAGGGTACAAGAATGACTCCTCAATGTGGCTTTTCATCCAAAGTTGTAGGTGTTTTAAACTACCTGGATGTTGAGTACAAAGACGTGAATGTACTCACTGACTCTACTATTCGTGAAGGAATAAAAACCTTCTCTGACTGGCCTACAATTCCTCAACTGTATGTTAAAGGTGAGTTTATCGGTGGATGCGATATTATCACAGAAATGACATTATCAGGTGAACTTGATCAATTGTTCCAGGAAAAAGAGATAAAGTTTGATCAAAATGCAGCCAAAACAATCAGAGAACACAACTCTTGATAGACATGCAATTATTCTTTACAGGTATTAACTTCTAAATCTCGAAGCTGCTTCCTCAGCCTTATCAACCAGTTCCTTAACTTCCTTGATTAATCCCTGTTTGACTCGGGGCTGTGCATCGGATCTATTAAGGGCATGGGCGATATTAATTCCGGCAAGCAAAATACGATTTTGAGGACTTTCAGAAGGAAAAGCTTCCCCTACCCTGTTGATTTCATTCTGGAACCGTTCGGCAGCTGAAGTGACGGCACTCGCTTCATCTTCATCACAAGTTATCGTTAAAGATTTTCTTCCTACCTTTACCTCAAGATCAATATTTGACTTTTTCATTTTAAATCTGTTCCAGCAGCCCCTTAAATTCAGCCATTACCAATTGTATATCCTCGCGGTCCTTGCTTCTTGATTTCTTTACAACTTCAAGATTGCTCTTGAGGGATTGGATTTCTTTCTTCAAGCTTTTCATCTGGATCTGATAATCATTAATTTGCTGAACCAGTTCTTGTTCACTTTGGTTTTGTAGAACTTTTGAACCCTGATCACTCGCGCCATGAAGGTCTTTTATTGTTGCGTTCAAACTCTCCAGTTCTACATTATAGACCTTCTCACGGTCCTGTAATTTCTTGATTTGATCCTTTAAGTCCTTTTTGTATTCACGTTTTATATCCTTGGAGATTTCGCTGATATCCTTTTGAAGTTTTTGTATGGTCTTATCTTTGTCATCCAGTTGTGCCTTCAAATTCTTCTCAATCAAATGATGTTCTTGTATGCGAGCATGAATTTCCTGTTCATTGTCTGGATTTGATCCTTTGCTCGCCTGATTATCGTTTAGTTGTTTGATATTTTCCTTCGCTTGTGCAAGTTCTTTTCGAAGTTTTTGTTCGCTCTCTTGATAATCGCTGATGCGTTTTTGTAACCCTTCTTCTAACTCGTTCTTTGTTTCGTCAGCAACCTTGGCAATTTTTGCCTTTAACTCTTTGATAATAGTTTTTTTTGTCTCAAGATCTTCTCTTAGGCTCTTCTCCAAACTTTGGAATTCGTTTATTTGGGCTTGCAGGTTTTCGTCAGAAATTTGTTTAGTATTATCCAATCGTTGAATAACTTTTCTCTGAAGTTCCTTATTCGTAACTCTTTCATTCTCTAGTTGCAATTCAGTTTCAAAAATCCTTTGATTGGCCACTTTAAGTTGTTGATCAGCTCCTTGAATAATTTCTTCAAGTGCCCCATGCAGTCGGTTTACATAATTATTAAAATTTTCGGCCATAATTGGTCAATTGCTAAGAGTCAAAAACCAAACTCAAGATGGTCTTGTTTTGTTGAAACAATTTTTCTATCAAATGATTTAACCTTATTTAAAATTCCAAAAAGTTCATATAGATTTTGACTTGCCCTCAAGGTGTGTTTTTTGAGAATTATAGGGTGTTAGTTCATTTAGCCTTGTCTTCATCACCATCATTTAAACTGGATTTTTGGCTAAACAAAATTACACAATATTTTCATATTAGTCCTATATAGAAGGACATACATTATTTCAGTGCTATGGCGCAAGGATAGAAACAAATGAGAATTGAGTACTACAAAAGTAAATATCCTGAATTTTGGCAATTATCGAATGCAATTAGGGTTCTTTCGATGGATGCAGTTCAAAAAGCCAATTCAGGTCACCCTGGAATGCCGATGGGTATGGCAGATGTTGCTACTGTCTTGTTCAAAAACTACCTTAAATTTGATGCAAGCCATCCAACTTGGCCCGACAGAGACCGCTTTATTCTCTCTGCAGGGCACGGCTCCATGCTCCTGTATTCCCTGCTTTATCTTTGTGGTTATTCCAAAATCTCATTGGAGCAATTAAAGAATTTTCGACAACTCGGTTATCACACCGCAGGACATCCGGAAAAAGATCATAAAGCTGGTATAGAAACAACAACTGGGCCATTGGGGCAAGGGCTGGCTAATGGAGTGGGATTTGCCATTGCTGAGTCTCACCTACGGAAAAAATTTGGCCGAAAAATATTCAATCACAAGACTTATGTCATGGCCGGAGATGGCTGCCTGATGGAGGGTATTAGCCAAGAGTCAATCAGCTTGGCAGGAAAATTGAAATTATCCAATCTTATTGTTCTATGGGACAATAACTCTATTACAATTGATGGCCCCGTTTCATTAAGTGATAACACGAACCAGTTAAAACGATTTGAAGCATCTGGTTGGAATGTTCTTGAATGTGACGGGCATAATCCCGCCAAGATAAATTCCAAACTGAAACTCGCCCAAAAGTCGCCAAAACCTACTTTGTTGTCTTGCCGTACAACAATCGGTTTTGGTGCCCCAAACAAGCAGGGAACCGCTGCCTCCCACGGCTCACCCCTGGGAGATGAAGAAATCAACAAAGCCAGAATATTTTATGATTGGGAACATGAACCCTTCAAAATTCCAGAAAATTGCCTGAGTTCCTGGCGTGCTATTGGACAGCAAGGTCATTCCAAGAGGTTGCTTTGGGAAGAATGTTTTGACGCGGTTGGTTCAGGCCAGAAGAAAAGAATTGAACGGATGTTTGCTGGTGGTTTACCCAAACGATTTGCCCGCAAAATTTACCAAATAAAGAAAAAGGCACTTGAGGAACAAGCCACAATTGCTACCAGGAAATCGTCCGAAATCGTTCTCAAGGAAATAAATCCACTAATTCCTGAAATGATGGGCGGTTCAGCTGACTTAACAGGTTCAAACAATACCAAAACACCTGACTTGGGAAATTATAGCAAACAGAATGCTGAAAGCAGATATATTCACTATGGTATTCGTGAACATGCAATGGCTGCAGCCATGAATGGAATGGCACTTCATGGCGGCATTCGTCCTTATGGCGGTACTTTTTTATGTTTTGCAGATTATGCTCGCCCTGCCCTAAGATTATCCGCATTAATGGAATTGCCGGTTATATATGTCTTTACACATGACTCTATTGGGTTGGGGGAGGATGGTCCTACCCATCAACCTGTTGAACATTTGAGTATGTTAAGAGCGACGCCTAATTTATTGGTCATTAGACCTTGCGATACAATTGAAACGGCTGAGGCTTGGAAATTAGCCCTGTCCCAGACTAAAACCCCTTCAGTTCTTGCTTTGTCAAGACAATCACTGCCAACCTTGCGGAAGCAGAATATAGGTACCAGCATGACTGCTAGGGGAGGTTACATTCTTGCTGATTATCAAGGCACAAGGAAGGTTGTATTGATAGCTACCGGTTCCGAGGTCTCTATAGCCATGGAGGCAAGGGAAATCCTGCAAGCGGAAGGTATAGGAGTGAGAGTTGTTTCAATGCCCTGTTGGGAAATGTTTTCAGCCCAAAGCAAGACCTATCAGAGCAGAGTTTTGGGATCAGGTAAAACCGTACGAGTTGCTATCGAAGCGGGAGTACAAAATGGTTGGGAAAAATGGTTGTTGGGTTTTGGTGGAAAAGAAAACAAGTCGGCTTTTATAGGTATGTCAACTTTTGGAGTTTCTGCACCTGCCAAGGATGCGTATAAGCATTTTGGAATTACCAGTCAAAATGTCGTGAAACAAGTTAAAGAATTGTTATCGTAGTTTGGTTAATGTGACGTATCACCCTAAACTCTGATGGTTTGATTGGATAATCGGTCTTTAAGCTGAATGACCTATATTTATTGTCATAGAATTTAATGGAGAAATGCGAATGCCCATAAAAGTAGGGATTAATGGATTTGGTAGAATTGGACGAAATGTCTTCAGAGCCATAATTGAATCAGGTAACGAAGAAATTGAAGTCGTAGGAATTAATGATTTAAGTGACATTGAGCAGTTGGCACACTTGTTCCAATTTGATTCAATACATGGAAGATTCCAGGGGGATGTTTCAACTGACGGTGACTGTCTTAAAGTGAATTCTCACAGCCCCAGAGTCACAGCAGTTAGGGAGCCTGAAAACTTACCATGGAGCAAGGTAGACGTTGCTTTGGAATGTACGGGCCGATTTACCAACCGTAATGCCGCCGCCCTTCATTTAAAGAACGGTTCTAAAAAAGTAATCGTTTCTGCTCCCTGTTCAGAGGCTGATAAAACCATTGTTTATGGTGTTAACCATCATTTGCTCAATAAGGATGACACCATTATTTCAAATGCCTCTTGTACAACAAACTGTCTGTCACCTGTTGTTAAGGTTATTAATGATACAATAGGAATAAATCGCGGATTTATGACGACCATACATTCCTATACGGGAGACCAGCCAACCCTCGATGCAATACATAAAGACCCTTATCGCGCTCGAGCTGCAGCGATGTCAATGATACCAACAACTACCGGAGCTGCCAGAGCTGTTGGTGCTGTCCTGCCGGAGTTAAAGGGCAAGCTTGATGGTGTTGCAATTCGAGTTCCAACACCAAATGTTTCGGTTGTAGATTTGAAATTTGAAGCCTCTCGTAACACTTCTCCAGAGGAAATTAATCAAAATATCAAAAAAGCTGCAAACGGACCGTTGAAGGGCATTCTGGGATACACTGACAAGCCAAATGTATCGGTGGATTTCAACCATGATAGTCATTCTTCGATCTTTCACATTGATCAAACCAGAGTTATGGATGGTACCTTTTGTCGTATCCTTAGCTGGTACGATAACGAGTGGGGATTTTCCAATCGTATGGTAGATGTTGTCAGTGAGGTGGGAAGAAACCTCTGATTGTTGAAACCTTGGTGTAATCTCATTACGATTGAATAATCATCCCAACAAGATTTTATCTGTTCAGCCATGAAGACAATTGCGGATATGGAACTTCAAGACCGGAAGGTTCTTGTCAGGGTAGATATCAATGTACCTATCCATAATGGAATAGTCGGTGATGAGACACGCATTGCACGAGCTGTCCCCTCAATAAATCAGATAATCGAAAAAGGTGGTCACCCGGTTATTCTCTCTCACCTAGGTCGCCCCAAGGGCAAGCCGGTTGCTGATCTTTCCCTTGCTCAACTTGTCAAGCCGTTCGAAAAACACTTGGGAAAAAACATCCAGTTTTGCCCTAATATTGATTTGATACATGGGCATTCAAAAAACCTGTTCACCAAATCGGCAACCCTTTTAGAAAACGTACGTTTTTACCCGGGTGAAACTTCAAATGATCCAGAATTTGTTACCAATTTGGCCCGTTGGGGGGATGCGTATTGTAATGATGCCTTTTCCGCTTCACATCGAAATCATGCCTCTATTGTTGGATTGGCCCGCGCATTACCATGTTTTGCAGGCAACCTTCTGGAAACAGAAATTGAAAATATTGATAGAATACTTCAAAGTGATGTCGGGCCATCAACAGCCATTATAGGCGGAGCCAAGATTTCTACCAAGTTGAAAGTGTTGGCAAATCTGTCAAAGAAAGTGGATTGCCTACTTATTGGTGGTGCAATGGCCAATACCATTTTGTTGGCACAAGGTTATGAAGTTGGTTCCTCTTTAGTTGAAAAAGACCATCTGCAAACAGCGCTGGATTTTTTGAAAGAGGCCGAGTTGAATGCATGCAAGGTTTGCATTCCAAAAGATTTTCAAGTGGCACCTCACATAAATCATGGAACAAGTACCATCAAAAGGATTGACACAAATTTAAATGGTATGGGTATATTCGATTTAGGGCCAGAAACCATTAAAACATTTGAAAATGTTATCATTAAAAGTAAAAAGGTGTTGTGGAATGGACCATTGGGTGCTTTTGAATTTCCACCATTCGATAATTCAACAAGCAAGTTAGGGAATTTACTGGCCAATAGAACAAAAAGTGGGGATATAATTTCTTTGATTGGTGGAGGTGATACTATAGCTGCCCTGGTAAAAAGTAATCATCTTGAGGCAATGAGTTTTGTTTCAACTGCCGGTGGAGCGTTTATTGAATATATGGAGGGAAAGGAACTTCCGGGAATTAATGCCTTGGAGACCTGAGTATCCGGATGAAATATCTAAATAAAATTCTTCCCTACATTGGCGGCAAGGTCATTATTTTGATTTTGTTGCTTGCGTGCTTGTATTTTATCAACGCAAGCATCATGGGCAATAGTGGTTTAATAGCGCAAATTCAATTGAAGGACGAATTAACCTTGCTTGAGAATGAGGTCAAAATTCAAAATCAACAAATTTTATTGATGGAAAATAAAACCAGGCGTATAACCCCTGAATATCTGGATTTGGATTTGTTGGATGAGTTGGCTCGTCAAAAATTAGGTTATATTCATTTGGATGAAATAATCATACATTAGTCATGATCGCAATTCATTCGTCGACTACCAAGGAGTTTTAGATGGTTAAAAAGACTGTGGCAACAAAGCCAAAAGAAACCAAGGAACAACTTCTTAAACTGTACAGCGAAATGCTTTTAATAAGAAGGTTTGAGGAGAAATCCGGTCAGCTTTATGGTATGGGATTGATCGGTGGTTTCTGCCACCTGTACATCGGACAAGAAGCTGTGGTTGTAGGTCTTGAAGCTATTGCCGAAGAAGGTGATAAACGAATTACAGCCTATCGGGATCATGGGCATATGCTTGCCTGTGGCATGGACCCCAATGGTGTGATGGCCGAACTAACTGGTAGAGCTGGAGGTTTTTCAAAGGGTAAAGGCGGCTCTATGCATATGTTTAGCAAAGAAAAAAATTTCTTTGGTGGACATGGAATTGTAGGTGCCCAAGTCCCTCTGGGTGCTGGCATAGCATTTGCAGATCAATACCAGGGCAACCATAATGTTACTTTCACCTATTTTGGCGATGGTGCTGCCAACCAGGGGCAGATATATGAAACATTTAACATGGCAAGTCTCTGGAAACTCCCTGTCGTTTTTGTGATTGAAAACAACCAATATGCCATGGGGACTTCGATCAAGCGAGGGTCTTCTACTCCCGACCTCTATACCCGGGGTATTGCTTTTGGTATTAGGGGTGAAATAGTTGATGGTATGGATGTATTGGCCGTTTCAAAGGCAGGTAAGAAAGCCGCAGATATCTGTCGAAAGGGAAATGGTCCCTATATTCTGGAAATGAAGACATATAGGTATCGAGGTCATTCAATGTCTGATCCGGCCAAATATCGTACCAGGGAAGAGGTTCAGCAGGTCAGAAAGCAGCAGGATCCAATTGACTCCTTGCGGGATAGGTTGTTGAATTGGAAAATAGCTTCCGATGAAGAATTTAAGGAAATTGACCGTTCCGTAAAGAAAAAGGTTAATGAAGCGAGTGAGTTTTCACAAAAGAGTCCCGAACCGGATGATGCTGAACTGTACACTGATGTTTATCTTTGATCTGGAGTTTTACCAACCTCTCGATCTAATGAGGAATTAACATGGGAACTAAAATCTTATTACCTGCCCTTTCGCCAACCATGGAAGTAGGAAAGATAGCAAAATGGTTTGTCAAGGAAGGTGATACCGTCGAAAGTGGCGATATCCTTGCTGAAATTGAAACTGATAAGGCTGTCATGGAGTTCGAAGCTATTTCAGAAGGGGTTGTTGAAAAACTGCTTGTAACTGCAAACAGCGAACCCATAGCAGTCAATTCGCCTATTGCCATAATTTCCGGCGAAGATGATCAAACTGCGAATACTGATCCCCCTACTGACCAAGATGAAGTTGCTGCTACGGTGCAAGAAGAAACAGCAAGTGTTCGTGTGCCACCACAAGTACCCAAGGAAAAGTTGAGTGAGGAAATAGCACTCGAAAATGTTTCCTTTAAATCACAAACTTTCCGGGAAGCCTTAAGAGATGCCATGGCGGAAGAGATGGAGCGAGACGAATTGGTCTTTTTAATGGGTGAGGAAGTTGCCGAATATGAAGGTGCATACAAGGTTTCGCAAGGTCTCTTGGAACAATTTGGCTCCAAACGGGTCATTGACACTCCTATTACGGAGCACGGTTTCACCGGTCTCGGTGTTGGTGCCGGGTTTGCGGGGTTAAAACCAATTGTTGAATTCATGACGTTTAATTTTGCCATGCAGGCAATTGATCATATTATCAACTCAGCTGGCAAAACCCTTTACATGTCAGGAGGTCAGATGAATTGCCCAATTGTTTTCAGAGGCCCCAATGGAGCCGCAGCAAGAGTTGCCGCTCAACATAGCCAGGATTATGCAGCCTGGTATTCCCACATCCCAGGCTTGAAGGTTGTTCAACCCTTTTCGGCGGCTGATGCCAAGGGATTATTGAAATCTGCTATCAGGGATCCCAACCCTGTTGTATTCCTGGAAAATGAAATTCTATATAACCGTTCGTTCGATGTTCCTGAATTGGACGATTACACGGTTCCCCTTGGCAAGGCCAAAATTTGGCAGGAGGGTACAGATGTAACACTTGTTTCCTTCGGAATTGGCATGAGTCATACCCTCGAAGCCGCCCAAGAATTGGAGGGGCTTGGTATCAGTGCTGAAGTTATTGATTTACGGTCTCTGCGTCCATTGGACAAAGAAACTGTAGTCGAATCCGTAAAAAAGACAAATCGATGTGTCACCATTGAGGAAGGCTTTCCTGTTTGTTCCATTGGTAACCACCTGAGCTATCTATTGATGCAGGAAGCGTTTGATTGGTTGGATGCACCTGTTACTTGCTGTACGGGTAAGGATGTTCCCATGCCTTATGCGGCAAATTTGGAAAAACTAGCCCTGGTTTCAGTACCAGAAATTATTGAAGCTGCTAAAGCAGTCTCGTACTGGGAGAAATAATGATGCCAACCAATGTCTTAATGCCAGCATTATCTCCAACCATGGAAGAGGGCAACCTGAGTAAATGGTTTGTTAAAGAAGGAGATAACGTAGAGCCAGGTGATTTGTTGGCTGAAATTGAAACCGACAAAGCCACCATGGAGTTCGAATCCATTTATGAAGGCAGTGTAACGAAATTACTTGTCACCGAAGGAACATCAGGGGTTAAGGTCAATTCACCCATTGCACAAATTGAAACTGACGATGCCATTTCTGATGACCCTCCTGTCAAGGAAGAAGAAAAAGTAACCTCGCCACACAATGGTGATACAACATTTGCTGAACCTCCGATGCCAGTTAAGCAAGATTTTGCCTCTGTCTCTACAGGTGACAGAGTATTTATTTCACCACTTGCCAAACGGCTGGCAAAAGAAAATTCAATACCCCTTGAGCGCCTTACCGGGACGGGTCATAAAGGGCGTATAGTTAAGCGGGATATTGAGACATTCCTCAGCACCAAAAAGCATCAACCTACACCTAGTCAATTTCCCTCTTCACAAGGCCTTGCCACGGAAACCTTCAGTTTTGAGCAAGTCACAAAAATGTATGAAGACCGAGAGTTTGAAGTTATTGAACTTGAAGGTATGCGAAGAACTATTGCCACCAGGCTTAGTCAATCCAAGCAGACAATTCCCCACTATTACCTTCGAAGAGATGTTGAGATTGATGCCCTGCTGGAACTTAGGAAAAAGGCAAATAAATTCTTGGAGAATCAAGGCAGCAAGCTATCTATCAATGATTTTGTCATCTCGGCGGTTGCCAAGGCTTTGGAAAAAAATCCACAAACCAATACTGTTTGGGCTGCCGGCAACATCTTACAACTTAAATCCTGTGACATCGCTGTGGCAGTGTCAATTGATGAAGGTCTTATTACGCCTGTTATCAAGGATGCAAACAAGAAATCATTGACAGTGATCTCTAATGAAATGAAGGATTTGGCATCAAGGGCACGCCAACGTAAACTTCTGCCTACGGAATATATTGGTGGAGCCATTACAGTATCAAATCTTGGTATGTTTGGGATTGAGAATTTTGATGCTATAATCAATCCCCCTCATGCGTCAATCCTTGCTGTGGGTACAGGATTAAGGAAACCTGTTGTCGGACCTTCGGATGAAATCCAAATTAAAACCCTGATGTCGTTAACGCTTTCTGTTGACCATCGAATCATTGATGGCGCACTAGGCGCTCAGCTCTTGGGAACAATTATTGATCTCTTGGAGAATCCAGTCTCGGTATTGATCACATAGAAATAGATTATGCACTCGGGTGAAAAAATTGAACCATTGTTTTTGATGGTTCTGAACACCCGGCATCACCGACAATTTTTGCCGGAATACCAGCAACAGTTTTACATCCTGGTACATCTTCCAGGACAACGGAACCAGCAGCCACACGAGCGCATTCACCGATATTGATATTACCCAGAATCTTGGCTCCAGCACCAAGCAAAACCCCTTTGCCAACCTTTGGATGCCTATCGCCATCTTCTTTACCAGTACCTCCCAAGGTTACTGAATGAAGCATCGAAACATTATTTCCAACAACGGCTGTCTCGCCTATAACTATCGAATGGGCGTGATCAATTAAAATGCCATGCCCAATGATGGCACCTGGATGAATATCAACGCCAAAAACCTCGGAGGTCCTCATCTGGATAAAATAGGCCAGATCCCTGCGATCATTTTCCCACAACCACCTACCTATTCGGTAACATTGCAAAGCTTGGAAACCTTTAAAAAAGAGAAGCGGCTGGTAAAAGGTCTGACAAGCAGGGTCACGATCAAAGACGGCAATAATATCAGCTCTTGCTGCTCTACCGATTGAAGGATCATTGTTGAGAACTTCGTCAGCAATCTCACGCAAAAGTTGTTCAGACATTTCCAAAGAAGCCATTTTTATGGAAAAACGGAAAGCCAATGCTTTTTCCAAGGACTCATGATGAAGGACACCAGAATAAATCAAGCCTGCCAAGAGAGGTTCGTTTGAGGTAATTGCAGCCGCTTCTTCGCGAAGCCTGGTCCAAACGGGATCAAGTTGTGCCAACTTTGTTGATGCCTCAGCCATGTTCTATCCTTTTATGGAGCCTACATTCAATGATGCTTAAATGTAGGCTCTAAAGTAAATAAATCAATGAAACCACGTAGAATAACCTGGTAAGAATTTAATCGGAACAAGATAATTTTTGGTTGATTCTACTCAATGAATTACCATCCAATTCATTTTTCTAAGATTATTGTCACAATAAATAATTACACGGAATAAACCTTTCTTCAATACAGCGCGACAATCTGTTATGTATTTCAAGGCTACATAGCTTAGTCAGCCAATTTACTTCTCATAAATTGCCTTGATAATCCCTACTTGTTGGATTTTAATACTACAAACATACTATTTCATTTAATTGCCCAATTCTCGCCAAACCCTCACATTTTTTCTGTGTTCATCATAACTTTCGGCAAAGGCATGCCCCCCTTTGCCATCAGCAACAAAGTAGAGGTAATCAGTTTCCGCTGGATTCAGAGCTGCATGTATCGACAACCGTGAAGGATTTGAAATTGGCGTTGGAGGCAAACCAGGATGCAGGTAAGTGTTATAAGGCGTATCCTTTTTCAACTCACTTTGTCGCAAACCCCTCCCTAGAGCACCTTTACCTTCAGTAAGACCATAAATTAGAGTTGGGTCGGTTTGTAATAACATTCCTTTATCCAACCGGTTGGAAAACACTGAAGCAACCAAAGTTCTTTCATCAGCCACGCCAGTTTCTTTTTCAATTATCGAGGCTAGAATTAAAGCATCTCCCACTGTATTCACTGGAGCACTTAGTGACCTCTTTTTCCATTCTTCTTCCAATATCCTGGCTTGACTCGATACCATACGATTCAAGAGTTCAACTTTATCTGTTGGGAATTTAATTGAATACGTATTTGGTGCTATTGATCCTTCTTCCGGAATAACATCAATACTTCCCACAAGAAAAGGGGCATCCTTCATGGCGTTCACAATCTGCCAACTGGTAAGGCCCTCTACAACAGTAACTGAAAGCTGATAAAGATCATCATTCTCCAGAATATGTTGGATTTCTGGTGCTAGCGCACCCTCAAATTTCTCAGCGTAAATTTCGGTATAATTACCATTTTCGCCGGGCAATCTTTCACGGACACGTATCAAATTCCCCTTACCTGATAAAATCAATTGTATGGCATATTTGGTTAACCCTGGATTGGTTTTGGTTATAACCTCAAGAACCTCAGCCATGGAAGCTTGGGCAGGGATTTCAAAAAGACCAAATTTAAGTTGGTTTTGCTTCTGTTCCAAATACGCACCTATTTGAAATACAAGCTTGCTGGAAATGATCCCCTCACCATGAAGCTTACTGGTAATCCTTCCTATGTGATCACCTTTGTCAATGCTGAAATAAACCGCCCTTTCTAGTGGGCCTGCCGCAGAAAACTTGGTTTGAGAATAAAAAAGGAGACCGGCAATAGCAAGGGTAATAATCAGCAGAAATGTAATGATTTCTGATGGTACAGCTCTAAGTTTCATCTCAATATTTTGAGAACACTAATGTTGCATTGGAGCCGCCAAATCCAAAGGAATTGGACATGACATGATTGACCTTCCTTGGTTTGGAGATATTCGGAACCAGATCATATTCATCGGAAACAATCGGATCGTCAAGGTTTATTGTCGGCGGCACCACCTGATCTCGGATGGCAAGAATTGAAAAAATGGCTTCAACAGAACCGGCAGCACCCAGTAAATGCCCGATTGATGATTTGGTTGATGAAATTGAAACAGATTTTAAATCATTTCCTACCAACTTGTGGATCGCAGCCAATTCGATCGTATCGGCCATGGTTGAAGTTCCATGAGCGTTGATATAATCCAAATCAGATCCGCTGATTTTGGCCTTCTTGACTGCCATTTCCATGGACCGTAATCCTCCACTGCCATCCTCTGAAGGGGCCGTTATATGATAGGCATCTCCAGAAATACCATAGCCGGTTACCTCGGCATAAATCTTGGCCCCTCTTCTTTTGGCATGTTCCATTTCCTCAAGAACAACTATGCCAGCTCCCTCACCCATCACAAAACCATCACGGATCTTATCAAAGGGTCTGCTGGCTTTGGAGGGATTTTCTCGCCATTGGGTCGAGAGTGCCTTACACGCATTAAATCCAGCAATACCTATCTCGCATATTGGGCTTTCAGAACCCCCTGCCACCATGACATCAGCTTCATCCGCCATAATTATTTTTGTTGCATCTCCCAAGGCATGAGCACCGGTAGCACACGCTGTAACAGTGGATTGATTGGGACCCTTTAAGGAATATCGAATGGAAACCTGCCCTGAAGCAAGGTTTATGAGTGAACCCGGGATAAAGAATGGCGATACCCTTCTGGGACCCTTTTCCTTTAGTACCAGTGTGGTTTCGGCAATTGTGGCAAGACCCCCTATACCAGATCCAATAAGTACACCGGCACGATATTGCTCATTTTCGTTTGCCGGTTTCCACCCCGCATCGGCTATAGCCTGATCCGAAGCCACAATCGAATAAAGTATAAAATCATCAATTTTTCGTCTTTCTCTGTGAGCTAACCAATTATTTGGATTAAAACCTTCGCTGTCATCCACGGGAATTTCACAAGCATAGTTTGTCGCAAGATGGGAAGCATCAAACTTTTTGATGGTTCTGGAAGTCCCTTGCCCCTGCAATAACTTCTGCCAGGTTTCCTCAACTCCACATGCCAGAGGAGTAATCAAACCCAAGCCAGTTACAACTACTCTTCGTACCACTTGTTAACCTCTTATAGTTAGTTAATTTAAATATTGTCTTTGTTACCTGATTTTCGGTTGAGAGGAAATTGCAGTTTCCTTCTAGGCAACTTTCAAAACATCTTCCAGTTCAAAAGTCTTGTTATAGAGTCCAGTGCCCACTATAGCTCCCTCAACATTGGTTATTTTTGATAATCTCGTAATATCACTTACTCTTCTGACAACGCCACTTGCAATGACAGGGCTACTTGAAACAGATGCCAGATAGGTCAATTGCTCCAAGGTACTTTCCATATCTTCTATATTTGCATCAATATCAGTAATAATAATTCCTGCCAACGGAATTCCGTAATACGCATTGATAAAATCTTCAGGTTCTATTGGCCCCGCTTCTTTCCAGCCATGAATCATGACCTTCCCTTGCCAAATATCCAAAGCGATCACAATTTGATCCGGGTATAATTTGGCTATTTCCTTGACCAAATCGGGATTGAGGACAGCCAAAGTTCCAACCACAATTCGGCCAGCACCTAAGTCAACCCATTCATCAACATGCAAGGAGGATCTAATCCCACCCCCATATTGCACAGGAATCCCGGCCTGTCTAATAATGTTTATGACCAAATCCTTGTTTTTGTTGGATCCACCAATGGCATCAATATCGGTTACATGCATCCATGTTGCGCCGGTATTTGAAAACTCCTTGGCTTTGGCAACAGGGTCAATATGCCATACAATTGGACGATCTGTATCACCCCTTTCAAGACTCACACAAACCCCATCATGAATCTGGATGATTGGGAAAATCAACATATTATTTATCCTTGACTAGAACAAGAAACTTACGCTTTTCTCCCCTTAATAGTGCCTTGTTAGATGTTTAGAAATTTTTCTGAAATTCGTGTGTGTTTATTCAGATTGGGCCTTTTTTATAAAGTTTACAGCATCCTCAAAGGTATTGATACCTTCTGCATCTTCATCTTTGATTTCAACTTCGAATTCTTCTTCAAATGCCATAACCAGCTCGACCGTATCTAAACTATCAGCACCCAAATCCTGTATAAATGAGGCTGAATCAACAACCGCTTCCTCGTCCACTCCCAAGTGATCCACAACAATTGCTCGAACGCGAGATGCTATTTCATCCATGTTTTACTCCTAAAATTATTATTAAACTATTATTGGCACTTGCCCTGTATTTTAAATACGAAAATATTACTGACCCATATAAATACAATTATTATATGGATTTTCCAATCCAATTTTATGTTGATTGCGTGTCAATATCTATATTCCTTTACGCCATCGCCCTTCATTAAATCATAGCAAGCCCACCATTTACATGCAATGATTGACCGGTAATATATGAAGCCTGTTCAGATGCCAAAAATAAAACTGGAAATGAAATATCCTCTGGTCGCCCCATTTTCTGCATAGGAATATTATTTACAAGAATTTTCTTTCTTTCATCAGAAAGTTTATTGGTCATTTCAGTTTCAATAAACCCAGGCGCCAGACAATTTACGGTAATCCCTCGATTGGCCACTTCCTGTGCAAGAGATTTAGAAAAGCCAACCAATCCGGCTTTGGCGGCCGCGTAATTGGATTGACCAGGATTGCCTGTCGAACCAACAATTGAAGTAATGTTGATGATTCTTCCCCATCGTTTTTTAAGCATATTTCGTAACATACCCTTGGTCAGCATCATTACGGCCTTCAGGTTAATTTCCATAACATTCTGCCAATCATCCTCATGCATCCGCAAGAGTAATCCATCACGAGTTATACCAGCATTGTTGATAAGGATATCGATGCCACCATCAATTTCTGTTGTCTGAGAAATCAAATTTTGGATATCCTCGGGACTCCCAAGATTTGATGGTATCGGTATAACTTTACCCTCTGAGCCCAATTCTGCTTCGAGTTTTTCCAACTTTTCAACTTTTGTGCCCGAAATCACAACCTCGGCCCCAGCTTCGAGTAAGGCCTTGGCTATTGCTTCACCTATCCCCCCGGTTGCACCCGTTACCAATGCTCTTTTACTGTTCAAATCAATTTTCATAATCAGATTCCATCTTTTCTAATGCTGCTTTAACTTGTGAAGTGTTACCAACAGGATAACATTTAATATTTCTATCTATTCGTCGAAGCAATCCAGTCAGGACATTTCCAGACCCGAGTTCGAAGGCTGTCGAAATTGGTTTTGCAGCCAAAAACTGCATTGATTCTCTCCACCTTACTGTAGACGTTACCTGTTTGACCAAATTCTGTCTAATTTCTTCCGAATTGGATACAGGTCCGGCAGTTACGTTCGAAATGACTGGTATCTTTGGATCTTCTATTTTTGTCCTGGTCAAAGCGTTTGCCATCTTTTCTGCCGCCGGTTGCATGAGTCGACAATGAAAAGGAGCTGATACAGTTAGCTCGACAACTCTTCTTGCGCCTTTGTCAGTAGCGAGTTCCATTGCCATGCTCACTGCTTCTTTCTGACCGGAAACCACAACTTGTTTGGGATCATTATCATTGGCAATATCACAAACACCATCCTTTGAAGCCCTTTCTGAGATTTCCCTGACCTCAGCGATGTCGAGCCCCAAAATTGCGGCCATTTTTCCTTCTCCGATATTGACGGCTTGTTGCATCGCTTCGCCTCGAAGACGTAGTAATTTTGTTGTATCCTCGAGTGAAACTGAACCTGCAGCACAAAGCGCCGAATATTCACCCAAACTATGCCCTGCCATGTATTTTGTTGATGACATCCCATAGCCCTCGGACATAATCACCTGAAATACAGCCATTGATGTTGCCATCAAGGCCGGTTGGACATTCTTGGTTAGGGTCAACTCATTTATATCGCCATCCCAAATCAAGGTTGAAAGCTTCTCCTCCAAAGCCTCATCCACCCTATCAAAAATGTCTTTGGCACAGGGAAAATTCTCAACAATTTCCTTACCCATTCCTATTGCTTGTGAACCTTGACCGGGAAATAATAGTACTGTTTGCAATATTTTTCTCCTATTTAAGGGTTCTATCCTTGTTTGAGTGTTGTAAAATCAAACCCTAATCCCACTTTAATGAAAACAAAGTAGGATTGTTTCTACCGGGAATTCAACCCAAAGGAAGCAACCTTGTAAGTGAATACCAAATTTACTAGATATTAACGCTCCGAAATACAATGGGGTTTAGGACCTGAGATCGGAGAGGAATAAAAATTATTTTGAGGACGTAAATGGCCCTATACGAACAGGTTTGTATCACTCGACAGGAGTTGACAAATACCCAAGTTGAAAAACTTTCGGGGGATATTGAGGGAATTCTTTCTGATAATGGTGGATCTATCCTATACAAAGAATACTGGGGTGCCCGGAGACTGGCATATGTGATTAAGAAAAACCGACGAGGTCACTATTTGTTTTTCCGGATGGATTCTCCACCTGAGGCTGTCATTGAGCTGGAACGAAGGCTCGGATTAAATGAAGACATTCTCCGTTATCTTACAACCAAGGTAGACCAACACTCGGAGGAGCAAACTCCAATAATGAGTGCCAGACAAACAAATTAAGGAGCAAGGAAAACAAATTATGATGAGGCAAAATTTTTATAATCGGAAAAGAGTTTGCCCCTTTTCAAGTGATGATTCCCCTGAAATTGATTACAAGGATATTAAATTGCTAAGGAGGTTTCTAACCGAACGCGGAAAAATTATCCCCCGTCGAATTTCTTCTGTTTCATCTGGTAAGCAAAGAGAGCTAGCAAAGGCTGTTAAAAGAGCTCGTTTCCTAGCCTTGTTACCCTATAAGTCAAGATAGGATTTGAACCATGGAACTTATTCTTCTTGAAAAAGTTAACAATTTGGGGCTGATGGGAGATTTGGTAAAAGTCAAACCAGGATATGCCAGAAATTTTCTGCTCCCTCAGAAAAAAGCAATCAAGAATACTGATGAAAACAGAAAGTACTTCGAGGATAAAAAACTGGAGATAGAAGCTCGAAACCTTGATCTGAGAAATGAAGCTGAAGCTGTTTCTGAAAAAATCAATGGTCAAGAGTTTACCGTCATTCGTTCTGCTTCTGAAACAGGCTCCTTATATGGGTCAGTTTCGAAAAGGGACATTGCCAGAGCGGCAACTGAAAGTGGATTATCTGTTGACAGGCGACAAATTGAACTCAATCGACCATTCAAGGAAATTGGCATCTACCAGGTCAAGGTGAATTTGCACCCAGAAGTTGAAACAAGTATTTTTATAAATATTGCCCGAACCCTGGAAGAAGCCGGAGCTCAGTCCAATGTGAGTGAAGAACCCACCGAAGAAAAAAAAGAAGTTAAAACTGAAGAAGAAAAACCAGAAAAAGTCTCTGAATCTGCCGATTAAATGATTACATAAAAGTATTTTAAATCCAAGGTTTATAATTTGGATTTAAATTTCTTTATCGTGATCCCCGCCCCCTCTAGTGTTTGCCTGACCTGAGTAGCTATTGAAAGAGCCTTGGGACTATCTCCATGTACGCAGATTGATTCTGGATTGATAAAAATTTCTTTCCCGTCAATGGATATAAGTCGATTATTTTTGACCGCATTCAACATATTCTTTGCACATTGAACAGGATCAAGAATCATGGCTCCCTTTTTTGCCCTGCTTACAAGAGTGCCATCAGTGTTATAAGCCCGATCAGCAAAAATTTCTTTGACATGAGGGATACACAACTCTTCCGCTGCAGTCTGTTGTTTGGTGCCTGCAATGACAAGAATTTTCAAATCCGAGGATAATTCCATAACACCCTCATAAAGGGTTTTGGCCAAATTGATATCCCGGGATGACATATTTCCCAAGGCTCCATGAAACTTGACATGTCTGACTTTTGTCTTGAGGGCTGTGGCAATAGCCTGCAAGGCACCAATTTGATAAATCGCTTCAGCAGTTAACTCCTCCAAGTCATAACCGTAAATTTCTCTTCGACCAAAACCGACCAGGTCTCTGAAGCCTGGATGTGCCCCTATACCAACGTCGTTGTCAATACAGGATTGACATGTTCTTTTCATTTGCAGGGGATCACCGGCATGGAATCCACAGGCAACATTTGCGGAGGAAACTATCTGAAGTATCTCTTCATCAAGTCCCTTCTTCCAGGGTCCAAAACTTTCACCAAGATCTGAATTAAGGTCAATAGTCGTCATCTGCTTCTCCTCTTGTTACACCGCTGATGAAATTATAACTCAATAGATCCCGCACTTCACCAGGGTCTCTAATTAAAGGTTTGAGTGCTTTTGCAATGTGTTCCATTTCCCTGGTTTTCTGTTTGAATTTCATCTGTGCTTCAATACGATCAATCAATTTAAAATAAAACTCCTCACCTGGCTTTAATTGAGCAATTTTGAACAGATCAGATGTTATTACAGAAGCTATTCTAGGGTATCCTCCGGTTGGTTGGCTATCTGACAGCAATATTGCTGTCGTTCCATCAGCTGCCACCTGTATATCTCCAGGAACAATAGGGTCAGACACCAAGGTTTTACCAGTCTGGGCTGATATGTTCCACCCAAGCGGGATAATTTTGGCTCCCATCCTGTTGCGTGAAGAGCTCATTTGAAACTTTTTCTGGGTTAATAACTCCAAATCTTTTTTATCGAATAATGCACTGTGAGGACCATGAACAATATTAATGGTCTTCGAACTGTAATAGCCTGCTGGGGGTAAAAATAATCCCTCCTGTCTAATTTGTTCTTTGGAAGTTGATCGTAAATGATACCCTATTTTTGGAACATCTCCCAGCCCCGAAGGGATATGAGTTGATCTGGACCCCAATATTTTTGTACTGGCGATACCACCTGGAAGGTGAAGGTAGCTGTAAACCCCAGAAATATTTTTTTTGATTTGAAGTATTTGATTTTCGTTTACCGTGAATGAACTTTTCCAGGGTATTGGTTTGTTGTCCAGGTATATCTCCATTTGCCCCCCTGAAGTGGCAAGGGTCATGGTTCCATGAACTTTAAATGTTCCACCGCCAAACTGCATTTCCAAAGCTGCAGAATTAGGTTCGTTTTGAAGGAGCACCTGCCCTTCCGCCAAGGCATAAAGATCCATGGCCCCACCACGTGGCACCCCATATCTTTGAAAGCCAATCCGCCCCTTATCCTGGATGGTTGCAGAGCCAAAGAGATCCAAAATCTCAATAGTGGCCATACGCATCCCAAATTTTATCGTAGTTGGAAGTTTGGAATTGTTCTTCTGTGATTGGATAAAACCTTATTTCATCACCTGGTTGAAATAAAAAATGGGGAGATTGGTTTAACCTGAATCCTATGACAGGTGACCTGCCGATTATGGACCATCCCGTTGGAATTGCTGCTGCAGTGAATACTGTTTGCCTATTTGCTACAAGTACAGACCCCGGTAAAGCGGTTGCATTATACGATACCTTGCGGGGCAAATTAAATTCTTCGGGCAATTCGGCCAAATAAGCCAAACCCGGTGAGAATCCGAGACAAGCAACGCTTAGATCGCATGAGCAGTGTAATTCTATTAGTTTTTCTTTGTTAACGCCAGTTTGTAAAGAAACATGTTCAAGATCTGGACTGTATTGACTTCCATAACAAACTGGAATGTTAAATCTTCTTGTAGCAGTTTTTATACTGCTTTCCTGTTGTGTATTTATTTGTTCTCTGATTAGGTGTTCTGCCTTTTGCATTTCAATGTACAAGGGATCAATCGTGACAAGCAATGACCTTATTGCAGGAACAACTTCAACAATCCAACAGAAATCGGCTTGCGACAATTTTCTATCAAATTCTAATACTTTTGAGTTTACCTGCTTGGAATAACCATCACCAAACATGACCATAAGTGCTTGATCACCAATCGTATGAATTATGGGATAATCTGAAATTGATTTAACTGAAGCCATTCGAATCTTTGAATATTCAATTTTATGGAATTTCTACTTTCAAGATATTTCCTGATTTTCCTATAAAAAATTTAAACAGCAAATTTGTTCAATCAAGGTCCGAAACACTGGTTCCTGTTATCTTGATGATTTAATTGCTAAACTGCCTCTACCCTTTTTCTTAACAAGCAGTTTCCTTGCAATTTAAAGTACCTAATTATCGTCTACTTGATGTGGTGTAGTTCGATCAGGGTCGTAATTAATTTCTTACTTTAGTCTTTTCGGCATTCTGTCCTTAAAACACCAATTGAAAATTAGGGGGAGTCTGATTTTAGTTTAAGTATTCAATACAGGTATCACTAATTTTAAGTAGAATGTATGTCATGTTTCGAGTTAGGATAGGATAACCGGCTTACCACTTCAGTCTGGTTTAATAGTTGGTTTAGGGTTTGGAATG
Organism: Paracoccaceae bacterium; assembly: GCA_022822495.1. Lineage (GTDB taxonomy): Bacteria > Pseudomonadota > Alphaproteobacteria > Rhodobacterales > Rhodobacteraceae > MPNP01. Next base: position 53,902 of record JAJEBQ010000049.1, on the reverse strand, counting down.
ACCATTTATATTTTGGTTCAACTTGATATAATCCTTACCAATAACGTAAATTGTTTCCTGTAACAATTCCTGTCTTGTTCTAGGTGTTCACAACAATTAATCCAAATTTTTATTATATTGCAAAAATATTGATCTTAGGAGGCCTATCATGGAAAAATTATATCCACCCTCAGATGAGTTTGTTTCTTCCACATTAATAAATGCTGAAAAATTTCAGGAATACCAAAAACAAGCCAAGGAGGACCCCAAAAAATTCTGGTCGGAAATGGCCAAAAATTTAGATTGGATCCAACCTTTCACGAAGGTCAAATCAGTGAATTTTTCCTATCCAGATGTTTCTATCAAGTGGTTTGAGGATGGCTATCTGAATGTGTCTGCCAATTGTATTGATCGTCACCTAAAGGATAAGGGAGATCAAACGGCCATAATTTGGGAACCCGATAATCCTGAGGATGAAACAAAATTTATCAGTTACAAGGAACTGCATGAACAAACATGCAAAATGGCAAATGTTCTGAAGTCACTGGGAACCAAAAAAGGGGACAGGGTAGTCATTTACCTTCCGATGATTCCAGAAGCTGCCTATGCCATGCTCGCATGTACCAGAATAGGTGCAATTCATTCAGTTGTATTTGCTGGATTTAGCCCTGATGCTCTTGCCAACCGGGTAAATGACTGCGGTTCCAATCTTATCATTACAGCTGATGAAGCACCAAGAGGAGGTAGAAATACCCCCCTTAAGATCAACGCTGACAAAGCACTCGAGGGTTGCAAAGAGAGTGTGAAATTGTTGGTTGTTCGAAGAACAAATGGTGAAATTCCCTGGAATGATCGGAGGGATATTGATTATACCGAAATCTCCAAAGGGGTTACACTCAATGCTCCAATTGAAAAAATGAACGCTGAGGACCCCTTGTTTGTCCTTTACACATCTGGGTCTACTGGTAAGCCCAAAGGTGTGGTACACACATCTGGCGGGTACCTGCTCTACGCATCGCTTACTCACAAGTTTGTTTTTGATTATCACGATGGTGATGTTTACTGGTGTACCGCTGATGTCGGCTGGGTAACTGGGCATAGTTACATTGTATATGGTCCCTTGGCTAATGGCGCAACAAGTCTGATGTTCGAGGGTGTGCCGACATATCCCACAGCATCACGTTTTTGGGAGGTTTGCGACAAACATAAAGTTAATCAGTTCTATACAGCACCAACTGCTATTAGAGCCTTGATGGGATTGGGAGATGAATGGGTCAATAAATGTGATCTTTCTACTCTCAGGGTATTGGGAACGGTTGGTGAACCGATAAACCCTGAAGCTTGGAACTGGTATAATACGATTGTAGGTAAAGGAAAATGTCCTATTGTGGATACCTTTTGGCAAACCGAAACTGGCGGTCACCTGATTACTCCATTACCTGGTGCTGTAGCTACCAAACCGGGATCCGCTACAACTCCTTTTTTTGGCGTTGAACCGGTCATTCTGGACCCTGAAAAAGGATATGAGTTCGATTCGGTTGAGGCCGAAGGCGTATTATGCATCAAAGATAGTTGGCCAGGGCAAATGAGAACCGTTTATGGTGATCATCAGCGATTTATGGAAACCTATTTCCAACAATATCAGGATTATTATTTTACCGGGGATGGATGTCGTCGTGATGAACACGGATATTACTGGATTACTGGTCGAGTGGATGATGTCCTTAATGTTTCTGGGCATCGCATGGGCACCGCCGAGATTGAAAGTGCCCTGGTTGCCTATACCGATGTTGCCGAGGCCGCTGTCGTTGGGTATCCACACCCCGTCAAGGGCCAAGGTATCTATGCATATGTTACCTTGAAAAAAGGGACGGAATATACTGATGAATTAAAAAAGACGCTTGAATTATGGGTGCGCAAGGAAATTGGTCCAATAGCCAAACCGGATATTATTCAATGGGCACCTGATCTACCTAAAACCCGTTCAGGGAAAATCATGCGTAGAATTCTCAGGAAAATCGCGGAAAGCGATTATGATAGCCTTGGTGATACATCAACTCTGGCAGACCCTTCTGTCGTTAATGATTTGATTGCCAATCATTCCAAATCATAGTCTCTAAATTCATAGAAAGAAATGACTCGAGGGAAGCACATTATTGCTCCATCCATTTTGAGTGCAGATTTTGCCAATCTTGCACAGGAATGCCGTGCCGTTGAAAAAGCGGGTGCTGATTGGATTCATCTTGATGTCATGGATGGACATTTTGTTCCTAACCTGACCTTTGGACCAGATGTGGTTTCTTCATTACGGCCTCATATTTCCAAGGTGATGGATGTGCATTTGATGATTTCACCCACAGCACTGCTCCTCGAAAAGTTTATTGTAGCCCAGGCGGATGTCATTACAGTTCATGTTGAGGCCACACCTCACATTTTTAAAGATCTCCAGCTTATAAAGAATAACGGCATCCTGGCTGGGGTGGCGCTTAATCCCGGAACTCCGGCCAGCGTGATAAAACCCTTGTTGGACACCATTGATCTTGTTTGTGTCATGACCGTTAACCCTGGCTTTGGTGGACAGAAGTTTATTGCAGATCAACTGGTTAAGATAAATGAAATCAGAGATCTCATCGGCGCAAGGAATATCCACATTGAGGTTGATGGGGGAATAGATATAACGACCATTGGTACAGCAGCCAAGGAAGGTGCTAATGTCTTTGTTGCAGGAACCGCAATATTCAAAGGGGGAAGTTTTGATAATCCCGAAATTTATCAGCAAAATATCTTAAATTTACGAACCCTTTCACATGACCAATAGTTCGCTATAAATTCCAATTAAATAGAATAAAGGATCACAATTATGGCTGTCAGTCCTCCAGTATGCGATTTTGGGTGGGAGGCACCCAATTTCGAGTTGCCATCCACAAGTGGAAAGCATTATACTTTTGATCAAATTCGAGGATCCAATGGGACCTTGATTATGTTTATATGCAATCATTGTCCGTATGTTACCTCTGCGATAGAACGAATAATCTTTGATGCAAAGGAATTGATAGAGCATGGTATTGGTGTTGCCTCGATCTGTTCCAATGATGCAAGAATGTATCCCGAGGATTCATTTGATAAAATGGCTGCGTTTGCTTGTGATCATAACTTTCCCTTTCCTTATCTGCACGACGAAGATCAAAAGGTGGCACGTACATACAATGCTGAGTGCACCCCAGATTTCTTTGGTTTTAATTCAAATTCTCAACTGCAATATAGGGGTCGACTTGACAGCTCAGGTCAATCCGGTTCACTTCAGACCCCCAGAACAAGAGAGCTCTTTAATGCCATGAGGGATATTGCTCAATCAGGTTCTGGACCTAAAGAACAGGTTCCCTCCATGGGGTGTTCCATAAAGTGGAAATAGAAGCAATTTTGATTGTTCAAAAAAAGAACTTGTACAAGGCGGAGTTCATTTGCGTACCCAAGTTGTAATCATTGGAGGTGGACCAGCGGGTCTTCTACTTGCTTGCAAACTGTTCAAAAAGCAGATTGATTTTATTCTAATCGAGCAGCGAACAAAAGAGTATGTTCTATCACGAATAAGAGCAGGTGTACTTGAAACTGGTACTGTCAATCAGTTGGTGGACGTCGGTGTGGGTGACCGGTTAAAATCTGAGGGACAAATCCATGGGGGTGTTTATTTTTCAACTTCCTATGATTTCTTCCATATTAATTTTCGACAGCTGGCAAACAAAACGATTACTGTTTATGGGCAAACTGAAGTTACCCGAGACATGTACGAGGCTCTGGAGGCTTGGGGTGCCAATTTAATTTTTGAGGCCAAAGGTGTAGATATTAGTGGCCATCAATCACCTCAACCTAAAGTAACTTACGATAACGAAGGTACCAGATACGAGATTAAGTGCGATATTGTCGTCGGTTGTGATGGATTTCATGGCATTAGCAAGAACAAAATAAGTGTGAATGCTGAGCACAGTTATTTTGCACAATTGCCCATAGGTTGGTTGGGTATACTTTCCGAAACCCCTCCCCTAAAAGATGAGCTCATTTATTCCCGTAGCGATAGAGGCTTTGCTTTGGCTTCCATGCGGTCTGATACACTCTCAAGATATTATGTCCAGGTACCTGTGACTGAATCACCTGAAAATTGGTCGGATGACAGGTTTTGGGAAGAATTAAAACTCAGGTTTCCTGTACATATTTCAAGTGAACTCGAAACGGGACCTTCAATTGAAAAGTCAATTGCACCCTTGAGAACCTACGTCTCGAAATCAATGAGTGAGGGTCGATTGCTTCTATGTGGTGATTCTGCTCATATCGTTCCTCCAACCGGTGCCAAAGGACTAAATCTGGCGGCTTCTGATGTTTATTATGCCTATGAAGCGATTGTTGAACATGTTAACAATAATAATCAAACAGGATTGAAAAATTATTCGGAAAAGGCCCTCAAGAGGGTCTGGAAATCAATGCGATTTAGCTGGTGGATGACGCACATGCTTCATTTGTTTCCAGATTCAGATCGATTTACCGAAAAGATAATGGAAAGTGAATTGTCACAGTTAAGAAATTCAATTTCGATGCAGAAGGTTTTGTCAGAAAATTATACTGGATTGCCCTACTAACCATCTTCTCTAATCGAAACCTCGACCAAGGCTGTTCTCTTTTCTTCCGTTGTTATTCTTATCCCCTCCAGAAGCGTATCCTTCAATTCAGAAAATACATCAACTCTTCTGGCCCATGCATTGGAGGCAGAAGCAACCTTTCTGAAGTCTGGCGAGGGTTCGAGTGATGTCAAAGGTACCTGGTTCATCCTGGATGCATAGCCCTTAGGAAACATACCCAGTACCGAGTTCTTCACTGCTCGATATTCTCTATTGTTCAAAACAATAATCAAAATTGGTAATTGCAGGGACTCAGCGACCTGATGGCAGACCGTTGGATTGGCAAAGAGATATGAACCATCTCCCATTATGGCAATTATCAACTTATTGGAACTTGCCATCTTCGCTCCCAGTGCAGAAGGAAATGACCATCCCAAGCCCCCTGAATAAGGTTCCTGAAACCAACCACCATATTTTTGTCGTCCTAACAAATCCAGATCAGCTCCCAATTCTGAAAAGACGGTTGAGTCCATCTTACGAATTATTTTCCCAAGTACCGACGAAACTGCACTTTTGGTAATCTTGCCGGATTTTCTTGCCTCATTGATAACGCGGTCCCGCTCGGTTGCTTTATTTTTAATATTCGCAATGGTCATTTGTCGCTTGCGAACTGATTCAGCCGAGATATTATCCCTTAAGTTCAGTTGCTCTGAAAGTTTGTTAATAATTGTTGTAACCTCACCGGCAATGGAAAGGTCAGACCTAAAGTTTCTGATCGGGAAACGAGAAAAAATTGGATCCGGACCAAGGTTTGCAATTTTTGCTGACTTGGAAACCTTGTGTTTATCAGGCCACCAGGGCGCTGGTGAATTTAAAAGGATGATTAAATCAGACTGCTCAAGATAGGGTTGGGGATCAGAGCCTATATGGCAAAGATTTTCCGTGGACAAACTTAATCCAGTTGCCCACCAGGTACAAGCTGGTATTCCAAATTTATCTATGAAGTTATTCAATATCTTGAAGGATTGTTGATCATCACAATCTCGCTGGGAAATTAACAGGGGTAGTGATGCGTCTTCAATCCATTCACAAAGTGTATTTATGCCTTCTATCCCAGGTGAGGTCTGAAAGGGAGCAAAACGAGGTTTGTCAAAAAGTGCACTGGCTTCAGTCTTCATACTAATTACTTCTCTCGGAAGAGAGAGATAAACAGGTCCCTTGGGAGTTGAATTGGCAATTGCATAAGCTCTATCCAACAATTCGAGTACCTGTTCAGGAAATCTAACCTCATATTCCCATTTGCACGATTCTCTTATCAAACTCTCCTGATCAAACATCTCCTGGCCCCATCCAATCGGTACAGTTCGTGAACCAAACCTGCCCTTTTCGGTTACAGGTGTGCGGCCAGACATCACGATAAGGGGTATGTTTTCACAGGCGGCATTTATTATTCCAGTCACAGCATTAGCCAAGCCGACATTAGTATGAAATATGGCAGCTTGCGTTTTTCTGGATATTTTATAGTTTCCATACGCCATCCCCATCGCTAGATGCTCATGGGGAACAAGAATTGGTTTAGAACAGGGAATCCCCTTGAATAAGGCTTCAGCCAATCCCTCAATGATTGGTGGAAAATCGGTTCCAGAATTCACATAAACCTGATCAACACCTAAGTGCTTTAACCTAGGGAAAATGAGACCTCCCGCAAGAAATTCAAATTTTTCTGGATTTAAAACTATTTTCTTCTGCATAATAAACTGAAACAAGTGTGTCTCTTCTTCTGTCTTCTCTCCGTAAAGATAGATTGCCCACTAAATAGGACGAAGAGCCAAATTAATAGAGGCACAATTTAATACCAATACAACGTGTACCGTTCAAAAGTGCATTGTTGTAGGTACACCTCTAGCTTTTCCCCAATCTGTTTCTTTTCTAAACTATATAAATGCGATCAAGATCCAAAAAGAACCTAACAAAGTTTGGGGCCACGTGGCGGCTTTGAATGCTCCGGTTCTGGTGGGTCTATTTCATTGAGAATGATTGCTAATTGTGTTTTGTAATTCAGGTGCATCGTTCTTAATTGTATCCCATACCTGCTCAAGGTTAATTCCATCATACTGATGATGCAGTATATGGTTTCTGAAATCAATAATTGTTTGCTTATCTGGTATCCTTGAAGATATGTCTGGAAAATGATCCCTAATCCGGGTTACTGCCTCACCAATATCAGCAAAACATGACCTGACAGCATCCTGTGTTTTTGTATCTTCATACCAATCCTCAAATTCCTGATCGTTGGTATAAATGGCAATTTTTTCACAGGCGTACCTGATATCATGTAATGTCGCAGCGGGGTTTAACTTATCTTTCATAAATGACTTCACGATCCCTGTCGATGGAAGCCTTGCGATAGGGGTTACGTATGGTATCGCTTGCAAGCAAATCCACTTTTCGGCCTAATTCCTTATGTAAATCCCGACGCATCCCATCATACCTCTTGGCGGCACCCGGAAACCAAGGCAGAGAAAAAAGGACTAGGAAATCAACATCACTTTGGGCTGGATCAAAATCCGTTCCCCGAGCAGCGGAACCGAATATTTCAAGTCTTTCGACATCATGCTTGCGGCAGATCGCTACAATTTTATCCTTTTTTGCTACTATGATATTGTGCATTTGGCTGCCCTCGCCATTTCTTCGGTTATCTTCACCGGCAATATAACCTAAATACCTGCAAAAAACAACCCCCGGAACAAACCCACTCCAGGGCTATCGCTTTTCAAATGTCCCCTTTTCAGGTAAAAGTTCAGCCAAACGGATGCGTTTCAACGCCTCATTGTGGTTCCATCCGGCTTTTTTCAGTCTTCCCCGAATGGATGGTGTCCTTTTGTCTGCGGCCAAGCGGGTCCGATTGAGGGCAAGAACCTTCGCATGACCGCCAAGTTCTCCGGCACCCTGACCTAGGTAATGAACGCCTGCTGGATTTTGATCCCGATATCCATGAAAGATTAGTAGAAATGGCTACATATACTGATCATAGACAGCCTGATGAATACGCTGTGTTCGATTACATCTATGGCATTCTGCATTGCCAGGCCGACATCACCAGATATGCCGAGTTTATCAACTCCGATTTTCCACGTATTCCATGTCCATCAAGTACGGAGGAATTCTGACATGTGTCAACCATTGGTACCCGGTTGCGTGAACGGCATTTGATGGTTCCAGAAGCCGTTCATGCTGGTGTGGACAGATTCTTGTTCCGGCCGCCGGAGGCCCAAGAACAAAACACCATCTCTCGAACCTGTCCAAACTTCAGTGAAAGGCGTGTCTGGATCAACCAGACACAGTACCTTGATAATGTAACAGAGGAAATTTGGAACGAACTTATTGGTTCCTATCAGCCAGCTTGTAAGTGGCTGGTTGACTCAAGGGGCCGAAAACCGACTTACGATGATGTCAGTCACTATCAGAAGATATTATGGACACTTCAGGAAACACGAAGGATCCGAGGCGAGATACATATACATATTTCTTAATGGCGAATAGAGACTGCCAAAGTATTCTAGCGCCTAAGGCAGGAAGTCACTTTTAACTGGTATTTGCCGAGCTAAGGTGCCCTTCCAAGACATTTATTTGTTGTTTTTGGGACTTTCGTTTGTAAAAAACCGCCCAAAGGCGCATTTTCTTGGTGTAGAAATGATCTTTTAAAGAATTCGTTTGAATATTTTCACAGTCCCAATACTGCATAATGTGCGGATTCAAATATGTAATCCCCCAAAATTAAATTCTGATGGCGAAAAACCTTAAATGCTTTACCCAGAGGAGAGTGTTGGAAGCCAAAGGGTAATCACGGGGAATGCAATAATCAAACCTACTCTTAATATTTCAACACAAAAGAATGGAATAACCCCTTTAAATATCTCAATCATCGGAACATCCTTGGCTAGGGAAGAAATTACGAAAACATTGAGACCTACCGGTGGTGTTATTAAACCAAGTTCCACGACAATTAAGGCTAGAATTCCAAACCATATTTTAAGATCGTCAGTACTCATGCCAAATCCCGAACCCTCGGAACCCTGATAAATTCCTCCGTTAATTTCACTTAGAACTGGCCAAAGAAAGGGAATAACCAATAGGATCATAGAGAGGCTGTCCATTAAACATCCTAGAATAATGAGACCTATGAGGATGAGAACCAAGACCATGGTTGGTGAAATCCCGACTTCCATAAGCCAGGATGCAGTTTCCTGAGGTAATCCTACCCGGGATAAAAAAATCTTCATCAATTCAGCGCCAAGCAGAATTAAATAAATCATGCCTGAAGTACTCGCAGTTTCCTTTATGGATTCCAGTATCCCATTCCAATTCAATTGGGATGTAACAAGCCCATAGGCAAATACTAGGAAAACACCGACTGCGGCGGCTGGTGTTGGATTGTAGAAACCAAAAAATATTCCACCAAGGACAAGACCAAAAATAATTAATACCGGAAAGACTCCCTTGGTCGCTGCTATAAATTCTTCCTTTTCAATTTTTGATCCCCTTGGTCCTGATCCGGGAACTACAATTACATATGCTGCAATGGTTAAAATGAACAAAAGTGTGGCCATCAAGCCTGGTATTATTGAAGCCAGAAACATTGCAACAATATTGGCTTCAACCACCACAGCATAAATTATCAATACCACGGAGGGAGGTATGAGGATCCCTAAAACTCCCCCTGCTGCGACCGAACCTGTAGCCAAAGCTCCAGAATAATTATACTTCTTTAACTCAGGTAGAGCTACCCTTCCCATGGTGCTTGCTGTGGCCAAGGAAGATCCGCACACAGCACCAAATCCGGCACAGGCAGCTATCACAGCCATCGCAGTTCCACCTTTTAACCATCCCAACCAGGCGTTGGCAGCTCGGAACAGGGCAGCGGACAAACCTGATCTCGATGCAAGACATCCCATAAGTACGAACATTGGTACGACAGTAAGGCTATATATGGAAAATTGGAAATAGGCAAGAGTCTTCAACTGGTTCAAGACCAGGGCTGGTCCATTGATAAAGGTAATTCCCAGACCGCCAACAAGAATCATCGCATAGGCAATTGGTATCCGGATTATGATCAATGCAAACAGGACTGCCAAGCCCATTAACCCCAAGAAAATAGGATCCATCAGACAGCCCTTGACAAAGCAATATCCAGATAAAATTCCTTAATTGAAATAATCGCTGCCAAGAAAAGTAAAATCCAGGAAAACAATACAGGAACATAGGGAATCCACATGGGAATCAATAGTATCGCGCTTGTATACTGATAATTATATCGATCAATCATCCCCTGGGTCATGCACCAAAACAGGAGGATAGAAAACATAAATGCAACCAGCGACGAGATGAGTCCAAATAAAGCTATCCACCTTGGGGATGCCTTAGCGGTGAAGATATCTGCCGTTACATTAGCATTTGTTAGTTGACAATAAGGTAGGAACGCAAAAACGGCGATTGCAACTCCCATTTCGGTAAGTTCAAAATCTCCTGGGATTGGACTCCCAAATACACCACCTACTACCGAGGATGAATTCAGAAAAACGACGAGAAAGAGGAGAAGCCCACCTAACAGCGCCCAGAACAAAACGAAGGACCGGATAGCTTTTTCAGCAACATTCATATTCCGGTCCCTAAAAATTATTTAATTGGAATTTTCAGCCACCAGCATTCTTGCTTTCTCAACAAGCCCTTGTCCATCAATTCCTTTCTCAACAACCTCTGCAACCCAGCGATCAACCACATTTTCAAGCGCAGCGTTGAATGCTTCGGTTTCTTCAGGGGTCAAGACAATATGCTCATTGCCACTTTCGACTGCCAATTTGATACCAAAGTCATCACTTGCGCGCCAGATGTCTCCGACCTGGCCCCACCAGTCTTTACCTGAAGCATCCTTAAAGGCCTTTTGGATATTCTCAGGCAGACTGTCCCAACGTGCCTTGTTCATAGAAACCTGGAATGTTGTTGTTCCAAATCTTGTCATATCAGTACCTTCGATCTGATATTTTGTTTGTTCCTGTAATTTAAGCGGAGGGATAATTTCCCAAGGGATGAAAGCTCCATCAACCACACCTTTTTGAAGAGCTTGAGGTAACTCAGGAACAGGCATTTGAATTGGATTGGATCCCAGTGCTTCAATAATCCAGGCACCCGTTCGGGTTGGAATTCTCATATCAAGGCCAACCATATCATCAGGTGATCTGACCAATTTTTCAGTCATATGTATCCCCTGCCCGGCATGCACATGCAAAAACATGACTTCGAGACCCGTATACTCCTGTCGTAAATCACTTTCAAACATGTCATAAAGGGCTAAATTGGTTGAACGAGGATTATTAACATATACCGTGGGAAGTTCCATTACCTCAGTGCGAGGAAACAAGCCTGGTGTATACCCATTAACGGTCCAAACCAAATCGACAACGCCATCCCTAGCTTGACTAACTAATTCGGCAGGCCTTCCTCCCAAACTCATTGAAGGGAAAATCTCAATTTTAACCATTCCATTTGAATTTTCTTCAACCTGACGTGCCCATGGCTCCAACATCTGCTTATGTGCAGGTGATTGAGCACTTAACAAATGGTGAAGTTTGAATTCATATTCCTGAGCAGAAACCGGGTATGCTACAAAAATCAAAAGATAAAAAGCAACCGTACTAATCAGGATTCTATTAAGGTATTTCATTTTCACTCCCAAAATAAACATTTGTGTAATGCGTCAAACTGTAAAGCCATTGTCACTTATTTTCAATTAAAATTTGACCTCATATCCTGGAACTTCAGAATCGTTATCTTCTATTTCTTCGGGAAACCCATGGCCAAGAATGTTAACCCCACACTGGTCTTCATATAGCTTGATTATATTGGGTGACCATTCCCGCGAACCATATCGTTGTTCTGCTTCAATAAAGGTCTTTACCAACACAGGTGATAGATTTAATTTCAGATTAACTTTGTCGGCCAAGGCTTGAAACAGGGTGATGTCCTTAAGGACCAAATCCATGGTGAAGTTTATGTTTCGACTGCCATTCAAAATCACTTGACTTTCGGTTTCATGAACGAACGAATTACCTGATGAAATCCTGATGGCTTCGTAGGTCGTGTTGAGATCAATACCATTTAGTTTGGATGTTGTCAGGGCTTCACAAAGGCTAAGAAGATTTGCTGTTGCAAGATAATTGGTCATCACTTTAAGTATTGAGGCCGATCCCAGTTCACCCGTATGGAGAATTCGTCTTCCCATTGCCGATAGAACCGGAAAGACCCTTTCGAATACTTCACGTTTACACCCCGCAAAGATAGAAATGTTACCGGTCGCAGCCCTATGACAACCTCCCGAAACAGGACAATCAACAGCTGAACCACCGAGAGTTTCAATTTTAGCCCCCAATCTCTTGACCTCGGCTTCATCTGTGGTACTCATTTCACACCATATTTTATCTGGTGAAAACTCGGACAGAACACCATTCTTGTCTTCGAGAACCTTTGCAGATACCACAGGTGATGGAAGGCAAGTTATGATTAGATCGCTAATTTTGGTAACCTCAGCAGGGGAAACACAGGGTTGGGCTCCCATGCTCTCAAATTTTTGTCGAGATTCGAGCGAAATATCAAAAATGGCAAGGTTGAATTTATTTCGTAACAGACTTGACGCCAATTTGCCACCAACATTGCCCAAGCCAATAAAACCGATATTCTTCATACTGTAAATTCCGTAGTAAATTGCTAAATAAAGTTTCTCTCTATACACATCGGTTGAAGAAATTTAATACCCCCTCCCCAACAAAGATATCATACCTTCTCTTGATTAACTGCCACAATAGGATTGGTGCGCACTCCAACATTGGTAACTATGATTTATTAGGGCTGCTGTGTGGGTGTTGATCTTGTTATGTATGAATTAAGTTGAAAAAGTGCTTATCAATGAAGTGTGCAACTATCAGTAATGAAGGGTTCTAGATTAGCCGATATGGGGCATATAAAAGTGTTTGTGTGGATGATGGCGGTGTATTAAAATACTTTGAATTCGAATCCTCTACACTTACCATTGTGGTGAAACAAATAATCACCCTGAAAACAACGAAAAGCAAGTTTTATGTTGCAAACCCTTGTACTGATTTGATTTCTGCTCTTGGTATATACTCAATCATGGCAATGGAAATATCTTACCAATTACACGCTTCCCAGTATGGGGCATATTGGAAACAAATTATTCTTAGTGGTCTGGAAGCCTGTAGCTGGTGCTACGCCCACCACCGGGGTTCTGAATAAAAATGCCATGTTCTTTCAGTTCTTGAATATCACGTAGCGCCGTATCATTTGAACGCTTGACCAGCTTCGCGTATTTTGAGGTGTTCATAAAGCCCTCAAAATCATCCTCAAGCATACGGTTGATGATCAGCCGTTGTCGATCATTGACAGGCTTTTTTTGATTGATCATGTCCCAAAGCTTTGCCTTGAACAGCACATTGCCAAGCGTCTTTCCTGCATTACTGATAGCTCGCCCCAAGCGGTCCAAGAACCATGACAGCCAGCCTGTTATATCAGGCGTAGCGCGCTGTTGATTCTCAAGCTGATCGTAATACTGTTTTCGCTCGGCTTCGATTTGGGACGAAAGACTGTAAAAACGATCTGGCGTACCATCAGCACGAGCGAGTGCCATGTCACCAATGGCTCTGGCAATTCGTCCATTGCCATCTTCAAACGGGTGAATTGTTACAAACCACAAGTGAGCTATACCTGCTTTGATAACTGGGTCAGTATCATCTTCTCCTAAGAGCCACGCGAGAAATGCATCCATTTCCTTTTCAAGGCGCTCTGCACTTGGGGCTTCAAAGTGAACCTTTTCTCTGTTGATGGGACCAGAAACGACCTTCATGGGGCCAGTTTCAATGGTCCGCCAACTACCAACGGTGATTTTGTTTATGCCGTTCCATCCTGTTGGAAACAGTGCCGCGTGCCAGCCAAACAAGCGATCCTTTGTCAGCGGTTTAGAGAATTGTCGCGTGGCATCTAGCATCATCTCCACGACGCCTTCAACGTCACGGCTTGCAGGGATTAGCCCAGCAATGTCAATTCCGAGCCTGCGGGCAATGGAAGAGCGTACTTCTTTTTGGTTTAGGTTCTCACCTTCAATGGCCGATGATTTAACCACGTCATTGGTTAACGTTCTCAGAGAAGCCTCACGTTTAAGATCAAAGCCGAGCCCCTCCATGTGTCCAAGCAAACGACCTTGGCGGTAACGTACATCAGCCAGCTTGGGTTCAAGGGTTTTTGCATCCCATGTAAAGTTTGACCAGTTTTGATATTCATGAATCCACATATTAATCACCGCATTATTTAAGGTGAATATATGTTCTATTCAACGCACGGTCAAGACAAATCACCGCATAAAATGTGTCGATTAAGGCTTCTATTCACCGCATGACGATTGAAACACCTTTTTGCCAAGGTCAGCAATATGGCTAGGCCGATGCTTGTGCATACGCACTCAAACAACAGAATGTGTTGACCCATTTCATCTGCTCCACAGTGCACATGGGATTTCCAACAGTTTGGGATTGACGACCACCACAGCCAATCATTGTGCCGAGAGACAGCAACATACAGGCGGTTATTTTTACTATAGAGAACTTCGATGTTGCGCGACAGGTCTTCAACACTTGAGGTTACCATGGGAATCAGAACAATGGAGGCTTCTTGCCCTTGGAATTTATCAACGTTTCTGACCTTGGCATTGCCCGGCAAGTTCGAGCTCACCAGGTATTTGGATTTATTCAGCTAACATCTCTTCGGTCAGGCCGAATATTCCCCGGACACAGAAAAATTAGAGAAAAACGGGATGTTTTATAGAGAGCAAGTCAAATGCAAACAGCACAAAAACCTACAAATGGCGGGCTTTTTAGGTTATGCCATTTCGGGCATATGAAAGTTCGGTTGGTTTTCATGGCGGTTTATTGACCCCTTAATGCGGATTAATACGTTACTATACCGAGGATTCGAATCCCGCTTTCCTTCATTGGAAACACATCATTCTTCGCGGTCCGGTAGTCTGTAGACGGATGGTATCACCTTGCCAATCTTCGATGGCCAGATCGCCAGCCCCCAGATCAAAGAACAGCGCCTTTTCGGCGGGAAGCGTCCAGAGCAGTGATGTTTTGCCGATACCGCTTTTACCAAAGATGCACCCCTTGATGCCTTTGGTTTCTTTCAAGCGTTCATCGGCTGAGATGATAGGAAGGTTCATTGGACACCTCCTTTACGTAAGAGTGCATCCACAATGTTTTCTTGCCTTCAAGGATTTACTTACCGAGAGGGCTCAAAAATTGTCGGCGGCTCAGTGCAGATATTCCGCAAAGCCACGCTCCTTTAGCGATCCGCGCAGTTCGGACAGTTTCCCGTAGAGGGTTGAGCGTGGGGTTTTGGTTTTGCAGGAGATTTCACTGATGCTGAGCGTTCGCAGATCGACCAGTAGCAACACCAGATGCGGCGGCATTTGCTGAACAGCTTGTTCAAGATCAATTTGAAGATCGCGGCTGGACGGGTCTTCGGTTGCAGGATCAGGCAAAGCGTTATCTTCGCTGTCCTTATCCTCAAGCCATGCATCAAGTGAAAAGTCACTGATGCCAGACCCACGTTTTTGTGCACGGGCTGCTTCAATCAGGCTGATACATTTGTGATTGAGGATGCGGCCTACAAAGGTCGCCCATTTTGCTTTTTCGGTATCATAAGCCTGCTTGCGGGATAAATAATCCAGCATCAATTCTTGCTCGAGGCCCTCGACTTCTACGCCATGAATGGCAGAGTGCCACATCAGGCTGCGTGCGTGATAACGGACTTGGTTTACGACATAAGGATGGATTCCTTCCTAGTTGTTTTTGCTCATGGTTTTCATCTCCAGTTGCGGTTAACCGCCACGCGGGCGGGTCAACTGGGACTGACGAAAACTCACTGGAGGCCCTAAAAATCGGTGCGTTACTCAGGGCGCAGAAACGAAGAAAGCCCCGACATACCGGGCTTTGGTGGGGGCAAATTTTTTTGAAAAAATTTCAGGGTGTTCGGTGAAATTTCACCGAGGTATCAGAATAGACTTGAAAACCATCACGTTATGGTTTATAGTTTAATGTATGAAACTTGATAAGCTGACTGATAAGAAAAAACGCCTAGACGGCTTTCGTCCATTGCCGGATACGCTTGTCCATAATCTGGATGATTGGTTCCGGGTGGAGCTCACCTACACCAGTAACGCGATTGAGGGAAATACGCTCACGCGCAAGGAAACAGCCTTAGTCGTTGAAAAAGGTATCACCGTTGGCGGTAAACGGTTAACCGAGCATCTGGAAGCAACAAACCATGCTCGTGCCCTAGATTGGGTGAAAAAGCAGGTGAAGCGCAAGCCCACAAACCTGACAGAGAAACACATCTTGCATATCCATGATGTGATTTTGAAAGGCATTGATGACACAAATGTAGGACATTATCGCTCTGTATCCGTTAGGATTTCTGGCTCAGTCGTTGTTTTGCCAAACCCACGCAAGGTGCCTGATTTAATGCAGGATTTTGCGGAGTGGCTTTCACGCGATCAGGGACTGCACCCTGTTGAGTTAGCAGCAGAGGCCCATTATCGACTTGTCACCATCCACCCCTTTGTCGATGGTAATGGCCGTAGCGCACGTTTGCTCATGAACATGATTTTGCTGATGAGCGGATACCCCGCAGCTATCATCAGAAAGCGTGATCGCTTGGCGTATATTGGCTCATTGGAAAAAGCACAGCTTGGCGGCTCCAAAGACGACTATTTCAAAATTATTGCCAAGGCCGTAGACAGATCTCTGGATATTTATTTGAAAGCCGCAGTTGGTGAAGATGCTGAGCCTGCCGACAGTGACCAGTTGCTGAAAATAGGCGAGTTGGCCAAGCAGGTTGGTGAGAGTAACTCCACTATCAGGCACTGGACCAAAGAAGGCTTGCTACAAGTGGCTGAGATAACCGAAGCAGGATATCAGCTTTACGCGCCAGATATGATCGAGCGTATAAAGCAAATCCATGCACTCAAAGAGCAGCGCTTAACATTGCAGGAAATCAAAGAAAAGCTCTCTTAATCAACAAACTCGAAATGCTTAAATTGTTCCTCCCATAATAATTCAGGGAATGGAGTTTGCATATCCTGCAGGCTTAACTGGCGTGGCTGTGTACCATCCAGAATAGCTGTCTTGATTTGTAGTGACAGCTGATTCAACCGAAGTATACGAGAAACATATGAAGAGTTGATCTTTCTTTTGCGAGCAAGGTCATCAATCGATTTATAACGCCCGGTATCAAGTAAGTTCTGCCAGTAATAGGCTTTGGCCAGAGCAGTTATCAGCGTTTCAACCAGCTTTGGTGCTTCTTCAGGCGGTTTGATTTTATAACCTTCGGGCAGAATGATCATTTTCTTACCGCCGTATTTCTTGATCCGCATCGGCACCCGGATTGAAATAGGGTCACCTCTTTTTTTGGGGATTATATACAATAGTCACATTCTTACCCCTCATAATTAGTCCTCTTCCCTAACCTTAAAAGGTCTAAAAAACACTTCCCTCAATTCTTCCTCACTCATACCTGGCATGTCATGTTCTTCTTTCTTTTCAGACATATTGGCTTGGCTTGATTTTTAGTTCTTTGGGTTCGGGCATTATTTCTATTTTTTTATTTTGTTTCATTTGTTTATCCTTTCGTATTTTTTTATTTTAATTAGGAGATTATAAATGGGCCATCGCTTAACACCGAAAAGAGTAGAAGAAATAGAGCATAAATATTTAGAAGAGATAAGTTGGAACCTATCAAATGAGCAGGGGAAACTTCTTCAACTTTTGAAAACCAAAGATGAAATAACGGATGATTGGATCGCTAAGTTTCGAGGTATAGATGATAAAAGAAAATCAGGTGAAATGGCAAGAGGAGCCGAGCGGGTAATATCAATTCTTTTTCCAAATACATGGAGACCTAATTCCACACCTATAGGCTCAGATTTCATGTTTGAAACTTTTGATGCAATGATCCATGTAGATATAAAAACAGCTAGACCTATCAATAAATCCGATCATAAGCATTCAGTCAATATTGGGCAAAACCAAACAAGCTATTATAGCGAGGACAGAAAATCATATGGAAATCTCCCAACTGTTTATACAATTAAACGTGGTGAGGAAAAGATTTCTAAACTTTGCATTACCTTCGCTCTTCTTATTGTTTACGACGACCAGCAGATTGTTAAGGTTTTTTTAATTTCAATTCCTAATGGCAAACTTTACAAAATCTATCGTGAAGGTGTAATTGGTGGTGGTAAAAGTAAAGGAAAATCCATTAGATTTAAATATAAGGATCAAAAATTCAAAAAACTCCCCAACACACCACCCAGGTTCAAATTAATCTACTCCAGATAAGTATATTCCAGTTTATTACCCACCACACTTTTGATTATTCCTAAGTAGGTATCGTTAATTTCTAATCCTATAGATTTTCTACCGAGACTTTGTGCTATCTTAAGTGTTGTGCCTGACCCACAAAATGGATCTAATACAATACCTCCATCAGGACAACACGCTTTAATACATCTTTCTGGTAGTCCTGGGGGAAATGGAGCAAAATGTTTTTCTTTTAAACTTGCTGTTGCAATATTCCAAACATCTCCGGGGTTTTTACCTTTGGGGTTATTTCTAACAGTTTGTAAAACATAATGTTCTTCTGTCATTATTTTATCAAACTTCTTTACTTTTATTCCTAATAACTTCTTAAGTTCTTTCCATTGATCAGAACTTGGAAGAGAACTACCACCTCTATCGGTTCTAAACCAATGTCCAGCTGTATGGACTGTATTAAAATGTTTATCTATTTCAGGAATACTAATTTCTTTTTTGCTACGAGCATCCCTAAGTAAATTAATTATTTCCAATTTGGTTTCCTTGGAAATTTCATGCTTTCTTTGTTTAGAATAAACCGTCTTATTCGTACTGGCTCTACCACCAGCGGAAGCCCCTATATTTATTCTATCTGCTGCTTTGAACTTACCGTTGTAATCACAAGGTTTAACTTTCTTTAACAATTCTTTTATGTCTTTCTCTTCAACAAATAAAGGTAAATCAGATTGCTTATCTTCTGTACTCGTTTCTATTCTAACAGCATCAAGGTTGAAGTAATATTCAGGTGCAAGGTAATTATCAGGGTTCTTAACGAACATAAATACTACCTCATAGGAATTTGAAAATCTGTCTTTAACTGGGCTGGGATTTGGGTTTGTTTTATTCCAGATAATTTTATTTCTTACTGCCCAACCATTTTCTTTCATTGCAATTGCAACTCTATCAGGGATTAACTCTAATCCCTTGTTTACATACTTATCACCGATATTGAGGAAGTATACCCCACTGTCCTTTAGAACCCGTTTAAGTTCATTATGAATTAACATTAATCGGTTTATATATTCTTGACTGTCCTCTTCTTTACCCAGTTCCGTAGGATGTCCGTAATCTCTCAAACCCCAATAGGGTGGTGATGTTATTGCAACATCCACTATACCAAATGGCATTTGAGATAAACTTTCTAATGCGTCTCCAAATATAACCAGTTGGTCTTTATATGGTTTGTTTATATCCATTAAATTTTTCAAGTTAATTGTAGAATTATGTTCTACTGTTTCGTTCATATTTTATTTCTCCTACTCGTTTAGTTATTGTTATAAACATCTGGCTCCACTATCCAAGCCATTGTCTTCAATCAGTTTCTTATACTTCAATCGTTTTCCCTTCATATTTTCAACAACATATTCCATTTGGTGGATTGTATCCCACTTTCTAACATTATATCTTTGACCAAACTCATACACATACCTATCAAGGTGCTTGTTAAGACATCTTATGATAAATACCTATATAACCACCCTTTAACAACGACCAAAAACTCTCAATTCCGTTGGTATGAGCCTGATCTTTTACATATTGTGAAATACTGTGTTTAACTGCTTCATGCTTTCGGTCAATATCCTCATATGCCTTGGCTTCATCGGTGTAAACTACAGTGCCCTCTTTGGTGTTTTCAACTACGAAATTTTGTAAGGTTTCCTTTTTGGTATCCTTAACAACCTTGACATTAACCTGATTGGTTTCCCTGTCCTTCATACCAACAACTGCACCTCTGCCAGTATCAGCAAGTTCCCTTCGCTGTTCATTACTCATGTTCTTGCGTTTACCACCCATGTAGGTTTCGTCAACTTCAACGGGGCCATCAAATACAGTTAAACCGTTATCGGAGGCTTTCCTTAATCGGTGAAGCAAAAACCAAGCTGACTTCTGGGTAATACCAAGTTCACGATGCAAACGCATGGAACTTACACCCTTGATGTTAGTTGAATACAGATACAGACCAATTGCCCAAACCCTATATTTAAGTTTGGTTCCTTCCATGATTGTACCAGTTCGTACTGAAAACATCTTTTTCTTGGGGCAATCACGACACCTGTGTGTCATTGTTTTGTGTTTGATATTTGATTGGACATTGAAGGAACCACAGTGAGGGCAGTAAATTCCGTCTTTCCATCTGATGTCTTCTATCCATTTTCTAGCTTTTTCTTCGGTGCTGAACATTTCAGCGATTTCAAGGAGGGTTAAGCCATTTCTTTCGAATTGTTCGAGGGCATTTTTGGTCATTTTATTTATAATTCTTTATTATTATTTTATAATGTGACTATTATATATAATCCCCCTTTTTTTACTATTGCCTGAGATTCCCTGATTTTCAAAAGTCACTTTTCTAAATTTTCCATCCCTGTGACATCTCGTTTTTTTGCAAAATTTTCATCAATCATGACTTTTCCTGGCTCAATTCACCCTTTGATCGCACCAAGGCACACACCTCTCCCTTCGTTTGGACAATCATGACATCATGCGCCCTAGAGGACGACGGCATAACGCTGCAAAGAACACACCCTCTTGATGGTATAACACAGATTGCCTAAGCCAAATCCAAACCCGGGAACGGTTGAGACCCAAACAGGTCATAGAACGAACCTTCCGAGCGTTCCTCATCGCCCCAAAAACATGCTGGAAACGCTTCGTGCTTCACCGGAGGATCTTCTCGACAGGCTTGAGGTGGATATCCCCGTTCAGGCACCTAGACTAGATAGGACCCTTTCGAAGGGCCAGGCAATCGCAAGCCGGTAACAAGCGACCATCACCTTGTGAGACATTGGCATTGATAAGGCCATTGCATCGGGAGGCATTCCTGCCTAAAAGACAACTTCATAAAAGGGATGCTGAATAGTTACTTTCGGGCATATAAAAGTTTGGCTAGTTTTCATGGCGGAGGAGGTGGGATTCGAACCCACGGTGGAGAAAACCCCACTCCGATTTTCAAGACCGGTGCATTAGACCACTCTGCCACCCCTCCGTACAAGCATCATTCAAACCAAATTAAATCAAATCAACCCAGTTGATTTGGTTTTCAAAGGTTGTCCTGAGTTTAATTCCTTCAAAAGGAAGATAAGAAGTTAAACTTTATAATTTAAGAAGGTATATTCAAAATTTATTAAATTGTTTTGGTGTATAGAAGATTTAGGTATGTGTTTATGAATAGACCCCTCAAGTTTGCTTATTCCTTATTGCTAATTGGTTTCCTCGGGATGCCGGTTGCCTCTTTTGAAACCTCCGGTGAAACTATTTTAGTGGCAGATTTCGATTCAGGCTTAATTCTTGTCGAGAAAAATGCCGATACTCCACTTCCTCCTGCATCCCTTTCCAAGTTGATGACTCTCTATCTGGTGTTCGAAGCCTTGGAAGATAAGCGATTAAATCTTGATGACAGGCTTCTTGTATCAAACTATGCCTATAGATCCTATCGAGGTGGTTCGACCATGTATTTGGACACTACTGATAAACCAACCGTTGAAGAATTGATTCGGGGTGTGGTGGTTTTATCAGGTAATGATGCATGTGTTGTATTGGCTGAAGCACTTTCCCCTACCGGAACCGAAAAGGGATTTGTTACACTGATGAATGACAAGGCTAAGGAATTGGGTATGAACAATTCTACATTCTCGAATTCCAATGGGTGGCCTGATCCGCAGCAAAAAATGAGTAGTCGTGATCTGTATATTTTGACTAATCGGTTAATTACCGAGTTTCCGGAGTATTATGATTATTTCAAAGAAAAGGAATTTCCTTTTGACAATAGGACACCAGCAAACAGATTTAATCGTAATCCACTTTTGAAGAAGGATGTCAACGGGGCTGATGGACTTAAAACTGGATATACAAGTGACTCGGGGTATGGCTTGGTAGGATCAGCTGTTCGGGATGACAGGCGTGTTATTTTTGTCATCAATGGCGTTCCCAGTTCCAATCAAAGGAGTGAGGAAGGTGAAGCTATCATTGAATGGTTTTATCGACAGTTCAAGGAAGTAACTGTATTTGAAAAAGAGCAAGATATTTCTCTTGCCCCTGTTTGGTTAGGCAAAAGTAAAGAGGTGAGATTGGGACTAAAGGAAGATTTATCTGTACTCGTGCCCGTTACCAATAATAGTTTGGAAGTGAGTGCCCATTTTGACAAATATACAACTGCGCCTATAGAAAAAGGACAGGAAATAGGGTTCTTGGCAGTAACCATACCTGCATTTGGAAAAACAATCCAAATGCCTCTCATTGCACTAGATGATATTGAACAGGGTAATCTAATAAATCGAATTGAAGCCACATTACGAACATTGATATGGAAATATTTCCTATCTGAGAATAAGCAGGATGATGATGCCCAAGGGTAAGTTCATTACGTTTGAGGGTGTTGATGGTGCAGGCAAAACGACCCAAGTTCAACTCCTACAACAAAATTTGGAAAGACATGGGTTTGATTGTCTTGTCACCAGAGAGCCAGGAGGGTCTCCTGGCAGTGAATCCCTCCGTGAAATTCTAGTCGAAAAAAATAAATATGATTGGTCTAACCTAACGGAACTCCTGTTGTTTTTTGCAGCTCGCAAAGATCATGTAGAAAAGACCATATGCCCTGCATTAGAAGCGGGTAAAATTGTGATATGTGATCGTTTTACCGATTCAACCAGAGTTTACCAAAGTCAAGGAAATACCGAATTAAAAGAGTTAATCGAATATCTGCAAAGCAGGATAATCAAACTCGAGCCCACTTTGACATATATCCTAACGGTTAAGCCGGAATTATCTCTGGAAAGAACAAACGAACGGAAAGAAGGAGATTGGAGATTGAATGCACTCACTAGGCAGCGTCTGGTTAATGTAATAAATGATTTTTCAACCCTGGTACGCGATTACCCAGAACGATGTGTTGAAATTTCAACTAAAATGGGTCCTGAAGAATCTGCAAAACAAATATTGGAAATAGCACTGGAAAAACTGTCGTGAATTCAGACGAAGTTGAATCAGATAAACTTGATGGCGTTCCCCACCCAAGATTTACAAAACAGGTTCTAGGGCAAGATAAGTTTATGCAACAATTCCTGCATGCCTTTCACGGCAATCGGTCCCATCACGCATGGCTCGCATGCGGTCCCAGAGGGATAGGCAAATCAACACTATCATGGCAGCTTGCAAAATTTCTATTAACTCGAAATCTACAGGAAGAAGATAATGGAAGTTGTCTAAAGCTTGACTTTAATGATCCCGTTATCACCAGGATTGAGACCCTATCGGAACCTCACCTGATGCTTGTTAGAAAAAACTACGATATTAAGACAAAAAAAATTAAATCAGAAATAACAATTGACAGTATTCGGGACTTGGTTAATTTTTTCGAGTTCACTTCACCTGATGGCAGACCTCGGATAGCCATAATTGATTCGATTGATGATCTAAATGTCAATGCCTCTAATGCCTTCTTGAAATTATTGGAGGAACCCCCAGAGCATTCCTACTTTTTCCTGATCAGTCATTCACCTGAATCTTTACTACCAACAATCAGAAGTCGTTGCCTTTCGGTTAAATGTCAAAAACTAAGCAACGAAGATCAGTTGCACCTTCTCAATAAATTTAATTTACTTTCCAATGAAAAGACGAAAAAAGTTGTAAGTATTTCACAAGGGTCAGTTGGTGAAGCCGTACGGATCATTAACCAAAATGGTCTGCAATTATACACAGCAATCGTAACAAGCTATATGGATTTACCTAGATTTGATATTGTACAAATACTGAAAATAGCCGCACAAACCGAGGGTGTTGGCAAGCAGGAATTGACTGAAACCATCAACAGATTAACTATCCACTTTGTTTCAAGACTCGTCAAGGTTGGAGTAACTGACGGCATGATGAGTGAAATATTTGCGGGTGAAAATCAAATTCTACGAAAGCTCTCCCCGAATTTTGAAAAATCATATGAGTGGTCCAATTTGTATTCACAAATGGTCGCTAATGCCCAAAGTTATAAAGAAAGTAAAATTGATGGTTTTTCACAGGTTTTTGAAAATCTTCAGAACATCAAGAAAGCAGCAATCAACTAGGAACCACTTCCCTTATGATAGCATTACCCCAGGCTAATATAGTGGATAGCCATTGCCACCTTGATTTTCCTGAACTCAGACAGGAGCTCGATCAGGTTGTTGCAAGAGCCAGTCAATCAGGTGTCAATCGTATCGTTACAATTTGCACCAGACCCTCTAAAAACAGGACAACCATAGAGATCGTTGAAAACTATCCACAGATATATTTTGCCCAGGGGATACATCCCCACTATGCTGCAACAGAGGCCGAGTTAAGTACAGGTGATCTCATTGAACTCACTAAACACCCCAAGATGATAGGAATTGGAGAAAGTGGGCTGGACTATCATTACACCAAAGAATCTGCCAAGGCTCAAAAAAAGAGTTTTTTAAAACATATCATGACCTCACAGGAAACGGGATTACCTCTGATTGTTCATGCAAGAGCCGCTGATAAGGATATGCAAGAGATTCTTCGATCAGAGTATGACAACAAACCCTTTACATGTGTCATGCATTGTTTCTCTGCTGGAAGAAAATTGGCAGAAGAGTGCCTTAAGATGGGATTTTACCTATCTTTTTCGGGAATTCTTACTTTCAGAAATGCCGATGAGTTACGTGATATTTTTCTTTTAACTCCGAGAGATAGAATTCTTGTCGAGACAGATTCCCCCTATCTTGCTCCGGTTCCCTTTCGTGGGAAAACAAATGAACCCGCCTATGTTAGAAAGATTATTGAATATGGAGCGAACCTTATGCAACTTGATGTGGACGAATTTGCTGAATTGACAACAGGCAACTTCTTTCGATTATTCTCTAAAGCCAAGTGATTATGCGCACCTTGAAATTTACCATTCTAGGATGTGGCTCCTCCGGGGGAGTTCCACGTGTTGGTGGCATCTGGGGTGATTGTGACCCTGAAAACCCAAAAAACAGAAGGAGACGGTGTTCTCTTTTAATAGAATTGACTAACGACAGGAAAGTAACAACCGTTTTAATTGATACATCACCTGATCTACGTGAACAACTGCTTAGTGCCCATGTAGGTAACTTGGATGGTGTTGTATTTACACACCCTCATGCCGATCATGTAAATGGGCTTGATGACTTGAGGGTGGTCTTTATCAACCAACGAAAACGTGTACCTGTCTGGGCTGATAAATTTACAAGTGAGTCACTCATTACTCGATTCAGTTATGCCTTTATTCAACCTGAAGGCAGCGCCTATCCTCCTATATTGGATTTACACGATCTGGATGGTCCCCTAAAAATAAATGGTGAGGCTGGCGCCATTGAACTCATTCCTCTTGAAGTGAAACATGGCAACATACCCTGCAAAGGTTATAAAATTGGCCCCTTGGTTTATCTGCCTGATGTATCTGAGATGAGCGCTGTTGCCTGGTCTCATGTACAGGATGTACCTTGTTGGATAGTTGACGCCTTGCGCAGGAAACCACACCCCAGTCATTCTCACCTCGAGCGTACCTTGGAATGGATAAAAAAAGCCTCACCGAAGCGGGCTATACTTACCAATATGCATATTGATTTGGATTTTGAAACGATTAACCAGGAAACACCTGATAATGTTGAACCTGCTTATGATGGGTTAACAGTGGTTTTCGAGGTCTAGCTTTGCACATTCTACTTGAGGTAACAACCCCCATTTTCTTGATTATTGGCGGAGGTTATTTAGTAACTCATCTGGGTTACATGAAACTTTCTGCGGCAGAGGGGTTAATGTTTTTTGTTCAAAACATTGCTCTTCCTATCATGCTCTTTAATGCCATTGCCAATATCAATATCAGTGTGGGTTTAAATTATAAACTCTTGTTTTCCTTCTATTCTGGATCACTGCTCTGCTTTGTCATCGCACTGGCTATAACTTTTCTGTACTTCAAACGATCCTGGGAAGATTCAGTGGTTATTGGATTTACAGCCCTTTTTGGGAATACAGTTTTATTGGGACTTGCAATCGTCGGCCGTGCTTTCGATGAAGTTGCGCTTACGGGAAGTTACTTGATTGTTGCCTTCCATGCTCCATTCTGCTTTCTTGTGGGCATAACGACTATGGAGTTATACAAATCGGGTCAGAACAGAGATAAACCAATTCTAGTGTCTGTACTTTCCGTAATTTGGAAAAATGCAATCCTTATGGGTATGGTACTTGGTTTCATATTTAATATTTTGGAGCTTTCACTCCCCCGTGTTCTTGCTGTACCAGTCGAGATGATTGCAAGTTCGGCAATTCCTGCCGCCCTATTTGCTTTGGGGGGTATTCTTTCACAATACAAACCCTCAGGGGATCTGAAAATCATTGGCATGATTTGCTTTCTTACACTGGTATTTCATCCCTTCATTGCCTGGGTTTTATCAAGCCAGGTTTTTAATATTCAAAGATCGCTGATTCAAAGCGTTGTCATTACGGCCGCGATGCCGCCAGGTCTCAATGCGTTTATTTTTGCTTCAATGTACAGGCGAGGAACAAGAATTGCGGCATCCTCAGTATTGCTAGGGACCATAGCGGCAATAATTACTTCATCGGTTTATCTCTATTTGCTGTCCTAAAATTCACATCAATTATGTAGGTAAGGTGCCTATTGATAAGTAAATCAGTCTAATTTTTTAGAATGAATTGAAGACTTGTTCAGAACAATCATAATTTACTAATTGATTTTTGAAGTCAAAAAATGTGCTGGTTCAACCGGTATTGAAATAAAATTACATAATCAGATATGTATCTACTCATGTTGTAATTTATTTACATTATTTTTATGGGTATTATGCCGTTAAGTTCAATAACAAGTTTGGTGCTCTGGTTGTTTGGGTTTTTATCGTAGAGCAAAAGATAGTTTTATGGCTGATTTGGGGGTGTTTTGTGTTCATTATGCATTTTTTTATGCCTTTAAGTTTATTTATAGTATGAAATGATACTCATCATCTCGAACTATACTACTTACTAAACAGTTACTGCAAAAAAGGTTTATTAACGTCATTATCAATTCGGAGCTCATCATGAAAAAGAAACGTGTCTTTCTTGGTTCTGTAGCAACCGAAACCAACACATTCTCTTCATTACGGACAGACATTAAGGATTTTCATGAGAGTTTCTACGCTCTACCTGGAAAACACCCCGAAACTCCTACACTTTGTAGCGCAATCTATCCAGTGGCTCGTGCCAAAGCAAAAAAGTATAACTGGAATTTGATTGAAGGAACAGCGACCTGGGCTGAACCTGGGGGTGTCGTCAATCAAAAAACATGGGAGAAACTTCGAGATCAAATTTTATCTGAATTACATGCTGCACAACCCATAAACATCGTTTTGCTTGGACTTCATGGTGCTATGGTATCACAAGAATGTCAAGATTGTGAAGGTGAATTACTTGAGGAAGTACGAAAGATTGTAGGGCCTACTGCAATAGTAGGAGTGACATTTGATCCACATAGTCACCTTACTGAAAAAAAAGTTAAGAATGCTAATTTGATCACTGTGTTCAAAGAATTCCCTCATGTCGACTTCGTGGAGACCGCTGAGGATTTAATTGATCTTGTTCATAAAACTGAGAAAGGTAAAATCCAACCCATAATATCAACCTTTGATTGCAGGTTTATTGATTTATTCCCTACTAATCAGGAGCCAATGTTTTCTTTTGTAAGAAAAATTAAGGACATTGAACGCGATGAGCGTATACTCTCTGTTTCAATCATCCATGGTTTTATGGCAGGGGATGTTCCTGACCTAGGAACCAAAATTATCGTGACCACTGATAACGCAAAGGATGAGGGTGATGCCTGGGCAAAAGAACTGGGTTTAGAACTGTTTTCACTAAGGGGACAAACTCGCCCAAATCTAATTTCTATTGAAGAAGCGATGAAACAAGTTCAAAATGCTAAGGATGGACCTATCGTTATCGCTGATGTTTGGGATAACCCCGGAGGTGGTGTACCGGGAGACTCCACGATTTTGCTCAAGGAGATAATTAAACGCAAAATAAATAACGTGGCCCTCGCTACTATCTGGGACCCCATGGCGGTTCGGACGTGCATTTCTGCAGGGGAGAACTCAGTTCTTCAACTTCGATTTGGTGCAAAAATGTCGCAAGAAGGCGGTAATCCTATAGATGCAACAGTGAAGGTGTGCAAAATTAAAGAGGAAGCATTTCAGAGGTTTGGAGATAGTATTGTCCCACTTGGTGATAGTGTCTGGATCAAAGTTGCAGGTGTAGATGTAATTATCAACAGCGTTCGCAGCCAAGTTTTCCACCCAATTGTATTTTCAAGTTTTGGTATCAACCCATATAAAAAAGACGTTCTTGTGGTTAAATCCACTAACCATTTCTATGATGCGTTTTCTGAAATAGCTTCAACAATACTCTACGTCGAAATTGACGGGTTGTATCCTAGCAACCCCAAAACCAACGGTTATCGCAACCTAAGTAGGAAAATTTGGCCAATTAACATCAACCCACATGAGTCTGTTTCGTACTAGATACTAGTTTGATTAATCAGATTTGAATTTTACTGTAAAGGGAACAAGGACTTATTTAATGTTTAATTGGAAATCAATTTATGCATTTTCTTGGGATGTAGCTGAAAGAGGTATAGATAATTCGGTTGCAGAGTTTAAAACCCTCGGTCTGAATTCTGTTACAATTGCAGGTAGTTATCATGCAGGTAAATTCATCCATCCTCGTTCTAAGTCGCCAATTAAGTTCCCTGAAGATGGCACGGTTTATTTTCGAACTGATCCATCTCTGTACGGCAAGATTAAACCTATTCACAATTCTTCAATTGACAATATTGATATACTGCAAGACCTTGGAAGAAATGAAGATTTGTCCCTAAATGCTTGGTTAGTATTGCTCCATAACTCAAACCTCGGTGAACTTAATCAGAACGATTGCGTTAAAAACGCCTTTGGTGATACTTATCATTATAACCTTTGCCCTAGCTCTCCAAACGCCAGAGAATATGCTATTGGACTTGCCAAAGATGTATCTACCAATTACCAGATTGACGGCATCTCAATTGAGTCTCCGGGATTTTTACCATTTGTTCATGGCTATCATCATGAATTTAATTTAGTGGATCCAAATAGTTGGTTAATGAATTTGTTTGGATTATGCTTTTGTGATTATTGTCAGCAAGGCTCTTCCAAAAAAGGAATAAAACTTACAAGTCTTAAAGACTTGGTAAAAACTTGGATTACTGAATATCTCGGTAGTGAAGTCAACTATCCTGATGATATGGCTGAACGTTTCTGGCTCGCAGATATTGCAACAAATAGTGAATTAACTGCCTTTATGAATTGGAGATGTGAAGTCGTTACATCTTTAGTAAAAGAAATAAGGGCTGCTGCCCCAAAAGACATAAATATTTCTGTAATACCCTCAATTGGTCGTCCAACAGCAAATGCATGGTATGAAGGTAGTAATTTACCAGATCTCATCAAATACGCTGATCATTTAGAAATTTGTCTGTACGAACCAACCTTGCAGCGAGCAATGGCAGATTTTTTTGATATAAAAAGGCGGTTGAGAAGCGCTAAAGGTTTGCGTTGTATTTTAAGGCCATCATACCCTGATCTCACTCCTAGCGAAGTTACTTCAATGGTTAACTTCCTGAAAGTTCAGGGAATTGATGGAATTAGTTTTTATAATTGGGGTTTTTTGCGTCAGAGCAGCCTAAATTATATTCGTCAAACCTTAAATGAGGTATGATCTTGAATGTCATCGGTTAAATGACGCAATAAGCACTTTATAACTCTACTATGTATAAAC
Source organism: Paracoccaceae bacterium (assembly GCA_022822495.1). Classification (GTDB taxonomy): domain Bacteria; phylum Pseudomonadota; class Alphaproteobacteria; order Rhodobacterales; family Rhodobacteraceae; genus MPNP01. The sequence continues at coordinate 24,027 of JAJEBQ010000049.1, read as the reverse complement.
CGCGAATTTTTTCGTTCAAGTTATCTGCATGCAATGATTGGTTGTAGGCAGGATGCTTTAATCAAATGTGGGTTTGATGTTACTTTTTATTCGGTTAGCATTAGTGCCTTTTCCCTCAACGTATTTAGTTTGAATCAACCCCTGATGTAAGTTTATTTCGTTATGTTTTGACTTTTAATATAATATGTAATAAAATTACATATTATTGATGTACGAAAATATTTTTAGGGAGTTTGTCATGGTTATCGTAAATAAGTTTTTCTCGTCCATTTCTGTCTTGGCTATTGCTTTTACAACATCCACAACAATTGGGATATTGACATCCCCTGTGTTTGGTGGAGGTCATGTCTCTGGTGATATTACTATGATTAAGGGACCACATTCAGCTGATGAAGCTAAGTTTGAAGCGATGATAATTGATGATTTCAAATCCGTAGAACCTGGGGTGAATGTTACATTTACTACCTACGATTGGGCAAATATGAATGCTGAACTTACTGCTGGTTTTGCAAGTGGAAACCCAGCTGACGTACTATATTTGGTGGATCTAATCTATCCAAATTATGCGAAACAAGGTGCCCTACTTGACATGACAGATTTGGTAAACTCAGAAGATTGGGCTGATGAAAAGGCTCTGATTCCCGAATTCGCTTGGGACTTGGCTGAACAAGGTGAAGGTACGTGGGGAGTTCCCGTATTAGGTGCTGTTTACAATATTTTCATCAACAAAGACCTTCTAGCAGAGGCTGGTGTTTTAGATACTTGGAATAATTCCTACGCTGACATGATGGATGCAGCGAAAAAAACTACTAGTGATAGCGTTTATGGTTTTTCAGTTCGTAGCAGAACTGGAGATTTCGCATTCTGGGATTGGTTACCTTATGTTCACAATGCAGGAGCTGATTTGTTAAATGACGACTGGTCAGGTTGTGGTTTATGGGGAGCAGAAGATGCTACCCAATTCCTAATTGATATGCATACAGCGGGGGTAACACCACCGATTGGTGCAATGTCTACGCAAGAACAGTTTGATCTCTTCAAGGGTGGAAAAATAGCAATCTATCATGGTGAAACACCACAAATTGGAACTTTGAATGCTAATCCACCAGATTTCGAATGGGATGTCGCTTACGCACCACCGGGTGAATACGGCCAAACAGTCATGGGTAATTTTGGTATTTTGAGTATTGCTAGTGCAAGCCCCAACAAGGATGCAGCGTGGGAGTTTATCCAACACTGGGCATCTGGACCTCAAGTTGGCCGCTTTGCAGAACAAGTAAATTTACAAGTGGTACGTGAAGATATAATCCCGAACATGTTTGCTGATAATCCAGCAATGCAGAAGGTGCAACAAGAATTTGTCCCACGCGTCCAAGGCATTCAACCTCACCCACAGATTTTAAAAATTCTGCAGTCTATTTGGCCAGTTGCCGAGCAAGCATACAGGGGTGATATGACAGGTGAAGAAGTTATCAAGCAAATGTGCGCAATAACGGATGACATTATCGGTTAAATGATTAGATCTAGGAACCTCATTCCCGTGAAGTTCCTAAATTTAGAAAAATTACCATAGCCAATAATATAAACCATAGGCAATTACGGCGTAGATATTTGATGCGCCGTAATTTAACGGCGTATCTATTTCTTACCCCCGTATTATTATTTTTTGGTGTATTCCTGATTTGGCCAGGAATAACCTTGTTTTTTCAAACTTTTCAAACGGGGGGAATAATGTCTCCTGCTATTGTTGTGGGAACAAAAAACTGGGAAAGAACCTTTATTGATCCTTTAGTATTGAAAACAGTTTGGAACACAATCCGATATTGTTTAATGGCAATACCAGTGGTTTTTATTATTGCGATGGTGCTCGCCTTGGCTTTAAACTCCGTAAGGATTGGTCATACGGCATTCAAGACAATTATTTATTACCCGACCTTACAACCAATATTAATCGCTGCACTCATGTTTACCTTCGTTTTGCATCAGGATTTCGGTGTTCTTAATATAATTATGAGGGCTATCACCGGTAACCCTGTAAATTTTCTCGGTAATGAATCATTAGCTATGCCAACTATTGCATTGGTTGAAGTTTGGAAAGGTGTTGGCTTCTGGACATTATTATTCCTGGCGGGAATTCAAAACCTACCTCGTGATTTATATCATGCCGCCGAACTTGATGGTGCCGGACCTTTCCGACGCTTCTTCCAACTTACCTTACCATTACTTAAACCAACATTCTTTTTTTCAATAATCTTTGCAACAATTGTAAACCTGCAAGTATTTGATTCAATTTTTATACTCACTGATGGTGGACCTTTCCACTCAACAGCCTCTACAACTTGGTATATCTATCGTAGCCTATTTACTTTCAATGAGCCTGGCTATGGTGCGACATTATCATTTGTTTTAGTTATCGTTGTATTGATACTCACAGCCTTACAGTCTTTTGCCTTTAGAGACAGAAACTAATGTGGAAGTTGATTGGAAAACAAAGAAACGTTGTTTCCTTACGACCAACACCCCCTGTAATTACAGTCTCGTATAGTGTACTATTTCTTGCAGCTATAGTATCGATTTTACCCTTTTTATATATCCTGTCCACATCTGTTAAAGATACCCAATCTCTCTTCAGTTACCCTCCAGAATGGATTCCCGAGCAACTTTTTTGGGGCAACTACGTTAAATTGTTTCAAGAAACATCATTTCTAAATTGGACGTTTAATACAATTTTTATTGGACTTAGCATCACTATTTTGAAACTCATAATTGATGCTATGGCAGCTTATTCACTTGCGAAACTACAGTTCATAGGCAAACACATAATTTCTTCAACCCTGCTAATGGCTGTAGCTATACCTGTTGCAGCACTGATTATCCCATTGTTTTTTATAGTTCGTGATATGGGGTTATTAAACACATATTGGGCACTAATCTTGCCGGCATTGGCGAACCCTCTGGGAATTTTCTTGCTTCGCAGTTTTATTGTTTCTTTACCTGATGAACTTATACATTCAGCACGATTGGATGGTGCAAGTGAGTGGAGAGTTTTCACGCAATTAATTTTGCCGTTGATTAGTTCTGGCCTTGTTGTTCACGCTGTTTTTACATTTATGCTTCAATATACAAACTTTTTATGGCCACTCGTTGCAATCCAAACCGAGACCAGGCAAGTTCTCACAGTAGGAATTTCCAGTTTAAAATCAAATTTTGTCGTTGATTGGGGGTTAATTTCAGCGGCCTCATTATTGGCGACAATTCCAATAACAATTCTGTTTATAGCTCTGCAACGGTTTTTCTTGGCACAAAGTCTTTCAAGCGCACTCAAAGGATAAAAATGACTGAAATAGCAATTGAATTTCGTTCGGTGTTCAAGAAATTTGATGATTTTGTTGCTATCAGAAATCTCAACTTGCTTATTCGCAAACAAGAATTCTTAGTTTTATTGGGGCCTTCTGGTTGCGGAAAGAGCACCATACTAAACTTGTTGGCAGGAATAGAGGATCCAACCTCAGGGGAAATCTTTGTCAATGGAAAACTTGTTAATTACCTTTTACCAAGATACCGAAACGTAGCAATGGTTTTTCAAAGTTATGCTCTGTACCCACACATGACCGTAGCTAAAAATATAGAATATCCTTTAAAATCAGATAAAGGTCTTTCACGCAATAGGGATAAGATTACGAAAATGATAGCACAAGCGGCAGAGTTAGTCGATATTACCGATCAACTTAGCAAAAAGCCTCCAGCATTATCTGGTGGCCAGCGTCAAAGAGTTGCACTTGCAAGGGCATTAGTAAGAGACCCTGAGGTATTTTTAATGGATGAGCCATTGTCAAACCTAGATGCACAATTAAGAGATACGATGCGGTATCATTTAATAAACCTACATCGTAAGATAGGTAAAGCAACAATTTATGTCACTCATGATCAACAGGAGGCAATGACCATGGCAGACAGGATTGTCGTCATGAACGAGGGGAGTGCCCAGCAAATTGGAACTCCTCTTGAGATATATAATTCACCTGTAAATAAGTTTGTAGCTGGCTTTGTTGGACACCCGAGAATGAATTTTCTTCCAGGAAAGTCTCTTGGTAATAGATCTGTTCAGGTTGGAGAATTTAAATTGACTTCAAGTCGTGATACTGGACAGAAAGGAACCCCGCTAGTTGTAGGGCTTCGACCAACAGATGCAAAATCCAAAAAGGGATATAATAATGTTGAGGGGAAAATAACCGCACGTGAATTTACAGGAACAGATACCATCTTGACCTTATCATCAGGCTCTATTGAGGGGGTTCGTTTTCGTCATATAGGTGGAGGATCTGATATAGAAGGTGATACTGCTTGTTTTTCGTATGCACCTGAAAACGTACACATTTTCAACGAAGATGGTAAGGGAAGATTTTCGTAGGATTTCCACTAAATTTATCTACTAATTTGTATTTTCCCTTCCCTTTAGGGTTTAAGAAGGCAAAGTTAACAGGGTTTGCATATTTTGATTTACCTCTGAGTTGGAAATCAAACTGATATTTTAACTAAGAATAAATACCCATAGGTATGCGTGGGATAGACCCAAGAAGGAGTTTTGTATAACTATGATTTGGTTCATCAAATATCTGATGCTTGGTTCCCGTTTCAACAATATTACCTTGATACATCACCGCCACCCTATCGCTAATGTGTCTTACCACACCCAAATCATGACTAATAAAGAGTAGTGCCATACCATTTTCTTGCTGCAGTTTTTTAATCAAATTCAGCACTTGCGCTTGGATCGAAACGTCTAAAGCTGATACAGCCTCGTCTGCGATTACAAGACGTGGAGCAAGAATCATAACCCGTGCAATGGCAATACGCTGTCTTTGACCTCCGGAAAACTCGTGTGGGTACCGATGCATGTCATTACGATCCATACCTACCCGCTCAAGTATGTCGGCGATCTTTTCACGAGCGTCTGATCTTGACCTTACTAATTTATGGCAAAAAAGCGGTTCAGATAATGTTGTAACAATCTTTAACCGCGGATTAAGTGAGGCGTACGGGTCCTGAAAAATCATTTGTATATCCCGTCGCAAGATACGAAATTCTGATGCCGGCATTTGCAGAACATCTTTACCATCAAAGATAACCTGACCGCTTGTTGCGTTTTCTAAACGGGTTAACGTTCTTCCAACCGTTGATTTTCCACAACCACTCTCACCAACCAAACTGAGAACTTCACCTCTGTTTATATGAAAAGTTATGCCATTGACCGCTCGGATTACCTGTTTGGTATCTAACCACCCCCCTAACGTGAAGTGCGTATGGAGATTTCTGACTTCTAATAAGGAGTTGCTAATCATTCGTACCTCTTTTGGCAAAATGACAACGAACGTAATGATCATCATGCAAGGTTATTTGCTCGGGATCACATGTGGTACAAATATTTTCGGCAATATTACATCTGGGATTAAATGCACACCCAGCTAATTTTTCATTGATGGTAGGAACGCGACCCGGGATGGCCTTAAGCCATTCAATATCACGATCTATTACTGGTATAGAATTCAAAAGACCATGAGTATAGGGATGATTTACATTTGAAAACAAGTCAGCCGTTGGTGCGGCTTCAACTATTTTTCCACGATACATAACCGCGACATAATCACATGTATTTGCTATTACCCCCAAATCGTGCGAGATGAGGATAAGGGCAGTTCCCAAACGCTGTTGCAAGTCACGAATCAGTGCCAGAACCTCATCTTGTACAGTTACATCCAATGCTGTTGTAGGTTCATCTGCAATGAGGAGTTTTGGGTCACAAGCAAGGGCCATGGCAATCATCACTCGTTGTCTCTGACCACCAGACAACTGATGCGGATAACTTTCCACCCGGTTTTCAGGTTCTGGTATCTTGACAAGATCCAACAATTCAATGGCCCGTTTTTTTGCTTTGGTTTTTGTCATTTGGCGATGCTTGCGAAGTGATTCAATAATTTGATCTCCTACCCGATAAACCGGATTCAAGGATGTCATTGGTTCTTGAAAAATCATCGCAATCTGATTACCCATAATAGAACGCCGCTCTTTGTTTGTAAGAGATGTAAGCTCTTGGCCAGAAAAAACGATTGACCCGCTAGTCATGCTAATGGGGGTCCCGCCCAACAAGCCCATAATTGCCAATGAAGTCAAACTTTTACCACAACCACTTTCGCCAACAATCCCAAGCGTTTGATTTTCATCTACTCGGAAGGACACATCACGAACAACTGGAAGTAAATCATTACCAGTCAATACGGAAAGGTTAAGGTTCTTTACTTCCAGTAAAGGCATCCTCATATCCCTTTAATATCTAGCTTGAAGCGCGGATCAACCTTGTCACGTAATACATCCCCGACAAGATTCATGGAAAAAACGGATAATATAATCAGAGCACCAGGAAAAATGAGTAACCATGGGGCCCGAGTCACATAAATCCTCTCCTCACTCAACATGTTTCCCCAACTTGGTATTTCAGGTGGCAATCCTAATCCCAGAAAATCCAGAGCTGCAGCTTGTAACTGGGCAAAAGCAAAAATAAAACTGGCCTGAACAAGAATAGGTGAAATCAGATTGGGCAAAATATGTCTGAAAAGTAAGGCACCATGCCCTGCCCCGGCGCATTTCGCTGCATCAATGAAAACTTCTTCCTTCAACTTGAGTGTCATGCCAAAGAGGATCCTTGCTGTGGTTGTAGCATAAACTATTCCAATGACAATAATTGTGTTTGTAACCGATCGTTCTAATAGGGTCATCAATACCAAAGCCAGGAGAAGAGCAGGAAATGCCATGAGGACATCAACAACACGCATTAGGAAGTGACCTAGACGATTAAAATAGGCCGACAACATACCAACCACTCCGCCCACAATAAGAGCAACCGATACGCTGCCCAAACCTATGATTATTGCCATTCTTGCACCATAAACAGACCGGGAAAATGAATCTCGACCAAAATGGTCAGTACCAAACAAATAGGGAATACCTGGTTCACTCAAGCGCATGATTGGATTGATTTCAAAGGGATCAAATGGCGCTAGTAGAGGTGCTATGAGTGCGACAACTGCCACGAGACACAACCAAAACAACCCGATCAAGGCTAGTCTTCGCCCTTTAAATATCCACAAAACCCTTTGCATAATAATCATTTTAGCGAAACCCTTGGATCCAGTCGAGCATAGGCAAGATCAACAAGGAGGTTTATTATAATATACAGTACCACAATAATCAGAATTACACCTTGAATAACGGGATAATCCCTACGCAAAATAGATTGTACAACAAGACGGCCGATACCTGGCAAGGAAAAAACTGTTTCGGTTACAACGGCCTCTGAAACCAAAGCTGCGAATGTAAAACCAAAAGCAGCAGCAACTGCGATCAAGGCATTACGGAAAATATGTCGTAAAGACACAGCCATGGGGTGCAAGCCCTTTGCTTTGGCTGTTCGAACATGATCTTCACGGGACACATCAAGCATCGAAGCTCTAACAAGTCTAATTATAAGGGCCGCATTTGGTGCGGCAAGGGTAAGACTAGGCAGAACAAGAAATCGAATATTTAATAATCCACCATCATCAGAGATTGAAGGAAAACCTGAGCTTGGAAACCAACCAAGACCAACGGAAAAAATCAGGATCAGATATAATCCAAGCCAAAACGTAGGAATAGAGGCAAAAAGCATAGCTCCGCCTGAGGTAATCTGGTCTACCCAACTGCCATGCCTTGTAGCTGAAAGTATTCCAATAGGAATACCAAATACAACTATCCATATCATTGTCATCAGTGCCAAAAGGATTGATGTTTCAGCTCCATCAGCAATAACTGATAAGACAGGTTCATGAAAGAATATTGAGGTACCAAGATCCCCTTGCAGGACATTACCTAACCATAACAAATATTGGGTCCAAATTGGCTGATCCAGTCCCATTTCGTATGTCAATGCTGCTATATCTTCTGGGGTGGCTGCATCACCCAATAAAATTGCTACGGGGTCACCAGGGATAAGATGAATAAATAAAAAAACGAGTATTGAAGCAATTAGTAGTGTTGGAATACAAGCAAGTAAACGCTTAAAGGTATAAACCAACATTTAGTGGGTTCTATCACTCAAGGATTTTGGTCCTTGGCATCAGGTGATACCAAGGACCTTGTCGTTGTTTTAGTTTGATACATTCCAGAAGTGTGGCCATATTAAAGTAGCTTCACCTAATCCATTCAAACCAGGTGATGCAATATTATAGGTATAAATATCACCTGTCTTCATGGTTGGCACCTGTTCATATATCAATCCTTGAATTTCAGACCAAATCGCCTGACGTTCTGCGGGATCAGAGGCTTCTGTAAATCTAGACTTTAACGAAATTTTATCTTCAGTCGACCACCAACCTGGATAATTCTCATTCATCACTGTAATTAATATAGGGTCGGGTACAAATCCATGGTGGGTAAAAAACATATCCCACTGATCTGGTTGAGCCCTTTTTTCTATCAAGGTCGCCCAATCATAAACCTGGAGATCAATGTTAAACCCTGCTTCAAGTAACTGTCTGGTGTACACCACGGCAGAGTCGTAATGATGTGAATAGTTGGTTGAAACCATAAACTTAATGGGTTCACCGGTATATCCAGCTTCCTCAGCCATCATTCGGGCACTTTCCGAATCACCCATGGAATAATTTTCAATTCCACTTTCTGAATACCAGACATTGCCCTCTGGAAGGAAGGAACCATTGGCACGCCAAAGACCCTCTGGCCCAATAGCAACCTGCAGGGCAGGTACTTTATCTATTGCGGTTTGAATTGCTCGGCGTAAGGCGAAGTTATCCTTGAGTAATCCTTCTTTGGAATTAACAAAGACCAACCCAAAAATTGGACCTCCATTAAGTATCGTTCGAACATCTGGATCTGCATCAAGATCTGCGTAGAGGTCACCTGGAATGCTCTCGGCATAGTGATAATCACCTGCCTTGAGACCAGCGACCCGCGTACCTACGTCTGGAACTGGGATAAATCGAAGTGTATCGAATTCGGCAACACGCATGCCAGCATATCCATCTGCGGCGCCTTCAGGAGATACATAACCATCAAATTTGACCAACTCTACATGGCGATTGGGTTGCCATTCACTGAATTTATAGGGGCCTGTTCCAATATAATTTTCTGGTGAAATAGGCTCTTTGCCTGCATTCTCCATAATGGATACCGGATAAATTGCTGGCCCTCCATTAATAAAACCCATGATGTTTTTCCATGGTCCAAAAGGTGTTTTGAGTGTTATGGTAACCTCGTAGTCGCCTGTAGCTTCAACACTTTCGACATTCGTATAGAGTAATCCTCCACGTGCACCATGCTCACCCCACCTATTAAGAGATGCAACCACATCGGCAGAAGTCATATTCTGGCCGTTATGAAACATAACATCATCACGTAATGTAATGGTAATGACCTTGCTGTCTTCAGAAATGGTTTCTCCACTCGCGAGTAGAGGAACAGGCTCATTGGCCTCGTTAAATGTGTAAAGGCCTTCAAACATATGATGCGCAATTGTGGTCGCAAGGTCAGAGGTCAAGACATGTTGATCAAGACTTGGGGGTTCACCCACTGTTGCGTATCGAAAGGTTCCATCGGCTGAAGAAGTTCCAGCCCCTAGTGTTAGAACGGTGATAATAATACCAAATTTCATCCAAGTTATCCGTTTCATGATCTTTCTCCTTATCTTTGTTGATTGCATTTTGTAAGAACCAGGTTTGTAAATTATTTACATTATTACTTAAGCATAGCAGTAAATAATTGAAAATTCCATTGTTTTTTACATTTAATTGTAAAAATATTACATATTTAATTTTTGATAAAAAGGAATATATCAGATGAACTATCAACCAACAGGTATAATACGTTATGATACCGCCGATAATGGTGCGGGTGGGACTCCACGACCTTTTGCCAAGGCAGTACGCGCAGGTGATTTCGTCTACGTTTCAGGTCAGGTACCTACGCACGAAGGGGAAGTTATCCTTGGAGGTATAGTTCCTCAAGCGGAAATGGTCATTAAGAATATTATTGACGTCTTAAAATTGGCGGATTGTGGGTTGGAAAATGTTATAAAAGTGAATGTTTGGCTAGAAGACCCCCGTGACTTTACGTCTTTCAATTGTGTATTTGCCAAATATTTTACAAAAAATCCTCCAGCAAGATCAACAGTTCAATCTTCATTGATGGTTGATGCCAAGATAGAAATGGATGTTATTGCATATAGTCCAGAATAATATTGTATAGTAAATTGCATGACAGTATTTATCGATATTATTTCCCAAATTCGGAAATTGGATGGCACCTTTTCCAAACGGGAGCAGCGGGTAGCTGATTTTGTCCTTGCCAATCTTAGGCAAATTCCTTTTTTACGACAATCTGAGATAGCGGAATCTGCCAATGTTTCTGTAGCCACTGTTAACCGTTTCTGTATTACCCTTGGCTGTGCAGGATTCAAGGAATGTAAGATTCGACTTGCCCAAAGTATAGCGGTCAACCTTCAGTTCACGGATAATTCACCTAGTAAGACCTCCTCGGAAGCCAACCAGCTTGTTGAGCAAGTTTTCAGTGAATTGGTTGAAGTCTTGAATTTAGCACGAAACCAATTGCAAACTGAAACCCTTGAAGTGGCTATTGATATACTTGCTAAAGCACAGCGGATATCCTTTTTTGGAGTTGGTGGCGGCTCGGCTAATGTTGCCCGTGAAGGAGTCAACCGATTTTTTAGACTCGGTATACCCTCCGAAGCTCATTCGGATGGTTATCTACAAAGAATGTTGGCATCCACTCTGCAACAGGGTGATGTAGTTTTAGCGATTTCATCCAGTGGTCAACCAGCAGAACTTATCGACAGTGTTTCAATTGCGAAACACTACGGGGCAAAGACCATTAGTTTAACAAGGCCTGACTCACCTCTTGCCAAGGCTTCAGAAGTTGCCATTGAAATTGACATACCAGAGGATCAGGATATCTATAAACCTACAGCATCCCGCTTCGTATTTTTTTCTATTATAGATGTTTTAGCAGCTGGTACAGCCCGTAAGCATCCAGAAAATGTAAAGGAATATTTGAAACGAATTCGGACTACCTTGGTGACCCTAAACAACGACACGACGCCAAGTCCAATCGGAGACTAATTTCAAGTAGGGTAAATGAGAGGCAAGTCAAGTTTTCTGGAAGATGAGTTTTAGTCATTGCCGGGCTGTATCGAAACGGAAATTTAATTCTGTTTTATGGCTGAAATTCCCTACGTGATCAGGCCGGTGAAATCCCCCTGAGACGTTCAGACCTTCGCCGAAGAATTTCAATGGTGGAAAGCAGTAATACCGAGAGGGTAATCAATATTGTCGCAATGGCCAAGATAGTAGGGCTTATTTGTTCGCGCAAGCCATTGAACATTTCCCAAGGTAATGTCTTCAAACTTGCAGAACCAACAAAGAGAACAACAACCACTTCATCAAAGGATGTAATAAAAGCAAAAAGTCCTCCCGATATAACGCCAGGTAGAATCAGGGGCATTTGAATTTTAAAAAATGTTTTAACCGGCCCTGCTCCTAAACTGGCTGATGCTCTGGTTAAACTACGGTCAAATCCTGTCAATGTGGCTGTCACAGTTATTATGACAAAGGGAATCCCTAGTGCTGCATGCGCAAGCACAACGCCGATATATGTTCCCTGCAGCCCAATCCTTGAATAAAAGAAATACATGCCAGCAGCTGACAGAATCAGGGGAACAATCATCGGAGATATAAGGATAGCCATTATGGTTCTTCGAAAAGGTACATGACTTTGACTAAGGCCAATTGCTGCTAAGGTGCCAAAACCCACCGACAGTAACGTTGCGACCGGTGCTATTCGAAAAGAATTGAACAGGGCAACCTGCCAGTCAGGGTTGGTTAAAAAGTCACGATAATGCTTCAAGGAATAACCTTCTATTTCCAATCGGAGCATTTCTGGTGTGAACGTAAAATAGTTTCCAGCGTTAAAACTCAGCGGCATGATGACGATAATGGGGAAAATGAGAAAGAAAAAAATTAACCCACATATAATCCGGAAAATGTAATACCACGCCTTATCGGCAGGTGTATCATAAGGTTGAAAGGTTGCCATTATCCCAACTTTACATTATCAATACCAACCATTCGGTCATATACCCAGTACAGGGCCAATACCACCGCGAGTAACATTGATCCCAAAGCTGCTCCCAAGCCCCAATTCAGCGAGGATGAAATATGATAGGCAATTCTGTTTGAGATGAATGTGCCGGTGGTCCCCCCAACCAACTCAGGTGTGATATAGTAACCTATTGAGAGGATAAAGACTAGGATTGAACCAGCACCAATGCCGGGTATCGATTGAGGAAAATATATTCGCCTGAATGCCGTCCATGGAGTTGCCCCCAAGGATTTGGCAGCTCTTACGTAGGAGGGATGGATGGTTTTCATGACCGAGAATAATGGCAGTATCATAAAGGGGAGCAAGATATGTGACATTGCTATAATTGTTCCAGTTTGATTGTTGATCAATTCAAGCCGTTCAAGATTGGAAATTATCCCTACTGCTACCAGTATGTCATTAACGACGCCTTCATTCTGGAGTAGAACCTTCCATGCCGATGTCCTTACCAAAAGAGAGGTCCAGAAGGGTAGAAGTACAAGTATCAAAAACAAGTTGGCCTGTTTGAAGGGAAGATTAGCCAGAAAATAGGCTATCGGATATCCAAGCAGGAAACAAACCAGGGTAATGGTCACGGACATAAACAATGTCCTGGAAAAAATTAAAAGGTACAGTCTTTCGTTTTCAGGTCTAATTTCAGGACCATCTGCTCCCTTTTTCAAATCGACAGAGTTCAGGTAATATCCGTTGGTAAAATTGGGTGAATAAAGTTGGATCGTACGCCAGATACTTGGATCAGCCCAATCTTCATCAATGGCAAGAAATTGTTCCTTGAATTTTATTTGCGGCAGGTCTGTTACAATTGGCAATAACTCTTTAGCCAGAGGCGTATTGCCACTGATTATATCATTTGCAAGAACAACAAAAAGAAAGTCAGAAGGCTTGGTTTTCTCTGAGAATTTGTCATTTTCAATTAAACTTTCTTTCCAAAAATCAAATGCCGCTTGGGTTATCCGTAATTCGCCCTGATTATTTTCTGATAGGAAATTTTCCCACGATTCAACAGAAACCAGTTCAGGATAAACTTTCGTTATTGCCTTTTGATATTCGTCGGCACCAAATCGCTTTATGGATCGTCCTGATTTACGGAACAAGGAAGAAATTCCAGTTTTCTCATAATTTAATCTGGAACCAACTCTGGTATGAGTTTTTACTTCAGAAGCTATGGCCAAATCTACATATAAATGCCAAAATAAGTTATTGGGAGGTTCCCAGTGATCATCAATGGTTTCGGCTTCCAAATATGAGGTTGTCCTGGGAAGTACCTCAGAAACCAATTGATTTTCGACGGAACGAAAAAGCATGTCACCAATAGGTATGACAAAACTTATCATTATAAAAATAAGCAAGGGGGCTATGAGCCCCAATGCTCTCAATTTTTGGAGTCGTAATGAACGTTGCACTTTTCGATGAAGAGGAGTCCCACCGGCAAAAGTGCTTACATCAACCATTATATGTTTACCTAATTGAGTAAACAATTGGTGTCATAATCAGGCTTTACCTCAGTTCGCCAACCAAGCCTGGAATTTTGCATCCAAGTCATCACGATAATCGGCCCACCAATCGTAATTGAAAAAGAACACATTATAGGCGTTATCCGGGTGGCCCGGCATATGTGGAGCCATATCAATACCTAAAGTGGCATGTTCACCTACCAACGCGTTGGATGAAGTCCTTGCAGGTCCATATGAAATATACTTGGCCTGGTCTGCAAGTCTTTGGGTATCCGTTGCAAATCTTACAAGATCCATAACGACGGCTAAACGATCTTCGGATAATCCTGTCGGAATAATCCAACCATCATATTCGAAGACTTGGGCATCCCAAAGAATTTTAACCGGCTGTCCAGCTTCCTCGATCAAGGAGAAAAAACGACCATTATACGTCGAACCAAAGACAACTTCACCATCTGCAAGCCACTGCGGTGTATCAGCACCAGCTGACCACCAAAGTGTTTCATCCTTGATGGTGTCCAATTTTGCTAAAGCCCTGTTTTGTCCCTCTTCAGTTTCCAAAACATCATAGATATCTTCCTTGGCAACACCATCACAAAGCAAAGCCCATTCCAAATTATTGATTGGTCTTTTTTCCAATGCTCTTTTTCCAGGGAACGTTTCAAGATCGAAAACATCGCATACATCATCAGGTTCATTCCCATTCCAAGTGCCAACATCAGTTCTAAAACCTAAGGTTGTTGAATAAACGATTTGAGGAATAAAGCATTCTGAAACCAATGAAGCTCCAAAATCTTCTGAGGCTGGTGTGCCATCAGGAGCAGGGGCCAACATCTCGTCAACATCAATCTCCATGGCCAATCCTTCATCACACAATCTGATGGCATCAGCTGGCACAGCATCAACCAAATCCCATGTCAGATTACCAGCTTCACGCATTGCCCGTAATTTGGCAACTGCTTCATAGGAACTTTCATCATGAATGATATTAACATCCGGATTGAGCTCCATGTAAGGGTCATGGTATGCATTAATCTGGGATTTTGAATATGCCCCTCCCCATGAAACAACTGTCAGGTCTATGGCTTGGGAAGAATGGGCAACAAATAAACAACCTACCGCTAGGGCAGGTATCTTTACAAACTTCATAATATTTCTCCGGTACTAAGATAAACAAAGGTGTTTTAAGGATGTTACAAATCACAGGTAATTGATTTGGTCCAATTAAAACAACACGCTTCAAGTTATCATTTTATTTTTAATAATTGAAGTTACTTTTTAATTCTTCCTGCGAAAAGGCAGGAGGAAGTTCAGAGGCAAGAAATCAGGTCAAATCCTCATGGGCAACCGTATGATAGTCCAGTGCTCTGCAATCCTCCTTCAAACAACCCAAAGTCACTTTTTCACCTGGTTGGAATCTTGTCTGAGCGGGTGAATTTCTTGATTTGACAATGAAGTTTTCATTATTCCCAACCTTAATTCTTGTTCGGAAAACATCGCCCATGTAAATAAATTCCATAACTTCACCTGATATCAATTGAGTTCCAGGTGGAAATCTTCCCTCTTCTGTTTCTGCCCTTTCTGGCCTGATTGAAATCAGGGTTTTTTCTCCAACCTCAGAAACATTCACGGCCTTTGCTGAAATGACCTGATCATTATCAAGCCGAACTTTGGTAAAGTCACCCTCAAATGCCTCTATGGTTCCAGCCAATGTGTTGTTTTCACCGATAAATTGAGCAACAAAACTGTTGTTTGGTGCCTCATAGAGCGTATCAGGTGCATCAAGTTGTTGAATTATGCCATCATTAAACACCGCAACTCGATCTGACATAGTGAGTGCTTCTGTTTGATCATGTGTGACGTATACGACCGTAATTCCCAATCGTTCATGGAGATGCTTGATTTCAAACTGCATATGTTCTCTTAATTGCTTATCCAACGCCCCCAGGGGTTCATCCATTAATACCAACTCTGGCTCAAACACCAAAGCCCTTGCCAGGGCGATCCTTTGTTGCTGACCACCAGATAACTGGCCGGGGCGGCGATTACCAAAACTGCTCATTTGTACCATATCAAGAATGTGATTTACTTTTTCCTCCTGTTCAACTTTTGACATGGATCTAACCTGAAGTGGGAACGCCAGGTTCTCCGCGACGGTCATATGAGGAAAGAGCGCGTAATTTTGAAAAACCATTCCAATTTCCCTCTTGTGTGGAGGTATATTGTTGATAGGTTTTCCTCCAAGGAGGATTTCACCTTGGGTTGCAGTTTCAAAACCTGCTAACATCATTAAGCAAGTCGTTTTCCCAGAACCAGATGGTCCCAGCATAGTCAAAAACTCACCCTTGGCGATCGAAAGGTTTAAATCTTTAACAACTAGTATCTTTCCGTCATAGCTTTTCTGTACACCGGAAAATACTACAAAACCATTATCTTGACCTGGCATATACCTACATGTTTATTGGAAACAACAATTCAAATTTCTGGGATTATATACCAACCAATCAAATAAACAATCAAGGTTCCTTGCTGAGGTTTGTTGTAATTATAATACTCCATCAATATAAAAAGCGGCACTTTGGCTTCAAACTCATCATCGAAAGAACTGAAATCGAAACTGGTGCGGCCGAGAAGACTCGAACTTCCACGGGTTTCACCCCACAGCGACCTCAACGCTGCGCGTCTACCAATTCCGCCACGACCGCACAATAGGAATTAAATTTTTACTCTGGAATAATTTTTTTTACAGGTAGAAAGTTACTCCAGTATGAGTTTTAATCCTGTAATCTCTAATTATTCAAAATTTATTGTTTATCAACCAACCATAACACCTGAAGACAAAGAAAATTATGGTCGAAGTAATAAAATCTATAACACGAGTGAATTATCCAGATGCTCTAGGGTTTATGGAGCAAAGAGTAGATGATATACTATCCGGCAAAAAGGAGGAATTAATCTGGCTTCTGGAACACCCGCCAATTTATACAGCCGGAACCACTGCACAAAATCATGATCTGATTAATCAACTAAATCTCCCGGTTTTCAGAACTGGAAGGGGTGGTCAATATACCTACCACGGACCTGGTCAAAGGGTGATTTATATTATGCTGAATCTTAACACTAGAGGAAAAAGTATAAGAGCTTTTGTCAACAAGTTGCAGGATTGGATAATTATTACCCTGAAGGATTATGATGTCATCGGTAGTGTGCGTCGTGGGAGGATTGGGATATGGATTGACCCTAAGGAAAACACTTCACTAGGTCCATTGCGGGAAGAGAAAAAAATTGCCGCCTTGGGGATCAGAATCAGAAAATGGGTAAGTTTTCATGGCGTGGCGATCAACATCAAACCGGACCTTACCCATTTTCAGGGTATCGTACCATGTGGAATTCGTGAATTTGGTGTCACCAGTTTAAGTGAACTAGGGATTGAAACGACCTATGATGAATTTGATGAGAGATTTATAAATAACTTTCATGTGATTTTTTAGGAAGAAATTTTTCTGTAATTTGGTTATATTGAGTTTTTAAAATTTAATCATATTTCCTGTTCTTGTTTCGGGTCAATTTCTTTTCAATGAGATCCAATGATTTTGAACTCGTTCAGGTAGTTTTTTGAGTTTTTGTTTTATCAAGTAGTCCTGAGGCTTGAGTGCCTTAATCAAAACCAGGTTAAAGACTAACGTAAGAGGAATAGATGACAGATATCACTGCCCACCCGGCACCTGGAAAGAACCCTGCTGTAAGTTTTTTCGTTCGTTGGTTTATGTCCACCAATCACAAGGACATAGGGATTCTTTATATCTTCACAGCGGCTATCGTTGGCTTCGTTGCGGTCCTATTTACCGTTTATATGCGAATGGAATTATATGAGCCAGGGGTTCAATATATGTGCCTTGAAGGCACAAGGTTAATTGCCGGCGCAGTAGAAGATTGTACCCCCAATGGACACTTATGGAACGTATTGATCACGGGGCACGGTGTTTTAATGATGTTCTTTGTCGTCATTCCTGCACTCTTTGGTGGTTTTGGGAACTATTTTATGCCTTTGATGATCGGGGCACCCGACATGGCTTTTCCCAGATTGAATAATTTGAGTTATTGGCTCTTCGTTGCAGGATCATGTTTAGCCATAACCTCGGTATTTGTTCCAGGTGGTAATGGTTTATCAGGAACCGGTGTTGGCTGGGTTCTCTACGCCCCACTATCAACCAAGGAAGCTGGTTTCTCGACAGATCTCGCTATTTTTGCTGTCCATGTATCAGGCGCATCATCAATCCTGGGTGCAGTCAATATGATTACCACCTTCCTTAATATGCGCGCTCCAGGAATGAATCTCCATAAAGTACCGCTTTTTGCATGGTCAATTTTTGTTACCGGGTGGTTAATTCTTCTGGCCCTTCCTGTACTGGCTGGTGCCATTACCATGTTATTGACCGATCGTAATTTCGGGACAACCTTTTTTGATGCATCTGGAGGTGGGGACCCCATACTTTACCAACATCTCTTGTGGTTCTTTGGACACCCCGAAGTTTATATCATCATCGTACCCGGGTTTGGTATCATCTCACAGGTAATATCGACTTTTTCCAAGCGACCCATTTTTGGTTATTTGCCGATGGTATATGCCATGGTTGCTATCGGAGCCTTGGGTTTCATAGTTTGGGCCCATCACATGTACACAGTCGGCATGAGTTTAACACAACAATCCTACTTCATGCTTGCCACCATGGTCATAGCGGTTCCAACTGGTATAAAAATATTTTCCTGGATTGCCACAATGTGGGGAGGTTCAATAGAGTTTAAAACACCTATGTTATGGGCGTTTGGGTTCTTATTCCTGTTTACCTTGGGTGGTGTTACCGGTATTATTCTAAGTCAAGCAAGCCTCAGCAGAGTTTACCATGATACCTACTATGTCGTAGCGCACTTTCACTATGTGATGTCGCTCGGTGCGGTCTTCTGTATCTTTGCCGGAGTCTATTACTGGATAGGTAAAATGTCTGGCAGACAGTACCCTGAATGGGCCGGAAAACTCCATTTTTGGACCATGTTCATAGGCTCTAATCTGACTTTTTTTCCACAACATTTTCTTGGAAGACAAGGCATGCCCAGGAGATATATAGATTATCCTGAAGCATTTTCACTTTGGAATCAGGTTTCATCCTTAGGTGCATTTCTTGCTTTTGGTTCATTCCTCTTTTTCATCGGTATTGTGTTCTATACCTTGTTTGCAGGTAAGAAGATTGAAAAACATGCCTATTGGGGTGATCATGCAGAAACTCTCGAATGGACCCTACCGAACCCTCCGCCTTCACATACTTTCGAGGTCTTGCCGACGAGAGAAATGTGGGATAGGTCTCCGAAGGGACATTAAACCAAGCAATACTCCTTTTCCTTCTGAAATGGGGCACATAATTCTAGCAGAGTTTTTCGACGACGCGAGTATGGGCTAGTTTGAAGTCCATTTGTCCCCAATTGTAGTTTTCTTTTAACGTTGCCATGACACGACCTTTGTCGCGGACACCTGTTGCCTTAAGTTGCTTGATTGTCCAATCAACGGCTTCAATTGTTTCTCTTATGGTTAATTTCGTTGGAAGGATATCTTCCAATAACCTGATCTCAACCCTTTCCTTGTTAGCCAGGTCATTATCCCCATGTTCTTCATAGGCTTTACAATTTTTTGTTTTTTGTTCGAGCAATTTTACCAACACCTCAAAAACAATTCGGTCGGACACCCCTTCTATAATTCCTTCTTCACGCGCCCTATTGTCACGGTCAATAATTGCCGTATTAACCAATCGAAGAATAGGCAAATGTTCTTTGGAATCTTCCAATTCTGCCTGTCGGATGGCCTCTGCAATATTTTTTCTTAGATTCATACCAAACCCTGCTCCAACTACTAAATAGATAAGGAGGTTAATTTTCGTGTAAGAATAACATATTTTGTAATTTTTGCTTAAAACTTCTCGTAGTACCACAGATCACTTTTTCTTGATATGACCATAAAATCCTATTCAACATCAGCCGAAGCAACAGGCCTCATTCTTTTACCCGATGGTACTGTTATTGAAGGACAGGGTTTTGGCGCAAAGGGGATACGCGTTGGAGAACTTTGCTTCAACACTTCCATGACCGGCTATCAAGAAATAATTACAGATCCATCCTATTGTAATCAAATTGTCTGCTTTACCTTTCCTCATATTGGTAATGTCGGTTCTAATCTAGAGGATAATGAAGCAATAAAACCAGTTTTAGAAGGTATCATAACCAAATGGCCGCCGACCCTTCCTTCCAGCTGGCGAAGTGATGGTAATTTTAACACCTGGCTGGAACAAGAAAATTTGGTAGGTGTTACAGGTGTGGATACCAGAGCATTGACTCGATATGTCAGACAGACAGGTGCTCCTGATGTAGCGATCATTCATACATCAAATCCTGATACTGATTTGCAGAAGGCAGAAGAAATACTTAATTCTTTTTCAGGTTTGGTGAACAAGGACTTGGCTAAAGTGGTTTCCCGACAAGCCGCTAGAGAGTGGAACCAGACTTTATGGGATTGGCCGGAAGGTTATACGACTCCACCTGAATTCAAGTATAGGGTTGCTTCTCTGGATTTTGGTGCCAAGGACAACATCTTGCGGTGCCTTTCATCAATTGGAGGCGTTTCCAAGGTTTTCCCTGCAGAAAGTTCTTTCGAAAATATTATGGCATGGAATCCTGACGGTCTCTTTCTTTCCAATGGTCCTGGAGATCCCAAAGCAACTGCGAGTTACATAGTTCCTTTGCTTGAACGCTTCATAAGCATGAATCTTCCAATTTTTGGAATTTGCCTTGGGCATCAACTATTAGCTTTTGCACTTGGTGGCAAAACGACAAAAATGAGTCATGGCCATCACGGTGCCAACCATCCTGTCAAGGAACTCGAAACCAACAAGGTGGAAATAACCACCATGAATCATGGTTTTATGGTTGATAGAGATTCCCTACCCAATGATGTTATGGAAACACATGTTTCTCTTTTTGATGGAACAAACTGTGGCTTGCGAAGCAAATCCCACCCCGTTTTTTCGGTTCAATTTCATCCAGAAGCCAGCCCTGGCCCTCAAGACAGCTTTTATCTGTTCAAACGTTTTGAGGTTCTGATGGCAAAACACAAACAGATATCCCAAGGTTTGGCAGATTAGCCTCAAACAGGAAAATAATCTTTCGTAAAATGCTTTCTTCTGTAGAAGAAAGTTTATTCGCACATTATGAAATGGTTACTCATTTAC
Source organism: Paracoccaceae bacterium (assembly GCA_022822495.1). GTDB lineage: Bacteria > Pseudomonadota > Alphaproteobacteria > Rhodobacterales > Rhodobacteraceae > MPNP01. Next base: position 3,074 of record JAJEBQ010000049.1, on the reverse strand, counting down.
CATGCGCATGCAACATGGAGCAAAATGTCTACATGCAGTAGTTGTATTTCTTGAAATGATTCGGTTTGCGTCTGAAGAACCATGTACTAATTCTTTTCCTGGTCAACCAGTTTACCTTCAGTAATCCAAGGCATCATTGCACGCAACTTCTTACCAACCTCTTCGATTTGATGAGCATCATTTACTCGTCTCGTTGCCTTAAATGAAGGTTGTCCTACTGAACACTCACGCATCCATTCACTTGTAAACCTACCTGTCTGTATATCAGCAAGAATTTTCTTCATCCTGGCTTTGGTTTCATCATAAGGGAGTACCTTCTGGCCAGAATAATATTCCCCGTATTCGGCTGTATTCGAAATGGAGTAATTCATGTTGGCAATTCCTCCTTCATAAATAAGGTCAACAATCAACTTTACTTCGTGCAAGCACTCAAAATAGGCCATTTCAGGTGCATAGCCAGCTTCTACGAGTGTTTCAAACCCCTGTCGGATTAACTCAACCAAGCCACCACAGAGAACAGCCTGCTCTCCAAAAAGATCGGTTTCACATTCCTCTTTGAAATCTGTTTCAATGATACCCGAGCGTCCACCACCAATTGCTGCACAGTAGGACAAGGCTGTTTCCATAGCTGAACCGGACGCATCTCTATCCACAGCAACTAGACAAGGCACTCCCCCCCCTTTTTTGAATTCACCCCTGACCGTATGACCTGGGCCCTTAGGTGCAATCATGACTACATCCACACCAGGTTTTGGATCAATCAACTGGAAGTGAATGTTCAAGCCATGGGCAAAGGCTATGGCAGCCCCCTCACGTATATTTTGATGCACATATTTATAATAAGTTTCAGCCTGCAACTCGTCTGGCATGGTGAACATAATGAGGTCACACCATGCGGATGCTTCTGCAATCCCCATAACTTCCAATCCTTCGGATTGTGCCTTAGCCGCTGATGAGGAGTTCTCTCGTAGAGCAACAACTATATTTTTTGCCCCAGAGTCTCTTAAATTAAGTGCGTGGGCATGACCTTGTGAACCGTAGCCCAAAATTGCCACTTTCTTGTCCTTGATAAGGTTAACGTCACAGTCCCGGTCATAATAAACTCGCATATTGTTCTCCAATCTAATCTTATAAATCTGTAACTGGGATTATGGTGTCAATCCCATTATCTATCGAATTTCAGGATATAATCACCCAAGAAAGGTTTTCTAACCCTTTTCCCTCCTTTAACAATAAATAACCCTTTGGAAAAGGAGTGGGAAGAAAAACTCACCTTTAAATCGAGGAATTCTAGGAGATAACCAACATGGTAATTTATTTTCAGGAACGCCTTACCCACTTGCCAGAAGCAAACTCTAATTTTCCTGGATACAACTCAATGGTCGAACTCTAATTCGAACCTCGTACACTTCGTTTTTGCGCGTCTTTCTTAACAATTTGCAAGACAACCAACCCCTGTAATGGTGTTTCAAGCCAAACGGTCTGGCCACAGATATCAACAGCAAACTTGTCGTAAGAGGTTTTTATTTTACTCCAACCGACCATTTAGTGTATACTGAAATTTAATAAGGAAGGTAACCCATGACCAATTCGTTTGATACCGAAACACTCCAGGAATTTATTTCTACAGAAGACCGGCAGATCAACCCCTTTTTTACAGGGCGAAGAAATATACAGTTTTCGATAGAAGTAAAAAGTAAAAACATCGGTCTTAAGTACAGCAAAGATTCTAGCAGCAAACCAGCAGCTGGCGAAACCCAGGTGATCATGGGGGCACCAGGTATAGGTAAAACATCCCTTCTCAGTAAAATCAGGCAGAACTGCATCGCGGAGTTGAATGATGCATCCTGCAATCACAAGATTATACCAGTGATCATTGATACTCCATCGATACTCACCTTCGATCATCTCTATGCGAGTATTCATAAAGCCGTGAGTGAATTGGACAATAAAATTTCCATTGCATCCGTCATGGATTCTGCAAACGCTGCAGTGAAAGCCATCACTTCCGTTTCGGCCTTTGGATTTGGCGTGGGGTTTAAGGGGAGTGAAAAAGGCAATACTGCTCTTCCAAAGAACCACACAATCCTGATGATGATTGATGAAATCCAGTCCATTCCGATTGATGATCGTTCCGAAGTAACACAAGTTTTGCAACAACTTCATACGGGGAGTAATGGTTATCCAATAATGCCTGTATTTGCGGGTTTGTCGAACAGTATTTCGGTCCTTCAGCAAAATGGCATTTCCAGATTTGGAACGAATGCGGAACGCACCTTAACCCCACTGGGTAAATCGGAAGTTATTGAAGCTGTCGAAAAATTCATGGATTATTTTCATGTCACGACGAATCCGATCTTGACGTTATCTTGGGCGAAGCGGACACATGAGTGGTCTGAAGGATGGCCCAAGCATGTGGAAAATACGATGCGGTCTCTTGGCGAGGAGCTTTTGGAGCATGATGGGGATCTTTCGAAGGTTGCTTATCATGCCGTCAGGCTTAGGGCAACAAAACGCCGTATAGACTATTACAATACCCGTTTTGGACCATTTCTTTCGGCACCAGAAATAGTGGGAGGGGTTATGGCTGAAATTAGTCCCATTGCAAGTCTTGGGCATGATATTGCTGCCATCACCACAAAAAAACGCAAGGAACAGTTTTGGGTTGATCGGATCCCAAATGATACCCTCCAACTGTTGGATTTTGAATTTCTTCTTCGTTATGGATTTATTGACCGAGTCCTAAATAGTCCTGCGGCGCTATATCACAGCACCATCCCCTCTTTGCATTCATACGCTGTTGCCCAGACGGGTTCACCGCTTCATAGTAGTGCTATACGTGGGGAACTTGATTCCCTGGAAATGACTTTGAGTTTGGGGTTGGATATTAATGGTGTTGATGATTGGGGCCGAACAGCACTACATCTCTCTGCTGAAAACGAGTGGCATGATATGACCAAACTTTTGTTGGAAAGGGGTGCTGACCCACAGATCATAGACAAAAGGGGGAAACTTGCACTTGATTTGGCTTTTGAGGGGAGTCCAACCCATAATCTTCTTCATCAGGTAACGGA